>NZ_JBALDZ010000237.1:0-141023 GCF_036917155.1 Nostoc sp. | reverse complement strand
AAGGGTAAAAGAAGACATCCTGGCTGTACCAAAGAAGACCAATCAATTTTATACCCGCGATTTCTAATTGCCTAGTCTAACTCTCTGGGGATTCATCGTACCTCTTTAAGAGCATCAACTTGCTTGGTAAACAACTCAGTGAATAAACTAAGCACAGTCCGTTCTTCGCGCACTTTTATATTGGCACTGATGGACATACCTGATTGCAAGGTGACGTTTTTACCCTTAATTACTAAAGATTGCTTATTTAATGAGACTTTTGCTGGAAATCTGTAAAACTGATGGGTTTGGTCTGGTGGTAATGCGTCTGAACCTATGCCAATTACTTCTCCTTTGATATCACCAAACTCGCTGTAAGGAAAGGAGTCAATTCTGACATCTACCTTCATACCTTTTCGCACAAACCCAATATCTTTGTTAGTGATGAAAACTTCAGCTATATAGCTTTCATTGGGGACAATTTGCAGCAGTTTTGTAGTCGGAGTTGCTACAAATCCAGGGTTTTTTGCTTGTAAATCGAAAACTGTCCCAGCTACAGGCGCACGGAGTTCTTGATATTTAACGTTTAATTGTGATTGAGATATTTTACTATTGACATCTGCCAAACGCTGCTCATTATCCAGCAAAACTTTCATGAATTGGCTATCGATTGTGGCAATACGCTGTTTGTTATCAGCTATTTTATCCAAAATATTTTTATCAGAAACAGCCACCGTATTGCTTGCTTCTTGTTGTCCTTTTTTTATATCAAACTGGAGGCGTTTTAGTTCTTCACCTAGTTGTGCTACTTCCGCCGTACGGTTTTGTACTTCTTGTTGCTGGTTGAGATACTGAAGTTGAGAAATGCCACCTTCTTCTGCTAATATCTTCAGCTTCTCTAAAATTCCCTGTTGAATAGCTAAACTTGCTTTACTATCTTCAAGTTTAATTTGGTTTTGAGTAAGTTGTTTTCTAGTTTTTTCTACTTCAAATAGTGCCGCTGAAGAACGAGAGTCTAATTCTTTTTTGGCAACTCGTAGAAGTTGTTGTTCATCAATCCCCAGTCCAGAATCTTGACCAGAGTTTTTTAATTGAGTCCGAAATAATTCATTTTCTGCTACTAAGGCAGCCCGACTTTTTAACAGAAAAGCAGTTTCTTGTGGCAAATTACCGCGCAAATATAACAATTCCGATCCCGTGGCGGTACTTGCACCCATCAATCGACGGTAAATCTGGTTTTCTTTCATTAATGCAAGACGAATTTTATTCAAAGAATTTAATTCGGCAACAGAAGCAATAGAGTCAAAAGTTAGTAATAAATCCCCTGGCTTAACTTCTTGTCCATCTTTAACATTAACTGTTTTCACCACTCCACTAACAGGAGCCTGAACTTCTTTGACTGTTCCTTGCGGCTTTAATTGTCCGGTTGCTGGCACTACTTGCTCAATTTTTGCAAAATAAGTCCAAGCAATTCCAAAACAGGCTAGTCCCATGAGTGTAACCATGATTGTACGCGACCAAATTGGAGATTGGCGCAAGACAATAGATTGCTCAAATTCCTGAGTGCTTGAGTTATTTAAAGACTGTTGAGCAGCTTTCTGTTGTTTTGTGAGTACCTGTGAATCTTGCTTCACTCCGTTTTTTTGATTGCCGTTTTTCTGATTGCCGTTGAGGTGATTGCCATTAAGTTGAGTCATAACGATTTGGGATTTTAGATTTGGGATTTTTTGTAGGGTGGGCAATGTTTCCCGATGCCAAAAACCTTTGCCCGCAGTTAATGACGTAATTACAAGTTCACATCTTGTTGCTGATACAGGTAAGAATAATGACCTTTAAGAGCCATTAGTTCTTGATGGCTGCCTTGTTCTATAACTCTGCTATTATCCATGACAACAATCATGTCTGCATTACTGACGGTGTTCAGACGGTGGGTAATAAAAAATACTGTATCACCTTTGAATGCTTTGGCTAAATTGAGACATATTTGCCGTTCTGTGGGATAATCTAATGCACTGGTTGCTTCGTCTAAAACTAATAACTTTGGTCGTTGTAAAACTGAACGAGCGATCGCAATTCTTT
The DNA here is from genome assembly GCF_036917155.1 of Nostoc sp. Lineage (GTDB taxonomy): Bacteria > Cyanobacteriota > Cyanobacteriia > Cyanobacteriales > Nostocaceae > Nostoc. The sequence continues at coordinate 138,965 of NZ_JBALDZ010000237.1, read as the reverse complement.
GTCTTTGTCCACCTGAAAGTGCAGAACCCCGCTCTCCCACCCGCGTGTTGTAACCGTTGGGTAAGTTCATGATAAACTCGTGGGCGCACGCAACCTGAGCCGCTTCGATAATTTCTTCGGTTGTGGCATCGGGATTGGTTAGGGCAATATTTTCCTGAACGCTGCCGTCAAACAATAATGTCTCTTGAGGAACTACGCCTATTTGTCGTCGCAGTGAATAAAGTTCCACTTTGGCAATATCATAACCATCAATCAAAATTCTGCCGGACTCAGTTTCGTAAAGTCTCAGCAGTAACTTCATCATCGTACTTTTACCAGAACCGCTTTGTCCGACAATGCCGATAAATTTCCCTGGCGCAAATTCGAGGTTGACATTAGAAAGTTGCAGAGGGCCACTTGTACCAAAACGGAAGGAAACATTTTCGTATTTCACTGCTCCCTTAATGGTAGGTAAGGGTATATTGTAGCGGTCTGTTTCTCCTTCTTGTGGTGTATCAACAATATCGCTTAAACGTTCTAGAGACAAGGCAGTTTCTTGGAAGCTTTGCCAAAGTTGAGCTAAACGTAATATTGGGCTGGTAACGTAACCCGATATAATCCTAAAGGCAATTAATTCGCCTAATGTTAATTGTTGTTGGAGAACTAAATAAGCTCCTACCCACAAAACTAGTAAGCTGCTGAGTTTGTTGAGAAAGTTGCTGGTAGAATTTGCAAGGGTAGAAGTCACAACTGTTTTAAAGCCAGCGGCAACAAATCGGGCGTAACGCTCTTGCCAGGAAAAGCGCGATCGCAATTCGATATTTTGCGCTTTTACTGTTTGAATGCCTGACATCACCTCCACTAAATAAGATTGAGTTTCGGCGTTGCGTTCGGCTTTGGCGCGTAACTGTCTGCTAATGGTGGGAGAAGCAATTAAGATGACAACGATAAACACTGGAATCGTGCTTAAGGCTACCAAGGTGAGTGGCCAACTGTATATCAGCATCACACCGATATAGACCACCGAAAAGAGAGCATCTAACCCCACTGTTAAAGCAGTACCAGTGAGGAATTGGCGGATATTTTCTAGTTCGTTGATGCGAGTGGAAAGTTCACCGACCGGTCGGCGTTCAAAATAGCGTAGAGGTAGACGTAGTAAGTGGTCGATGATTTGCGACCCTAAACCCATATCAATCCGGTTGGTGGTATCGACAAATAAGTAGGTTCGTAAGGTAGTCAGCACTGCTTCAAATACCCCAACTACTAATAGCAAAACCCCCAAAATATGTAGAGTGCCAATACTATTTTGAGTGATAACTTTGTCGATAATTAGCTGGACGACTAGAGGATTTGCTAATGCTGCCAACTGCACGAAAAAGGAAGCGATAAAGACCTCTATCAGAACTCGACGGTGGAGTGACAAATAGGGTATAAACCACCGTAAACTAAAGCGCTCTTGGGGTGTTTCTTTAGTAGCACTGAGTAGTAATACCCTAACTTGAGGCGGAAAGTTGGTTGGATCAACCTCTAATTGTTCAAGCAATTTAGCGGGTTTGCAGCGCACAATTCCAAGGGAAGGCACACCTACAACTACGGTATTGGCGTCAGCTGCATATAAAACGGCAAAACTATCACCATAGCGAATCAGGGCAGGTGTCGGAATGCGCGTTACGGAAGCGACTGGTAGCTCTATTAACTGGGCTTTCAGTCCAATGGACTCTGCCAGGTAAGCAGTAACTTGAAACGATATAGTCCCCTGACGTTTGACTTGCTCAGTTAAGATGCGGCGAACCACCTCTCGACGAAACGGCATTTCTAGGTGCTTCGCAATCATTTGGAAGCAGGCGAAGGCTGAATTTAGTTCTCCTTTACCGCCAAAAAATGGGTATTTTTGTTTTGGCGAATTCTTGGAATTTTGGGGGGCTGTTTGTGGAACTATTTCGTCTGATGCGTAGGGGATATCTAATTTCTCTGTGCTATCTGATGTGGTGTCACTAACCACAAGTTCTATCTCATGACTATCTTCTAAGAGCAAATCTGACGGATGTATACCAACCAACCGCGCGGGGTTTTGACCTATAACTTGGATATTATCTCGATTGTCGTCTGATTCTAGGCGATCGCCAGGTGATAAATTCGTGACTGCACCACCGCCACTTACAAACCAGACGCTTTGGCTATCCAGTTGATTGAATGCAGTTTTTCCGGGAGAGAGGTATTGTACTTTCGCCTGTGGTAAGGCTTTTTCTGTCAGTTCTCTGAGATTTAAGGTAGCGATCGCTTGCTTTTGCCAATAGGAACCGAGAATATCGAAAACTTCTGCCAAATAACTGCGGTTCTTACGAGCTTCGGCAAAGGCTGGGTATGAAGCCAGAAAGCTAAAATATGCTGATGCACTCAAGGTTAAACATACTACTTCGGTGGAAGCGATCGCTGTTTCACAGGAGACATCGCGCAACAAACCAATTTCGCCAATAATTTCTCCCGGTTGCAGTAATTTGAGGGTGATTGGCATTTGCGTTTGGGGGTCGTATCCCAACAGGCGCACTTGTCCCTCATAAATGATGGTGATGCGTTCTGGGAGGCTTTCTTTACCGATGATTTTCTGACCTATGCGATAGCGCCAGGCTTGTAGTTGTTCTGATAAATTAGCGATCGCTCCATCTGGTAAATGATCAAACCCCTCTAGGGTGGTAAGAAATTCGGGAAAAGTACTCTTAATATAAGTCATATCAAACAAATCGAAGGGAAAATGAGGAATAGGCTGAGAATATTACCCAGTATCTCTCTTACTAAACACTGACAGTCTTTGGTTTTATGCCAACAGCAAGACTTATGTGGGATTTAGGTTGCCTAAATTTGTAAAATTACAGAGGTTGTATTTGTCTAATTCAATATCTGTATTCAGTTGACAGGGTTCCTACTGTTATCTATATAAACATAAGACATCTCCAGAAATTAAATATGCGTTACCCAGAATCCTTGTAGAGACGTAGCACTGCTACGTCTCTACATTCATTTTCACCAGATGTCTATAGTATAAATAGATCGAGGACAAGTTATCACTTGGTTAACGCTACATAATTTATACAAGTTTAAAATCAATATTTAGTATTGCAAGTATGCAGGACGGATACTCATCATCAAACCAAGATACAGAAACGCAGTTGTTAAACTTAGCGTCGCCTATTTTTATTTATGATAATCAAACTGAAAGTATCACAGATGTTTTCCTAAGTAAATACCCTAGTTAAGAATTATGTAATAAAAAAAACTTTAAATTTATGAATTATATTTTACAAATTCTTGAATATAGGGATTGACAGTATTATTGATGGCGAAAGATAATGAACTTTCCTTGTTGAATAGTACCCATGACCGATTATGAAAGAATTCTCCATCACTTTGTTGCTAGCTTAATTTAATAAGAAAAGTAAAGGCGAAGATCTTTTGCCCCCTATAGGAATCAACTATTAAATTTATGAAGGAAAAACAAGAACCGCCTTCAGTAAATTTACTAGTTTAATTAACATTAAGTCATTTGCATCGATACGCATAAAATAACCCCATCCCACAGATGGGATGAGGTTGTTCGATTTTGCTAAGTAATTACCCGATTTTAAGCAAGATTGGCACTTAAATTTACTTGCACAATCACATCGTTGTAATCTTTGTCACCACCATTTGGTAAATCCTCAAAACCAAAGGTGTTATTTCCCAACAGATGAATGTGATCTACCCGATCTGAGTTAGCACCCAAGAATGAGAAGTAAACCTTCTTATTGGTATTACCATTGAGAACAGCATCGGGTCTACCGCAATACAGTTCAGTTAAGTATTTCTTTCTTCTCTTTGCGTCCAACTCTTACGAGACGCTGCGCGTTGGCGTCCTTGGCGGTAGCCTGCGGCAAGCCGCTCCGCGTCTACGTTAAAAAAATTGAATTTGACAAAGAGTTTTAGCCTTAACCCAAGCGTATTGGGGTCTACCGTCCACAATAATAAATGGTGCAAACAGCGAATCAGTCGCGAAAGTGCCAGTATAAGTTGCAGAACCTTGGTTACTTACCGTCAAGTCAATGCCTGCAACACGCCCACGCACGGCTGCCTCTGGTCGATAAAGATTCAGGTTTCTACAATAGCTTGTTCTATGCAAACCTTCATTTTTTCTGACAAAGATTTGACATAAGGTTCGTTAAAAATGGAGAAGTGGTTTCCTAGAACATGTTGGATATCCAAACCCCCTAAAGCCAATTCACTCCAACCCATATTTGGATCTTCCTCTTGTCCATTAGTTGCAGGGCGTTCTTCTGCTCGAAATACAGTGACTCGACCTGTATAAGCTTTTGGAACATATTCACTAGCGGCTTGTTTGTTAAAATCTTTAATTTTTACTTGTTTGCGATAGGCATAAGGTAAGATTCGGGACACATTCAGATAAAGTTTAAAAGCAAACTTCTGTAGTCTTTGTTTGAGCATATACTCAAGCCAGCTGCTCTTTCCTTCTATTTGCTGAAGAATGTAGTTAGGCCCAACTTCTAAAAGATTATTCAAATGTCGAGAAATTCGCTTTTGCGTTGGTATTGGTTTGATAGTAGTTTTGCGACAAGTTGGACTACTAGTATCAAATATCGCTAGCAAAGCAACTTTTTGACTTTGCGCCACTAGTTGTCGAGCCATTTCCCAAACTATGAGGCCACCAAAAGAGTAGCCTCCTAAAAAATAAGGCCCTTGGGGTTGGATAGTTTGTATTTCTTTAATATAGTGAGCAGCCATTTTTTCAACCCGAGTAAGGGGAATTTTTTTCCCATCTACACCTCTAGCTTGTAGTGCATAAAATGGCTGATTAGAACCGAGATATTTGGCAAAATCGCGATAATAAAGAACACTTTCACCAGCACCATGAACACAAAATAGAGGTGGCTTGTCACCGTTGGGTTGAAGAGGCACTAGTGATGACCAAGGTAGCCATTCTCCTCTTTTTAGATCAGCTGGATTTTTATCCTCAATTATTAACTTATTGAGTTGTGAATTATTACTTTTTAAAAATCTGGCGATCGCATTTCTCAAAAATTGTTTAAATAATCCCTTAGTCTGCTCACTATTCGACTGGATTGAGAGTTGTTTTTCGCCAAGAAAGCTAGCTAGATTCTCAATAGTTGGGGCTTGTAAAAGAATAGATAGAGGCAGGGTTTTGCCAAATGTCTTTTCAATTTCAGCAAAAAGACGTACTGCAATTAGAGAGTTTCCACCCAAATCAAAAAAGTTGTCTGTTATTCCAATCGGATTAATTCCTAAAATATCTTCCCAAATTTCTGTTAGCTGAATTTGCAATGGATCTTCTGCTACGACAAATGTTTTTTCTATTTTAGAATTAGTTGAATTAAGCGCAGGTAAGGCTTGGCGATCAACTTGACCATTAGCATTCAATGGCAAAGAATCCACTACGACAAAGGCAGAAGGCAACAAATGCTCAGGTAGCTTTTGCTGGAGAAAACTCAGCAATTGCTCATTTCCCCAAGTCTCCCCTTGTTTTTGAACAAGATAAGCAACTAAATGCTTCTCTCCCGGAACATCTTCTTTGGCAATCACCACAGTTTTTTGCACGCCTGGATATTGACCCAAAATTGTTTCAATTTCAGCTAACTCAATGCGAAAGCCGTGGATTTTTACCTGAGTGTCTAGACGGCCCAAAAACTCAATATTGCCGTCACTCAAGTAACGTCCTAAATCGCCACTTCTGTAAAGGTATGCTCCCGATTCACTGCTAAAGGGATTGGGGACAAATTTCTCAGATGTTAAGTCGGGACGGTTAAAGTAGCCTTGTGCAACACCGATACCGCTGATGTAGATTTCGCCAGGAATGCCAATTGGCAGTGGTTGCAATCGCTGATCGAGAATATAGGTTTGGGTATTGGCGATCGCTCTCCCTATGGGAATTTCTGACCTAGTATTACTGGCTTCAGTGGCAGTTTTTGGATCGTAAACTGTGGCGGTTAAAGTTGTTTCTAGCGATCCATAGGCATTCAGCCAGCGTACTTGCTTGCCAACTTTTTCTACCCAAGTTAAATAAGCATTGTGTGAGACTTTTTCACCACCAACCATGACTAAGCGTAAGCTGACTGGCAAGGTTGCTGGAGATAGAGATGGCTCGTTAACTAACTCATACCAAAAAGAAGTAGATAGATTAACAACGGTAATCTGTTGTTGAGCAATGAATGGGAGAAACTGCGCCTGAGATTGGAGAATTGCGGTAGCACCAGCAATCCAAGTGGGGAAAAGTGATTCAATAAAAGCATCGCAACTGATACTAGATACAAGTAGTAGGCGATCGCTCTGGGTCAACTCCCAAGTTTCGCTGATTGCCAAGCTGTGGGTGACAAGATTACGGTGGGTAATGGCTATACCGTTGGGTTTTCCATTGCAGCCGGACACATACATCACACAGGCGAGAGTCTGTTCTGTGGTGTAATATCCTAGATTTTCAGTTGCGTGCAGGGCGATACCTTCCCAATCACTATCCAAACAGATAACTTGTGCCTGCTGCTCAGAGAGTTTCTCAACCAATGAGCTTTGGGTTAACACTAAGGATATTTGGGTATCTTCTAAAATAAAAGCCAGACTATCTTGCCCAGATATTGCAGCTATGGATACGTAAGTTCCCCCTGCTTTCAAAATACCCAATAGCCCCACAATCATCTCTAAGGAAGGTTCTACATTCAGACCGACGAGTACCCCCGATTTTACCCCTAGAGTTTGCAAATAGTGGGCTAGTTGATTTGCACGCTGGTTGAGTTCCTGATAGGTTAGTTGCTGATTTTCAAAACTTACCGCAATATTATTTGGAGTTCTTTTAGCTTGGGCCTCAAACCACTGATGAATACAAGTATTCTGGGGATAATTAGCCTGTTTGCCATGCCAATCAACCAATAATTGATGTTGTTCACCTGCTGTTAACAGGGGTAATTTGGATATCTGCTGATCGGGATTAGCAACAATACCTTCAAGTAAAGTTTTGAAGTGTCCCAACATCCGCTCTATGGTACTGGCATCAAACATTTCGGCATTGTAATCAAATACCATACCCAGTCCATTATCCTGTTCCCGTAAGACCAATGTCAGATCGTATTTGGTCTTGCCATGATAAATGTAGCCAAATAGAGAAGTGATGGTCAGATCAGGTAGTTGCACTGCTCCCATGCCACGACCATTAGACCAAGGAGGATTGAGGGAAAACTTTACCTGAAATAAAGACGAACTACTGCGACTTTGTTGTTCTGGTCTAAGTTCTTCAATTAACCTTTCAAAGGGTAGGTCTTGATAAGTAAAAGCCTCTAAGCAATCCTTACGGACTCGGTCTAACAATTGCCGGAAAGTTGGGTTTCCCGCTAAGTTACTTCGCAGTACAAGGGTATTAGAAAAAAATCCAATCAGCCCTTCGGTTTCTACTTGTCCCCGACTTGCACTGGCAAAGCTAATGAGTAGGTCTTCTTGTGCAGAATAACGGTAGAGCAATAGCTCAAACACTGTCAGTAGAGTCATGAACAGGGTGACACCCCATTTTTGACTCAAGTCTGTCAGGGTATGGTTCAGGGTCTTTGGTAGCAGTAGGGCCGCGCGATCACCTCGATAGGTTTGCACACCTTGAGGACGGGGGTGATCGTAAGGTAACTTAATGATCGGTAAATTGCCTTCTAGCTTTTGCTTCCAGTAGTTTACCTGTGACTCTAAAACCTCTCCCTGGAGCCATTGATATTGCCAATTGGTAAAATCAGCATACTGCACTGGTAAGGGAGTTAAAGGCGAAGGCTGACCTGCTGACAATGCTTTATAGATAGTAGTGAAGTCTTGATAGAACACATCGGAAGAAGCACCATCACAAACTATGCAGTGCATATTCCAGATTAGCAGATGCTCGCGATCGCTCAACTTCAGCAGCAGCACCCGCAAAATCGGCCCATTGGCTAAATCAAAAGGTTGATGAGCTTCTTTAGTTGCCAGTAGGTGAGCTTCCGCCTCTCGTTGTTCATCTGGTACTTGCTGCAAGTCAATTATTGGCAGCGTTAAGGAAACATCGGTGGCAATAACTTGAGTGGGTTTACCATTCACAGCAGGAAAAGTTGTCCGCAACACTTCATGACGACGGACGACTTCTCTCAAACTTTCCTCTAAAACAGCAACATTGAGATTCCCCGTAAAACGCACCACAACGGGCATATTATTTGAGGAACTATTAGGTTCAAACTGATGAAGGAACCATATCCGTTGTTGACCAAAGGAAAGCGGTAAGTTGCCATTCCGTTCACAAGCGACAATTGGGGGAATCTGTGAATTGGCGGCTGTAGTAATTTGGCGCAGAAAGTTGATGATTTCGGCTTTTTGAGTTTTTAACTCGGTGAGCAATTCTGGTGTGAGACTATCTTTTGCCCCCCGATAGCGTAAGCGTTCGCCCTCTAGCCAAAGTTTGACATCGCGCTGACGTAGCTCAGATAGTAGTTCATCTAATGTTTTCATAGCTCACCTTCTTCGTAATCATCAGCTGTTTCACTCTCAGCAGCGTGAACTCCTTGGGTTGCCCAACGCAGAGTCTCCACTCGTTCAGCTAAATCTGCTACCGTTGGTAATTCAAATAAATTGGACATCAGAATTTCTGCTTGCAAGGCTTGGCGCACTCGAGAAACCACTTGAATTCCTAGTAGAGAATATCCACCCAATTCAAAAAAGTTGTCGTAAATTCCAACCTGCTTGACATTAAGAACCTGCGTCCAGATATCTGCAATCTGCTGCTCAATGGGAGTGCGAGGTGCTATATAATTTGCCTCCAGTTCTGGGCGGGAAGCATCTGGCTTTGGCAATGCCTTGCGATCAACTTTTCCATTAGGGGTTAATGGCATAGCTTCTAGTGCCATAAAGATCGTTGGCACCATAAAGTCAGGAAGCTGTTGTTTCAAGAATCGACGCAATTGTGAAATCACTTGCAAGCTATCTTGACCAGTTTCCGCAACTATATAACCTACTAGACTATTCTCGTTAGGAGTGTCTTCTCGAATAATTACAACGGCTTCTTTTACTTCTGAATGTTGTAGAAGTGCGGTTTCAATTTCACCCAATTCTATGCGGAAACCACGCAATTTTACCTGATAGTCGATACGACCCAAGTATTCAATATGTCCATCTGGTAAATAGCGAGCCAGATCTCCAGTTTTGTATAAGCGCGATTTCGGATTTGGGCTGAAGGGATTAGAAATAAATTTCTCAGCAGTCAGATCGGGACGATTAAGATATCCCCTTGCTAGTCCTTCGCCACCTATATACAACTCACCCGATATACCAATGGGAACGGGTTGTAAATGGGAGTCTAAAATGTATGTCTGCGTATTAGCTAGAGGGCAACCAATGTCTATTGCTTTATTTGCCGTTGTCACCTTGTAGCCTGTTGACCAAATTGTTGTTTCTGTAGGCCCGTAGAGGTTCCACAGACAAGCTCCCTTAGGTAATAATTGATTTGCTAGGTCTCTAGGTAAGGCTTCACCTGTGGAAATCATCTTGAGTTGAGGACTACCTTGCCATCCCGCTGCCAGTAATAGCCGCCAAGTCACTGGTGTTGGTTGCATAAAGGTTGCCCCAGAGGTGGTTAGCGTTTTTAACAGTTTAGTGCCATCAGCCGCAACTTCACGGCTTACCAACACCAACTTTGCACCTACAGACAGGGGGAGAAAAATTTCTGAAACGGCAATATCAAAAGATAGGCTAGTAACAGAGAGAAGAGTATCCTCAGCGGTTAAGCCAGGTTCTTGAGCAACGGCATTCAAGAGATTAACAGCACTCTGATGTTGAATTTGAACGCCTTTTGGCTGACCTGTCGAGCCAGATGTATAGATAACGTAGGCTAAGTTATTAGAAGTGATGTTATGTGTGGGGTTATCCAACCCATAATCTTGGGATTGCCAGTTGGTATCAAGGCAAATAATCTTGGCTTGATGGTTGGGTAGCCCCGACTTTAGCTTCTCCTGCGTTAGTAGCACCGACACCTGAGCATCTTGCAACATGAAAGCTAAACGTTCTTGAGGATAAGCATAATCTAACGGTACGTATGCTCCTCCGGCTTTAAGAATGCCTAAAACTCCTACAACCATTTCCAAACTGCGCTCGACACACAGACCAACCAGAACTTCTGGGGCGACTCCTAAGCTTTGGAGATAATGGGCTAGCTGATTAGCTCGCAGATTCAGTTCGCGGTAGCTAATTTGTTCGTCTTCAAAAACTACAGCGATCGCATCTGGAGTTTTCTCTACTTGAGCTTCAAACAGCTGGTGAATGCAAATATCTTGGGGATAAGCTGTTTGAGTATTGTTCCATGTTGCCAATAACTGTTGCTCAACTGCTGGTAAAATTGGCAATTTAGCAATAGTTTGATTAGGGTTAGCAACTATGCCCGATAACAAAGTTTCAAACTCTGCCATCCGGCGGCGGATAGTATCAGCATCAAATAAATTAGTGTTGTACTGACATTCTAGGATAAGTTGACCATGGGATTCCGTAGCATTGATAAACAGTTCAAAATTCTCGAATGCGCGTGGATTAGAGAAAAATTCTACCTCTAACTCGATAAAGGGAAGTTTATCGCTGTCTAAGGCTTGATCGACGTTAAATATAATTGGTACTAAGGGAATGCGACTAGAATCTCGTGGCAATAATAATTTTTTGACCAGACTACCAAAGGTAAATTGTTGATGGTCATAAGCATCTAATACAGCCGATCGCCGCGTTTGCAAGTAGTCGCTGAAAGATTTTTCGCCATTAATTTGGCTACGCAAGGGTAGTAAATTTACACAGTGACCTACGAGATTATATTGCCCCAAAGCCGCTTGTCCGGCGGCTGGAATGCCTACAACCAAGTCGTTTTGTCCTGTTAGACGGTGCAGCCAGACCTCAAATCCTCCCAGGATAGTGGTCATAAAGCTACAACCGAGTTTTGTCCCTAGTTGTTTGAGATTGGCAACTAGTTCGGGATTTAACTGCCAATCTTCGCGGGTAGCGTTAAAGGTTCTGAGTGGTGGACGGGGGCGATCGCTAGGGAAATCCAGTACTGGTACAGAGTCAGCGAATTGTTCCAACCAGTATTGTTCTGTGGCGATCGCTTCTGGACTATCCCTCTCTTCTTCCTGCAAAGTCGCATATTCACTTAAGTAGTCTGGTTCTTCTAATTCAGGAACAATACCCTGTTGCAAGCCAGAATAGAGTTTACCCAAATCTGGCATCATTACTGCCCAAGACCAACCATCACAAATGATATGATGGACTGTCAAAATAGCTCGATGCTCCTGCGGCTGCAATTTGACAATTTTTGCCCGAAATAGAGGGCCATGTTCCAAATCAAAAGGTTGCTCTACCTCTTGTCGCAAGATACTAGCTAATTTTTCCTGTTTATCCTGTGATTCCAGGTTAGAAAGATCAATAATAGGGATTTCAATTTGTCGAGAAGCTACAATGCAGAGTGTATTACCATCCGTGCTAAAAGTTGTCCGTAGTGCTTCATGACGTTGTACTAACTTTTCCACCGCAGACTGGAAAACTTTGACATTAAGTTCGCCTCTGAGTCGCAGAGATTGAGACTCGTTATAAGCACAATTGGCAGCATCTCCCATTTGCACAGAAGCCCAAATTTCTTTTTGTGATTCTGTCGCAGGGGCAGTTAGAAGTAATTCTCCATTTGCAAATGGATCAAAATCAACCGCAGTCAATCTGGATTGGTAATCTACAGGTGATAAGCTCATAAAACTCTCTTATTTTCTCAGTTTATTCAATATTAAATTTAAATTTGTCTTAACAAGCTACTGACGCTAAATACATTATTTACCCAAGATTGTAGATTTTAAATAAGTACGCATAGGAACCTCTACAAATCTATATGTAAATGATGCAGCCAATAATACAATCATAAGAAATACTCCTAAGGATGTCAATGATTGATGTGCTGTGAATCCTTTGCCAAAAACATCGTGAAAATTCTCAAGCCACAATAGTTTTAATAGTTCCTGTAAAAACCAATGAACCATATAAATTGAGTAAGATATAGTGCCGAGATATAGCATTGACCGTGAATTCAAAAATTTTGATATCACGCTATTGTTGTTGATAGATACACCTAAAATTAGTAGAGAAAAAGCTGGTAAAATCAGCCAATCATGAAGATTACGAAAATAATGCCAGTAGTAATGCATAATCAAAAATATCCAAGTTATTGCTATAATTGCCAGTAAATTAAGATTGAAATACTTTTTATAATTACCTCTATGATAGACTTTGTAAGTTGTAATGCCAAGTATGCATTCTAGACCACATCTAGCGATTGAAGGGATGCCAACAATACTATCTAAATTGCCACGAGTAAAGGTAATTAGTAGTAATATGCTCAAGAGAGTGCAACTATAAATCATCAAATCATTTTTGGGGCTATTCCTTAATAAAAAAAGCAATAAAAATGGAAATGCACAGTAAATAACAAACTCTACACTAACTGACCAAGCAGGTTCATTCCAATAGGTATAACACCATAATAAAGGTGGACAACTTAGGTCAAATGCTTGTAGAAGAAAAATATTTGCAAAAAGAGCAGTTAAGTTAAATTTACCAGTGAAAGCAGAAGTATTTAGTAAGAGTATTTTTACAATTTCTAATCCAACAAACAGAGACAAAATAAATATATGCAGAGGATAAATTCTCGCAAATCGCGAAAATAAATATGAGCGATATTTATCTAAACTCACTTTTAAATAAAAATCCTCTATATAAACGTGGGTCATGATAAAACCACTCAGAATGAAGAAAAAGTCAACCCACAAATATCCATTTTTGAAAAAGTCGCTATAAGCTGATATGGTTGAACCTGTTTTAGGTAAAGCGTAGTAAGAAAAATGGTGTACAACAACAACCAAGGCTGCAATACCACGTAGAGAAGTAAGAGTTTTGATGTGTTTATACATTGAAATTATTGGCGTTTAATGATATTAAGAATACAAAAAAATCTCAATTGGGATCTACGGATGCCAAGAGTCTTCCTAGATTGTCTAGATAGGAAGAAATATTAGATTCAAGAATAGTGATTTGACTCTGGTGATTTTTGAAAGAAGTTAACGAATTAACCAGATCGCGAGTCAAATCTTGGCTAAATCTATCCCAGTTAGAGTTAGTTAGACAATTCATTGTGACTGCAATTGAGGGGGTCAGCATCCGTGTTGTATGCCACCACCCACTTGGCACAAAAATAGTTTCCCCTGGTTTGACAATTACTTTAATAGGAGTTGCCTTTGCAAACAGTGGAAACTGCTCCAAATCTGGCTGATGGATATCTGGAATCAAGGATCTATTTGATGACATATCAACTGGATAGAGATATTCAGTTTGAACGGGCGAGAAAAGGGTAAACTCTTTTTCCCCATAAACCTGCATGATAAAAGCATGTAAGTGCCAATAATCAAAGTGTAAGATTGGGAATTTTGTCCCTTTACCTGCAATTAAAAGCTCCAAGAAAGCATTTCGCTGTTTTACTGGATCGGCTGCTGGTATGTAAAGCATCGGACTCAAGAGCCAATTATACTGAGAGTAAAGTAGCGTAGGGTCAATATCTGCAAGTAGTTCAGGGAATAGTCCGGGAATATCAGTATCTTTGAGATATGAACAAGGTTTCTCTTCAGTTGAAGCTAGAACTAAATCAATAAAATTCCCCAGTTGATAGCGTTGAGCATCAACAGTTACTTCTTTTGAGCCATAGTTTTTTTTAAAAAATTCAGGAGTCCATGTTGACAATGCTTTCCAATCTTGGATTGCATCAGTGATCACAACAGGCTGTAATGGGTTGAGATATTGACTGACAAACTCTTTATAGGATAAGTTAGCCACCTTCTCAACAGTCATATTTTCTGGTTGAGCTATTAAGCTTCCATGATGATTTGTATTATTAGAATTGGTTCGGCTCAGGAAATTTAGAATCTCTTCTTTGCGATCTTTCATTTGAGTGAGTAAATCAGGATTCAGCGTTTCCTTGGGAGCTTTATAGCGTAATTTACCGCCTTCAATCCATAACTTTACATCTAACTGTTGAAGCTCTGATACAAACTTATCAACCATTTTCATATTGCTCTCCTAGTTCGACTATTTGCTAATTTTTTCATAAAGAGACCGCTATATTCTAGAGAATTGATACTATCAACTTTTACTCACTTGCTGACCCGTAAATATAAACCGTAATGTTTGCAATGATTACGATAGTTGATTATCGCTTTAGCGACCTCACTACCTGTTGGAGAAGTTTGACTGGGGCAGTAATTCTTTTGATACCGGAGCGAACTACTTCATCATGGTTTTCTGGCTTTCGTTTAGAGAACATTTCGACAGCAATAATTTTGGTTTTATCTCGTAATGCAGACTTGCCTGGAGGAGTTGGCAACATACCTAGTTGTCGGAGATAATGATTGACTTGATAAATTCTGGCTTGTAAATCGCACGTCCGCAAACAAAAGTTAATGCTCAAGGAAACAGAGTAACTATCTTTATTTCTGACCCAGTGCGGGGCTAGTACCGGATGGTGAATTCCTTTTCCCGGAACTAAGTGATTAACACTTGCTTTGTTCTGGTTTTCCTCTCGGTAATTCGCTGACGAAATATGTCCTAAATAGAAACGCTCAATCTCTTCCTCTGTCAACACAGAGCGATCATTTTGATCGAAGAGATGGACATCCTTTTCACCATGTATTTGAAATAAGAAATTACAATCGTGGTCAATATGGTATGGCGTGATTACGTGAGGAGAAGAAACAATAATGGTAGCGATCGACCACGTCATCTCTCGATGTAAAGGAACACTTGTAATATCTTCGAGTTCAATCAAGGTTTTATCTAGTAAAGCCTTATACTCTGGGTCTATATGGGCGCTTTTAAACATCACACAGGAATCTGATTCTCCAATATGTGAGAGGACTTCTACAATTGGTTTTCTATTCGGTATTTGTCCCCACTTCAAACCAGGGGAGTTGCCGCTTCCAAAAGAAAAAATTTGTCCTTTAGGAAAGAGAGTATTTGCAAGTTCAACTAGACGGGGAATCTCAAATAAAGGATGTCCTACGAGATTATGGGAGAACATAAATGGAGAATGGTTAAACTTATCTCGAAAGTCCGGCGTATCTGCTGCAATAATGGGTTCAGGAAGTGTCAAAGTTGGCTGTAAAACTATAGGGGATGAACTCATAAAATGCCTCCAAATTGCTATTATTTATACCTGCCTACTTGTACCGTTTATTTGTGAAGCTGTATATATTTTTCCCCCGGCTACCCCATAACTCCAAAGCATCGGGGGGTCTTGTTATGTGCATCTTCATACAGAAGTGGTATTAGCTCAAAAAAGTACTTTAGGAAATACTTGCGACTTGTAAGTATTTCCCAGGACGCTCGGTATCGGGGATATACCAGGCGGGGTTTCCTTGGGGATCTCGTCCTAATTTGGCATTAGGTTGCGGAGGACAATTGCGTAAACTGTTATTGGTAATTTCGCGGTTTGTTACTTCTATGGGCGGTGCAGACAAGAAGCCAGCAGACTGCATTTCAGCAATACTTTCTTTAAAGGCTGCCATTACGAAAGCCAAATCAGCTTCGGAATGGGCTGTCGTCAAGAAGCAAGGACGGTGATCCCAAGTATGCACTCCCTTGTCCCGCAGTAAGTAAAACAGTAAATCTCCGTAGGGGAACTCTGGTAAAGACTTCACCATGAAGAGGGAGCCGAAATTATAAGCTGTAAATGGAGCCTGAACTTGCTGGAAATAGCCCATAAGTTCCGCTACAAACTTATCGGTTCTTGCATTGAGATTTTGCTGCAAGCTGGGGCCACTTTGTTTTAAATGTTGAAGTACTGCTTTGGCGGCTGCTAGGGCTAAAGGATGACGGACGAAAGTACCGGCAAAGTAAGTCACGCCTACCTCTGGAACGGAGTCATCACCAAACTGCCAAAATCCACCATCTAGAGCATCCATATATTGTGATTTGCCAGCAATGACTCCAATTGGTAGCCCACCGCCCACAATCTTACCGTAGGTTGCTATATCAGCTTTGATACCGAAATGTGCCTGAGCGCCACCTGGATGAATTCTGAATCCGGTAACGATTTCATCAAAAATCAGAGCAATACCAGCTTCCGTGGTCAAGTCACGCAATTGCTGAAGGAATTTCTGAGGCTGGTATTCAGGGCGACGGCTTTGCACAGATTCCACCATCACTGCTGCTAATTCATCAGCCCGACTTCTGAGGATTTCTAGAGACTCAGGCGAATCGTAGTCCACAACCAAAATGTTCTCTACCATTTCAGGTGGGATACCAGGGGCAGCGGGAATTGATCGGAGTTTCTTTGTACCCCGAACAATTACTTCATCCAAAATACCGTGATAAGCTCCAGAAAAGATGGCGATTAAGTTACGTCCTGTGATGGTGCGTGCCATCCGCATTGCTCCTAGAACCGCTTCCGAACCTGTGTTGCAAAAGGCTGCTCGGTCAAAGTTGGTCAACTCACACATTAGCTTCGCCACTTCTCCAACTAAGGGAGTCTGCGGGCCAATTTCCATGCCGAGTTTCAGTTGTGCTTCAATTGCTTCAGTAATGAAAGGTGGCGACCAACCAAACAAATTCAAGCCAAAGCCATTGCTTAAATCGACATATTCATTACCATCAACATCCCAAAGTTTAGAACCTGATGAACGAGACGCGACGATGGGATAAACCATCTCTTTCATCGTCGGATTGAACCCGGAAACAGTTCTTGGATCTGCCAAGTAAGGGCGATGAGTTTGAGTATATTCTTTGGATTTTTGAGTCCGTTTTGTATATCTTTGGATAATTTTGTCTAGATAATTGCGTTGTTGTGCTGTCAGAGTTTTAGTCTGGGTCTTTTCAATTCGAGCAGCCGCACCAAATGCCTTTTTAGCACCATTTGACTCGTTATCTACCGATGCTTGTGATTCTTTGCTCGTTTGAGTAACTGGGGTAGATACAGCATTTTGTGGCTTGACATGATTATTTTGAGATGTCGCCGCAGGTACAACTGGGATTGTTAGAGATTGACTGCTATTACCCAATAGTGCCAATTGCTGGCTCATAATTTGTAGCTGCTGATTAATCACATTTTCTAGGATGCTATTAGATACAGCAGGTTGGGGAGAAATCTGAGGTGCAGATCCATTTGATCCATTGGTATGAACTTCATGCACTACCAAAGTAGGTGATGTGGTTGTAGGTGCAGGTTCTGGCAATGGTGCTTCTGGAATGGGTTCTGCAACGATTTCTGTTAATCCTAGTGCAGATAAAGTTTCGGGAGACAAGGCTTGATTGATCAAGTCGGCCAACATTGCCAAATTCGGGCAAATTTCTAGTAATTGCCTAAGTGTAACTTTGACTTTAAATTTTTTCTTCAAAGCTAACCCGACTTGCGTCAGAGATAAGGAATCTAATCCCATTTCTAAAAATGTTGTCGAGTCGTCAACACTCGCAATTTCCAATCCTGAAGTTTCTTCGATAATTTCTCTGAGCAGGGGAATAAGCTTTTGCTGAGGGGATGTTGTCATGGTTTGGGTCTTTTTTAATAATTGGGGATTTAAAAGTTTGGGAGTTGCTGCACGATTGGGATGAGATGGAGGATCAATCCAGAAGCGTTGGCGTTCAAAGGGATAAGTAGGTAGGGGAATTCGTTGTCGCGTTTCCCTTTGATAGAAGTTGCTCCAGTTAATAGATACTCCTGCTAGCCACAGTTGTCCTACTGCCTTGAATAATGCTGTCCATTCGGCTTCGTTCTCAGCGTTATCACCCAGAGAAGGAATCGCTATCTGTTGTTTAATATCTTTTGCCTGTTGGCGGGCTAAGGTCGTAGTTGTGATTCGTGGCCCCACCTCTAACAGTAAGCGTTCTGGCTGCTGCCATAAGGTTTGTACACCCTCCGCAAATCGCACAGTCTGACGTAGATGTGTAGCCCAATACATCGGATCAGTTGCTTGCTGGGCTGTAATCCAGTCGGCGGTAACTGTGGATACAAAGGGAATTTGAGGAGGTGATAATTTAACCTTTCCAACTATCTCAGCAAAGGGAGCTATGATGCTATCCATCATTGGGGAGTGGAAAGCGTGGGATGTGTGTAAATGGCGACAAACAATTTCTTCACTTTCTAATTGTTTTTGCAGAGATGCGATCGCTTCTGTAGGGCCAGAAACTACACACAGGGAAGGGCCGTTAATTGCGGCGATCGCAAGTTCTGCACTCAATCGCGGCTCTACCTCTTTGGCTGGTAGGCGCACTGAAAGCATTGCCCCTGCTGGTAACTCCCACATTAAGCGACCACGAGTTGCAACCAACATCAGCGCATCTTCTAAGGTGAATACACCCGCTATACAGGCGGCGACAAATTCGCCAATACTGTGGCCAATCATGGCTTGGGGTTTGACTCCCCAACTTTGCCACAGTTGCGCTAAAGCGTATTCAATAACGAATAATGCTGGTTGGGTAAAGCAGGTTTGCCGCAGGGAGATAGCCGCAGTTTCGCGTAGGCGTAGCCCGCCGTAGGCATCGCCCGACGCGGGATACATAATTTCTCGTAAATCCCTGCCCAACAAAGGTTTAAGTATTTCAGCACATTCATCTACTACCTCCTGAAACACAGGTTCGCGGTTGTAGAGATTTAGCCCCATGTCCACATATTGCGATCCTTGTCCGGGGAACATGAAGACAACGGCTGGATTGCGGATTTCTGTATGGCGGGTATTTACTTGATTGGGATCTAAAGATTGGAGGGCTGCGATCGCATCTGTGATATCGTGACAAACTATACTGCGTCGGTAGTTGAAGGCTTTGCGCCCTCGCTGTAAGGTATAAGCTACATCAGCTAAGTTAATTTCGGCATTGTACTGGAGATGTTGCTGTAAATTTGCGGTTGCAGCCTCTAAAGCTTTACTAGTTTTTGCCGAGAGCAACAATAGCTGCTGTGGACGAGAAGCACCTGAATTTTGGATTTGTGGCGCTTCTTCTAGCACAATATGAGCATTAGTCCCGCCAACACCAAAAGAACTTACACCGGCTCGTCGCGGAGTATCACCTTCTGACCATTCAGCTAGTTGGGTATTGACATAGAAGGGGCTGTTGGCAAAGTCAATTTTAGGGTTGGGAGCTTCAAAATTTAAACTAGGGGGAATCTTTTTATAATGCAGGGCGAGAGCAGTTTTAATTAACCCTGCTACCCCCGCCGCCGCAACTAAATGTCCGACATTGCTTTTAAGAGAGCCAATGGCGCAAAATTGTTTAGCATCTGTATGTACCCGAAATGCTTGGGTCAGCGCTTCAA
This sequence comes from Nostoc sp., assembly GCF_036917155.1. GTDB lineage: Bacteria > Cyanobacteriota > Cyanobacteriia > Cyanobacteriales > Nostocaceae > Nostoc. The sequence continues at coordinate 119,620 of NZ_JBALDZ010000237.1, read as the reverse complement.
TTTCAATGGGGTCGCCTAAGGGTGTAGCTGTACCGTGAGCTTCAATATAAGAGATAGTTTCTGGGTGGAAGTTGGCATAGGCTTGGGCCATTGCAACGGCCTCTGCTTGTCCATCTACACTGGGAGCCGTAAAGCTCACCTTATCAGAACCGTCATTATTGATACCAGAACCACGAATTACAGCATAGATGCGATCGCCATCATTGAGTGCATCTTCTAAACGCTTCAGGACAACCACTCCTGCGCCATTGTTGAACATTGTGCCCTGAGCGCTGGCATCAAAGGGACGACAATGCCCATCCCCAGAGAGCATACTGCCTTCTTGAGCGATATAACCGCTGTTTTGAGGTGTAGTCATAGAAACACCACCGGACAAAGCCAAATCGCACTGATAGCTGCTTAAGGCTTGGCAAGCCTGAATGACTGCTACCAAAGAAGTGGAACAGGCTGTATTGACGCTGACGGCTGGGCCTTTGAGGTTGAGCTTGTAAGCAGCACGAGTGGTTAAAAAGTCTTTTTCATTGGCTAGCATCGTCTGGAACTCACCGATGCGATCGACAATTTCCATACGACCAGCAATATGGTTAGCAAAATAAGTATTTTGACCACAACCGGCGTATAAACCAATCAAACCCTCAAAAGACTCTGATTCATAACCAGCATTTTCTAGGGCTTCATAAACCAACTCTAAAAAAACTCTGGCTTGTGGGTCCATAACCACAGCTTCTAGTGGATTAACACCAAAGAAGGCAGCATCGAAGGTTTCACCCCCAGGAATGACTCCTCTAGCTTTTACATAGCTAGGATCTTTGCAAAGGTTTGGGTCAATACTAGGGTCTATTTCTTCATCTTGAAAGAAAGTCGTTGATTCTAATCCCTCGCACAGATTGCGCCAGAACTCATCGACATTTCCAGCGCCGGGAAATCTTCCTACCATGCCAATAATGGCAACACCATCAATAGGATCTTGGTTATTGGATGCTTGGATATTTACCATTGTTTAAACACCTTGTTGATGATTACGGCGACGAGTCCGAGCTGCTTGTTGGCGTTGGGCGCGATTTTGCAGCTTGTCAGAAGACGGTTGGCTATTTTGATTTGAATGCAAATAGTTTGCTAAAGAGCCAATCGTTGAATACTGAAATAGCTTCACAGCAGGTAGCTTAATGCCAAGTTCCTGTTGTACTCGCACAACAACTTGTAGAATTGAGATTGAAGTTGCTCCCAAATCAAAGAAATTATCATCAATTCCAACGCGATCAATTTTGAGCAAATCTGACAAAATCACTGCAAGCAAACGCTCTAAATCGGTTTGAGGAGCAATGTACGCTTGTTCAAGTTGGGGACGTTCTCTACTTGGTGCTGGCAATTTATGTCTATCTACTTTGCCATTTGCAGTCAAAGGCAGTGATTCTAACATCACAAAGGCTGATGGCACCATGTAATTAGGTAGTCGCTGTTGTAAGAAACTACGCAATTTATTGTGTGTATAACTACTGTTATATTGAGGAACAATATAAGCTGTCAACTGCTTTTCACCTATTTCATCTTGACGAGCTAAAACGACAATTTCTCGAACGTCAGGATGTTGTGCAATTTCCCGTTCAATTTCCCCTAATTCAATTCGGAAACCGCGAATTTTTACCTGATTGTCAATACGACCTAAGAACTCGATCTTGCCATCTGGAAGATGACGAGCTAAATCTCCAGTCTTGTAAAGACGCGTTGCTAAATCGCTATCAAAGGAATGAAAAATAAATTTTTCGGCAGTCAAATCGGGACGGTTCAAATAGCCTCTGGCTAATCCATCACCACCAATGTATAATTCGCCGACTTCTCCAATTGATACTGGTTCGAGGTTACTATCTAATATATAAACTTGGGTATTAGCAATTGGGCGGCCAATGGGAATAGAGACATCTGGTTGGAGTGGCGCTGTTATAGGATGGCAGCAGGTAAAAGTTGTATTCTCAGTCGGCCCGTAACCATTAATTAGTTGACAGTTTTCTACTGTTTGCAGAAATTTCTGCACATGGGGAATGGATAAAACATCGCCACCTGCTAAAAGTTGACGCAATGATTTTAAGGCATCAATTTTTTCATCCACTATGAGGTGGAATAAACCGGCTGTCAGCCAAAGAGTAGTAACTTGATATTGCTGAATAATCTGCCCTAATTCTTCTAAAGATGGTGTATTGGGAGGGTAGATTACTAGTTGCCCACCATTAAGTAAACAACCCCAAATTTCAAAAGTTGAAGCATCGAAGGAAATAGGAGCAAGTTGCAGAATTATTTCTTCATCTGTGAGGCGAGCATAATTAGTTTCTTTAACTAACCTAACTACACCACGATGGATAACGCTAACACCTTTGGGTGTACCTGTAGAACCTGAGGTATACATGACATAAGCCAAGTTCTCAGCAGTGATGCTAGTGCTTAGATTTTCTTTTTTATTTTGGGCGATTGTATTCCAATCTGCATCTACGCAAATTACCAATGCTGTATGAGTAGGTAATTTAGCAACTAGTTCTCTTTGAGTTAATAGTACCGATACCTGGGTATCTGATAGCATGAAAGCTAAACGTTCTTGTGGATACCCTGGATCTAGTGGTACATAAGCTCCACCTGCTTTGAGGATAGCTAAAAGTGCTACAACCATTTCTAAGGAACGCTCTATGCAGATTCCTACAAGAGTTTCTGTTCCTATTCCTACTGTTTGGAGATATTGTGCTAGTTGATTAGCACGAATATTCAAATCTCTATAGGTAAGATGCTGATTATTAAAGATTAATGCTACAGCATCAGGTGTTTTCTCCACCTGTGCTTCAAACAACTGATGAATACACGCTTCCTTAGAATAATCAGTTTGAGTATGATTCCACTCAATTAGTAGGTTTTTTTCGGATTCTTTCAAAATAGGTAATGTTAAATTATTTCGTTCTAAGTTATTTTCTGATGATAATGATGCTTGACACTCAGTTAACAGCAATTGATTTTTATTTTTAGCCAATGAATTAGTTATTGCCTTCATATTTAATTTCCGCAAAAAATGTATATTTTTGCAAAACGTGTAGTTTTTAAGTAGTGCTGCACTTTTAACTCAAAAAATTCATAGGTTAGCGATGCAGCGAATGTTACTACTAAACTATACAAAATCAGAATTATTACTGAGTGAAAAATACTAAAGTTTGTTCTAAAATTCATACTAAAGATACTTTTGTATATTAAATATATAGATTTTGCGATGAACCAGTAACCCATGTAGCTTGAGTACAATATTGTATTGTCCCAATAGAAATAATTAACGAGGAATAATGATGTATGACAATTGATTTAGCTGCAACACCACGCAAGGATGCTAAAGCTTTAATATACTTAATCACTAGTATTTTTATTTACATTTTATAGTGATGTTTTCAGCTTTAAAATATTAAAGACTAATTTCACCAGAAACCATGCCGCAATCTGACAATGTTTGTATGAAAGGGCACTGACTTTAAGATTTAGTTTTCCCATTCTGACCTATTTCCTCAAAATCGTAGTTATTTTCCATACATCTTCATTGAAAATTAAAACTTTAGAGATGGTTTGCAATGGGAATATTAACTGTACGGTCACTTGTTTTGAGAAAACAAGAAGAATTAATACCTTGAGGGTAAGGAAGACACTGATTTGACCAGCCGATAAGTCAACATGGTTGAGTTAAGCATTTCTTTTACGGAGTAGCACTAAAGCATTTGCTACGTCTGCACCCACATTCCCTGCGCCAATGACACCGACCTTGGATGTTTTGCTACTCATGTCATATCTACTTTTTTGTCACTGCCCCAATAAGTTTCCGCCAGTGGTAACAGAGCCAGCCGTTGTGTCGTACAGAATAACTTTATTGTATTCTGACTCCTGAATTCTGTTCGATAACATCCTCAACTACTTTTCTCGGCTGTACTGACTCTTGTGGAACTTTTCTGTTTAATTTCAGACTAGTATATTGTACATGGATTGAAATATTACAGAAAAAAACACTGTAATATTTGATCTTCATTAGCAACTGCAAATAAGAGAAAATACTTTTCATTGGGGTCAATCATTACAATGACGAAAATATCTCAGTCGAGAACTGCCTTATCTTTGTTACTACAAATAACTTTTAGTGCATTCGCACCTTTGGTTATTGCCAGTCCCACATTTGCTCAATCGACATTTACTGATGTTCAAGGCAATTGGTCACAATCATGTATTGCCCAACTGGCTCAACAAGGAATTATCAGTGGTTACCCAGATGGTACTTTCCGTCCCAATGCCTCTGTAACCCGCTCTGAGTTTGCCGCCATGATTGGTAAGGCTTTCCCAAATGCACAAAAGAGTCGTAATCCAGTTCAATTCGCAGATGTCCCCAGCAATTACTGGGCCCATAATGCGATTGCAACAGCCAACCAGACAGGCTTCTTGTCCGGCTACCCTGGTCAGATTTTTAATCCTACTCAAAATATTCCTCGCGCTCAAGTTCTCGTCGCTTTAGCTAGTGGCTTAAATTACTCTCCCACTCAGTCTCCGACTACCACCCTAACTGCAAACTTTGCTGATGCCAGTTCTATTCCTACTTATGCTCAGAGTGGTATTGCTGCTGCTACTGAAAAACGTCTGGTTGTAGATTATCCTGATGTTAAGTCCCTTAGACCTAATCAATTAGCTAGTCGTGCTGAAGTCTCAGCTTTTTTATGTCAAGCTTTAACAACCTCTGGACAAACCTCTACTATTCCTGGGCAGTATATTGCAGATGCTACTGGCTCCTCAATCACTGCCCTACTTAACTCTGGAACTTCTATTCCTGTTAAATATCTGGATGCCAAGAAAATCGTTGTTAGTCCCAAGGAAACTGCACCTCTAACACTGACAGTCGCAACTGATATCAAAAATAATCAGAGAACTCTAACTATTCCTGCTGGTAGCCAAGTTGTTGGTCAATTGCAACCTGTAGACGGTGGTTCTCAATTTGTCGCTAGTCAACTGATTATCAATGGTCAGCAGTTTCCAATTAATGCCTCTTCGCGTCCAATCACAACTACACAAGATGTACGTAGTCCTAACATCACAGCTATTCTCCAAGATGCTGCTGTCGGCTCCGCCGCCGCCGCCGGAATTTCTGGCATCACTGGTAACAAGCATATTACACTTGGCAAAGTCTTAACTGGTACTGCCATTGGTACAGCCGTCGGCGCTAATCAAAATCGTAACGTTCTCTCGACTTTGAGAGATACTGCAATTGGGGCTGCTGCCGCCACTGGAATTTCCGGCATCACTGGTAATCGCACTATCACTGCTGGAAAAGTTATCGGCGGCGCTGCGGCTGGCGCTACAATTGGCGGCATTGTTGATCCCACTTCTACGAATCAAGTCGTTGTAATTAATCCTAATAGCGACTTAACTTTAACGTTAAATAGCGACTTCAGCAGATAAACAAAAGCGGTACGCCAACGCCAAAATGCAATAGTTTCGCTCAATTCAACACCCTAGTACAAGAAGGCAAAAGTAAAAAGGCAAAAGTAAAAAGAAAGAATGCTTATTTTGTAAGCTTTCTGGCTATTTTAAATGGGTGGTTTATTTACGCCGTGTTGTACTAGGCTTTTGGTAGGGGCACAAAGCTTTGTGAAATGACCCCATCAAGAACTGCCGTGGAAATGAGGGGGAGAAAATGGGTCTGAGTCAATCGCACGCTTGTTTTTGGCAAATCCATAATTTACAAGGCTTTTAGGTGTAAGGGGGTAGGGTTTGCATGGTCAAGACTAAGAACCGAACGAAGAATACAAAACATCCAAAGCTTTTCCCCTATACCCAATTCTGACAAGGGTTTCACGTTTTCAAGCGTACCATTCGTGCCATCCCCTATACCCTATTTCGGTCATCAAAACGATGTGATATTTTTGCTCTGGGAGTCTGGAAGTCCCTTAGCGGAGAATTTTCCCGGATCGGTACAGTAACCCATAATAGTACTTAAAATTATGCTGAAAATCAGGTAAAACCGAAAAGAACGCAGCAATTTATTAAATTGGTATTTCACTATTAATTCTCCATAAAATTGACCGAAGAACAAATAAAATCTTGAATAATCAAGCACTCAGCACCGAGGAATGTTTTGAATGATCGGACAAATTGTATCCTCATGATGGTCGCTGATATTTTTCCAGCCTGAAAGTAATCCCTTGATTTCAGAGCGTAAAGTTAATAACTGATCGATTTGGCAATCAATCTGCAAGACCTTCTCTTCAAGTTTTTCTTTGATTTCACCACAGGGAGTCTGCCCTTGGTCATAAACCTGAAGAATATTGCCAATCTCTTCTAGGCTAAGACCAAGATTTTGTGCCCTTTTAATGAATGTTAGACGAGTTAGCACATCTAATGAAAACTGACGAAAGCCCCCTTCTGTTCGTCTTAATGAATTGATTAAGCCTAAACTCTCGTAATAACGAATTGTCCTAATGGGTATTCCGGTTAAATCTGTTACCTGACCAATTAAAAGCAGTTTTTTATCTTGAGTTAACATGATATATTTTCCCAATTCTTGTAATTATTATTACATGTTTTGATAGACGTTAGACCTCTTGCAAAAGTGCAAAAAGCACTTTTGCAAGAAAAGGGAAAGGGTAAAATACAAAAATTTCCCCTTTTCCTGACTTTTACAAGAAGTCTATTAAGTTGTTTGAGAGTTTAGCAAAATATTGACATCAGAATTTATAAGAAGAATTCAGAACTCAGGAGTCAGAATTCATACTGAATTCTGTACGAGTGGGTGATAGCGCAGCGTAAAGCCTTCTCTTTCAGAGACGCTAACGCGAAGACATCTGGTGAAAATGAATGTAGAGACGTAGCACTGCTACGTCTCTACAAGGACTCTGGATAACGCATATTTAATTTCTGGAGATGTCTATTGGTTAAAACCGTACAACTCTTAGAGACGCTACCGCGAACGCCCCGCTACGCGCTTTCGCCCCTGGTGGGCAAAAAAATTAAAATATTCTCACCTTAAAACTCTATCCCTTTATGGGTAGAGTATTCTGAATTCTGAATTCTGTTTTATTTTTTTCTCTAATTAGAAATTTTACCAAGTTTTAACATTTTTACTAATATTTTCTCAATATTTTACGTTCTAACTTTTATCCATTTATTGGGTAGCGGTTTCTCATGGTACTGAAAGTAACTGTTTTTTTTGAGTTCCTATGTTACTTCTAGATCAACTGCTTCACTTGAAGTGAAACCATAAAAATGAATCTCAACTCGCAAACTTCTAGCTCAATCCGTAAACCTAAAATTTTCAATAATCCAGAGCGTTTTATTGAGGGATGGTATTGGGTAATACCCTCTCAAAATCTACGGGTGGGTGAAGTAAAACCTGTTACGATTTTGGGTAGAGAATTAGTAATTTACCGTGGTAAAGATAAAAGAGTAGCTACTTTTGATGCCTACTGTCCACACATGGGCGCTCACCTTGCTGAAGGCAAAGTTGAAGGTAATGCACTACGTTGTTTTTTCCACCATTGGAAGTTTGATGCTGAGGGGATGTGTATTGATATTCCATGTTTAGATACACCCCCTTCTTTGAAATTACAAACTTGGCCGACTGCTGAGAAGTATGGGATGATTTGGGTTTGGACTGGAGAAATACCACAACAACCCTTACCTTTTGTTCCAGAGTTGGAACAAAAAGAGTGTGATTTCACCATCCATTCTCACTTTGTGATGAACTGTCACCCCAACGTAGTGATGATTAATGCCATTGATGCTCAACACCTCAATACAGTTCACAAATTGCCAGTAGAAATTATTTTTGAAAGACAGGAACTTAACGAGAATGCTATTATCTTCAGTAACACTACACCCATCAAAGACAATTCTTTTTTAATTAAGCTCATCCGTCTTTTCTACAAAAATGCCATAACTTACAGTATTTGCTATTGGTACGGTAGCATTGGCATTGTGACAGTTGGCCCCGATTTCTTCCATGTCCACATGCTGTTTGCAGTTCGCCTCCACGAAGGCGGAAAAACTGAAGGTCAAATCATGTTGATCGCTAAGAAACGTAAAGGAATTTTTGGTTGGTTATACAATCGAGTTGTGCTATGGCTAACCAAGATTACAGGTAAGTACTTTCTTATGGGTGACATCAAGATTGTCAAAACAATTCAGTTTAATTTGAAAACTCCCATCAAAGCAGATCACTCAATCATGCAGTTTATTAACCATGTTGAAAAACAGCAATCCCTCATGTGGGGCACTTGGAAAGAAGCGCGATCGCACGATATTGAGAGCAAGCCCAAGCGTGAGAGATGGCAAGATACAATGAGTAATGACTAACATCATGTTTATATGACCAGAATTCCGTCTGGCCAATTAAACAGACACGATCTCATACCATTGTCAACAATCTTTGCAACAATTAATCGTTTGTAGGGGTGTACAGATGTATGCCCTTACCAATGTACGTTTAGCAGGTATTTTGTAAAATAATATAACGATAAAGTTTAAAGGCTCAATCAAGTTACTTTTAACTTTTAATTTATTTTTTACTGGGCTACCAAATAAATAAAAAGAAGTGGCAAAGCCACTTCCTAATTCCCAGGTAGAACCTAAGTTATGAGTATAACGACTACAAAAACTTTAAATAGTATAAACCAACACCGATTAACTGAATATCTCTATTTTCCTTGTTTTCTGGGTGGGTAAATCTTAATTTATATGCGCCAAATAACTGTATATTTACATAAGTCTCATGATTGTAATATAGACTCAAGTTTATCCAGTTCATCGTTAAGATATGCCAATTTTGCCTCTTTTGCTGTTCTAATTGAAACTTAACTGCCGTACCAGCCTCAATACCCGGATTTCTCACCAATGCTCAAAGCCTGTGCAGGGGAGCAGAGGAGCAGAGGAGAGTTCAATGTGCCAAGTTCAATCCCCTCCGCCCCTCCGCCCCTCTGCCCCTCTGCCCATCAGCATTTCAAACTTGTGAGAAATGCGGGAATAGCTACAGCTTTCTTCATCTGCTTAAACTTCTCGCTGCGGATGTCAAATTCTGCCTGAAGTGCGTCTAGTTTTTGTTGCGATCGCCGTCGTTGTCCAGGAGTTAAGCTAGTAGAAACTGGACTAGTTTCCATAGTTGCTGCTTCACCAGATAAAAATTTACTTCCACCAGTGTAATAACAAAGGGGAAAGTTATCGCCCAAATCTAGCACTTTATTGACAAACGGGTGCTGCGGCCCTGATGCTATTTTGGGTACTTGGTCAAACAAGTAAACTAAAATATCAAGAATACGTGCATAGCCATCTTTATTCGTTGGTAAAAGTTTGGTTTGTCATCCTTTATGCCATCATTCGCGGTTTTCTTCTCTACCAAATAAATGTTCTAAGATGCGTTGACTTTCAGTTCTCAACCCTCTAATCTCAGACATAATTACCTCAAAGTTGCGTTGAGATACTTCATGATTACGCTGATGGACTTCAACTATCTGGACTAGTGAATTGACTGTTGAGCTTAGTTCCCCAACACTTGAGCGCAGTTCCCCAACACTTGAGCTTAGTTCCCCAACACTTGAGCGCAGTTCCCCAACACTTGAGCTTAGTTCCCCAACACTTGAGCGCAGTTCCCCAACACTTGAACGCAGTGAAGCATTCTCAGCTGCATTAGCTTGTGCTAAAGCTGTAGTTTGCGCTAGAATCTCCTCAATTCTATCTAACCTATCTGTAGTCATACTTAAGACATTTTTTCTTTATTTATCAATTTTACCGTAGCAGCAGGAGCGATCGCCTGATATTACTTGTGAGGGGTGCGATGTCTATGAATGGGCAACGTTAGCCTTTTTCTTGATGTGATTGTTGAGTGCGATCGCCTTTTGTTTCAATAGCTGAAGCATCATTCTGACGATAGATGTAACTTATGTAGTTTCTTATAAAAGTAATTTACCACTTCCAGACCTAGTATAAAATCTGGTTTAGATAGTCCGCTTTTGTCTAAGCCAGCAAATTAGATGTTTAGCAGCCGATCATTGCTCACTAGGATTCAATACAACGATAATTTCTGTTAGCCTAATTCCCAAAGGTTTCCAATGGGGATTGGTGGAGGAAAAAGTACTATCTCCTAACACTGATTGGTAGTCATTGGGGAACTTTTCAGAAGCATTGGGAGCAGTATCTACTCGTAAAATGAGTTTTCCTTGATAGCGGGATAATTTGCTACTATCCAGCAAGATAGTACCGCCGTAATCCCACTCCAATCCATAGAGTTTAAAATTACCTAATTTCTTGCGTAACTCACTTAACGGTGTTCCTACTCCAATACCTTCGCGGGTTTTCCAAGCTGAACCCAGGTTACGCACATCTAGAGGTTTGGTACGAGTATTATCACTCCAAACTACCAAGAGCGTAGATGCGGAGCAGCTTGTCGTTAGACATCGCCCCTGATTTAGGTTTAACTGAGTAGCTGCAAAAGTACCTATTCCTTCAGCACCAGAAATGGTTTTATCAACGAGACGGGATGCACCAAACAGCTTTACTAAATCTTGCTTGGTGGTTGTGCGTGTTATCGGCCCCACTCGTTCGCCAGGAACAATCAAGATATCTTTTGACGCTTGCGTAGCAACAGTACTTGGATGATTGATTTTCTGGGGTAGTGCAAAGGCTGGGTTTGCTGAATAGTTAATCAGTAAAGCTAAAGTAGCTGTAGCAATGCCTTTGATTGATGAATTCATAGGTTCTATTTTGGGTAGCAGTTTATGAGTGAGAAGCATTCATAGTTTAATCACTACAATTTCTCAATTACATATTCCCGATTTCTCAAAAATTTTATAAGAAGAATTCAGAACTCAGGAGTCAGAATTCAGTATGAATTCTGTACGAGTGGATGATAGCGTTATGGGTAGAGTATTCTGACTCCTGTTTTATTTCATTGCTCTAGTTGCGTTTAAAATTGCCAGTAAAGCTACTCCGACATCAGCAAAGACAGCTTCCCACATTGTCGCTATACCAAAAATACCCAATCCAATAAATACAGCTTTAATTGCTAAAGCAAAGCCAATATTTTGCCAAACAATTTGCCTTGTTTTTCTGGCAATTTGTATTGCTTCTGCCACTTTTAACGGTGCATCTGTCATGATTACAATATCGGCAGTTTCGATCGCGGCATCTGAGCCTAACCCACCCATTGCCATACCAACATCCGCTCTAGCAATCACTGGCGCATCATTAATACCATCGCCAACAAAGGCAACTTTACCATGCTTGCCAGCAGTGCTGAGTAATTTCTCAATGGCATTAACTTTTTCTTCTGGTAATAACTCTGCTTCGTAGGTATCTATGCCAAGCTGTTCAGCAATCCGAGAAGCGATCGCTTGATTATCTCCTGTTAACATTACTGTTCTCTCTACACCCATCCGTTTGAGTGCTTGAATAGCAAGTCTTGCATCTTCTTTGAGTTCATCAGCAATGACAATATATCCTGCATAAATATCATCCACAGCAAGATGAATAACTGTTCCCTCTAACTGGCAATTATCGTGAACAATATTCTCTCTGTGGAGTAGGCGATCGCTTCCCGCTATCACTACCCTATTTTCAACCTTGGCTCGAATTCCATAACCTGCGATCTCTTCATAATCTCTCACCTCAAATTCATCGATTTTTTCACCATAGGCTTTGCGGATAGATTGGGCAATGGGATGATTTGAGTGTGATTCGACTTTGGCAGCTAATTGCAGTAATTCTTGTTCATTCCAGCCATTTAATGGTACTATTTTGGCTACTTTGAATACCCCTTTAGTTAATGTTCCCGTTTTATCAAAAACAACTGTATTGACTGCATTTAAAGTATCTAAAAAAGTAGAACCTTTAACCAAAATACCACGTCTAGCCGCACCTCCCACACCTCCAAAGTAACCTAATGGAATACTGATAACGAGTCCACACGGACAGGAAATAACTAGTAAAATTAGGGCACGATAAACCCATTGGGAAGAAGTTGCCCCAGAGATGAATAAAGGAGGTAATATTGCAACTGCTAGAGATGTAAAAACTACGATTGGTGTATAATATCGGGCAAATTTAGTAATAAACTTTTCCGTTTCTGCTTTTTTACTTTTGGCATTTTGCACCAAGTCTAAAATCTTGGCAATGGAAGATTCATCAAAGAGTTTTGTGACTTTAATGCTGAGAACACCTATTTTATTGATCATCCCAGCCAAAACTGTCTCACCTAACCTGACTGTTCGCGGTACAGATTCTCCAGTTAAGGCAGATGTATCAACTTGCGAATTGCCATCGATAATTTCGCCATCTAAGGGAATCTTTTCTCCAGGTCTAACAACGATAATATCCCCAATGTTTACTGTTTCTGGTGATACTTTCTTGAGTTCTCCCTCTATTTGTAGATTGGCATAATCTGGGCGGACTTCCAATAATGCTTTGATCGAATTACGGGAACGACTGACAGCAATATCTTGGAACAATTCTCCAATTTTATAAAATAACATTACTCCGACAGCTTCAGGTAATTTATGAATTGCGATCGCCCCTAATGTCGCTACTGTCATCAAAAATGTTTCATCAAATACTCTGCCTCTGAGGATATTACGCCCAGCAGTTTTTAACACACTCCATCCACTTAATAAATAGGCAGGGATAAAAAGTAGATATTCACCTATTGAATAAAGCGTATTGTGTAATTGAGTTTCAAAAATTACACCAGGCGCATATAAACTTAAAATCACAACTAAAGGCAATACCTCATTTTTCAGATTGAATTCTCCACCGTGATTGTGGTCATGGTTATGATTCTCATCATGATTGTGATTATGAACATGGTTATGATTCTCGTGACGATCGTGTTGACAGTTGCAACAATCTGAAGATTCTGAATGTACTTTCTGCTTCATTTTTTCTATGGAGACTAGTAACTTATTGGATATATTAGCCTTTATTCAAATGTAATTAAAAAAAGAAGTTTTTACAAGTTGATAATTTAAGAACGAGAATCTATATCAATACAATATTTAGGTTTCTTGTTAAATCTTTCTATTAATATTTAGTGGATATTAAAATTTATAGTCTTGCGACAGTAGTTATTCTTGTCAGTGTTTCCTATAATTATGAGAGAATTATGAAAAATTGAGAGTACAAACAAATGCCCTTCCCAGAACAGCCAGCCAGGAAGCCCAGCCTACCTGAAGTTCACCGCAGCATTAAAATTCCTAACACCAAAAGCTTCTGGCGCAAGATGTTGGCTTATGGAGGACCAGGATATCTCGTATCTGTAGGGTATATGGACCCTGGTAACTGGGCAACTGACTTAGCTGGTGGGGCTAAATTTGGTTATGCGTTGCTAGCGGTGATTATGCTTTCCAACTTGATGGCGATTTTAATGCAATCTCTGTGTGTGCGGTTGGGAGTAGCAACGGGGCAAGATTTAGCGCAGGCTTGTCGAGATAATTTCAGCCCCCGTGTCAATTTCGGGTTATGGGTACTTTGTGAAATAGCGATCGCAGCCTGTGACTTAGCAGAAGTTTTGGGAAGTGCGATCGCGCTGCAACTACTTTTTGGCATTCCCCTGAGTTGGGGCGTGTGTATAACAGCACTAGATGTAATTGTATTATTACTGCTACAAAACAAAGGCTTTCGCTATACAGAAGCTTTGGTAATCTTGTTAGTAGCAACTGTAGGCATCTGCTTTGCAGCAGAAATCATTTTTTCGCGTCCTGATTTGGGCGGAGTTTTATTAGGATATGTTCCCAAAATAGAAATTGTACAAAATCCAGAAATGCTCTACATTGCTATTGGTATTTTGGGGGCAACAGTGATGCCACACAACTTGTATCTGCACTCATCAATCGTGCAGACGCGAGATTGGGAATCAACATCCGAAAAGAAATGGGAAGCGATTAAGTTTGGCACAATCGATTCTACACTTGCTTTATGTTTTGCCTTATTTATCAACTCAGCAATTTTGATTATTGCTGCGGCAACTTTTCATTTTTCTGGTTATCGGGATGTTGCAGAAATTCAAGATGCTTATAAATTGCTCTCTCCCTTATTGGGTGTGAATGCCGCCAGCGCTATTTTTGGCTTGGCATTACTTGCTTCTGGACAAAGTTCAACCTTGACTGCCACCTTAGCAGGACAAATCGTCATGGAAGGATTTTTAAATCTGCGTCTAAAACCTTGGCTACGTAGATTATTAACTAGATCAATTGCCATTATCCCAGCATTAATTTCAATTATTCTTTTGGGAGAAAAAAGTACAGGTGGCTTACTAATTTTCAGTCAAGTGATCTTAAGTTTACAGCTATCGTTTGCGGTAGTGCCTTTGGTCATATTTACGAGTAATCGTCACTTAATGGGTGAATTTGTCAATCCTTGGTGGCTGAAAAGTTTATCGTGGTTAGTAGCAATTGTGATTGGTAGCTTAAATGCTTGGCTATTATTGCAAACTATTTCAATCTGGCTTAGGACTTACGCAATAACTCTCTAAAACTCTTATTTCTCTGCGTCCTTTGCGTCCTTGGCGGTTCGTTTTTTCATTATTTTGCGTAAGTCCTATGGCTATTTACAAGTACTAGCTAGAATATTTATAGCGGTTCGCAGCGCTAGGATGTACACAAGCTCATTTTCAGTACAACAATTATGGTGAAAACACCCTCCCAGCCTTTGACAATTCCTCTTTTGGAAAATGGCGACAAACTCACCCGCTACGAATTTGAGCGTCGCTATAACGGCACCCCTAACCTGAAAAAAGCTGAATTAATCGAAGGGATTGTCTATATTATGCCAGCTGCTCTGCGTTTCCGAAGTCACGGTCAACCGCATGGTTGGATTTTGACATGCCTTGGTACTTACGAAGCTGCAACTCCTGGTGTAGCGTTGGGAATTGAACCTACCGTCCGCTTAGACTTAGATAACGAACCTCAACCCGATGCCGTTCTGTTGATTGAACCGAAAGCAGGTGGTCAAACGCGGCTGAGTGAAGATGATTATATTGAAGGTGCGCCAGAATTAGTTGTGGAAATTGCTGCTAGTAGTGCGGCTATCGATCTTCATGGCAAAAAACAGGCTTATCGTCGTAACGGTGTCAAAGAATATATTGTTTGGCAAGTTTTAGACCAAAAATTGACTTGGTTTTCTCTGGAACAGGGTGAATATCTGGAATTAATACCTGATAATGAAGGCGTTTTGCGAAGTCGGGTATTTCCAGGGTTGTGGTTAGCTGCAACAGAGTTATTAGCAGGGAATATGCAGGGTGTGTTGAAGGTTTTACAAACAGGTTTGCAGTCTGCTGAACATGGGGATTTTATCAAGAAATTGGGTAGTTATTAACCCGTTCTAAATGTGTAAGTCCATTAAGCAATTATGTTTGCACACCAAATTCTTCTGGATCTACACCCCAATTTACCCAGCGAATTGCCTCACGCGCTGAGTTTATATTCGGTGGAACTCGCAAGGCATGAATAAAGCTTGTACTAGGACAAGTCATTTTTAATAAATAAATTGGTTCTTCATCAACATCAGCATCAATTTTTAATAGTGTATATTCATGCCAATTATCTAATTCAATAGCTTGTAATTCTTCGCAAATTCTGGCGTAACCGATACCCTCAATTAGTACTCGCCGTAGTTCGGCATTTTCCTCTGATAAAAGCCATTCAGCTTGCCATTGCTGCGGGTGGATTTTACCGTATTTTTCAGGTAAGGTTACGCCGTGATACGAGTAAAGGCTATATCCATCAATAAATTCAATGGCGGGTTCGCCTTCAGCGTGGAGGCGATTTTCATTGTCGAAGCGCAGGTGAAGGGGGCGATCGCATACTATACAAAATTTTTCAAATGGAGAAATCCAACCACAAAACCTTGATAAAGACTGTAAAGTTTCCCATCTTTTTTTGCTGTAAGAATAATTTAATACAGAAACGTAAAAATCCACATGACAACAACGATTCGCCAAATTTTGGAAATTTAACCAGAGACGATCTCCTAAATGTATATTGATTTTGGGCTGATTTTGTAATTTATCTTCTAATACATATTCTCGTGGAGTAAAATTTGGTTCAACATCAACAATACTTAATTCTCTAAGAATATCCGTATTTTTTTTGATATGAAAATTCTCTATCTTTATTAGTTAAATCTGCAATAATATAGTCGCAAACATTATTATTGAGACTTAGAATATTTATATTATTAAAATTTAAATTAGGTAGCTTTTTAAAAATTATTTTTAAACCAGCATAAGGACTTTCACAAAAAATAATTTCTGGCTGTTGTTTACCGATAGCTGTATATGTAGCTTTAACAACTTCCACCGCTTTCTCTCGATCAATCCTCTCAGTTGAAAGCGCAATTTTCAGCCATTTCTCCCGATAAACTGGAATTAAAGCCTCTTCTTCAGGCGTTAACTTTTCAATCAGCGACATAACGCCAACCTTCAGGCTCGTATTCTCGCTGAATTTTCACCATCCAGTCACCTTGGGGAATAGAAATAGCTTTATGCTCCTCATGAGCTAGCAATGCCGAATCTGAAAAAACACGTAAGTAAAGTGTGCTATCTTTTTCCAGTAATTCCGCCTCACCTTCAGTAATCCGATGCTTATGACCCGTAACTTCGCCTTCTGCCAAAGTTAAATGAGGTATTTTTTGTCCTTCAACCTGCTGTACAGGTAGTAAGATCACATCACGAATTGGTTGCATAGTTTTGCTTTCCTGACATGGGTACAAATCCCACTTCGCTTTTGCTCTCAATTTTGATTTAATTTTGGCACAAGCTCTATTAAATGGGAATTGGGCGTTAGTAGTGCTGAGTTAGGAGTTAGGAGTTAAAAGTTAAGAGTTAGGAGTTAAGAGTAGAGACGCGAAAAATCTTTGTCTGTACAAGAGTTAGGAGTTTTGTTTATCTCCTTGTCCCCTTGTCTCCCTTGTCTCCCTCATTTCCCCATTCCCCATTCCCCATTCCCCATTCCCCAAATTTAAAAACTGTAGTCGCCAATTATGCGTTAGATAAGTTAAAGATTAAAATAGCTGGAAATTCAGACCCAGCGTACCCTCATTTATCCTCTGGGATAGACTGGGCAATAAGTTCAGCGAATTTTCTCCCAAGCAGGCAGTTTATGTGAGGATTAAATCACCGCCCTAAGCGTGACCATTTATCTTGACAATTTGCAAAAGTTACCTCAATTTGACTGTTTGGCTTAGTAGCTCTTCTTTTTATTGAAATTTCCATGTCAACTCTCGTCATCGTCGAATCTCCAACCAAAGCTCGTACCATTCGCAACTACCTGCCAGCAGGCTATCGGGTGGAGGCGTCTATGGGTCATGTGCGTGACCTACCCCAGTCGGCTAGTGAAATTCCTGCTGCCGTCAAGGGGGAATCATGGGCGCAGCTAGGGGTAAATGTGGACGCCGACTTTGAACCGGTATATGTTGTCCCGAAAGACAAAAAGAAAATTGTTACCCAGCTGAAAGATGCCCTCAAGGATGTAGATGAACTGATTCTGGCAACGGACGAAGACCGGGAAGGTGAAAGCATTAGTTGGCATTTATACCAACTGCTGAAGCCGAAGGTTCCCACTAAGCGGATGGTGTTTCACGAAATTACCCAAGAGGCGATCAAAAAAGCTCTGAAAAACTGCCGCAATATTGATGAGCAGTTGGTTCGCGCCCAAGAAACCCGGCGGATTTTAGATCGACTTGTCGGCTATACTCTGTCTCCCCTGTTATGGAAAAAAATCGCCTGGGGATTATCTGCTGGGCGAGTGCAATCTGTAGCTGTGAGACTTTTAGTCACTAGGGAACGCCAACGCCGCGCTTTCCATGAGGGTACGTACTGGGATTTGAAAGCCAGTTTGTCAAAGGAAAAAACCCCTTTTGGT
This sequence comes from Nostoc sp., assembly GCF_036917155.1. Taxonomy (GTDB): domain Bacteria; phylum Cyanobacteriota; class Cyanobacteriia; order Cyanobacteriales; family Nostocaceae; genus Nostoc. The sequence continues at coordinate 101,723 of NZ_JBALDZ010000237.1, read as the reverse complement.
GCCCAGTTGGTAACACTGGGAGGAACCAAAATCGCTAATGGTAGCGATTTTGACGCTGCAACTGGAGAAATTACCGCAGGTCGCAATGTCTTGTTGCTCAACGAAGAACAAGCGGTAGCCCTCAAGGAACGCCTAACTGGGAAAACCTGGAATGTTAACGACATCGAAGAACGCCCAGTGACGCGCAAACCGTCGCCACCGTTCACAACTTCGACGTTGCAACAAGAATCTAACCGGAAACTGCGCCTCTCAGCCCGTGACACAATGCGAGTTGCCCAGAATTTGTACGAGCAAGGGTATATTACCTATATGCGGACAGATTCGGTGCATTTGTCAGATCAAGCGATCGCAGCTGCTCGGAGTTGTGTAGAAAAGCTCTACGGTCAACAATACCTTAGTCCCCAACCCCGGCAATACACCACCAAATCCAAAGGCGCACAAGAGGCACACGAAGCAATTCGTCCAGCAGGTAGTACCTTTCGTACACCCCAAGAGACTGCTTTGGGTGGTCGGGAACTTGCCATTTACGATTTGATTTGGAAGCGGACTGTTGCCTGTCAAATGGCTGATTCTCGCCAAACTCAAATTACCGTACAATTACAAGTCGAGGATGCTGGATTCCGTTCTTCTGGCAAACGGATTGAATTTCCAGGATACCTACGTGCCTACGTCGAAGGCTCAGACGACCCAGAAGCAGCACTGGAAGACCAAGAAGTAATCTTGCCGAATCTGAAAGTGGGGGATCATCCAAATTGTACAGAGCTAGAAGCCGTTGGGCACGAAACCCAACCGCCAGCTAGATACACCGAAGCTTCTTTGGTGAAAACCTTAGAAAGTGAAGGTATCGGTCGTCCCAGTACTTACGCCAGCATCATTGGCACTATCATCGATAAGGGTTATGCCCATTTGGTGACTAACGCCCTCATTCCCACCTTCACTGCTTTCGCCGTCACCGACTTGCTGGAAAAACATTTTCCAGACATCGTTGATCCCAGTTTTACCTCGAAGATGGAGCAAACCCTTGATGACATTGCCACAGGTGAAGCGAAATGGCTGCCCTACTTGCAGCAATTCTATCTAGGAGAGAAAGGGCTGGAAACCCTAGTTAGAGAACAGGAAAGTCAAATTGATGCCACCAAAGCTAGGACTGTAGAACTGGAGAATCTAGATGCCAAAGTCCGCATTGGAAAATATGGCCCCTACATCGAAGTCGTCAATGGTGAGGGGGTGATCACCGCCTCAATTCCCAAAGACCTGACACCAGCTGACCTCGACCCCAAACAGGTAGAAGTACTGTTGCGGCAAAAAATTACTGGCCCTGACCAGGTAGGTCGGCATCCCGAAACTGGCGAACCGATTTATGTGAAAATTGGTGCTTACGGGCCCTACGTCCAATTGGGTGATAAAACCGACGAAAACCCCAAACCGAAACAAGCCTCCTTACTCAAAGGTGTCACCCCAGAAACCGTTACCCTGGAAATGGCTGTTGGTCTGTTGGCACTACCTCGAACATTAGGAGTTCATCCCGTGACTGGGGGCAAAATCCAAGCAAGTTTGGGACGCTTTGGCCCCTATGTGGTTCATGACCAAGGTAAAGAAGGGAAAGATTACCGCTCCCTGAAAGCTGCTGATAATGTATTGGCAATTAGCCTAGAACGTGCATTGGAATTGTTATCCGAACCCAAAAAGGGACGCAGTTCCACCAACAGCAAGTCCAAGGCAGCCTTACGCGAATTGGGTACGCATCCAGAAGACGGGGAAACAATCAATATCTACGATGGCCCTTATGGCCCTTACATCAAGCATGGCAAAACTAATGTCAGTATCCCAGAAGGTCAAACGGTAGAAGATATAACTTTGACGGCGGCGTTGAACTTGCTGGCAGCTAAGGCATCGACTGGGAAATCGACTCGCAAAACGAGTAAATCAACGAGTTCCAAATCTAAGTCAACTGCTAAGTCATCAACGACAGCTGCGAAGAAAAAGGCCACCGAAGGCTAGTACCGCAAGGCGGAATTCAAAATGACGCTCATTCGCTCTTAGCGTCTCCCCGAATCACATTGGGAGAGGCTAACGCCAAGGGAGAAGACAAAGGCTTAGCTGCGCTAACGCAATCGACGGGAACCGCCAAGACTGCGACCCCCTCACCGCTTTGCGTCTACGTTAAAAATTTGACTTTGATAACAGAGTTTTAGCCTTAACCCAAGCGTATTGAGCGTTAGCGAGGGAGGAGCGTCTTTTAGATTTTAGATTTATTTCGCCTGCAAGGAGCGGGGGATAAACCCCAAAATTCTTTTAATCTAAAATCTAAAATTCGTAGTCAAGAGTCTCAAGTCCAATCCTGAACTCTTGACCCTTGATATCCATCCTTGATAGGATACAGTTCGATAGGTTGCAAGTGTGATAGTCTAAAAGGTAAGGGAAAACACAACGCCAAATTTTAGAAGTGGCTTATGTCCCAAATGCGGGATTGTGTATCAGCCCGATTGGAAGCCAGAGGTGCGAAAATATGCCATTTTCTGCGTACCTGTTAATCAAAAATTGAGGTAGTATCTCAGGAGCGGTCTGTTCATGGACTATATAGAAAAGGTGCTGGAAAAGCTTAAGGAATTAGCTCGTAGGCTAATTGAGAGCCTGTTAGGGCCAGAGGCTGAACCGGAACCGGAACTGATTCCGATTCCTGTGAACGATCGCTCACGGCGTCGCCACTAACCCCAAAGTGCTGAACTCGACTTTGCAATCCTTAAGCATTCTGGCACTGCATGGGCCAAACTTAAATTTGCTAGGACAGCGAGAACCAGGAATTTATGGTTCTTTGACGCTAGCTGAAATTAACCGCCTGTTAGAAGAAGAAGCATTCAAGTTACAGGCGAAAGTTTTTTCTGTGCAGTCAAATCATGAAGGAATTTTGGTAGATGCTATTCATGGCGCATTAGGAGAGCATCAGGGAATTCTGATTAATGCAGGTGCATACACCCACACAAGTGTCGCCTTGCGAGATGCGATCGCTGCTGTTAACTTACCCACAGTAGAAGTACATCTGAGTAACATTTACCGTCGGGAAGATTTTCGCCATCATTCGTACATCGCCCCAGTTGCGATCGGACAAATAAGTGGTTTTGGCGTTCAAAGTTACCTGTTGGGCTTACAAGCTTTGGTAAATCATTTAAGAGTTAGGAGTTAGGAGTTAGGAATTCGTCGTTGGTAGTAAAGTTAGGAATTAGCAATCTTTCATTAACTCCTCACTCATCACTCCTAACTCCTAACTACATAATTTATGCGTTACTCTCCTATAAGTCGGTTTAAAGGTACTTTACTCGGAGCGTTTCTGGGAGGAAGTTTGGCTTCTGGTGGGGAAATCCAATTTCAGAGTTACCTAGATTTGGGCAAAATGGCGGTTCTTGGTACTCAGAGTTTGATTGCATTGGGTAGATTAGATTTAGATGATTGGATAAGGCGTCAGCAAGAAGAATCGCTTCATTTAGCAACAACTGATGACATATCGGTAAAAATAATTATTGCCACACTACCAGTAGCACTCTTTTTTCACGAAAATCCAATTAAGCTAAGGCAAAACTTGCTACGTGTGCTAAACATCTGGGAAGATGACCCAGTAGTAAGAGATGGAACACTCGCAGTTGCTTATGCGATCGCTCTTGCCCTAACTGAAAAACTCGACCCCCTAACCCTGATCCCACAAACAATTGCTTTTATCGGAGAAACACCGACATCAATACCAAAAAAATTATTAAGAGTCCAGAATTTATTAGAACAAGGGGTTGGATTGTCAAGGGCGCAAGCTGAGTTTGCGAAGGAAGAAAAACTCAGTAACACTATTGCAATGGCATTTTACTGCTTTTTGAGTACCTTGGAAGACTTTCGCCTTGCAGCTTTGCAGGCAACTTACAATGATAATTCTCAAGTGCAAGATGCTACGCCTCTAAGCTCAAAGGCTACAGGTGCCATTACTGGTGCTTTATCAGGCGCATATAACGGTATTGGTGGAATTCCTGTAAATTGGCAAGTCTTGCTCTTGCAGAGTAATTCTCCAGTATGGGGATTAACTAGTTTTTCCCAAATGTTAGAATTGACTGATGCATTTGTGGCAGTGTGGTCGGGAGTGTATGATCTTACCTTAAATCCAAGGGAGTTAGCAGAGGAGGGATGTGAGGCGGCTCTGCTTTCAGTTTACGCAGCTCCTCGGGTTATTCGATTGCGTTAATCTCAATTAACCAGATAAGGGGTTAAATTCCTGTTAAAGGTAGGCAAACTGATGCCACAGTGTATTAGTCTCATATACTAGAATTTTTCCGCAAACCTTCGGGCTGATTCTGTGGCTAACTATTGTGGCAAATCGGCAGTAAAAAAGCCCCGCCACCGTAGTTGCAGTAGCCGCAGATTAAGAAGTAAAAAGTAAAAAGATAATCCCCATAAATGAATTGAGGGAATTTGATAAAGACTATTATTTCTCGCGGCACTTTCCACGACGCTCGTGACGCTCGATAACTCGCTAACGCTGCGCTATCGCTCTTAGCGTCTCCCCGAATCACATTGGGAGAGGCTAACGCCAAGGGAGAAGACAAAGGCTTAGCTGCGCTATCGAAATAAATGTTTTTATTTCGTTCCATAAATAAATTTAGGCGGCTCACAACCATTTTTCTTTTTCTTTATGAGTGCCTTTTAACTTTTTACTTTTGCCTTGTTCGGTAAACTTTCCTGATGATTGTCTTTTTTTGAGCCATCAAAGTTGGCAATTGCAGGCAGAGATAATGAAAATGCAGCAATTTTTGCAGTTCTTGAACCAGCAATTGACTCACTGGCGGCGACAGTATACAGCACTACGCCGTAAGGGAAAGTTAATGAGAAGTCCCAAAGGTAAAACCCATAGAAGGGAACTTCTCAGGACTATGCTCAAGAATATACTCCTGTTTTTATCAAAAACCAATCACAAAAGCGAGCGCCGAAAACAAGAAAGAGCGCTAAAACCAAAGGCAAAATCGGTCAAAACTCAGAGCAGTATTTATGCAGTCGGTTTAAATTGGGCATATCAACAGCGTTACTCGGTAATTTTGGCGATCGCGATAGTATCTCTAACAGGCGTTATTGGAAATAAATTATACAATCAGACGCAACTCCAAGTCGGAAATCCCGCGCCCCAGACAATTACAGCCCCTTACACAGCTAATATCGAAAATCAGAAAAAAACAGAAGCCAAGCGCAAAGCCGTCAGTAAAAACTCCTTACAGGTGTTGATGCTTGATGCGCGAATGAATGAAGAAATTAATAAAAATTTGCAACAAATCTTAGATGATGGCAACGAAATTCGCGCCGTTGCTGGAGCTTTTCCTTTTTTTGATTCCGTAGTTTTATCCATTTCTACCCAGCGTTATCTCCGCTCTTGTCCTGAATCGGAATGGCAAGCACTGCTATTAGCTGTCGAAAATAGTAAAAATCAGCAGAAAAAACCAAAAGGACAAACCACTACCTCATTCCGTCCATCATCTATAGCTGCAACCAATCAGGAACGCCAAGAGCGCACAACACCCAAATCTGATTCACAGAGTCCAAAAAAGACAGAGCCAGTTGATTTTTCTCAAAATACTGACTTTACTCAAGCTGTAGCAGAACTAGAATCTTACCGCCTCATAACTTCTGAGAAAAACTTATCCTTACTGATTGCCCTAATTTCCCAAGCACGCCAAAGATACACCCAAGCCACTGCCAAACTTTTACAGTTAGAGACTGTTAACCCAGAATTAGTATACGAAGAATCCCTCCTTTTAGATTTGTTAGATGTGGAGTGGGAAAAAACCCAAACGGGAATTCATCAAATTACAGAGCGGATTCTTGCCCAAGGCATCCCACAAGGACTGCCAAAAAATATCTTACAAGATGCGGTGAGTTTACAATTGCAGACCTTTGTACCAGAAGACGCCGAAACTTTGGCAAAAAACGTGTTGTTAGCTGTACTCAAGCCGAATCTGCAAAATGATGAAGAACAAACAAGAGAAAACGCTCAAAAGGCTGCTGCTAGTGTACCACCTGTGATGGAGAAGGTACGCTCTGGTGAGGTGATTGTCAAAAAAGGAGCGCAGATTACTGCATGGAACTTTGAGGTGCTAGAGCATTATCACCTGATTCGTCGGGAGATAAAATGGCAGGAATTGCTGAAGTTAGGAGGCGTGATTGCGATCGCCATTGGCATTTTTGTCTGGGTAGAACGGCATATCGATTACGAATTGCGACAACGCGATCGCTTGTTAGTGTTACTGCTAACTCTGAGTGTACCAGGAGCGATCGCGATCGGATTGCCTTACACCACCTGGAGTGCCCTTGGTTTGTTGTTGGGAAGCTTCTACGGCTCTACTTTGGCGCTGACAGTTGTCGGACTGTTGTTGCCGATCTTAGGCATTAGTTTGGAGATGAGCAAGGCTGCCCTTTTAGCTGGTGTTGGGGGAGGAATCTTAGGTAGTTACATTGCTCAACGATTGCGATCGCGTGAAGAATTGGCTTTATTAGGTGTGGCGATCGCTTTAACTCAAGGCGGTATTTATCTGGTTGTTAAAATCTTAATTGGTCAAGCATTTGGTTCTACCTGGTATATCGTCCTCCAAGAAGCCGGATTGTTTGCTTTATCCGGCTTAGGCTGGAGTATTGTCGCTTTGGGCTTGAGTCCTTATCTAGAAAAAGTTTTTGATTTAGTTACCCCAATCCGCCTAGCAGAGTTAGCGAACCCTAACCGCCCTTTATTAAAACGACTCGCTACTGAAACTCCCGGAACTTTTCAACATACGCTGCTTGTGGCTACCCTTGCGGAAGCTGCTGCGAAAGAACTAGGATGCAATGTTGAATTGGTTAGGGCTGGGACATTATATCACGATATTGGGAAAATGCACGACCCCCTTGGCTTTATTGAAAATCAAATGGGGGGGCCGAATAAACATGATACTGAAATTAAAGACCCTTGGAAGAGTGCAGAAATTATAAAAAAGCATGTAACTGAAGGTTTGGTAATGGCGCGTAAACATCTTTTGCCGACAGCGATTCAAGCTTTTATTCCAGAGCATCAGGGAACGATGCTGATTGCCTATTTTCATCACCAAGCCCAGCAAATGGCTCAGGAAGATCCGAGTTTAATAGTAGACGACGCAGATTTTCGCTATGATGGGCCGATTCCACAATCACGGGAAACAGGAATTGTGATGTTAGCAGATTCTTGTGAAGCCGCGCTGCGATCGCTGCAAGTATCGGCTAAATCTCCGGGAAAGAAGCCATTACTTAAAGATGTCTCCACCGAACAAGCTTTAACAATGTTAAATAACATCCTGCGTGCCAAATGGCAAGACAATCAACTCGTAGATTCAGGACTAACACGGGAAGAAATGTCACAAATTGCCGAAATATTTGTGGAAGTTTGGCAGCAATTTCATCACAAACGTATTGCTTATCCCAAGTTGAAGGCTAGCGGTGCTGCGTTTAATTCGTAATGCGGATATAGGAATCCGATTTGATTCTTCAACTGACTTGTGTAGGAGGGGAACAGGGAACAGAAGCGAATAGATGTGTACTCAATACGCTTCGGTTAAGGTTTTTTAATGAAGATTTTAGATTGCTAAAGATGCGATAAATCGCGTCTGATTATTGTAGAGACGGCGATTCATCGCGTCTCTTGCCTTAACCGAACAGTATTGGATGTGTACTGAGTTTTTTCACGCAATCAAATACGATCCCTATATAGGAACTGTGATTTTTCTTTGTAGTTAGTTACAAAAAAACTGCTTGTCAATTACAAGCAGTTTTCTAGTTATTGCGCTTAAAGGGTAACTTTTTATTGGCGCCAAAGCGCAAAATTTTTAGAAATTAAACAAGTCTCAAATCCGGATAATTTGCCAACACATCATCAGATGTCAGAGTATCATTTTCAGCTTGGGGAGTCCAAAGAACTTCAATTGCCAGAAGCTTGTCGCTAGGGATACTACCAATTTGCCGCAAAGCTTGACGCAAATCGTCAGCACTGTTAATCGCTGTGGGGATTTCAAACTTACCTAGTGTCGCTGCTAGCAAGGTGACGATAATATATTCACCAGGCCCTTCAGTAAATAGGCGGGTGGGATTATCGAGTTCACCAGTTGGAGGTAAAGCATCTTTGGCAAGGGCTGCTTTTAGCTGGTTGTTGACATTAGAAAGAGTTTCTTCGCTAAATTTGCTGCGTTCTGCCAGTGACAGCCGATTAAACTGACTTTCAGCTGAATTTAAACTAGCTTGTTGAGTACCACCACCTGCATACACAAAGTATTCGGGATGGCGGAGTAAAGCTAGGCTGGCTTCTTGTAGAATTTCTGCTCTACCCTCTGGGGTGTTAGTATCAGCAGTTTCAGCAATGTGGTTGAGTTCATTTTGCAATTCACGGGCTTGAGCTAACAAACCTACTTGCAAACGAGTTACCGAAACAGGAGAGTTACTGCTGTAATCTGCTTCTGGTGTTTCACCGCTAGAGACGCGGCGAAAAGTTTGCAATAAGAAATTAGCGATCGCCAAGAAAATTAAGATGGTAAATATACCACCAAATCCTCCGCCAAAACCCCAGAGGGGAAGTAAGAAGGGAAAGCCAAAGCCACCACCAAAACCACCACCAGGATAGTAGCCGCCCCCACCAGGAGGTGCATAAGTGCGTGGTGTATAGGTGCGGCTAGAAGGCATTCTAAAGGAGCCGCCACCGATGCGACCACCACTGCGGGCTGCTAATGCTCCGTCAGCGTGACCAAGAGCCAAAGCTAACACCAGGGTTAGGGCTAAGAAGGTTTTTAACAACGGTTTGATGGTTTGTTGTAGTTTTTTACGCATAAGACAATCGCTTGAAAAACGGAATTATTATTTCTGATTTCTCCCTATATTTGGGAGCAGTGTCGCGGTATGTCGCTAACGCCAGCCCGTAACAAGCAAGAGAGTTTGTCGCATTTACGTAGCATTCTCTTTTAGAAGCTACATATTCAATCTACCGCGTCTTATCTTGGAGAAACAGCGATCGCAGGGGGGATTTCTCGACTGGGGAACCGTACCTAAAGAAGATATGTTCATCATCACAGAAATTTGCGATGTCTACGATGGGCTACGTCTACGGGCAATTGTTTGCTATGTCTTGGACTAGCACTTTTATGACTACAGTCTTGGATTATACAGACGATTGTAATTTTTAGTAATTATTTTTAGTAATTATTTTAATATTCTGTTGGCGATAATAAGGCGTTGAGCCACTGCTGAGTGGGAAGATTCATTATTCAGAACTCAGGACTCCTGAACCTACTTGTTTTGTTACCAGGTGGGATGGTATTTTTAAATTATGAATACCATTTACTACATCTATGTCCTTGATACTTACGTATATAAAGCAGGCTCACAAGTGTCTGTGATGCCCATCAGTCAATTAAGCTAGACACCAGATAGCTATGAAGTACTTATTCAACTTTTTGGCATTTTGGCACAACAGCTTAGAGGATTTAGGATATTATCTTGAACGTAGCTAAATTTCGTAATTTTCGCAACAGTTGTTTACTGAGCAATTTGGCTACAAGTGCTAGCTTTTATTTATTGTTCATCATGTACAGAAAATCTCACTACTTGAGAATTGGGCAATAAAAATAAAATCAACACAATAAAAAAATAATCTTCCTGGTTAATCTTTGAATATAGGCTACAAATTTGTCTACAAATTCGTTTTAAAAGAAATAAAATAATAATTATGGCTTTGAGAATAATCCTAATTGTAAATAAATTAAAAATTATTTGAAATTATAGTCATTAACTTTCTTATGGAACATATTTCTCAACTAACAGCCGAAATCAGAGACAAAGCTGCATACCCAGATATCCTAGTCATAAGCCGGATCTTCCTGCCGAAAGAAGCTGTAATTGGGGAATATATTTATAATCGCTGTCTCCAAGATCCAGAAAGAGTTATTGTGCTGGCGGCTAGTTGCTCAGGAGATCGAGTCTTTGATCGAGGTCAACAGTTTCCTGTGTATCGCTGGTATTATCCTACATACTGGCGTAGTAGCTGTATGGAAAGTTTACTGAAGCCTTTGGTCAATATTGTCTGCTCATTTGTTCTAGCAATTAAACTCTATTTTCGCTATCACTATCGTTATATAGAGTGGGGCCACGGCTATGATTTTCCTTCACTGTTGCTATTGAGCTATTTGTTACCTATTCGCTTTTTTATCTATCTGCACGGCAACGATTTTCTTTGTACTTTACACAATCCCGTGCTGCGATCGCTATTTAAATTAACACTCAAACGCGCCGAAGGCATTGTTTGCAACAGTTCTTATACAAGAGACTACCTCAGAACTGCTTTCCGATTAGATACTCCTACCCACGTTATTAACCCAGTAATCAGACCAGAAAAATTTGGTAATAATGTAGCGAGTCCCAGTAGCCTTGATGATTTACGTGTTCGCGTGCGTCAGACGTACAACATTCCCGCAACAGCAATAGTTATTCTCTCCATTGGCAGACTCATAAAACCAAAAGGTTTCGACCGAATAATTGAGAATATTCCACTATTGCTAACTTTTGGGTTTGATGTCCATTATATAGTCTGCGGTCAAGGGCCAAGTGAATCGGCATTGAAATCTCTGGCGCATCGTTTGCGGGTAGATAAACGCGTACACTTTGCCGGATATCAGCCAGAGCGAGAATTAGCCGGTTATTATGCAGCTTGCGACATATTTGCCATGCTGACTTTATCGGAGGCTAAACCTAATAATATGGAAGGTTTTGGTATGGTTTATTTAGAAGCAAGTTACTTCGGTAAGCCCATAATTGCCTCTCGTTTAGGCGGTGTTCTAGATACAGTTCAGCATGAAGAGAACGGGATACTGGTTAATCCCAATTCTGGCTATGAGGTTTTTCAAGCTTTTAATCAGTTGTGCAAAGACCAGCAACTACGTGAACAACTAGGCCGCAAAGGTAAAGAATTAGCCACCCGTAGAACCCTTCATCGATCGCTTTACAAGTCCGAGGGAAGAAACACGATTTTGTGATATAAATGCAAATTGAGCGATGGACTGGGGACTGGGGACTGGGGATTGGGGATTGGAGACTGGGGATTGGGGACTGGGGACTGGGGATTGGGGATTGGGGACTGGGGATTGGGGATTGGAGATTGGAGATTGGGGATTGGGGATTGGAGACTGGGGATTGGGGATTGGGGACTGGGGATTGGGGACTGGGGATTGGGGATTGATTGGGGGGAGAATAATAACTCAGCAGTGGCTCAACGCCCCGCTATCTATGTACAGCACTCAGCACTTTCAAGCTAGTCAGACAGAATAAAACCCAAACTATGTTAATAAAGATGAACAAGGCTAAAACCCTCTTCCCTCCTGCCTCCTGCCTCCTACCTCCTGCCTTATCTCAACTACAAATATTTACGCCCACCTACTTATTGCCACCAAAAATAGAATTTGGTTGGTTTATTGTTAAATAAGTATGCTAGCTGAGGTAAAAAAGATTGATGAATCCTCAACCAGAAGAAGACTTACAGCGTCGCCTCAATAAACTAGAGGCAGAGATTAATTCGCCACCTGGGGTAGTTCCCCAACCACAAGAACAAACGCCTCAGTCTATTTTTGCCAACTTGAACTTACAACTAGAGCGGTTTCAGATTTGGTTTAACAACTTATCTGGGACGAAAAAGCTTGTAGTTTCAGGTGTGACGGTACTAGTAGGCTTGGCGATGCTACAAGCAGTGTTTAAATTAGTTGCATCTGTAATCACTCTGGCACTTTTGGCAGTGTTAGTGTATGTTGGATACAAATTTTTTGTGTCCGGTAGCTTTCAACGTAAGCAATAAAACGTTCCAGAGTTATGAGAGTCAGGAGCCAGAATACAAATTGCTCCTGACATACAGAGGATTTCAAGGAAAGTAAAGTATACGAGCGAAGTATCAAAACTAGGTATAAAGCCTGTTTTACTTCAGAATTCAGTTAGCGCAACGGGGCGTAGCCCATTCTGACTCCTGAATCCTATTTCAATATGCTTTTCTTTTTGTTGATTAGCTGAGTCTATTTTAATTGTGCCGATCGCGGCGTAGAAATAATATCAAAGGGAACTATACGATGACATCACCAATTGTCAGGAGAACTAGTAATCAATCTGGTCAGTCAAAAAAATCGGAAAGAGCTAATTCGTTGTTGCTAGCAAGTAGGCGTTTTGCGGCTTGGGCGGCTGAAATTACGTTAGTGGTTACTAGTGGGTTAATTCCCTTCGGTCTTGGTGTCTATGCCAATTCTAGAAGCGATTTGAACCGAGTACCGCTTAACCCCGTGCTGGTAGTCACAGAAAGAGCGATCGCTAGACCCCTAGCTTTACCCGTAAGCTATGGCATCCGTAACGTCGCATGGCCGACTAATATTTTGTGGACAATCGCCTTGTTAGCACCTGTAACTCTCTCGTGGTGGCAATTGTATTTACTAGCTAAGACTGGTAGCACAATTCCTAAACGTTGGTTAAAAGTGCGGGTTATCAACGAGCAAGGGAAGCCGCCTGGATTGGGGGCAGTCGTAATCAGAGAAGGAGTTGGGCGTTGGACTGTACCCATTTCCATCGCCTATCTGCTGTGGCGCTACAGCTTTGCTTTTCCGAATTTAGGATTATTCACATTTTTGTCTTTATTAATGATTGTGGGTGAAGGGATAAGCTTACCGTCGCGTCGAGGGCGTCGCGCACTCCACGATCAACTCGCAGGTACTTATACAGTAGATGCATTCTTAGCTACCAGTAGACAAGCTCAGTCTGCTGGCGATAATGATGAAGCAGAAGAATGGCAAGAGGGAAATGAAGAATTAGCGGCAGATCAAACCAACCAGTCACCTAATTTGTGGCGACGGATACAGCAAAATCCCAATCTAACCTTGTTTGGGGTAGGGCTGACGAGTATGACTGCTGTGTTGGCAACTTTAATCGGCACTCAAGTTTATATCCAAATTCAACAATCCCAGCGAGCAACTAAGCAAATCAACAGCCAACAGTTCCTCGAACTCGTCAAACAATTGACTCCCAACTCTGTGGCGACTGATGAGCAACGCCAAAGTGCAATTCTGGCTATGGGTGGTCTTAATGACCCACAATCCATTAAATTTCTGGCGGATTTATTAGTTAGCGAAACTAACCCCAGCCTCCTAGATACGATTCAACAAGCTTTGACAACTGTCGGTCCCCAAGCCATCCCAGAACTAAAAAATAAGAATCAGTTTTTAGTGGGTGAACTGGAATCTGTAGGTAGCACTGCAACCAAAGAGCGGGAATTACGGCAAGGGCGGCTCCAAAGAAACCAGCAGACAATCAACAAGATTCTCTCTGTTTACAGCGGGAAAATGGAGGGTGTTGACCTGAGTAGCACCCAATTAGGTCAAAGTGGTACTCCAGGAAGTTCCTTCTTCAACTTGGTATTAGACAATCTTGATTTATCAGGAGTTAAGTTTAAATCTGCAAATCTTAACCAAGCCAGCTTTAAGGGTAGCCGCTTCCGGAGTGCGGGTGAAGATGGACGCTGGGATACCTACGACGATGTCATAGCTGATTTAAGCCAAGCTCAATTGCAGCAAGCCAATCTTACTGATGCTAACCTCAGTCGCGTCTTGATGAACCGGATCGATTTGAGCCGCGCCACTCTTAACAGAGCCAACTTATCCAACGCGCGTCTATATGATGCTAAACTCAACAGCACTCAACTAGTAGGAGCCGATCTGCGAAACGCAGTTTTGGAAAGAGCCAGCTTGACTGGGGCAGATTTAGGCGATGCGAAATTAAACGAAGCCAATCTTTATGCTGCCCGTTTAGGTCGCGCCACTGCGATCGGAACGCAATTATCCTTTGCCAACTTAACTAACACTGATTGGCAAGGGGCAGATTTATCAGGAGCCTATTTGGATCGTGCTAATCTCAGCAATGCGAACCTCAGCGCCACTCGTTTAACTGGTGCTGTTTTGCGTTCTGCCCAAATGGAAAACGTTAACTTGCAAAATGCCGACCTGAGTCTTGCCGATTTACGGGGGGCGAATGTCGCTGGAGCAGATTTTAAGGGAGCAATTCTCGCTCCTAGTAAACAAGATCCAGCAGATCAATTTGTCCAAACCCCAGATTTAGGCTCAGTATCAGCTGTAGTTCAAGGCGTTGATTTTTCTCAAGCCAAAAATTTAGATGCCAAGCAATTAGCCTACCTTTGTACTCAAGGAGCCATTCATCCCCGTTGCCCTTAGAATGGAGCAGAGGGGCAGGGGAGGATGAGGGAGATGAGGGAGAGAAACAAGTTAAAAGTTAAAAGTTAAAAGTTAAAAGAAATATTGAATTTATCTTTCTTTTTACTTTTTACTTGTATGCCCAATGCCCAATGCCTAATGACTAAGTTGGTGTGAGGAGTTAGTTTATGAAATATATTCCATATTTGGTTTCAGTTTTGGGGGCTGGCTTGGTTTTGAGTCTGGCGAGTACGAAACCAGCACAAGCTCAAGTAGCTTATGGCAGTTATATCGGTATCGGCCCCACTGTTGGGATTACCGACGGTATCCAATTGGGGGGGGTGATAGCGGGACGCTACAAGCTTTTGGAAGCGCCAATTTCACTGCGCGCCCAAGTGTTAATTGGTCGTAATACGGCAGTTGTGCCAACGGTGTCTTACGATTTTCCCATCAATTGGCAAGCTGATGCCTATCTGGGAGCGGGATTGGTGCTGGCTGGTGGTGGTGGTTCTTCTCCTGTGGGGGACAAAATTAGTTTTGCTTTACAACCGGGCGTTGATTATATGATCCCAAATAGCAATACAGTCCTTTTTGGCAATGCTATCATTGCTTTTGATGCCTACCGTGATAGCGGTGGTACAGCTATCTCCGTACAAGGTGGTGTTGGCTTGAGATTTTAAGGGGCAGAGGCTATCCCTAAGAAGCGTTAAACTTCATTGCAAATTAAGAAGTTAGTCCAAGCAACGTGATAGTTTTTGGTGATGAAGAGAGACAGCATAGGATTAACACAGGAGAACACAGTGGCAATGGAATCAAATTTATTAACGGATGCAGCAGCAGAAGACGTGAATCAAGATTTCAGTGAATATGTCGCTAACCTACAACTTCACATGACCCTGCAAGCTCGCAATCTTGTTCCAACCCTGAAACAAACACTGGTAGATAGTCGCCAGCAATTACTCCATCAAACCCAAGCCAACTTTGAAAAGCTCGTTTCTCGACAAGGGCTATAAAATATATACAAATTTTAATCAAAATTCCAATAAAATAAGGGCAGATGTTGTTGGGTCAATGCCAATGGTGTTCTCACAAGGTCTGCTTTTTCGGCTTTTTTAAGTATTAAGTTACTAAAATCACCCTTTTGGCACAATAGTAGAGAGCAGAAACTAGTTAAAATTATTGCAGCAGTTTCTTCCTTTCCAGAGCAGTTAGTTAAGGCTAAATGGCGGCTCGAATAAAAATGACTTCATTAATTCCCAGAAACCTCAGCGTTGTTATCCGACCAGTCCAATACCGGGATCTGGACGGGATTGAGCGCATAACTCAAGAGTCATTCGCAGCCCTTACTCCCCAGGGAGCAGGTTTTGCCATCAGCCAGATGCAAAGGCTGCGTCGCTGGTATGGATTACTCAAGTTTTTGAGTTGGTTTCCTAACCCGCTACAGTATCGCCTCTGTGCCTATATCGCAGAGCAAGGGCGGATACTTTTAGGAATGATTCAAGTGTCACCCTTTAACCGGACACGCAGTACTTGGCGGATCGATCAAGTGCTACTAGAGCGTGGTGTCGATAAACAAGGCATTGGTTCGCAACTTTTGCGTCATTGCTTTGAATCGATTTTGGAAGCTCGCACTTGGTTACTGGAAGTTAACATCAATGACATTGAAGCGCTGGCACTATATCGACAAAATGGATTCCAGCGTCTAGCAGAAATGACGTACTGGGAAATTGGGCCAGAATTACTAGCTGAATTGGCCCAAGCAGAGCCAGATTTGCCCAACCTTTTGCCAGTGAGTAATGCTGATGCCCAGTTGCTATATCAACTAGATACGGCATCGATGCCACCTCTGGTACGTCAGGTTTTTGACCGCAATACCCGCGACTTTAAAACCAGCTTGTTCGGCGCTTTAACTGATGCAGTGAAGCAATGGCTGACTAAAACAGAAGTAGTTAGCGGTTACGTATTTGAACCCCAACGCAAAGCTGCGATCGGCTATTTTCAGGTGCAACTTGACCGTAAGGGTGAAGTTCCCCATGCGGCAACGTTGACGGTTCATCCGGCTTACACTTGGCTGTATCCAGAATTACTATCTCAACTGGCTCGGATTGCCCAAGATTTTCCCCAGCAAGGGTTACAACTAGCTTCCTCAGATTATCAGGCAGAGCGAGAAGAGTATTTGGAGCGAATTGGGGCAAAACGCATAGAACATACATTAGTTATGTCTCGCTCTGTGTGGCATAAGCTACGGGAGTCTAAATTCGTCTCCTTAGAAGGAATTCAGTGGACTGATATGCTGCAAGGTCTACAACAGGCACGTAAACCGATACCAGGTGGGATGTCATGGATACAACCAGGAAAACTGCCATCTTCAGAGAAACCACTGCCAAGTAAGTCAGAACCGATTAACTTTTCGGTAAAGAACCCTAGCATAGAAGCATCGCCGATTTCTGAATCAGCAGATGCCCAACAGGAGAATTAGTTGTGATATCCCAAAGGCAAGCAAAACCGTTTATTTCAGCGTTGGGACTAGATTTCGGTCGCAAGCGCATTGGTGTGGCTGGGTGCGATCGCACGGGTTTAATTGCCACGGGAATCACCACTATTGAACGTACATCTTTTGAGCAAGATGTCGAGCAAATCCGACAAATAGTTAAGGAACGTGAGGTGCAAATTCTAGTTATGGGCTTACCCTATTCAATGGATGGCTCACTAGGATTCCAGGCTCGTCAAGTTCAGAAATTTACTACAAGACTTTCTAAAGCACTAAAACTGCCTGTGGAATACATGGATGAGCGATTAACTTCATTTCAAGCAGAGCAACTGCTGATAGCTGAAAACCGCTCCCCGTCACGCCATAAAGGTTTGATTGACCGCAAGGCAGCTGCTTTGATTTTACAACAATGGCTGGATGTGAAGCGTGCCAACTCCCGCAGTTCAGTTGCAGCTCTTGAATATTGATACCTTTTAACATGATATTCTGAAAACGATTAGCCAGCAGTTGTATCTACGTATAAAGCTATTTGCTTGATATTAAGATGTCATTAAGATAGTTAAGCGATTTCCAAACTTGCTGGTATTTATTAAATTTCTACATTTCGGCTATGTTTTCCTCTCCATTCTCTGAAGAAAATGATAACGCTCATGCGGGTTCCATCACTTTAACCGATGACAAAGGGCGATCGCTCGAATGTTATATTGAGCATTCCCTGGAGGTAGATGGACAAGAATACGTTTTGCTTCTTCCTGTAGACTCACCTGTAGAAATTTTTTCTTGGGAAGGTGACGGTGAGGAAGAAGAAGCAGTTCTGGTAGAAGATGACGCCATCATTGAGCAAATTTTTGCGAATGCTCAAGCTGTCCTATCTGAGCAGAACCTGATATTGAAGAACACAGCTTATGCTCTCACAGTTGAAGGTGACTTACCGCCAGTTGAAGAATCAGAACTCTTCACCTTAGAAATCGAAGACGAAGGGGAAGATTTAGAGCCAGAGCAATTACAGCTACTTGCTAGCTTTTATGATGAAGATCAGGAGTATGCAATTTATACACCCCTAGATCCTCTGTTGTTTTTTGCACGGATAACAAAAACAGGTGAGCCTGAATTACTCTCTCCAGAGGAGTTTCGCCAAGTGCAACCTTTGTTAGAAGAACATCTTTTTAATGAAGTTGAATAAGATTAAAAATTCAAAATGTAACATTCTCATTTTGAATTTTTTAATTGGGAATTTTTATTCTCAGTACAATCTAGTTGAACCTTGTACCATTTTTCATTAAATGTAGAAAGTAATGAAACACTAAATTGGGACAATTAGTGCTTTTTAAAATCCTGGAAAAAGCATTTTAGTTGATAGAGATTTTTAATCCAAAATCTACAATCCAAAATCTAGAATTGCTATGAGGTTCTGAGAATGGCTTATAGCGACTTTACACTAAGTAAATTTAAAAAGTCATTCAGCATCCGCATTGATGAAGAAACTAACTTGTTTGCCGATATAGAACCTTTACAGGCAAGTGAGAAACTCAAAAATTCTTTAGAAGAAACCACAGAACTGGCTTTAGCAATTAATACTGAAAAAGCTCGTTCAGAAATGATTATCACTCCGATATTGTTGGAGGTAAGGCGCAGGGCTAATTATGCAATTAGTTTATTTTCGGGAACCGATTTTAATATAGATGCAGAAAAAGGACTAAATGGCTATTGTGACTTTATCATTAGTCGTTCTAAAGAGCAACTAACAATTAATGTGCCAGTAGTGGTTATTATTGAAGCCAAAAATGAAAATATTAAAGGTGGATTAGGTCAATGTGCAGCTGCAATGTTGGCAGCACAATTGTTTAATCAACAAGAAGGAAATGAAATCAGAAAAATTTACGGTGCGGTAACAACGGGTGATATTTGGAAGTTTTTGAAGTTAGAAGAAAATGATATATTTATTGATTTGAGTAGTTATTACATCAAAGAGATAGATAAGATTTTAGGGATTTTATCTCAAAGTGTTCAGAGAGAGATTCCAGGACGAAGTTAGACTAACTAAACTATATTGGGTTAGAGGTTGTTTGAAAAGTCTAATTTATTACTAGCCCTGGCGATTAGAAATCGCGGCTACACAGACAAAACCCTTGATTTTTCATGCTTTCCACGGAGGTGGACTTGGTTTGTGTAGTAGCGAATTATATTCGCCCAAAACTTTTCAAACATCCTCTTATGCTCATTTGTCTGAAGCTACTTAAATTTGACTGTTGACTATGACCTGGAACAATCTTTTACAGCCTGACTTGATTTTAGAGGGTTCAGTGTTGAACCTAACACCAGATATTATCCAAAAATACGGGCTTAAAGGGCTGGTATTGGATGTAGATGAAACTTTGGTACCCTTTACAGTCGGAATAGCTTCCCCAGAACTACGAGAGTGGGTGGAGCAAATTCGCGCCTGTACTGCACTGTGTTTGGTGAGTAACAACCTGAGTGAAGCGCGAATTGGTGGAATTGCGCGATCGCTCAACTTACCTTACTATTTGGGTGCAGCCAAGCCTTCCCGACGCAAAATTAGAGCCGCACTGAGGGGAATGGATCTACCAGTCCATCAAGTGGGGATGGTAGGCGATCGCTTGTTTACCGATGTCATCGCAGGTAATCGCCTGGGAATGTTTACCATTTTAGTCGAACCGATTGTTCATGGCGATGCAGCCCTCCGCTCTCATCCCATCCGCAACTTTGAAGTTTGGATATCTGAAATTCTGGGAGCCTCTATTACACCCAAGAAAAGGAAGATTCACAAAAGTTGAGAAATCGTCAGGAAAGTAAATCTAAAGAAATAATTAAGGAATCTGGATGTGATTCAAAAATCGGGGATCATAAGTATTAATAACATGGGGTCAGCCAAAAAAGACCCTAACTCATACTAAGTAAATATACCCCGTAAAGCGTCAACCTTCACTATAGAGGGATTGGCGCTTTACAATTTTGGATTGGCTATTGGGTATTAAGCTGTTGGCGTGTGAGGTGTAATTATGCGGACATGATATAACTTGCACTTTTTATGATTTGGAACCCTTGTTGCAACAGGAACCCTCTGAAAAATTAAAGACACAACAGCTTAGGAAAACTCTTCTTCAGTCCCTAGTGACTGTTTTCAAACTCGAAGATCCGCCCTAACCCCCCTTAAAAATGAGCCTTGCAAGTATTTCATGATGCTACATAAAGTGATACTATTTACCTAATTTAACTTATACCAATTCTTTGTGAAAAGGCACAAAATCAGGCTTGGTGAGACAAGTTGCTCAAGCCTGTTGTTCTATGCAAGCTCACAGACAATCGGTATTAAGTGTTTATTTAAGAATGTTAAATGATACAAAATCCTTTTGTTGTCGGAAAACCAGTACCTCCAGAGCATTTTGTAGGGCGAGCATCAGAAATTGCAGCTGCTTTTGATCAAATTTATAACCGCAGCCACTTAGCGATTTGGGGCGGTTCAGGTATGGGTAAAACGTCCTTTTTGCAGAAAATAGAATCACCCCAAGCTTGGAAAGACCACGGAATGGATGCATCCCAAGCGGTAATTATTCGTTTTAGTTGCGAGAGTATCGCTCCCTTCACTCCCTCCAAGTTTTGGGGAGAAATACTAAGCCTTGTCAAAGAGAAATTAGCAGTTCAATCTGCATTGCAGGCTGAAATTGATACAATTCTGCAAGCAGGAAAGCCTACTAAGGATAGCCTGCGACAGATATTGCGAAAGCTTAAAGCACAAGATAAATATCTCGTGTTGCTAATAGACGACTTCCATGTAGCACTCGAAACAAACCAGGAATACGATGAAGATGCAATGCAAAGGTTTTTGAGTGAGTGCCGTAATTTGGCTGTTCACTCTGCGGAAGGACAACATCTGTCGATGATTGTTACTTCCCTGAAGCGTCTTAATGAACTAGGTCCAAAGCCCAATCCCAACGCTTCTCCGTGGTACAACCATTATCTCTTTTTGCGACTTAAAACATTTAATAATAGTGAAATTGACGATATATTTAAGACATTAAGAATACCAGATTTACGGGAAGCAATTAAAGAAAATACAGGCGGACACCCCTATTTACTACAAACATCTGGTTTTCTACTGCATAGAGATTTACTCACTGCAAATGCGCCAAGTGTAGATAAATTCGTTAGCGATTTTGAAAGTGTGACACAACAGATTTTTCAAAATATTTGGCAAAGGTGTAGTGAAGTAGAACAAACTTTACTGATGCTCATGGCTCTTTCTGCTTTAAAAGGTCGCTTGCATAAACAGAAACAATTTGATGTTAGTGGTATTGAATTAATTTTTAGTCAAAGAGAAGCAGAGCTAATCAAACTGGAAGAACAAGGTGTAGTGAGTCACACTGTTCAAGAAGAGAAAAATATTTACTCTTTCACTTCATCAACAATGGAGCGTTGGGTAATTCAAGAACTTCGGCAAACAGATGAAAAGTGGCTGCAAGCGCGAGAAAAAGTTTTTCTCAATTTAATGAGTAGGCAGCAGATGGATAAATTCACTACAGCTATTAAATGGCTATGGAACAATCAAGACAAAATTCCAAAGATTATGGAGTGGTTTGGTAAGTTAGTAGCTGCTTTCCCTAAAGGATTGATATTACCAGTTAATTAGTGGTGACAAGTAATATGAATGGAGTAAATGGTCAGAGAAATCCTTACATTCTTGGTCGTCCAATACATGAACGCCACAAGTTTTTTGGTCGTGAAAGTTTATTCTCCTTTATTGAAGATAATCTGAACCAAAATGTACAAGTTATCTTGTTACATGGTCAAAGACGGATTGGAAAGTCTTCTGTACTAAAACAAATTTCAAATTTTATTCAATCTAATGAGTTTATTTTTGTTGAATTTGACCTGCAAGATAAAAGTCAGTCAAGTCTAAGTAATATTATTCATAATCTGGCTACAGCAATTACCGATAAAATAGCCGATCATCTTAATATAGATACAGATAACTTACAAACACCAACCAATGCACAATTAGAACAAGATATAAATTTATTCTCTGAAGTTTTTTTGCCAAATATTTATGAAGAAATAAGTCCTAAAAAAATAGTATTGCTGATTGATGAATTCGATGTTGCTAATAATGAGATAACTGATGTCAATATCGTTGAGCAACAAACATTATTATTTCCTTATTTTAAAAAACTGTTGAAAGAGCAAGAAAAACTATTTATTGTTCCCGTAATTGGAAGATATCTTAATGATTTACCAAACTTACTGAGTCTATTTAAGGATGCACCAAACCAAAAGATTGGTTTACTAGATCAGATTAGTGCTGAACGAATGATTACTAACCCTGCTGAAGGGATTTTGACGTATGAACCAGAAGCAATAAAGGAAATTTTGCAACTCTCAGCAGGACACCCATGTTTTACTCAAGTTATTTGCTCTGCTATTTTTGAACAAGCAAGAGAAAAGAATAAAAAGAATATTGAGCGTGCTGATGTAGAATGTCTTTTACAAAAAGCAATTGAAACAGCTGATGCATTCTTGCAAAGTTTTTGGCAGGTACTCACCGTCGAAGAAAGAATCATTATGTCAACTGTAGCGGAGGCTCAAAAAATAGCTATTGAACAAGGAAGAAAAGTTCCAGTAGAACCATTATATTTGCTTAAAAGAAAGGACATAAATCAGACAGAACAGCTATATCAAGCGTGGGATAGACTAAAAGAAAATCGTTATTTATCTGATGACGGATGCAAAGTCACAGTAGAGTTAATCCGTCGGTGGTTGCTACAATATCATTCACTACAAAACGAAATCCAAGGTTTAAAAACACAGGAATTACAAACACAGCAAAATGAAACCCTTGAAGATATTGTTAAGAACCTCATCGGAGTAGCAAATTTTTGGTCTGAACAGGGAAAATACGATCTAGCATCACAGCATTATGAACAAGCTTTAGTAATCAAGCCTAATAATAATAGTATTAGGGTATCTTTGGCTGAACAATACTTACAAGCAAAAGATTTTTCAAAATCTTTAGAACTTCACAGAGAACTTTTTCAAGCAGATTCTCAATATTATAAGCAAGGATATTTAGAGGCGTTGTCAGAATATGGACATCATTTAATAATTCAAAGAGAATACATACCAGCGAGGGAACAGTACAAGAAAATTTTAGAAATTGAACCTAACACAAAATCAGCAAGACAGAAAATTTTGGAAATTGAAAGTTATGATAATAATCCCACAACTACCACACCAGATACAATTAATACCCTAAACAATACAATACAGAGAAGTCACAATGGTTCAACTTTCAAAATAATACTGGCAGTAATGACAGTTTTAGTTATGGGATCTGTAGGCTATACCGCTTATCGGTTATCATCTGACTGTCCTGGAGGTAAGCAGAAAGAATTTGGTATTTTCTGTATAGAAGATAATAGTAAAATTAGTAATGGCGATCGCACTTTTTTTCCTAATGTTAAAAATAGCTATCGCGACCAAGGAATTAAAGTGTTTCAACAACAAAAATATGAAGAAGCCATTAAGTTATTTGGAGAAGCTGTAAAATCTAATAGCAATGATCCCGAAGTGTTAATTTATTATAACAATGCTCGTGCTGAACAAAAAGGAAATCCTTTTACCTTGGCAGTAGCTGTTCCAGCAGATAACGATCCCGACATTGCTAAAGAAATATTACGCGGTGTATCACAAGCACAGCAGGAGTTTAATCAAAACAATGGCTTAAATGGTCGATTACTTGAGATGAAAATTGCTAACGATGCAGGTCAAAACGAACAAGCCAAAGAAGTAGCTGCGGAGTTGGTAAAAGACCCATCGATTTTAGGAATTATTGGTCACTACAGTTCTGACTCTACGAAAGCGGCTTTAGAAGAGTATGACAAAACAGATATCCCCGTTATCTCTCCAACCAGCACCAGTACACAATTACTGGGTAAGAAGAATTTCTTTCGGAGTCTACCTTCTGATGCTGCTGGAGGAAAAAAATTAGCGGAATATGCCTTCAAGATGTTGAAGTTATCAAAAATAGTGATTTTTTCTAATCCTGAGAGTTCATACAGTAACAGCATGAGGGAGGAATTTACAAAAACATTTGAAAAACTGGGAGGTGAGGTGCTTCACAAACCACAAATTAATTTAGCTGATACCTCACTAAACATGGATTCAGAAGTTGCTAAAAGTATTTTTAGAGGCAAAGTAGAAGCGGCCGTATTAATTCCAGATAGGAAAAATATAAGTATCGCTCTTAACATTGCTAGGGTAAACCAAGATGTAGCTGAGAGATTCAAATCTCAAAATACAAACAGATCAGCAATGAAACTTTTAGGTGGAGATACCCTTTACAGCAATGAAATTTTAAGTCAAGGTGGAAAGGCAGTAGAAAATTTGATTGTAGTCGTTCCTTGGTTTCGGGAAGCTCCACAAGCAAAAGACTTTGCCGAAAAAGCAAAAAAGCAATGGGGAGGAGAAGTGAGTTGGCGAACAGCAACCAGCTATGACGCTAGCCAAGCTTTTATTCAAGCTTTATCTCCTAATTCCGAACGGATAACAGTTATCGATAAATTAAGAAATATTAATTTTGTTGTAAATAATACTAAAACTTCTGGAGATCAACTTCAATTTAGTCCTGAAGGGGAACGACAAACAGAGTCAATTTTAGTTCAAATACAAGGTGGAAAGTGGATTATGCCACCGCAATAATAAATAATTGAGGTGGAAAGTAAGGTAGGCTACAGCAATTTTATCTGTGTTGTGTAAAATATAATACATTCCCTAGTAATATACTCTTAAGGCTATGGCACACTTGGTATCTCGAAGAAACCCTTACATAATCGGTCGTCCAATCGATGACCCAAAACTACTTTTTGGACGGCAAGATTTGTTTGATTTTCTTGAAGATAATCTTAGGCAAGGTATAAAAGTAACTTTATTACATGGTCAAAGACGTATCGGTAAGTCGTCTATAATTCGTAATATTCCCAAATCCGTTAAATTAGAAGACTTTGTTTTTATTCCCTTTAATTTAGAAGATTATTCTCGTGATAATCTCTCTATAATATTAGCAGAATTGGCTAAAGAAATTATTGAACATCTGGAAATAGATGCAAAAAAAATTAACCCACCGAATATTCAAGATTTAGAAAAAGAACCATATATTTTCTATAGTCAATTTTTGACTATAGTTTTTAAGGAACTAAACGGCAAAAAAATAGTTTTTTTATTAGATGAGTTTGAAGCATTAATTGACAACTACTCGGCATCGCTGCTCGAAAGATTTTTTCATTATTTAAATTCGATAATTGTAGTAGAAGAAAACCTATTTTTGATTATGTTTGCAGATAGGCAATCTGCAAATATGCCGAACTTACTCAATTATTTTCAAGACGTTTCTACCCGTGATACTAGTGAAATAGAAATTGGTTTTTTAAATAAAGATAGTGCTAGGCAGCTAATTACCCAGCCTGCTCAAGGAATTTTAGAATATGAGCCAGAAGCGATTCAAGCGATTATTGAGCTATCAGCAGGACATCCTTATTTTATTCAAGTAATCTGCTTTGCTATTTTTGTTAGAGCTAGAGAATTAGATGAATCCCATATTATTCTTCAAGATATAGAGAGTATTGTTGATAAAGCAATTGAGAATGCAGAAGCTGGTCTAGCATGGTTTTGGGATGGGTTGGCTATTCCCGAGAAAGTTGTGTTTTCTGCTGTTGCGGAGTCTCAGAAGATAGCTATTGAGAAATCTAAAATAGTTCCAGAAGATCCATTAAAACTACTTAATAAATATGGAATAGTGAAAACAGAAATTCTAGAGCAAGCAGTTAAAGATCTTGTTGGGTATAACTTTTTGTATGAGACAGGTGACAGAATAAAAATTGAATTAGTGCGTCGTTGGTTACTGCAACGTCATCCATTACGACAAGAAATTAAAGAATTAAAAAAGCTTAACGAAGAAGAAAATAATTTTAGTTACGAAGTTAAAAAAAACTTACCTCTACAGGAAAAAAAACAGAACAATTTAGCTAATTATAATACCACTTTAGCCTTGAGTCCTAAAATTTTTAATTATGCCCTAGCTCTAGCTCAAAGATCATTACATAAGGAAGATTACCCTACAGCCTTAAAACTTTATAATCGAGCTTATCAAGCAGATCCTTCACGGAATAAAGAAGGGTTTTTACAAGCTATTGAAAAATATGCAGATCAATTAAAGCAGCAGCATCATTGGAAAGAGGCAAAGGATTTAGTTAGCAAAGTATTAGACATAGATCCATTCAGGTTTTCTGCACAAGAGAAGAAACGAGAAATTGAAATTTCAGAAGAGGAAGAAAAGTATCGAAGTATCTCGAAGTTAGAATACTCTTATCCAGTAAAATGGAGGTTATCCAAAAGAATTCATGTCATTGTAATAGCAGGAGCAATGGCAATTTCTGCTATTGTTGGCATAGGTTTTGGTCGTTTTTCAACACCATGCTTGGCAAGTCAAAATAAAGTATTAGGTATTTTGTGTGTAGATGATCCAAGCATTAATTTAAGTAGCGGCGATCGCACCTTTTTTCCTATTATAAATAATCCCTATCGTGACCGAGGTATTGAAAGTTTTAAAATCGGTGATTATCAAGATGCTGCTAAATTATTTAAACAAGCAGTAGAAGCCGATCAAACAGATCCAGAAGTATTAATTTATTATAATAATGCCCTTGCTCGTGAGAAGGGAAATTATTTTACATTGGGAGTAGTTGTCCCAACAGATAATAATACTAACTTTGCTCAAGAAATATTGCGTGGTGTGGCACAATCACAACAAGAGTTTAATGAGAAAGATGGCTTAAATGGTAGATTCTTGTCCGTTGTTATTGCTAATGATGGTAATGGTAAGGAAGCAGAAAAGGCAAAACAAGTTGCTGCTGAGTTGGTAAAAAATAAATCTCTATTAGGAGTAATTGGACATAATTATAGTGAGGCAACGAAAGCAGCTTTAACAGAATATCAAAATGTCGGAATATCGGTGATATCTCCTACTAGTTCTAGTACTTCATTGCATGAGAGTAATGTTTTCTTCAGGACTGTACCTTCAGATGCAGCAATGGGAGAAAAATTAGCACAATATGCTATTAATAATTTGAATTTAACAAGAGTAGTAATATTTAAATCTACAAGTTTATTTAGTGAAAGCATGACGCATGAATTTCAAAATCAATTTGAGGAGTTAGGAGGTAAAATTGTTCGTCAGGTTGATTTAACAGAAAGCACACTAAATGCACAAAAGGAAGTCAACCTAAGTTTAGCTAATCAAGCACAGGCAGCAATTTTAATTCCAGATAGACAATATACTGATCTTGCCTTAGACATTGCTAAAGCAAATAATAATATAATTAATAGTTCTAAGAATCAAAAAAAACGGGGACTAAAATTATTAAGTGCAAATACTCTTTATAGCGATGAGACTTTAAGTAAAGGTGGAAAGGCAGTAGAAGGTTTAATTACAGTTGTTCCTTGGTTTAAGGACGCAGCACAAGCAAAACAATACGCTCAAAAAGCTAAAAAATTATGGAAACATGATGTAACTTGGCGTACTGCTAGCAGTTATGATGCTACACAAGCTTTTATTCAAGATTTATCTAATGACTCTAATCACACAACGATTCTCACAAGTTTAGAAAATGCGAAATTTTCCGTCAATGAAACTTCAGGATATCCACTCAAATTTAGTTCTGAAGGAGAGCGAGAAACTCAGCCAATTTTAGTACAGATAAAAGGTGGGAAGTTTGTTGCAGTACCATAATAAGTTATGAATTGAGTTTAACTCATAGCTCCTAACTTCTAACTTTTTAGATGTCACTAACAATTGTTGTCAAAATCGGCACTTCTAGCCTAACTCAACCAGAAACGGGACAATTAGCACTTTCTACCATCGCTACTTTGGCGGAAACACTTTGCCATTTAAGACGCCAAGGACATCGGGTAATTTTGGTTTCCTCTGGTGCTGTGGGGGTAGGTTGTGCGCGGTTGGGCTTAACTGAACGTCCCAAAGCGATCGCACTGAAACAGGCTGTAGCAGCAGTTGGACAAGGCAGGTTAATTCGGATATACGATGATTTATTTACTACCTTGCAACAAGCGATCGCTCAAGTATTATTGACTCGCAGTGACTTGGTACAGCGCAGCCGCTATCTCAACGCCTACAACACCTTTCAGGAATTACTAGGGCTGGGAGTGATCCCCATCGTCAATGAAAATGATACCGTAGCAATAGACGAACTAAAATTTGGTGATAATGATACCCTTTCGGCATTGGTTGCTAGTTTAGTAGAAGCAGATTGGCTATTTTTGCTTACCGATGTCGATAGGTTGTACTCAGCCGATCCCCGTTCCGTACCCGATGCGCGGCCGATCGCTTTAGTTAGTAGCATTAAAGAATTAACAGAATTACAGATACAAACAAGTTCCCAAGGTTCCCAGTGGGGTACTGGTGGAATGACGACAAAGATTTCCGCTGCGAGAATTGCGATCGCTGCGGGAGTGCGGACTGTAATTACCCAAGGGCGATTTCCCCGAAATATCGAAAAAATTATCCAAGGTGAACTGATTGGGACGCATTTTGAACCGCAACCTGAACCAACTTCGGCGCGTAAACGTTGGATAGCTTACGGACTTGTACCTGCGGGGAAATTGTATTTAGATGAAGGTGCGATCGCGGCAATTTCTCTAGCAGGAAAATCCTTATTAGCTGCTGGAATTAAGCTAGTAGAAGGAGAGTTTGAGACACAAGAAGCAGTGCAATTGTGTGACAGCAACGGTAACGAAATTGCCAGAGGACTTGTGAATTACAACAGCAATGAACTGCAAAAGATTCGTGGGTGTCATTCACGAGAAATTTCCACAATTTTAGGTTATGCCGGTGCAGAAACCGTGATTCATCGGGATAATTTGGTTTTGACTTAACCAGGTTATGGTTTTGGTTATGGGGCGGGAGTGCGATTAAATTCACCACTAGGCTTAATTTGGGCTGACTATGGTATTAATGACCAGGGAGAAAGCAAAGTACATCTAGGTATCGGTCAGCGATTTTAATTTGAGTTAAAGCATTGCGGAGAGGTTGTATCCAGAAATTAAATATGCGTTATCAGAACCATTGTAGACACGTAGCAGTGCTCATTGGTGTCAACTTAACGGGAAACGGGTGGTTAGAAACCGCGTCTACACAAACAAAACCCACCTCCGTAGGTTTCAAACCCTTTATTTGACCTTAGTCTGCGGAGGCGGACAATGCCAGTGTAACCGCGAATTCTATTCGCCCAGGCTTAAGTTGACACGTATGAGCAGTGCTACGCCTCTACATTAGCGATCGCTTCTGAAGATGACTTTTATAAATTGGCCAATTTATTACACAATATTTAGTAATATATACATTTCAATAATCAAAGGAAAAAACTTATTGTCACATTTTCGTAGACATTAATTTTTTAATAGTGCTAATCATACAAAATATCAAAAAATATTATAAGTAACAGTATGGAAAAAAGTGTTATAAATGCCAGCCTTTCTACCCAGAATCTAACCTTTCGTCCAGGTGATACCCCTGTATCATTTGAGGTAACTGTCAATAATGATAGCGATCGCTTTGTCAATTTTCAGATAGAAATTACCGCAGCCGGAGAAACCCGGAACACAGGATATCGCTGGTATCGACTCGAACCAGAGGTAGCAGCAGCCAAGCCACCCGGTAGTAGTACTATCTTCCAAGTTTTTGTATTCAATACACCCATTCCGGGATTTGTCGGTACTGTCAACCTGATGGTAAATATTTTTTCACCGCAATTAGCACAACAGTGCAGACTTGTGCTACGCCTGAAAATCGAACGAGACAACAGACCAACACACTTAAGTGTAGAATTGCCTGTCCGAGAGTTCCAAGTTTATCCCCGCAATTCTGTAGATATACCATTACGGGTGCGAAACTTGGGGCAACAACCGACTGATGTAGTATTACGTTTTACAGGCATTGATTCATCTTGGCTAGCCAGCAGTGCAGAACGCCGATTATCCTTAGATCCGGGTGGTTTAGCAGAAGCTACATT
Organism: Nostoc sp.; assembly: GCF_036917155.1. GTDB lineage: Bacteria > Cyanobacteriota > Cyanobacteriia > Cyanobacteriales > Nostocaceae > Nostoc. The sequence continues at coordinate 71,898 of NZ_JBALDZ010000237.1, read as the reverse complement.
CCAATGCCAACCTCCATCTGTAGTACAAGCGCCCAGTCAAAATTACCCTTTTACGATTGAAGCTGTTAGCAATAATGGTTATCCAACTAATGCTGAAGGTAATGTTGAAGTTTTACCTGTGGGTTTTATAGACTTTACCACCACAGAAAAACACCTGAAAATTCCTAGTAAATCGGCATGGTTGCCTGACTGGAAATCTCATACAGCTTCCTTTGAATTATTATTTAAAAATGCTAGCAACCTCAATCAGCAAATTAATGTCCAGGTGCAGGGTAGAGACTGGCGAAAATGTAGTTTTAAAAAGCTTCCCGAAATTGCCAATCTCCATCTAGGAGAGACAAGTAAAGTCATCCTTGATGTGAAAACAAAACGCCCTTGGGTAGGAATCGGCAAAACTTTGTTACTGGAGGCCAAATCGGAATTATCCGACCAACGTTTAGGGAGTACAGACCCAGCCACGCAGACATTAGAAGTGGAGACTTTACCAATTATACCTTTATGGCTACAATTGGCTGCGATCGCACTTTTAGCCGCACTCTTAGCATTAATCCTGCAACCCAGAGATGTAATGCATACCCGTTCTGTAAACTCAGTGCGTTTTAGTGGTATTGGTTTATCTGTAGTCAGTGGCTCAGATGATTGCACCTTAAGACTTTGGAGAATCGGTACTGATAGCTTAGATCCTGATGATACAGTAAAATACACTGGGCAGCCCGTTGCTTGCGATCAAGCACAACAACCCAAGGGTTTGATGGCGATTACTGATGATGCCGTAGAAGTCTTACGCTTTATGCCATTACAAAATAATCGTGCGGCTGTTGGTTTAGATAATGGTGTCATTGAACTCAGAGATGTCCCATCAGGTGCAAAGATTAGCCAACTTCAAGACCTTAAAGATCCTAAAGCAAAAGGCGATCGCGTTTTTGATTTAGCTTTCACCTCAAACTCACTTAACTTATTCAGTGGTTATGGCAGTGGTAAAGTGAGACTATGGTCAAGATCGGCGCCTAACAGTGATTTTCTCCCAGAACCGCAAGTTATTGACGTACAAAGTACATTGAAACTATCAGGTTTCCAAGTCCGGGCATTAAATCTCAGCCCAGATGCAAAAACTCTCGTAATTGCTGGAAACTTCAAACGTTTCATTTTGTGGCAGTGGAATCCAAATCAATCTGATAAACAATCTCCCAGTTTATTGGTACAAAATCTAGAAAAACTAGACCCATTAGTTGGGCGTGAAGACTATATCTGGGGATTGGCTTTTGTTCCTAACTCAACAAGAAAAATCCTCGCAACATCTGATTCTGCGGGCTTCATTACAATTTGGGATTTAAATCAGTGTCAAACTATCAAAAATCCGAATCCCCTCGAAAAAATAAATGAACTTAATTGTTCACCACTAGACCGTTGGTCAGCATCAAAAACATCTGTGCGGACTCTCGCATTTAGTGACGATGGTAGTCTCTTAGTAAGTGGTGGCGATGATGGACGAGTCGTAGTTTGGTACTTAACCTCCGAACATAAACTCGACAAAACAAAAGCAGCAGAAGGTAAAACAATTTACCAAAGCTCTAAAAAAATCAATAGTATCGACTTGAAAACTAATCAAGGAACCATGATTGTGAGTGGTGGTGAAGATTTTCAGGTCAAACTACATCGCATCAAAGAAGGAAGTTGATGACATGCAAGCAAAATTCAATCCACTACAAGTTATTATCAACCCACCTGGAATTCAATTTGGGATGCCAGGAGATACCATTGAACTCTATATTGTTGTAATCAATCAGGGAGATCAAAGTGCGGTTATTGACTTATATTTTGTTTTTGACGAAGTGTTTCAAAATTTAACTGGCTGGTCTACCTCTCCTAGAGAAAGTTTGGCATTAGCTCCAGGGCAAAATAGCGACGAAGTAAAATTTGAGTTTGAAATTGCTGCAAATGCTCTCCCCGGAACCTATGACTATACACTAATCGTAGATTCACCTCTACATTATCCCCAAGATACTCCCATAACCTTCCCAAACCAAATTAAGGTTCTGCTAAAAGAACAGACAGCAATTCGGGTAAATGACCCGACATTTTCCCTTAGACCTAATACTAACCCCAACAAACCACTAACTTCCAATCCTAGTGAACCTCTGCAAGTGGAAGTAATAGTTGACAATCGCTCTTATCTTGTAGACAGGTTCCGCTTGAGTTGCCCAGATTTAGATGATGACTGGTTCACAATTAATTATCCTACAACTGGATTTGAGGGGCCAGGGTTAGTGTCTGACGTGACTGCACTAGAACTAAACCCTGGTACTCAAGGTCAAATATTCTTGAAATTTCACCCACCTGGGGATACCCTGGCGGGAAGCTATTCTCCGACAATCCGCTTGTATTCAGAAAACTCTCCAGACTTAGTATTACTGGATTTGGTGTATATTCAAATTCCGACAAATTATCGCCTAGATATAGAACTTCATACCATCTTGGCACAAGTTAGCCGTAGCCTTGGTAAATACGAATTATCACTAGCGAATCGCGGCAATATTATCCGCGAACTGATATTAAACTTAAAAAGTCGAGACGAAGAAGAACTATATACTTACAAATTTGAACCTACTGAAATCAGATTATTACCTAATAGAAGTGCCGTAGCTAATTTGACCGTCAAACCCAGACCTTGGTGGCGACGACCGTGGTTTGGTGCAGGGCTAGTGATCAACTTTCAACTCGACATCAAAGACCAACAAAGTTTACCTCTACCTAACACATTGCCTCAAGGAACTTTGGTATGGAAACCCCGTCCTTTGTGGCAATTTATTTTGTTAATTTTGGTAGTTATAGGCTTACTAGGAGGGATAGGATTCATCATTTGGCGAATTTTAAACCCCGATCCTTTAAGATTAGAAAATTTTAGTGCAAATGACTCTCAAATCACTGAAGGCGATGAAGTAGCTTTGAAGTGGGATATTCATAATTATCAACAGTTGCAAAAGTTAGTTCTCACAGCCAAGGGTTCGCAACCGATTCAGCCTATTACTTATGACTTTAGCAATGGCATTCCTGAAACACTGGGTAAGGGAACTACTAATGAAATACCTCCTTGTCAGGTGCAAGATAAACAACAGCTAATTTGTAGCAACGTTAAAACTGGAGTAAAAACAAAAGGAAATTACACTTTTGAGCTACAAGCATTTTATCGTAATGGTATCCAATTATTTTCTTCCAAGAATCAAGTAGCCAGCCAAACAACCCAAATAGAAATAGCTGAAAAACAAATTGCGGAAGTACTTAGTTTCCAAACGGATAAACCATTGTATACAAAAGGTCAAAATATTCTTTTAAATTGGACAATTGCCCGCCCATTATTATTAGGACAAATTCAAATTGCTGGCAATGCAGATGATGGTACATTATATAGTGAGCCAATTACTTATAAATTTAATCAAGGTAATCTTGCCGATCCGAAACTCCAAAAGCTATGTACACAACAAAATCAACAACTGCGATGTATAAATATTCCTCTACTAGCATATAAAGCTGGTAAATATGCGTTTGAAATCAAAGCTTTTCCTAACAATGGAAGTCAAAAAACTAGTTTTAAAAAGACTGAATCAAAAATTGAAATATTACCGAAACCATTTAAAATTGTCTCTTTTAGAATCAACGGTAGCGAGCAACCAAATCTGGTTCTCAATGAAGGCGAATCTGCTACCTTGAGTTGGAGAGTAGAGGGAGAAAATATTCAGGTTAAACTTCTACCATACGGCAATGATGTTCCAGCCGTTGGTTCTATGAAGCTTCCAGTCAATCAAGCCTTTCCGCCTCAAATTGGACTGCTAGTGAATGATATATCTGGTAAGCAACAACCCCAGCAACGAGGATTTGCAATCACAGTGATTAAAAAAGTAGAGCCGACTCCTATACCTAGCATTAACCCAATTCCACCTACTCTGCCACCTAGTAATAACCCATTTAAGACTCCCTTACCTCAGAGGTAACTTTTTGATATAAGGGAGCGGGGGATGAGGATTCCATCTGGTATAGCCAGAAAACCTTGAGGTAGCCAATACTGGATGCAATTGGCTAGAACTGAAAAAGTTATTGTCATTACGAATTATTTAAAATCTGCCATTTCCCTGAACAATATGCTTAACGGTAGTCAAGGTTTCCAGGCTAATAAATCCCCGCCGATGACCTTTTTGATTAGACATACCGAGAAATACAGAATCTCCCCGCGAGGGGTTGCGGGAAAAACGCGGGGAAGTGTTGATGTAAGTGGAAGCACTATTAACTCCCAAGGCAAACTGCCGACTTTCCTGGTAAGATTCAGTAACAATGGAGTCGGCATGACCACTACTGTGTTCATTAATCCAGGCGATCGCAGTCTCTAAGCTATCCACCAGTTTAAAAGCTACTGTCCTAGTTAAATAAGGGTTTACCCATTCGCCCTCTTTCACCAGTTGTAACTGCGGAAAGGCTTGTACTAGTTCGGCATCCCCTCTAATTTCAAAGCCTTTTTCTATCAAGCTGTTCCACAAAACTGCTAAGGATGATGGCAAGGCTTGACGATGAACTAGTACCTTTTCAATGGCGTTGACTTGATCGGGTTCACTTTGATGGCTATCAAGAATCATCCAGCGCACCATTTCTAAGCTGCTATTGGGCGACCAGTAGAGATAACAGTTACCCATTGCTGACTTTAAAACTGGGCAAGTTGACTGTCGTACTACCTGCTGCACCAAACTAGAACGTCCGTAGGGAATCACCAGATTCACGTACTCATCTTGGGTAACTAAATCCCGAATCGAAGCACCATGTTCGGCTGTAATCAGTTCTACACAACCTGGAGGTAGACCAACTTCGGCGATCGCATTTTGCAATACTTCAGCAATGGCGGCGTTAGAATGGCTAGCTTCAGTACTGCCTTTGAGAATTATACTATTGCCAGTTTTAATACAAAAACCCGCTGCGATCGCTCCTAAATCGGGAAAGGCTTCATAAATAAATCCAATCACTCCCAAGGGCATTAACTGGGTGTAACTCTGGGAATCTCCCAGTTGATAATCAGCAGTTCTGACGCGTCGCAGCGGATCTGATAATTCCCCCAACCGTTGTAAAATATCCACTGTCATCTCTAGCCTTGTGGGAGTCAGCTTCAGCCAGTCCAATATCAACTCTGGCACTGCCATTTCTCGACTAGCTTCTAAATCCAAGGTATTGGCTTCAAGAATGTCGTCAAATGAGCGCTCAAGCGCCTGTGCCATCGCCAATACTGCACGACTCCGGTCTGCTCCCTTGGTGATCCCCAACTTTAGGGAAGCTTGATAGGCTCGTTGGGCACTAGTAATCGGTTCGGGGTGGTCATCCAAAACTTCAACAGTCATTGAGTTAACGTCTGTAGGTAAGCCAGACCATTAGTGCTGGTAAGATAGCTAATAGCACCGCCACCATTGCCCAAGCAATAATGCTAGAACCATTTGCTAATCGTAGTGCTAATGGTAGCCATATAATCACTAGCACGAAAATAATGCCGAGCGCTATAGGCAGATAGCTTTCTCCCAAGCGGGGATGGACAACATGCCAACTATTCCCCATCCACCGCCAAGCCCGTTTGTAGGGATAGGTGGTAGAAAGCTGTTCTAGGACATGACCATTATCTTCTACAACAAAGATTTGCTGACAGCGATCGCAACCAAATGCTTCTGTCAACGTAATCGGAATTAACTGACCCCGGCGACGACAGGGACAGGGGTATTCAGCATTGAAATCGATTTTTTCAGGTTTTTGAGATTGCACAAGCGTTCTAATAACTTGAGCGTGTTTTACACGAACTGCGAGAATATAGTAACTTGGTAAACGCCTAATAAGGCTTCTCTCTTGATACACATAGACCGGCTTGCAAACATCGCCATGAGCGCAAACAGTAGATGCTTCTAAATCTAAGTATCGTAATTATCATATAACTACGGAGTCATCTGTTTGTAGTTTTCCCCGTAGCTAGCAATCTTGTTTAAAAACTTCCTTCTCTTCATCTGTCGCTTTCAAGGTAATGTATTTGCATTTTTGGGCATTTATTATGCTGACACACCTGTTACAATTTTAAGCTTACGATGGCGACCACTCCGAAAACAAATCGTTTAGGAAGGCTACGCTCATAAACAATAGACAACAACAAACCCTACAAAACTAATTGATAACACCTGTAAAGATTGTAGCCAAGCTAATGCCTATCTAGATTAGTCTAAAGCTGGGTTTTATATTTCTTAGCAAGTGGGTAATACCAATTTGAACAATGATTGCCACAGACGGAATGCTCAGAGTAGTTACTAGTAGTAAAACTCAACTGATTTGCACTGAGCAGTTTGAAGGCTCACTGTGACATCTTAGCAAGGAAGTAGCACTCACACCGAAGTCCAAAATCCAAGCGAGAATTGAGAAACACTTCAATGCACCCTTAAAACACTAAACCTCCTGGAGTTTTTGACTCTAAGAGGTTTAGTTGGAAGCGGGTAACGCGATTCGAACGCGCGACATTCACCTTGGCAAGGTGACGCTCTACCACTGAGCTATACCCGCAATCATTGCCCGAACATCAATATCTCAGATTTATCCCTAATTGTCAACCCCTTAATTTAGTCATTAGTCATTGGTCATTAGTCATTGGTGAACAACAAAGGACAAATGACCAATGACTCATTTAGCCCAGTTCTTCTGACTCCACCGTTAAATTGCCGACGCTGGCACTTTGAAAGGAAGCTGGCAAAGACTGGCTATTACGAGAATATGGCTCTGCTAGGTTAGAACGCAGTTGCCGCATAAGGCTGGCCATTTCTAGGGCGTTCAGGGCGTAATCCCAACCATGATTACCTTTGATGCCTGCCCGTTCTAAGGCTTGCTGCATAGTATCTACTGTCAAAATGCCAAAAATTACTGGCACTCCAGTTTGAAAGCTAGCGGCGGCAATGCCTTTAGAAACTTCAGCGGATACGTAATCAAAATGGGGTGTTTGGCCTCGAATGACTGCACCTAGACAAATTACAGCATCATAACGATGAGAAAGTGCTAATTGGCGAGCTACTAAAGGTACCTCAAAACTTCCCGGCACCCAAACATAGTCCACTTGATTACCGTGGGGGTTAGGGTCTACACCGTGGCGTTTCAAGCAATCTTGACATCCCTCTAGCAGCTTTCCGGTAACGAGGTCATTGAATCGACCAATAACCACTGCAAAACGCAAAGGTTCCGTTTGAGTAAAAGTTCCCTCGAAAACTGCCATGACTGCCTCTTTATCAACTATACTTCTGGCCAATATACATTTCTTATTTAAATGTAGAGGAGCAGGAAAGCGCGGTCAGGATAAAGTAACCAGGAAAAAGAAAAAATCTCTTGTTTCCCTTAACCTTTGACCTTAGCTTTTCTGCTCCTCTAGTTCTTATATTATGTGCCTGCGCCAGAGCGAAGCCGTCGCCTACACGACAAAAAAGTTTAACAAACCAACTAAAAATACCAAACCAATCCAGACACCAGAACCAACCCAGAGGAGTTTTTTAGATTCAACCCAATTTTGGGGAGTGGCGTAAGCAACCGGAACCCCAACAACTAGGACAAAAGACAATAGAACTAGACCTATCAAGGCAAATTGGAATATTATGGTCATTTTTGCTTCTCCCAATACAGCGAAACACTAAGGATAGAATATCCTTAAAGGGCGACACTGACACTTTCTTATTATTTTTAAGCTAGCAGAAATTGCAACATTTTAGTCATTTGTCTTTGAAGGTCTGATGCCTGCGGTGAACTGCACCAACGAGTACGCGAGCGTTGGAAGCCTCTACTCAGACTTCTCTCTTTGTCTAAGTACCGATGACTAATGACTAATGACCAATGACTCTTAACTATGGATTTAATTCTTTGTCACACAACAGCAGATTTTGACGCGCTAGGAGCGGCGGTAGGGTTAACGCGCCTATTACCGGGAAGTAAGATTGTGCTGACTGGCGGTTCTCACCCTCCTGTACGGGATTTTTTAGCATTATATCGGGATGAATATCCACTGATTGAACGCCGTTCGGTGAATTCGCAAAAGATCCGTTCTCTGACTGTGGTGGATACGCAACAGCGCGATCGCTTGGGTAAAGCTGCTGAGTGGTTAGATTTACCCAATATAAGAGAGATTATAGTTTATGACCATCACTTAGGACAAGATTCAGATATTTCCGCCACGCGATCGCATATTTCTTCAGTCGGAGCAACCACAACTTTAATCGTCGAGCAATTGCAACAACAGCATATTTCTCTGACTCCTGCCGAAGCAACTGTCATGGCTTTGGGTATCCACGTTGACACTGGCTCCTTGACCTTTAACCAGTCTACGCCACGGGATGCTTTCGCTTTGGCTTGGTTGATGGAACAAGGTGCAAGTTTATCAGTAATTTCTACCTACCGTGACCCTGGTTTATCTTTGCAATTGCAGCAGCTATTAACTGAGGCGCTGGAAAATTTAGAATATCTTTGCCTACATGGATATACGCTTGCTTGGGTAACTTTAAAAACCGATGCTTTTGTACCAGGGTTATCCAGCCTGGCATCGGAACTCGTGGAATTAACCGAAATTGATGCCTTACTATTGGTTAATGAGTATTCTTTGGGTGAAAGTGATTCACGTTTAACAATAATTGGGCGATCGCAAATTCCCAAAACAAATCTTAACCGATTATTTCAACTTCTAAGTGGCGGTGGTCATTCACAAGCCGCATCACTAAATCTAAGAGGAGTGGATTCACAAGCAATATTAAAACAACTCCTTGACGGAGTAAAAGCGCAAATTCCCCATCCTCTCACCGCAAGGGATTTGATGTCCTCTCCTGTCCGCACTATTTTACCTGAAACCACAATTGCCGAAGCCCAGCGCATTTTATTACGCTATGGACACTCTGGTTTATCTGTAGTTGATACTCAAGGGCAACTAGTAGGTATTATTTCGCGGCGAGATATTGATATCGCCTTACACCACGGGTTTAGTCATGCGCCAGTCAAAGGCTACATGACAAGAAATCTTAAAACGATTACACCAGATACGACACTGCCACAAATTGAGTCGGTAATGGTGACTTATGATATCGGGCGCTTACCAGTATTGGAAAATGAGCAGTTAGTTGGTATTGTCACCCGTACTGATGTCTTGCGGGAATTACATCAAAACAGTGCTGTTAGCGGTAGCGGGACGTTGAGCCAGTTTCGGGTGCTGAGTCCTGAGTCTCAATCATTACTCACAAACCAGCACTTAGGACTCAGCGGGGAATTGCAGAATAAACTTGCTCCTCCATTGTGGCAATTACTCACCACAGCATCGCAGGAGGCAGAAAAACGGGGTTGGCATCTTTATCTAGTAGGCGGTGCGGTGCGGGATTTGCTATTAGCAGAAGCATCAGGCACTTTAATGATTAAAGATATTGACCTCGTAGTTGATGGCTTTCATAAATCAGCAGATGTTGGTGCTGGTGTGGAACTAGCAAAAGCACTGCAACAACTTTACCCTACGGCTCGCTTAGAAATCCACGGCGCTTTTCAAACTGCTGCTTTGTTATGGCACAAAGACCCGAAATTAGATTCTCTATGGGTAGATATTGCCACAGCTAGAACGGAATTTTATCCTTATCCAGCGGCAAATCCAGAAGTTGAGGCGAGTTCCATTCGGCAAGACTTATATCGCCGAGATTTTACCATCAACGCCCTCGCCTTACGGCTCACGAATCCCCATGCTGGTGAGTTACTTGATTTCTTCGGCGGTTTACTTGATTTACAAGCTAAACAAATTCGGGTTTTACACGCCAACAGCTTTATCGAAGACCCCACCCGGATTTATCGTGGTGTGCGCTTTGCAGTGCGCTTCGGATTTGAGATTGAACCGCAAACTGAAGAGTTTATCCGCTATGCCATCAACAGTGGTGTTTACAATCGCACTGCTCAAGAGAATAGCAGAACTCCAGCCCTGCAAACTCGACTGAAAACCGAACTAAAACACATCCTAGAAGCCCCTTACTGGAAATCGGCTTTGCAGTTACTCGATAACTTAGGGGCATTGCAATGCATCCATCCTACCCTGAAGCTAGATGTGGAAGTCCTACGACAATTACGTTTCCTAGAAAGCTGTCTGCGGCGATTTGACCCGCAACCAACCCTCATCCATTGGGAAATGCGCTTAGAGGCGTTAATCGCCCATCTAGCACCACAATATCGAGCGAAAGTAGCAAAAAACCTGCAATTGCCAGAGGATAGCATTGCTAGGCTGAATAACTTAGCTCAAGTGCAAACTGAGGTGATAACAGCATTACCCACTTTCCAACGCCCTAGTCAGGTAGTGCAGTTGTTGCGACAGTATGATTTACCAATGCTGATTTTAATCGCTGTGCAAAGTTCGCGATATCTGACGACAAACCGCCATGCGTCTACCCTTAGACATCAAATTTGGGAGTATTTAACTGTTTGGGCAAATATGCAGCCACTATTGAATGGCAATGATTTAAAGAAACTTGGTTACAAACCAGGGCCCCAGTATCGGCAAATATTAGATAATGTACTTGCTGCTACCTTGGATGGAGTGATTAAAGATCGGACTGAGGCTGAGGAGTTTTTAGCACAACATTATGTTAAATGAATTAATAAAGCGATGCTCATATATTTGTCAAGTTGTAAATACAGGAGATAGCCGATGAGATTCTATGCGATCGCAGTAATCTAAATTGTATCTGGATCGATGTTTAACTCACGTAGTTTTGCTGATAAACGTTCTGCCTTTTGTTGTGCCTGTTCTGCCTTTTGTTGTTCCTGTTCTGCTGTTTCTTCAGGTGTTGGTATTAGTTGCCCATCTCGTGTAAAAAACCGCAATAGGCCCTGATAAACTCCTAAATATAACCCTAGCTGATGACTCCACAAATATCCTTCTTCACTTGCTTCTAGAGGTTGATATTCTCCATCTACTAAATGAAATCCTGCAAATTCTTGTGTGTAAGGGTCAAACCAAAAATAATCAGGCGTGCGGAAAGTATCTTGATAAATTTTTTTCTTTAAGTCTTTGTCAGTATTGGCTGTTGAGTCAGACAAAATTTCCAGAATTACATTCGGATATTTGCCATCTTCTTCCCAAACTACCCAACTTTTACGGGTTTTACGTTCAGTTCCCAGCACTACAAAAAAGTCTGGCCCCCGGAAGTGTTCTGATTTACGTTGACGCGGACTGTAGTAGATAGTCAGATTTCCCGCCGCATAGAAATCATTTCTATCTCGCCACAACCATTCCAGACATTTGAAAAGTAGGATTATTTGCCGTAAATGAAGTTCGCTTTCCAAGGGAGGTTCGTCGCTATATAAATCACCAGGAGGAAATATAACATCTTGGCAGATGCCTTCTTGAGAATCTAATTCTTGAGCTATGGTCATAGAATGGATATGGCATCAAGTAGTTATAGATTTACTTTAGCAGTTTTGTAGTTAGCGATCGCGTAGCATACCGTGGGTAATTGCCTATTTTTAGGGCAAGGGTAAATAAACTATTCTGTCTTGATATTCATCGTCTTCTGATGCCAAAGCAACTATTATGAGTTCTTCTATATTTTCACCAATACTTAAATTTGGATTTAAGATGAAAATTCCTCGTACATGACGATTAACAGCAATATGGTCAGCTAAATGTACTGGCATAGAAGTTCGGTTATTTGTTATTAATATAAAATTATTATCCTCACACCAACACAGGATTTCTGGATCAAGTGTACTTTTTGGTGGAGTTCCTAATTCTCCTACCACTTTGATCGCAATCTCAGGTTCTCGTAGTCTAATTTGATTTGGATATATAGGATTGACATTTTCATCAATCAGATATTGCAGTGTCATGCTTGCTGTTTAGCTTGTCTTTCAATTCGGAGTTGGCGCAGTTTTTCTGACACTGGCAGGGGATTAAGCCTCTGTTCTTCTCGCATTCTATGACCGTGTTCTATCCAGTTTTTGATGTAAGCACTGACAGCTTCTTTATTTTGCAGATAATAAAGGATAGTTGCATATACTTGTTCTAAAGAGATAGTTTTATAGATTTGGGCAATTTCTTCTGGAGAACGTCCACAATCAATGTATTCATAAAGAATTGTTTCAATACCAATTCTTGAGTCTTTCAGTCTAATGTCTTCAGAAGAGAGAAAGTTGAAATACTCTGCGATATGTTTGGTAGACATAGATTGACCTATATTCATAGTTAGTTATTATATTCTGCTAAAGATGGGGCATTAATATATTCTTGAACTAGACAAAAACCATCCGGTCGCTCAAAAGAACTGAGATAGTGGGGAATACCAGGATGATTAAGTTTCTGTAAAAATTGAATTTCTTTTTCACAAGCTCTGAAGCCAGACCAACTAGAGCTAGCTTGAGCAAAGCAAAACTGCTTGATTACCACGTGTTCCCCTGTATTAACTTTTGATGCTAGCCAAGTAATCCTTCCTCCTTCCCGATTACCTCCCAATTCTCGCAAAACTTGATAGCCGTGTTCGCTGAAATCTGGATAGCTCATAGTTCAAGGGCAACAGTAGGGTATGCCAAATTTGCTGTGTAATACGCAAATACATTTAAGGTAGCAGGGGTGATTCAATTAATCAATTTTTTTAACAATAGTTATTTATTCTTGTGGCAAGATTAACGTAGGCGTAGCCCGCCGCAGGCATCGCTATGATCGGTATCTCAGAAATCGATCTGCTGATTCTCGATGAGCCAACTAATAACCTGGATATTGAAACTGTTGAACAAATAGTAGTAGGTATCAATGATTACTAAGGAGCTATTTGGGTAATTTCCCACGATATCGATTTCCTCAGCCGGATTAACATTACCCAAGGTTTCAAATTGAGGGAACAAACTTTGCAAACGACGACTTATTTACCGAGTACACCAGAGCAATATTATCAAGAGTTGCTGGAATGTCATAAATAAAGCAATCGCCTTATGTAAATTTATAGCTCAACAACAGAAGCCGCAAAGCATACAGGCAAGTTATAATTCTCTTGCGGTGCAACGTAACAAAAATTTATGAGTAATCCCCTTGTGCAAGCCTTTTTCGTAGGCAGAGCTGTAGCAGAAGTAGTTAATGAGCGTTTAGAGGTCGCCTTGACCGATGCTTTGAGCGATCTGGGCAAATTTGATGCAGAAGCTAGAGAGCAGCTGCGCCAGTTTACAGAAGAAGTCCTAGAGCGGGCAAATCGGGCAACAGAATCAGCTAATGCTGGTCAAGCTACCGCAAGTACTGGGCAAGCCAGTTCTGATTCCGGTGACTTGCAAGCAGATATTGACGAATTAAGAGCAGAAATTGCCCTCTTACGAACAGAATTGCAACATTATCGCCGAACTTCTGCATAAATTTTAGTCATTGGTCATTAGTCATTGGTGAAAAATTATGTACGAATGACATAGACGCGCCAGCGGCTTCCCGCAGGGTAGGACAAATGACAAAGGACACTTAAGAAAAAAACAGTTTAGGAATCAGAGTGTCTTTTCTTCCAAGTGATTCGGTCGCAAACCAACGGTACACAAAGTATATGGAACAAGGTTATTCAGAGAAGGCATACCGTTGGAATCGGGAAAAATACTCTAGCAGACGGCGTTTTGTGGACATTTGGTCTTTTGTCTTGACCTTATTGTTCAAACTTTGGCTATACAACAAATCTTGGAGTTATCCGGGTGGTGTGACTGAGGCAAAGCAAGCTACAAGGCGCAAAACCCAAGCAGTCTGGATTCGCAATACCCTACTGGATTTAGGGCCAACCTTTATCAAAGTTGGGCAATTGTTTTCTACCCGTGCTGATATATTCCCCGGTGAATATGTAGAAGAACTGGCCAAGTTACAAGACAAAGTACCGGCATTTAGCTATGAGCAAGTAGAAGCGATCATTGAGAAAGAATTAGGCAAAAAAATTCCTGAACTCTTCCATAATTTTGAACCGATTCCCTTAGCTGCTGCTAGCTTGGGGCAAGTACACAAAGCTGTGCTACATACTGGGGAATCGGTTGTTGTCAAAGTACAACGTCCTGGACTAAAGAAGTTATTTGAAATAGATTTACAGATTCTCAAGGGAATTACTCGCTACTTTCAGAACCATCCCAAATGGGGACGGGGACGAGATTGGTTGGGTATTTACGAAGAATGTTGCCGCATTCTTTGGGAAGAAATTGATTATCTTAATGAAGGTCGTAACGCCGATACTTTCCGCCGGAACTTTCGCGGCTACGATTGGGTGAACGTCCCCAGAATATACTGGCGTTACGCCACTTCTAGAGTGCTGACTTTAGAATATCTCCCTGGAATTAAAATTAGCCAATACGAAGCTTTAGAAGCAGCAGGTTTGGATCGAAAGGCGATCGCTCGTCAAGGCGCTCAAGCCTACTTACTACAATTACTCAATAGTGGCTTTTTCCACGCCGATCCTCACCCAGGCAATATTGCCGTTAGTGCAAACGGTGCTTTAATATTCTACGATTTCGGCATGATGGGGCGAATTAAGTCCAACGTCCGTGAAGGACTGATGGAAACACTGTTTGGCATTGCTCAAAAAGATGGCGATCGCGTTGTTCAGTCTCTCATCGATTTAGGCGCGATCGCCCCAACCGATGATATGGGGCCAGTGCGGCGTTCTGTCCAGTATATGTTGGACAATTTCATGGATAAGCCCTTTGAGAACCAATCAGTCGCAGCAATCAGTGACGACCTTTACGAAATAGCTTATAATCAGCCATTTAGATTTCCAGCAACTTTCACTTTTGTGATGCGAGCCTTTTCTACCCTAGAAGGGGTAGGCAAAGGCTTAGATCCAGAATTTAACTTTATGGAAGTTGCCAAACCATATGCAATGCAACTTATGACCGATATGAATGGTTCTGAGGGGAATAGCTTTCTTAACGAATTAAGTCGCCAAGCAGCTCAGGTAAGTAGTACCGCCTTTGGTCTCCCACGTAGATTAGAGGATACACTAGAAAAGCTAGAGCAGGGAGACATGCGCTTGCGCGTTCGGTCTATAGAAACTGAACGCCTGCTGCGACGACAGAGCAGTATTCAACTCTCAATAAGCTATGCTCTGTTGATCAGCGGTTTCACGCTTTCAGCTACTATCCTAGTGGTTAAGGATTATGTATGGCTGGCACTGCTGCCTGGTTTAATTGCAGCAGGGCTTTCTGTGATCCTGATCCGACTACTTTCACGCCTCGACCGTTACGATCGTATGTATTAATTGTTGCAGCAAAATTTATGAAACTTAATTTCACGGGTTTTAGCGATCCGGGACTTATTCGTTCTAATAATCAGGATGCTTACTATATTGACCCAGAAGGGCGGTTTTTCATTGTCGCCGATGGCATGGGTGGTCATGCAGGAGGTGAAGAAGCAAGTCGGATTGCCGCTGAAGAAATTCAGGCTTATTTAGTCGCCAATTGGGAATCTTCTAAATCTTCTCAAGAATTGCTAGAGCGGGCTTTGTGGGGTGCCAATGAAGCGATTTTGCAAGATCAGCAAAGCCATCCCGAACGTGCCGATATGGGTACAACGGTTGTAGCGGTGATTTTTCGCGCCCCAGAGTCGCCCTGGTGTGCTCATGTTGGGGATTCCCGACTGTATCGCTTCCGAGAGTTACAATTAGAACAGGTAACAGAAGACCACACTTGGGTTGCACGGGCCATCAAAATCGGTGACATCACCTTTGAAGAAGCACGATCCCATCCTTTTCGTCATGTATTATCTCGCTGTTTGGGGCGTGAAGACTTGCATCAGATTGATGTGCAACCATTAGACGTAAAAGTTGGCGATCGCTTGCTCTTATGTAGTGATGGTCTTACAGAAGAACTTGTCGAGGAAAAGATTGCTAGCTGCCTCCAAGACACTCCTTGGCTTGATAAAGCCGCCATCTCTCTAGTTGAGGCTGCCAAAGACCACGGAGGGCACGATAACATCACAGTTGTCATCCTCTCACTCGAAGAAAATAGTCATTAGTCATTGGTCATTTGTTATTTTCCAAGACAAAGAACAACTGAAAAATGATTAATCTGGTAAATATACTCAGTAATTTGTTCAGCGTGAGCATTTTTCCTTTTTACAATTTGATACAAATATTTTTAGCCTCCAAAATCACCTAATGAGGCTAAATTTGCATAAATTGGTGAATTGACATCTTGCACGTAATAAGGTAGAGGGACTATAATTCACGCTTATTACCATTCATTTCCCAACCTCCTTAAAATCCCTGCCCTCCAAAGCTTCCTCTATACTGGAGCAGACAGCATCTTAGGTTTTTTCAGCAAAAAGACCAAGACGTTTAAGGGTAGCATCTGATATTCTCCTCAAAGGAGAGTTAGATCAAGCAATAATGAGTTAGGGAGGTATTTATACTTATCCAAGACTAAATAGAGCCTATTTTCCGGAATATGGTTCGGTTGACTTGGGTGGTATATCAGTAGGATTAGGTGCAAGATATCAGACCAGAAAAATTCCACATTTAGGATGTAGGCAATCTGTCAAACAGTTGTTATCTTTCTTAATACGGAGGAACAAATGTTGGACAGATATCAGTCCAATTATTATCCCATTTGGACTTCTGTGAGCGATATCACCTTTACACGTTGTTTTTTCGGAGTTAATTATGAATCAACCAATGAAACTATCCTTGGAACAGCAATTCAGCATCTGCTCATTCTCCACTCAGGTGCAAAATATGAGCCACGAGCAAGCTAAAGACTTTTTAGTAAAGCTCTATGAGCAAATGGTCGTGCGTGAGGCAACCTATCAAGAACTCCTGAAGCATCAGTGGGGCTTAGATTCCGGTTCCACTATGGCATAGAATCGTTCTGATGTCGCAGTGGGCGACCTCCTTCTCTTGCTTGGTTCCAAGGAGGAAAAGAGCTGGGGATGTCGGGGCGTCAACTTCGATAAGTAACTCCACAAGAGGGACGCAAAATTCCAATTCACAAAACTAACGAAGAACTAGTAAACACTGTCTACAGTATATTTGCTGGAGTCTAGACTTAACTTTAGCATTGTAGGCTAAATTTGTTGTTTGCTTTAGCCAAACTCCTTTTTGTTTTGTCTAGTCTGAGAACCACACCTGCGTAAATTTACAATTTCGTGGAATATGTACACAAGAAGATTCAGAGAGAACTTAAGATAGCACTGCTTTAGCAGCTACTGATTTCACTCTTTATACATATAACTAGAACTTACA
This sequence comes from Nostoc sp., assembly GCF_036917155.1. Taxonomy (GTDB): domain Bacteria; phylum Cyanobacteriota; class Cyanobacteriia; order Cyanobacteriales; family Nostocaceae; genus Nostoc. Next base: position 54,661 of record NZ_JBALDZ010000237.1, on the reverse strand, counting down.
TCTTTATATATACTTTGTTTATAAAAGTTTACATTCCGGTAGTGACCAGCCCTTAGTAACATTAAAAAATTATTCCTAGCTGCAAAGATCGTATGGGGAATCTGTGTCAATACTTTCCAGTTTTGTGATAATTTGAGGCTTAATTTTTTCGTACTCACTTTTTAGTAAACTTTTACTGATTTGCGGGTCGGCAGAAGACACCAACGTGTTACTCATTGCGACCCACTCTTGCAGTCGTTGACGCTGGGCAGAAGCGACGCTGGAAAGTAAGATATGGGTACAGCGATTTGGTGTTTCTCGTGCAAAGAATAACAAGCGGTAGTAACCCGTGTGCTGTAGTAACCGGACAATTTCTTGACCAAGACTGCTTTTGAGATCGAGGTAATAAGGCAACCATTTAGCGCCATGCTTACGGTTGTAGATGACAGTAATCCATAGCAGCATGGGATGGGGAATAGAGATAAACAGAAATTGGTTATAGCGGGTACAGAGTAAGCGTTTTTGAATTTCCTCCTGCGGTAGCATCACCCATAAAGCTGGTAAAGCCTCCCCACTGATGTGAATGGCCTGGGGAAAGACAATATCGGCAATTGGTTTATTGGGGGGCCAGGAAATGGCACGAGCGATTTCATCGTTCGACCAGGATACCCGCAAATCGGCTTTTGTCTTTTGTTCAAGCTCAGGACTAACTATAGTAGTAGGAACTAGGGCATGGCTGTCTTGTTTAACTTTGCGTGTATGCTCAGGCTTTTCTAGAGATGCTAGAACTTTGAGGATTTCAGTGATACTTTGGGGGCGATCGCGTGCTACCTTAGCGAGACAACTCATCACCAAATTTTCGAGTTCTCTTGGTAGTTCTAATCCAGGCGCGACCTCAGCAAAAGAACGTGGTTTTTGATAGTGATGTGTTTTATACCATGCTCCAAAAGAGTGAGTTGGTGCCACTAGTGGCATTTTACCTGTGAGCATCTCAAACATCATGACGCCCAAACTATAAATATCGGCACGGTTGTCTAATTCCTTACCCTCCATTTGTTCGGGAGAAGAATAGGCCAATGTCCCCAAATAGAATTTTGTATGGTCGCCATCTGACTGTAATAATTTAGCAATACCAAAATCTAGAACCTTGACCAATTCTCCGAAACTGGGATCTTGAATGACCAGCATATTACTTGGTTTGACATCGCGATGGATAATTGGGCAAATAGTACCCTCAACGGGGATACCATCATGGGCGCACTGTAATCCCAGGCTGAGTTGACGTGCCATACTCAGGAATCTTGCTAAAGGCAGTCGTTCCTTGCGAATAATATTGTTCAGGCTTTGTCCTTGTAAGTATTCCATGACGTAGAACGGGGTATTATTGTCATCTACGCCATAGTCCATAACTCGGACAATGTGAATGCTTTTTTGCCCTAGTAAAGCACAGGTTTTTGCTTCTCGCTCAAAGCGGTCTTGCAATCGCATCTTTTCATTTTGGATTGATAGAGCGAGAAACTTAACTGCAACAGGTACACCTCCCAATAAAGTATCTTTAGCACGATAAACTCGACCCATTGCTCCAGTACCGATTAACTCCTGGAGTTGGTAGCGTTTGCTGAGTAAGCGACCAATGTTAGGGTCTGACATAGAAAATTCGACTCCAAAAGCAGGTTGTAAGTGTTTGGGAGGAAAAGTGCATTCAAACTGATATCTAAATTATTGTGCCCAGAAATGACTTTCTACGCTCGTACTGCAAGGCAGAAGTCGGAAGTCAAAAAGCTTATAGGATAGGCTTTTATGCGATTTCCAATGGTTGATCTATTTCCGCAGTGTTGTACTAGCTCTTTCAGTCTCACGATCTGGCAGTTTGCAACCGAGATGTTTATTACATTTGGTGCAACATGACAGATAAAATAAGCAGAAAGGGTATACTTCTAATAACGCTTTACACCATTTTGCACTTTATATTGTGATGTAGTTTTAGTTTGCCCAATTTTGACTGAATAGATAACTCTAGTATCTACCAAAAACCTTAATTAGGGAGTACCACACTCAACCACAGAGTTCTGAGAACTGAGCAATGAGTGCAGGGTTTTGAATATCAATAAAGCCTGATGGGGTAATATGAAGCTATACTGGGCAGATTTTATCAAATCCATAGCCCTCATGCTTCATAAATTATGCTCTAGCTTATTACGATAGCTCTGGTTTGTTTAATGAAAAGTTTTTCAGACGACCTTAGCCTTTTTAAGGGAGGAGCCGGAATCAAAGTTCTTCTTCTTAAGGGTAGCTACTGCCTTGAGGGGATCTGCCGACTCTCAAGCAACCTACCCGTTAACGGAGCCTATTGTAGAAAAGCGTCTCCGAACAGGAGAAGCAAGTAGCATGAATTTATGAAGCTCTAAAACATTTTGCTACCGACAAGACGACTTTTAAAATATCCTTTCAGTTTGTGGGTTATTATTCAAGCCTGATTCCTATAGTACTAATTGATATTTTTCCGTTTTATGCGTAGGTTATAAGACATGTGAAAAACTGATTCGTTACCCATTAGATAGTATTGAATTCGACGTTCGATAATATTGTTAAATCTGTAAATTAAAACACTAAAGAAATACTGGTTTTTCCTCATTTCTATCAATGCTGTTAACCATTTTCCTTGTTTGATCGGCAGTACAACTTGAAAGTAAGCTAGATATTTTTTAAATACTGCAAGATTATAAGATAAAGCATGCACTAAAGCTGAATTTTTTTTCACAACCTCTTGTTGCATGAAAGAAGTAGTAGCTATGCAGCACTGATTTAGACGTGACAATATATTTTGACGTACAAGAGAAATAGGGCGTGAGCGATAGAAATAATAGGGTTTTGGTACAAGAAAAAAGCGAGCGCCATTGATTAAGCATTGCAGAGCAAGCCAAAAGTCTTCAGCTATACTGATGCTTTCATCGTACATAATGCCGTGCTTAAATAGAAAATCTCGTTTGAATATAGGCTTGCTTAAACCAAGATGTAACCCTGCTTGTCCATAGACATTAGTTTCTACAAAATAAACGCTATCTATTTGGATAATTTTATCTATATGTTCTCCACTTTCTTGAATCAACGTACTCCAAGGAGATGTTGCACCATCTTTGATAAAATAAAGATCATCAGCAATCATATCTGCATTTTTTTCCTCTGCCACCAACATCAACTTTTCTAATCTTTCGGGAGCATACCAGTCATCTGAATCAAGAACAGCAACCCATTCTCCCTGGGCTGCTCTGAGGGCACGATTACGTGCAGCAGAAACCCCAAGATTTTTTTGATTAACTATCACTTTGAGTCGTTGATCGGTAAAACTTTTAGCTACTTCTACAGTTTGATCGCTAGAACCATCATCGACAATGATAAGTTCAATATCAGTAAGCGTTTGCTCTAAGACTGACTCTATTGCTTTGGCAATATAAGCTTCAGTATTGTAAGCAGGGATAATGACAGAGACTTTAGGATTCACGAAACTGAACTCCTGATTATATGGTTCGGTAAAAAATGCTAAAATCCTGACGATAATTTCATAATTTCCTTTTTATAATAGCAATACTAAATTCTTGTAGAGAGAGAAAAAAGTTGAAACGTTGATAACTGATAAATACGTATTTTTCTATCTGTATCTTCTTAGAATTTAATTTGAATTACTATATACAACTTAGTCGGTCAGCGAGAATAAACAATAACTCCTTAAGGTCAGCTATGAGATATTGGACGTTGGGAAACCATTAGGTTGCCAGAGTTGTTTGAGTGGAAAGCTTGCGGACTAGATGTAAAGCAGTGCATTGACATTAGTTAGGTTGACTGACGCTCTAGGCTAGCTTCCATTGTATTAGTTAAACAATGGCCAGCCAAGATACCACTATTGAGGTAGTATGTATCTTCTGAAATCCGGTGCAGGGTTTCAAAGCCACTACGACGCTGACGATCGCCTAGTACCCAGTAACGCTGCACAATAGTATCTAAACCAATCCAGCCTTCGCCTTCAACCTGCCCCAAAATATTATGTTGTAGTAAAAAAGCATATTGACGCTCTCCTTCATGCAACCGCCCCTTGTATTGTAGAGAGATTTCGGAGCGATCGCTACCTGGGAATATTAATTTTGTGGCCATAGTGAACCAATTATCTCGATTCCAAGCTACCAAGGTCATACCCCTAACGCTGATTGGCATACCATTACGTTCCAGCCAATTTCCTTGCATTGCCCAGCGTCCTGGTTCTAATAAAAAAGTATGAGCCACCTTTTATATTCCCTGTCTTGATCGAGTGCTGCCAAGACTACAGTTATAGCAGTGCTGAACTGCGTTAGCGATAGCGGGGCGTTTAGCCCGTGAAGAATAAAGAAATTTTTTTATTCTTGTTCATTGTTTGTGACTCAAAATCAAACCTCGTGAGACAACTTGCTCTGAGCAACTTGTTCTATACAACTTCACAGATAATCGGTATCAGGAATCAGGACTCACCTTGGTAAATTTCTCCCAAAAGCACTTCTTGAGGTGCCCCAGTGGCAGTAGGTAGGTTGCCAGGAATGCCCAAATTTCGCCAGTAGGCTAAAATCGCGAAAGCGATCGCTTCTTTAAAATCTGCACTCAAGCCGACTTCATCTGTAGTCCAGACTGGTATTGATGTCAACAATAACTGTAATCTTTGTTTTAGATATAGATTGCGACTACCACCACCACATAATAGTACCCGTTGTGGCATTTCCGGCAAAAAAGTGCGGTAACTATGAACAATTGAAGCCGCTGTAAGTTCCGTGAGAGTTGCTAGTATGTCAGCAGCATTAAGTTGGTATGCTTGGGCATCTTTTAAACACTGATGCAGATAAGTTATACCAAATAACTCTCGACCAGTGGATTTGGGCGGCGGTAGATGAAAATAGTCTTGGCTTAACCATTGTTCTATCAATGGATCGCAAGGAGTACCACTTGCTGCCCAATTGCCGTCTTCATCATAAGTTTTAGCACCAGCGCTTAAATGCTCCACCGCTAGATCCAACAGACTATTTCCTGGGCCAGTATCCCAAGCGCGAATTTTTGAAAGCCAGTCACCATACCGAGGCGGAATATAAGCAACATTGCCAATACCACCAATGTTTTGAATGCAACGCCCTTCCTGGGGATGACTGAGTAAATAAGCATCGACTCTAGGCACGAGAGGCGCACCATGTCCACCAATAGCAATATCAGCAACACGAAAATTGCTCACAGTTGTAGTAGCTGTAAGATGGGCAATTAATGCACCTCGCCCTAGTTGCAGACTGTAACCCAAAGGAGTGGTAAGTGCTGTTAGCGGATAGCTAAGGTTTAGCCCGTGAGGAGTGAGCATTCCTCTCCCCCTGCTCCCCTGCTCCTTTGTTCCTTCTTTGGGTGGTCGATGATAAACTGTCTGACCGTGGGAGCCAATAAGAGTGGCTGGCTGATGGCCAATTTGAATATTTTGGGCAGCTTGAGCAAAGACAATGGCGATCGCATCATCTATTTCTGCTAATTCTGCCATTGAGATGGCAACGCCTGCACCAACTGCCAATATTCTTTCTCTGAGTTCGGCTGGATAAGGATATGTTGCCCCAGCTAGCAACTCAATTTTGAGATCCAATTCTGTGCCGGATATCTCTACGAACGCAGCGTCTATGCCATCTACGGATGTGCCACTAATTAAACCAATAACGCGAGTAGGAACAGCAACTTCTTCAGTCGGATGCATTGATCGAGATTCTCTTGTTGATTGCAAGAGGTAGTTTAATTCATGCTACTACCCATGTCAAAAAAAGTAAGGTGGGATAGTTGACTGGAGAAAGATGAATGATGAGGAAGGGATGAGAGGCTAGCCGACAGCTACCTGTCAAAGAACATTATAGTTCCCTGAAAGTAAAAAGAATAATTTTGAAATTACAGCAATTCTAGAGTTATAAAATTTATTAGAACTATCTGAATGTATTGTAAAAATTGATGCAATCGGTTGCCATAAAAAGATTGTGAAGTTAATCACACAGCAAAATGCAGGTTATGCAATTACCTGAAAGAAGAACCAAGATAATCTTGAACTTGAGGTTGAAAAACTATTCAGCTAAGGAATAAGCACTGATTTTCAATTTTTTGGTATAACACAATGCCTCATGCCTTCTTGATCTATAACCCTAAAAATATAAACTGTCTGCGAATTAAAAAATAGCACTTTTTATAAATGAAGCTTGTTTATAATTTAGCACTGATAACTTCGCACTTTCTACATAAAGCTATAGATATCACAGAACATAATATCAGTGATTATCCTCTAAATAAAGTCCAAGAACCTGCATTTTTATCTGGGTATGGTCAAATTAAAAAAGTAGTAATCCCTCTGATGTTGGAATCTAGAAGTACATCGCACAATGAGGCTATGAATACGAAAGATTAAAAAACGAACAGGAATTGTCAAATGAAAAATTTTCTAATGAAGTCTGCGATCGCTTCTGGTGTTGTTTTGTCTTTAGCTACTATTACCCGTCCTGCAACGGCTGCGTCTTTTGCAGTATCAATAGAAAACGCAGGCGCACAAACTGCAAATTACTCAAATCTTGTTAATTATAATGTAGACGCTTTTACTGGACAAACAGCAGGTTACAGTGCAACAGGCTTGACATGGCAAAATGGATCAACAACTGTTGGTAACTATACTAATACTCTGATCGAGAATGCAGACCAATATGGTGGTGCTGGTGGAACGGGTCAATATTTTGATGTAGATAGCAATAGATCAGGCAATAATCAAACAGTTTCCACCCTCAATTTGACAACCCCACAAAGTTACTTTGGGCTTTGGTGGTCGGCAGGAGATGCTAACAACGTACTGACATTTCTTTCACAAGGTAAAGTCGTCTATTCTATGACCACCGCTGATGTGGTTAATTATATTGCAGGTTTATCAAATAAATCCAGCTACTACGGTAATCCTAATTCGGCATTCCAAAACCAGGATTCTGGAGAACCCTTTGCATTTATCAACTTCTACGATGTTGGTGGAACTTTTGATCAAGTTCAATTCAGCAATAATGGTGGAACTGGTTTTGAATCAGATAATCACACAGTCGCCACTGGCTACAATAGTATCTCCGGTAATGTAGTTATTAAAGCAGTTCCTGAGTCTTCTTCTGTATTAGGAGTTTTTGCGATTGGTTTTGTGGGTGCTGCTTCAGTTATGACTCGTCGAGTCAAGAAAAAGTCAGTTTTGCAATTATCATAAGTCTAGAGGCTCCACTTCGCGTAGCGTGCCGGAGGCAAGATTTCAAAAATTCCAGTGAAAAGTCAACATTAAATACAAGTTAGGGCGAGTTTACCTAAGTAAGCTCGCCCTAATTGTTTGGCGATTTATTTTATGAGTAGCCACTCTACAACATTTAGACAATGCCCAGATTACCTCCGGCTTCAGCATTGAAGATCATTCCCAGCCCAATACTGCGTAGGTTTTGGAATTTCTTGGTTGAGGCAAGCAGGGGGAGCAGTATTGATTCCCAGCCTATAGGCTTAACTTGGGATAGAACTGATTCTCAAGCCCAGGTTTTAAGAATCGATATGATAGAAAAGTAGATAAAATTTAAAAAATATTTATCAAATGGTGGTTCAATCATCTGGCTTGTCCAAGGTCAAAGACTCACTAACACAAAAAATCTTCTTGGGTAATGAACCCAATGCAGAGTTAATTGCAATTCTCACCGTTTACTTTGTCCAAGGAATTTTAGGGCTATCGCGTCTAGCCGTGAGCTTTTTCCTCAAAGATGAACTGCTGCTAAGTCCAGTCCAGGTGTCAGCACTATTGGGAATTGTCTTCCTACCTTGGATGATCAAGCCGGTATTTGGTTTTATCTCTGATGGGTTGCCTATATTTGGCTATCGTCGTCGTCCTTACTTGATTTTATCCGGGATATTGGGAACTGCTTCTTGGGTGAGTCTGGCCACAATAGTTCATACTAGCTGGGCAGCTACCTTAACGATCGCTCTTAGTTCTCTTTCTGTCGCCCTTAGTGATGTCATAGTTGACTCGCTGGTTGTGGAACGTGCCAGAGGTGAATCACAAGCAACAGCCGGTTCACTACAATCTCTGTGCTGGGGTGCTTCTGCGATCGGAGGCTTAATAACAGCATACTTTAGTGGTCTGTTACTTCAATACTTTACTACCCGTACCGTCTTTGGGATTACCGCCTTCTTTCCTCTCATCGTTTCAGGGGTAGCTTGGTTAATTGCTGAGTCCCCTATTCAGAAAGATTCTCAAGATAGTAATCAGACAAACCCCCTACCGATCAAACATCAACTGGGGCAGCTACGCCAAGCCATTACCCAAAAAACAATTTGGCTACCAACGGCATTTGTCTTCATCTGGCAAGCTACCCCAAATGCTGACTCGGCCTTTTTCTACTTCTCTACCAACGAACTACACTTTGAACCAGAGTTTTTGGGGCGGGTACACTTGGTGACAAGTTTCGCTTCTTTAGCAGGCGTTTGGATTTTTCAACGTTTCCTCAAAAGCATCCCTTTTCGGGTGATTTTTGCTTGGAGTACCGTTCTTTCGTCAATTTTGGGGATGACGATGCTCTTGTTAGTGACTCACACAAACAGACTGTTGGGTATAGATGACCACTGGTTTAGTTTGGGTGATAGTCTTATTCTCACTGTAATGGGAAAAATTACCTTTATGCAAGTGATGGTGCTAGCAGCAAGGCTTTGTCCCCCTGGAGTGGAAGCGACATTATTTGCCTTGTTAATGTCGGTATTTAATTCAGCAGGAACGGTTTCCCATGCATTTGGGGCATTAATCACCTATTGGCTGGGGATCACCGCCACGAACTTTGAGTCACTTTGGCTATTGGTGGTAATTACTAACCTCAGCACGCTGTTACCCCTACCATTTATCAATTGGCTACCTGCTGCTGAGGAGCAAACTGAGACACCCAAAGATGGGGGAAAAGCATTTTTGCCAGATTTGATGTCTGACTTGGTATTGAGAGAACCAGAGTCGGAAATAGTGGAATAGCGTCAGAATTCAGAATGAATTCTGTACGACTGGCGGATAGCGTAGCTAAGCCGAGTCTTCGATAGCGCAGCGGTAGCGAGTATTTTCGAGTCGCGTCTTGATTCTGAATTCTGACTTCTGAATTCTTCTTCAACTTCAATTTTTCGGCTTAGGAAAGATTCTGGAAGTAAACCTCTAGCGCTTCAGTTACCAATTGAGTCATTGGCTTACCTTGACTTTCTGCTACTTCCTTCAACTTGCTATAAACCTCTTCTTTCAAATTTACCCGATGGCGCGATTTGTTTGCACCATTAGCTGTTTGGGGTTCGTAGGTGGCAGCAAATTCGCGGATGGCATCAAAACCAATGCGATCGCAAAAATCACCAAAGCTTTCCTTAGATTTCCGAGATTTCTTAAAGTAAACAAAAATCGGCTCTAAGAAGCTTTCCAAGTCATTATGGTGCAGCTTTTCTGTGTAAGGTTGTGCCAGTCGAGTCTGATTTGGCGAACCCCCTAACCATAGTTGGTAAGATTCTGGAGCGCTACCAACAAAGGCCAATTCTGCCAAGTAAGGACGAGCGCAACCGTTAGGGCATCCTGTCATCCTTACCACAAAATGTTCTTTTTGTAAACCTATTTTATCTAATAGAGCGCGAACCCGCTCCAAAATACCTGGTATTGCCCGTTCTGATTCCGTGATTGCCAAGCCGCAAGTAGGCAAAGCCGGACAAGCCATTGCATACCGCACTAAAGGTTCGATTTTACTAGGGTCGTCTCCGACACCGTAACGGCTAAGAATGTCTTGAATAGCTTCCTTGCTATCTGGTTCGATATCGTAAAAAATCAGGTTTTGGCTGGGTGTGAGGCGGATGGGTAAGTTGAACTGCTCGACAATTTCCCGCAAGGCGGTTTTCAGTTGAAACGAACCTTCATCCTTGACTCGACCATTTTCAATGGAAATTCCTAAGAATAGCTTGCCATCACCTTGTTCATTCCAGCCGAGGAAGTCGTGATATTTGAACTCTGGTAGTGGTTTAAAGGCTTCAACTGGTTTACCAAAATATTCTTCAACTTGGGCGCGGAATTTATCTACACCCCATTCGTTGATTAGATATTTTAATCTGGCATGACGACGATCGGTGCGATCGCCATAATCTCTCTGGGTAGCAACAATCGCTTTCACCACGTCGTAAACGTCATCTTTCGTTACATAACCGATGGGGTCTGCTAACCTAGCGAAAGTTTCTTCTTTACCGTGGGTTCTACCTAAGCCACCACCAGCAAAAATATTAAATCCTTCTAACTGTTTCTTTTTATTAGTAATTACTACCAACGTCAGGTCTTGGGAATACAAATCAACCGAATTATCCCCTGGCACTGTTACACTAACCTTAAACTTCCGGGGCATATAGTGCGTGCCATAAATCGGTTCTTCGGTGTCATGGATAATTGTGCCATTACCATTGCGCTGTCGTGCCGCCTTCACCTCTGGGTTCTCCTCAGCACTAATTACCTTTTCCCCATCTAACCAAATCTCGTAATAAGCGCCTGTTTGTGGTGACAGCAAGTCGGCAATATTCTGGGCATACTCCCAAGCATACTGATACTCTGGGCGATTCTTAAAAGGGGCTGGTGGTGCCATCACGTTGCGGTTGATGTCGCCGCAAGCTCCCAAAGTTGAACCCAGATTATTGACAATTGTAGCGATCGCTGACTTAAGATTCTTCTTTAAAATTCCGTGCAATTGGAAACCTTGACGGGTAGTTGCTCGTAAGGTGTGGTTGCCATATTCATCAGCTAGTTTATCTAAAGCCAGATAAAGCTGTGGCGGTACTAAACCACCCGGATTTTTTGTCCGCAGCATAAACTGGTAATCTTTTTCCTGTCCCTTGGTGCGGTTGTCGCGGTTATCCTGCTGATAAGAGCCGTGAAACTTCAAAAGCTGCACCGCATTTTCGGTAAAATGGGTAGTGTCTTGAAGGATCTCAGTTGCTACAGGTTCACGCAAAAAATTACTATTTTCCTTGATTCCTTCGACTTTGGAAGGCTTACGGCTAGCGATTGGGGAAGGAGCAGATTTAACCATTAGACTTGTATAGGATTCTCAATAAAGCATTAGTAGACGCCGAATCAGCACCCTTCGGCTACTTGATCCCCGGTAATGCGGCCGGAATAATGAGGAATATTTTAATTTTACCACGGCAAAAGCCGACTTTATCAGTGATTTAACACTTAACAAAACCAGCTTTTTGAAGTAGTAAGTTTTGTGTGCTGTTAGCGGTAGCGGGGCGTTTAGCCCGTCCTGAGTACTTAAGTAAAGTATAGAGTGAATAAGGACTCAATAATCTTTTATTTAAAGCGATAGCCAATACCACCATTGATGCTAACAGCAGAAGCATCGCTATTTTGGTAAGCACCAAGTCCGACTTTGGCATTAGTGTAGACGAGGAAATTGTTAGCAACTTCCGATTCAACGCCAGCACCTAGCACTACTGAATCTCTATTACCTATGGGAGTTGGTGAGCCATCTTTCTCTACAAAAGAATAACCACCAGTTAAATAGGCATTAGTTTTATTAGCGATGGGTACATCCACAGAAAGTTCTGGGATGATAGCACTTGTCTGATCACTCCAGAGGACATTACCGCGTGCAGAAAACGGCGTATTTCCTAATTTTGCGCGACCTGTGACATTACCGCCAAATGTAGCATCGTCGTTGATACCTTGTCCGCCACTAGTAACGCCAGCTGCAACACCAGCGCCAACATAACTAGCATCAGTACCCTTTTTGGTTTCAGCAGAAGCTTGACCAGCTGATAGAACAAAAGGAGCAACTATTAAGGAAGACAATGCAGAAATTGTCAAGAAAGACTTGAGTAAGCGTTTCATAATTTTCACCAAGTTTTGTATTTTTTACTTATATATTACAGGTCGAAAATCGTGTGAAAATGTTCCAAATATTTACCAGTTTTTATTAAATGAATGTTTCTATTGATGCCTATAATTTACAACTAACTAGCTCTAAAAATAATAAATTAGCTGTTATAATTACATTCAATGTCTTTTAATCCGAGTTCTTTGTTCCAAAAATAGACGCTTTGAAAACTGGCACAATATTTGGAACTAGAACTTAGTAAGTATCTGGTAAATAAAATACCCGAATAACAATTTGTTGCCGAGCTTTTCACAGAGGATGAAAAAGTAGGCTGTAACATCTGTTGCAACAAGCTATAGAGGGAATCTATAAAGTTAATTTTGAGCAATTTTTGTGGAGATTGAATAATGCTAACCGCTGCAAAAACATTATCTGGTTTGATGGGTTTATGTGTCGGTGATGCGTTGGGTGTGCCAGTGGAGTTTACTAGCCGCGCTGAACGAGTAAAATCTCCAGTGACAACGATGTTGGGTTATGGCACATGGAATCAACCACCAGGAACTTGGTCAGATGATAGTTCCTTAAGCTTTTGCTTGGCAGAATGTCTTTGTAGAGGGTATTCGTTGGATGCTATAGCCAATTCCTTCTGGCGCTGGTACAAGGAGGCTTACTGGACTCCCCGTGGCGATGTCTTTGATATTGGTCAAACTACTCACACAGCGATTATGCGCCTGAAACAGGGAGTTGTTCCCCATCAGGCGGGCGGCAAGGTTGAAAATAGTAATGGCAATGGTTCTTTAATGAGAATCTTGCCGATGGCTTATTGTCATAGAAACTTAACTTTAGGCGAATTGCTGGCGCGAGTGCATGATGTTTCGGCGATTACTCATGCTCATGCGCGATCGCAAATGGCCTGCGGCATTTATATTAGTATTGCAGTGGCGCTGTTAGAAGGGGCTGACCCCCAAACAGCTTATTTACAAGGATTGCAAGATATCCAAACAATTTATTCTGTCCGAGAATTTTTGTTAGAAAAGCCGCATTTTGGCAGAGTTTTCAGTGGTGAGATTGCCAAGGTACCAGTAGAAGAGATTAATTCTGGTGGCTATGTGATTGATACCTTAGAATCATCCCTATGGTGTTTGTTAAATAGCTCGTCTTATTCTGAAGCAGTATTGAAAGCTGTGAATTTAGGCGGAGATACCGATACCACCGCTGCCGTTACTGGTGGGTTAGCAGGAATTTACTATGGGGTGGAAAATATTCCCAAACAATGGATGAACCAAATTGCTCGTAGACAAGACATTATTTACTTAGCAGAGCGTTTTACACGGGCTGTTTACAGCTAGTGGTGTATCGCATTAAATTTGAGGGATAAGAGAACGAACCGCAAAGGACGCAAAGAGCGCAAAGGAAGAAAAGTGAAGAATGAGTTCACCCATTATATTTAATGGGACAGACCACTAGTTTTGAATTAGAAATTATACCAACTGTTTGATGAGCGGCTTTTCGCAAGTAAAATCAGTAGTAGAAAAGTTTCATACTGGTTGAACAATGCTAACCGATGCAAAAACATTGTCTGGTTTGATGGGTTTATGTATTGGTGATGCATTGGGTGTGCCAGTGGAGTTCACCAGCCGCGCTGAACGAGTAAAATCTCCAGTCACATCAATGCTGGGTTATGGAACTTGGGATGTTCCTGTTGGTACGTGGTCAGATGACAGTTCACTGACCTTTTGCTTGGCAGAATGTCTTTGTGAGGGATTTTCACTAGATGCGATTGCTAATTCCTTTTGGCGCTGGTATCACGAAAGTTACTGGACTGCTCAAGGTGAAGTATTTGATATCGGTAACACCACATTTTTGGCAATTGTCAACTGGAAACAAGGAACTCCACCTCTGAAAGCAGGTGGTAGTAGTGAAAATAGTAATGGCAATGGTTCTCTGATGAGAATCTTGCCGATGGCTTATTGTCACAAAAGTTTAACTCTGGATGAATTGATTGTGCGGGTACATCAAGTTTCTTCCATTACCCATGCTCATCTCCGTTCTCAAATGGCCTGTGGTATTTATACAAGTATTGCAGTGGCCCTGTTAGAAGGGGCTGACCCCCAAACAGCTTATTTACAAGGATTGCAAGATATCCAAACAATTTATTCTGTGCGAGAATTTTTGTTAGAAAAGCCGCATTTTGGCAGAGTTTTCAGTGGTGAGATTGCCAAGGTACCAGTAGAAGAGATTAATTCTGGTGGCTATGTGATTGATACCTTAGAATCATCCCTATGGTGTTTGTTAAATAGCTCGTCTTATTCTGAAGCAGTATTGAAAGCTGTGAATTTAGGCGGAGATACCGATACCACCGCTGCCGTTACTGGTGGGTTAGCAGGAATTTACTATGGGGTGGAAAATATTCCCAAACAATGGATGAACCAAATTGCTCGTAGACAAGACATTATTTACTTAGCAGAACGTTTTGCAAGGGCTGTCTACACTTAGAGTTAGGAGTTAAAAGTTAAGAGTTAAGAATTATGAAACTCCAAACTCCAAACTCCAAACTCCAAACTCCAAACTCCTAACTCCTAACTCCTAACTCCTAACTCCAAACTCCAAACTCCTAACTCCTAACTCCTAACTCCTAACTCCTAACTCCAAACTCCAAACTCCAAACTCCTAACTCCTAACTCCAAACTCCTAACTCCAAACTCCAAACTCCTAACTCCTAACTCCTAACTCCTAACTCCTAACTCCTAACTCCTAACTCCTAAACCGTAGACAAAGAGTAAACCTGACCATCAATCAACAGTCGCGTAATGCCCTTAGCTTGCAGATGAGTACGAGCCTTATGGAGCATTTTACTATCTGGAACTTTAATCACGCGATCGCGCTTTGTAGAAAAGCGCTTGGCGACACGATGGTTATCAAACACCGGCAGAGTTCTTTGCTGAGTTTCCAGGCTGGGAATTTGCCCTAAGTCACCAAAGTCCTTTAGAGGCCGGGTAATTAATTCTGAGGAACGGTCAATGACCAAATAGCAAGTTTTCGGCAAATTGGCTACTGACAGAGGCAAAACTTGAACTGATGCTTCACCTGGTCTGCGTTTTGTAACTAAAGGTCTTTCGTCATCCAGGTCATCGTCATCAAAGTCTTCTTCCTCAAAATCGTCATCCTCTAAATCATCATCATCTAAATCATCCAAATCCTCTGATTCGTCTAGCAAATCTTCGCCCAGCATGTGCGCGATGACAGCCGCTCCTGGATGTTCAACCTTTAGGGGTGGGATGGAGATGCTGACTATTTCCGGCGGCTTTGGCTCTGGAGTTTCTAATTTCTCAGATGTGACTCGGAGTTTCGGTTTTTCCGCCGCCGAGGGGCGTCGTCGCACCCGTCTACTAGCGGCGATTGACTCCGCCGTTTCCTCTGAGTAAAGTTCCTGCTCTACACGAATTACCCGACGTGGTAGTGGCTCAACCTTTGGCACTTCCAAGGCTGGTTTTTCAATGGGTGGAACTTCTATCTCCGGCTCAGGTTGAGTCAGCAGTGGTAACTGCTCGTAGCTAACCTGTGCCCTACCCTCAGGAGTTCTCGCAGCCCGCTTTAAAGAGACTAAGTATTCATACTCATCCTCTGGCAAAGTACTTTTGAGCAGGCGACTAATTGTCGAGTTACTCACACCGTAGCGGTCTGCCAAAGTTGAGGTTGTTTCGGCAGTCTCTCGATATAACTTCAGAATTTCTTGCTTGTCAGAGTCTGTTAATTTTCTCACGGTAGATACCAAAAATCCTTACTAAGCTCGTTTTCTTCCGCTGGTACGCCGCGTTCGTCTTAGTGATGCGTCATATTCTAAGGCAGCGCCCATACCAAATAACACTCCACTAAACACCCAAAACACTTCTAATATCTCTCCACTTTGATAATTGGGTCCTTGGGCGTATTTAAACCACATATCTGCAATGTAAAGCGAAAAGGCCGCCGCTGCAATCATTCGCCAAGACTGGGAAACTCTTCCTCCCCAAAAGGCTAACAGCAGAGTGGTAGCAATAATTAACAGAACCACATCGCTAACTACGTAAAACCAGTTCAAAATAGCGACTAGCAGTTCCGTGGATGTTTCCTGTTGCATAGAAATCCACCATGCCAACAAACTACCGAATACTGCAATTGCTAACACAATTAGCCACTGCCATTTTTCCAGATTGATTCGCCTGGAAGCCACAGCTAAAATCATGCCTGCGCCAAGTAATAGATAAGTCAGTACAAAAAATATATCGCCTACAGACACATCCGGTTCATCTTTTAAAACTATTTCGGTATAGCCGAAAATTATCCCCCCAATGAAATAGGAAAGCATACCTAACCCAATTAAGAGCCAAACATTCCGGCCACTGACGATTTGTGGACTCAGCCAGTTCCTCAAGCATAAGATACTGGCACACAAATAAGCTAAAGCTTCAAAAATATTTGTGCCAATCACATACCACTCAGCCCGGCTTTCTATGCCATCGGCTCCGGGAACTTTGGCACTAAACAACAAAAAGTATAGCAGTGCTAGTACAGCCCAGCCAATATTAGCTAAGACAATGTTCTGAGTGTTGAAAATAGATTTAGAAAGGAACGAATTCTCGTAAGAGTTATTCATAGGACAAGACTTATGTAGATGCACTCTGGCAGTATTTTGAGTTAAATGACTGTATATCTAGCAGTGTGTCTGCCAAGTAATACACAATCGGACACCAAAAGCAAGTTGCCAGTGGCCGGAATTTCTGAAAAAATTTCCATGCTACTGCCATAGTTTACCCAGTGGCGATTGATTTAGCCAATTGATAAACAGCGCTCGCTCGGCTTCTGGCATATCTTCTAGCTTATAAATCACTTGTTTGGTAAAATTACCATTGCCAAAGTAGGCTTTTCCTAATCGATGCAGTTCTTGTAACAGGATAACTACATGATTTTCTTGCCAATCAGGTATTTTGGCTGTCGGCAAAGGATTAGTAGACACCAAATATTTAACCGCTTCTAGAGAAGACGCTTGAGGAAATTGCTTCTGCTGTAATACTTCGGCAATATCTTTTTCAAATAATGCAACTTGCCTAGCACCTAAAAACTCTTCAATATCGATGGAAACACCTTGTAGTAGCAAAATACTGGCTTGGATTAAAATCGCCGTTTTGCCATGACCACCTGTGTCACTATCCAGCTGCTCTAGACGGATTTTACCCCAGACGCTAAAGCGTTCAGGTTCCTCCAGCAAAACACAGGCTTTACCCCGGTTATCCGTTAATTCTCTCCATAAGGCTCTAGCTTCTTCTTCTTGACTAGCTTTGAAAACACTAATCAAGCGAAAAGTTTGCCCTTGATAACTGAGAATCGGCACTTGCTGATCCTTTTTTGGGTGCTGAATGCTTGATATTTCAACATCCTGCCGTTTGAGAATAAACATGGCACTAGCAAATAACTCCTCACAGGGGCACTCTTAATATGGAATATATAATGGCATTTGGCAGTATCGCCAAGGCTGAAATTACCTAGCATACTGTGAAAATGAGCCTCGCGATCGCCAGATGCTTCCCGAAGGTAGCCGCCCAGAGGACGTTAGCGCTAACGGGCAAATAACCCCTTGACAACACAATATATCTAAACCAATACCCCATCTGTTTTGTTTTCGGTGTAGATTGCACTAACTAGCGACTAGCATCTTAGCCTTGCTAGTAGTAAATCTGCAATTTTTGATTGCTTCTTGGTAGGTGAAGACGATATAATAGTGTAGGTGACTCCATAGGGAGCCATTATTTTGTTTTGGGCGCGTAGCTCAGTGGATAGAGCCACGGATTTCTAATCCGTTGGTCGCAGGTTCGAGCCCTGCCGCGCCCGTTTTAACTTAATACGAACCCTAAAGAAGCCTTTTCATGGTAATTTACCAAATAGGCTTGAGAGTTCATGTAAATGCACCACACAAAAGACAAGGGTGATCTAGCAGCTGCTAAAGTAATAGCAGATTTAGTCGAGAAAGAATATTCAGTTTTTGTACCAGTAGTAACTGAACATGCACCCTTTGATTTGATTGCCTACAAAGATAGCAAATGTTACAGAATTCAAGCTAAATACAGTAGTGATGGCACACTGAAAAATAAAAGCAATTGGGCAGACAAGAATGGTTGTCATGAGAAAAAGTACAAATCTGATGACTTTGATTTCTATGGTCTTTATTTGCCAGATATAAACAAAGTAGTATATCCATCAATCACGTTTGGCGGTTGCGGTATCAGGACAACGCCACCTAAATCACCCAATCCTTTTTATTGGTGGGAGGATTTTACAGACTTTACTGAAGCAGCGTCTAAGCGAACCTACAAGGAGTTTGGCGTTGATTTAACAACTAGAAAGGTTAACCCAGATTCTAGAATTCACACTAGAAAAGTTGAAAGGCCATCAAAAGAAGAACTAGAAAAACTAGTTTGGAAAAAGCCAACAGCACAAATTGGCAGAGATTTTGGCGTGTCTGATAAAGCTGTAGAAAAGTGGTGTAAGGCTTATGGAGTAGAAAAGCCACCTAGAGGATATTGGGTGAAGAAGGCCTATGGAAAAGTAGAAGTACAGTTAACAACTCATAACGAGGATATAACTCATGATCTTAGCCTGAGTAAGGATGTGAATTTCTGAACAGTGAATATACTAAAGCGGTTTAAGTTGCTCTAAAAGTCTAGCATCAAGATATTTTTGTTCTATAACATCCACCGAATTATCACACCATTTTGCAACTACAGCAGTAGGAACACCTTTTGTAATTTGCTCAGAGATGAAAGTATCACGACACGAATATGGTGTGGTTTGACATTCTACTAATGGGTCTACAATTTTATCCCAAGCTCGACGTGAGAAGTTTCTATAATGTATTGATAATCCTTCCGGTGATGGGAATATTAAAGATTCCGGCTCAAGATGTTCTGGTTTGATTTCTAAAATTAATTCTTGTAGTCGTTGGTTACAGTTAAAAACCCGCTTTTTATTGTTCTTAGAGCCATGAACTCTCACCCTTTCACCATTTCCCACCTGAACTAGTGCGCCTTCAAAGGTAATTTGAGAACAATCAGGTGTAATATGCTTCCATTGCAAACCGATAGCTTCTGATGGTCGGCATCCTGTTAAAAACAAAAACTCCACAAATGCTGAGTAATAACTATAGCCTATACCTTTAGATGGTTTGTGATTTTTAAAAGCCTGAATTATTTTTTCTTTCTCTTCTTCACTAAAAGCATTAGGTTGTGAATTATCCTGCCACTTATGCTTGGGAAGCTCGTTGTACATCCCTTCAAAAGGATTAAAAGTTACTAAACCATGTTTCATTCCCCATTTACAAGCTGCTGAAAGATACATGAGTACATCTTTGGCTTGTGAGGTAGTTGTTTGTTGCAACAATGCAAGTCTGATTTTAATACCCTCATCCAACTCTTGATATGGACAGCGTTTAATATGTTTTTCTAGTACACCTAGTTTATCCAGTGTTCTAGGTTTTAGAGATTGACGTTTGTAATCAATGTACCTATTCCATAAGTCTGAAATTGTTAATACCTTCTGCTGTTCGCCAGGAGTAACTATAGATAAATGTCTCTGTGGTTTGTACTTAACTAGTGTTTCATCGAACTCGCCAGATGCAATGTCTAACTCTATCTGATGTGCTTTTTGTTCTGCTATCTGACGATTTTCTGGTGTATCAGCTAAATTCAGGGTCAGATACTTTTGTGTACCCTCGTAAAGTTGCCTTGGAAGTCTCAGACGTAATCGACTTTGAAATGATTCAACACTTACTGTTCCTTTAGACGCTTTTTGTGTTCTGTGCATTAATTTTGACTATGAAAATAATTTACTCTATAAGAATCATAGTCAAATCATAGTCAAAAAACAAGCTCATAGCCAAATCATAGTCAAAATCATAGTTAGAATAGCCAAAAATGGAAGTAAGAGAGTCAGCTTTTCAACATTCAGATTCCATAAAAAGGCTGAAACTCTTAACTTTACGTTGATTAATTTATAAATTTAAAAAGCCCGTGACGAGGATTGAACTCGTGACCTCACCCTTACCAAGGGTGTGCTCTACCACTGAGCCACACGGGCGAAATACAACTTTGATTTTTCAGCTAGAAGTTAAAATGCTGGGAGTTTTGATGCTTACCCAGTCATTATAACTTATAACTTCGTAAGTGGTGGGCCGGGCTGGATTTGAACCAGCGTAGGCGCAAGCCAACGGATTTACAGTCCGTCTCCATTAACCACTCGGACACCGACCCGATTTGTCTCACGATTTAAAATATTAGCACCACCTTTGATAAATAGCAAGTGGTTAGAAAAAATAACTTGTGGGTAGAGATCGCAACAAAACTGCGTCTCTACCATCGGTATAAAAATACTAGTTACACGCTCATCTCCAGCATTCGTTGCATTGGTAGCAGTGCCGCAAGGCGAATATCCTCTGACATGGTAATTTCGGGAGTGCGATTTTTCATTGCCCAGTAAAGCTTTTCTAGGGTGTTTAACCGCATAAACGGACATTCGTTACAAGCACAGTTATTCATCGGTGGTGCAGGAATGAAGTGCTTGTCAGGAGCTAGTTTTTGCATTTGGTGAATGATTCCCGGCTCAGTAGCAACGATAAATTCTTTGCTAGGGCTGTTTTGACAATACTTAAGTAAAGCGGCTGTGGAGCCAATAAAGCTGGCGTGGCGCAATACACTACTTTCACATTCTGGGTGGGCGATCGCCTCTGCTTCGGGATGGGCAATTTTTAACTGGACAATTTTCTTTTCTGAAAAGGTTTCATGGACAACACAGCTACCTTGCCATAGCACCAAATCTCGTCTTGTTTGTTCCATCACATACCGCCCCAAATTCCGATCGGGGGCAAAAATAATCGGCTGTTCCTTCGGTATCTGCTGGATAATTTTCACAGCGTTGGAACTGGTGCAAATAATATCGCTCATCGCCTTGATATCAGCAGAACAATTGATGTAAGATACCACCAAATGATTCGGATGCGCTGCTTTAAAAGCTGCGAATTCATCTGCTGGACAACTGTCTGCTAAAGAACAACCAGCATTCAAATCTGGTAAAAGTACTAATTTATCGGGATTAAGTATCTTTGCTGTTTCTGCCATGAAGTGAACGCCAGCAAAGACAATCACATCCGCATTGGTTTTTTCGGCGGCTCTTGCCAGTTGTAATGAATCCCCAATAAAGTCGGCAATATCCTGAATATCTGGCTCTTGATAATAATGTGCCAGGATAACGGCGTTGAGTTCTTTTTTGAGACTCTGAATCGCGGCAAACAATAAGAGTGGTAGTTCACCCAGTTGGGTGTTTTCTCGTTGAGCTAATGCAGTGGTAAACACAGTTTAGGGGTGCTTTATGTTGCAAATGTATGTCCTGTGGATTCAATTATAGTAGTTTTTACCAAAAATAGTGGACGGTTGATATTTTGGGGTTGTGTCCAAATCGGGCTGAGTTTCATATCCTGGAGATAGACGGCAAGGAAAGTGGCATGACCAGTCAGAAAACTCAATCGATAAACCTCAAAATTGCTGTAGTTGGAGATATTCACGACCAATGGGAAGTGGAAGATGGCGTTGCACTCAAGCATTTGGGTGTTGACTTAGTGCTGTTTGTCGGGGATTTTGGCAACGAGTCGGTGGAAGTGGTCAGAGCGATCGCATCCCTCGATCTTCCCAAAGCAGCCGTAATGGGCAACCACGATGCCTGGTACACCGCCACCGAATGGGGACGCAAAAAGGCTCCTTATGACCGCTCTAAGGAAGACTGGGTACAGGAACAACTCGATTTATTAGGCCCGTCCCATGTCGGTTACGGTAAGTTGGATTTTCCCGCTTGGAATTTAACTGTCGTGGGGGGTCGTCCCTTTACCTGGGGTGGCCCAGAGTGGAAATTCGCGGAAATCTGTCAAGAACGTTACGGTGTGACGAGTTTGGAAGAATCCGCCGATCGCATCGTGAAAGCGATCAAAAGCGCTGCTTACAAGACGATTATATTTTTGGGTCACAATGGGCCTAGTGGGTTAGGCGATCGCCCCGAAGATCCCTGCGGCAAAGACTGGCATCCCATTGGCGGCGACTTTGGCGATCCAGATTTTGGCGAGGCGATTTCTCATGCCTTGACTGCTGGTAAAACCATTCCTCTGGTGACATTTGGTCACATGCACCGAGATTTACGCCATACCAAGAAGGTGCAGCGCAAGCCCATCTTTAGAAGTCCAGAAGGGACAATTTACTTAAATGCGGCTAGTGTCCCCAGGATTGTGGAAAATGACAGCGAGAAGTTGCGTAATTTTTCCATTGTGACGGTAGAGGGGGGTGTGGTTTCGCAAGTTTCCCTAGTTTGGGTGGGGAATGACTTCCAGGTGGCTAAGGGGGAAATTTTGTATGAGCGATCGCGGATTGTGTCGTAGACATTCGCATCCAGTAGTGCAATCTGCGTAGATAATAGGGTATAGTATGATCTGTCAAGTTTAGTGCTAACCAACAAAAGCGCCTGAATAGCGTCTGAAACTAGGATCAGCACAAGTTTGACAGATTTACTGGAGAGGTGGCAGAGTGGTCGATTGCGTCCGACTTGAAATCGGATGAGGCTAAAACCTCCGGGAGTTCGAATCTCCCCCTCTCCGTTGAAGAAAAATTAGATTTTACAAATCTTATTAACGGCGTAAGCCATTGATTAGATTTAATCTGAGCAACGGCTTAACTGTGATTTATTCTTGATAAGCGCCTATTGAATTCTTAAAGTTAGCAAGAGCTTCAAAAAACTTAACTAAAGGAATGTCGGCATAGATTCATTGATGGACTCATCTGCTTTTTCATACAGAGCATTAAGGTAATCACGTTGCCGCACGCCTTTAATGTTACTACCTCTCAATAATTGGTGAAATAAGAGTCGAGCAGAATCTTCATGTAAAAGTACATCATTTCCTTCTTGTAATTGTTTGTTTTGTGCAAAATTTCTGGCTTCCATTTTGGACTGTTCCAAGTAGAATTTGAATAATTTTACGGCTTCCTCTTCATTTCTTATAGGTGAAAGTTGAACTTCATTAGCAAGACGACCTCTAATAGCTGGAAGCATCTCACGGTAACGTTCAAGGGCATCTGTAGTTAAAGCAACCATTAAGAAAAGATATTTAGGTAGTGCATCAATTAAAGCCCGCAGAGCAGATAAATATCTTAAAACAATAGTTTTTGATAAGCTACCATTCTGTTTTTCCAATTCATCAAGAAGAATAAAAATACCCTCTAAAGTCTTCATTTCTGAACCAAAATATACAATGTCTCGCAATGCTCTTGTTTTCGCTTCTACAGTATCTAGACGAAAATTTACTCCCAGTTCAGTTTGATGAGTTTTTCTTACAGGTAATCCTAAAAGCCATTGATATGCTAAAGATAGGCGCTCATTTAGTTTTTCTTCGGAATTAATAACACTCAAAAGAGCCTTAAGCATTATTTTAATTTCGCTCATTCGCACAAATTCTAATAATTTATCAATATCATCTATCTCTTGCTTCCTCTTTGCAAGTGCATCAATTGAGCGACGTAAGTAGTCTTCTCCCAAATTTTCAAATATAGACCTAATGAGCGGATCAAAAAATGGTTCTGGATCTGGAACGTATCTAATAACGAAAAAACCATGTTGAGAAAGTTTTTCACGCAAAGCATTTTCATAAGCATTCAGAAGGTTAGTCTTTCCAATCCCCTGACTAGCAGTTATTGAAATTACATGAGACTTGCGATCTGAATAAAATGTCTTGACCGCAGCATCAACTTGCTTATCTGCTTCTGTTGACATATGCGGATGACCACTGGTTTGCCCAGCACTGGGAAAAGGGTTACTCAACACACCAAACTTTTTATAGAGCAATTTGGGTTGTTCTTCTGGTGCGTTAGCAGTCGCCTCATCTGTAAATAGATTTTCAAGAGGCATTTTTAACTCCTTCTAGCTTGATACGTACAGCAGATGTACCAGGTATAAGAAAATCTCCATGATACAGATAAACTTTTTCTAACTGGGGAAGTCCGTCACTTGTCTTAATTATCCACAAATCGTGCTGTTCAAAACGAGTATCTGGAGTAGATCCTTCAGCATAGACATTGACTAAGTTTTGTTCTTGTGCTTCTTTCACCAGTTTTCTAGCCAATATGGGATGAACAGCATATTTAATAGCTAATTCTTCTAACCAGCGACCAGTAAGTATCCATTCTGTGTCTTCCTGTGAACGAATTAATTTATAAACCTTTACTGCTAAATTAGCAAAATCTGGTGAATTAGGTATGTTATCAGTGGCAACAATTTTTTGGTTTTGTATATTCAACCAAGCACAGGCTGCCTCGCCAAGCTTGATGTAGGTTGGTTTCGCTTTATTTGAAATTGGTAATGTGCTATATTCAACACTTCTGTTTTGATTTACATAGTTACATATTGCGTCAAATGATGGTATTTTCTTCAAATAAGATAAAACTTTTCTATGATTTTCGTTCAAGATACTTTCCCATAGAAACTTTAGTAATTCTGTACATATAATTTTATGATCATTAAGCTCAACAAATTTTCCACTATGCAGAAAATTTTTATACAAACTATAGCGAGATTGATGTGTTAAACCCAACTTTTCTTGAGCCTCTTGATTAGTTAGTTCTCCTTTGTCTACTAACAATTTCATTAGTAAGAACATCTGATCTGGACTAAATGCATATGCCTTAGCTATTGCTTCTATATTTTGGCTAGAAATTGCATCAGTCTGATCTTGGCTTTGTATGTCAGTTGATAGCGCAATAGAGGTATTATCTGTTGTTGCAGAGGATGTTCCAGAGTTAAAATTTCCCCAAAGAAGATCATCTTTGACGTGAAATGGTTGCCAAGTATATTCCCCACTAGGTATACCCCATAGCTCCAATGAATCGTTAGTTTTGTAATTTTGCAAGCGCAGGCAACCAAAAGATACAGCTAATTCCCAAAGGACATCTGTTAGTGGTACTGTATATATTTTTTGACTGAAAGGATGAAAAAGAGAGCCAGTGAGTTTTCTACCATCAAATTTAGGAAAAGAACGAGATTCAAAAAAGAACACATCCATTCCTTCAGCCATCGTCATTCTGGCTAGACCTTGATCACTAGTTAGAAGAGCTAGGGCATGATCCGGGCGAACTTGAGTTTGAAAGCGCCGTGCAGTTTCTAAAATCAGACGATCGGCAAAACTCCTAACAATCTCTTGTAGTTTAAGATTACCATCTTCAGGATCGCTACTCGGTGTCACAATACCCCGTAGGGGATCTGCACCTAAGTCACCACGTTCTATTTCTGCATCTGAAAATTCTAGACGAAGTAAAGTTCGTTGACCACCCTGGCTGAGAATATGTTCTCGAAGTGCCGCAGCAACAGGTTTGTTCTTTTTTTGACTGTCTCTGCGAGTTGCGAAGTACCTATCTACCTGATTAATTATTTCCATATGAACAATAGCTGGTACTTTTATTCTTGCCCAAGGACTAAGAAACCGACATATAAAATCAAGTCCTCCTTGGTGAATAGCTGATGTATCTGTAACAATCGTTATCGGTTTTTGCAAAGGTATTTTGCCAATAGTTTCAACATCAAAAATAGGTAAAAGTAATAATGTCCTCCGGAGTACATCCTGCAATCCTTCCCTGAAAGCTTTTTGAACTCTATCCTTACTCTGTGAATTCTCAAGAGCTTCAGTAATATTATTATTGAGTTTCTCTAAGGATAGTATTTGCCATTCAAATCCACCAAATTTAGCTGCACAATACTCATCATATCTAGTTTCATTTTCAAGATATTGCCCTCCTGGTTGTAATGTAATAGTTCCGACATTCACCCATTTGTCACGTCCAAAACAAATATCTTCACCAAGAGATATTTCAAATGCCTCCCCATTCTTACCTATTTGGGCAATACATTTTAGTGCATCTTCTTTACTAAACAATTTTAATGTCATAAGGTTATTCTTTTAATGAAGGGACACATTGACATCTGGAACATTAACAAAGGTATCACACACCCACTGAATATGCTGGCGTAAGGCCAAAAGTTGATGTTGACGAAGGTTGACACTATCACTATTAGATAAGCGTCCAAGCTCTTCTAAATCACTCCAAGATGATTCATTATTAGACAATATCTCGTCTATTACTTGTATGACTTGCTTAAACTGATAAATTCCACGTTTTTCAGGTTTTATTACTAGTGTAAATTTTTCAATTAATTCTTCTCTTAGTCGCTGAGTTTGCTCACTGCTAGTCACTGAGCCAAAGGGATCTCCAAAGGGTTCCCAAGAATAAATTTCTTCTTGATAAAATGTCGGTTCAACTAAAGCATTTGTGTTAGTATCTAAGTATTTTTTACCCCAGCGACACGGTTGCCAAAGAACAACCTTTAATGGACTTGAACTATTGCTGCTCACAAGAATTAATTCTCCAAAGTAATTATTTATGAATATCTAGATTAAATCTAACTGTCAAATTACTTTTTATTTATGAATCATAGGTTTTGAGGGTCAAGCCACAATTTGACTGATTTTCTTGGGTATTATAATCATAATTGGAACTTAATTAAAATTTATCAAAAGTGAGAGACATCGCCCCACTCCGCCCTTTTGCTTGCATAGTGCTATCATAATTGTAAATCCTACTTTGAGGTAAAGCGATGGCTACCCTTTATGTAAGAAATTTACCCGATGATTTGTATGCAAAGCTGCAAGAGTTAGCGGCATCTGAACACCGTTCCATTAACGCCCAAGTTATAACTCTGTTAGAACAGGCTTTAAAAACTGAAGCACAGCAAACAGAAGAGGAAAAACGAAAAAATGTCCCAAAACTCTTAGAGGAAATTCGCCTTCGCCGTGAGAGTCGCCAGACTGATATGGAATGGCCGGATAGTACTGCGTTAATCCGAGAAGACCGAGACAGATGACTATCCCTCTCAGATGTGTTGTAGACGCAAGTGTAGCTATTAAGCAATTTATACCAGATGATCCACTAACTCCAAAAGTTAATCAACTGTTTACTCATCTTGCCAATCCCCAAACTGCGATCTTTGTCCCAGACCTGTTTTACATTGAGTGTGGCAACATCATTTGGAAGTATGTCCGCGCCAGACTTTATGCTGTTGCTGATGTGCCAGCAGATTTAGCAACTCTCAAAAGCAACCCTAAAGCGTGTTGTCTCCACGGCTGATTTGATGGCGGATGCAGTTGCGATCGCATTAAATTATGGAATCTCCGCCTACGATGGTTCTTATGTCGCACTTTCACAGCAGGTAGGTGCTACTTTGCTGACTCTCGACGGTAAGCTGGTGAAGGCAATAGCCGCTTCGTCTTATAATGTTTCCTCGTTTAATGACTTTGAGGTTCCGCCGTTGGAGTCAATGTAGAAGTGATCACCTGGTCGAGTTTTGTCTCTAACGAGAAAGCGATCGCACCACCCTTTTGCTTGCATTGTGCTATCATTTTGATAAATTCTACTTTGAGGTCAAGCGATGGCTACCCTTTATGTAAGAAATTTACCCGATGATTTGTATGCAAAGCTGCAAGAGTTAGCGGTATCTCAGCACCGTTCAATTAACGCCCAAGTTATAACTCTGTTAGAACAAGCTTTAAAAACTGAAGCACAGCAAATAGAAGACCAGAAACGCCAGAATGTACTTAAAGTCCTAGAAGAAAGTCGCCAGCGTCGCCGCGTGAATCCAGCAGACTTCGGATTACCTGATAGTACTGAACTGATTCGAGAAGACCGCGACAGATGACTACCCCTCTAAGATACGTGTTAGATACCAGTGTGTGTATCAAGTATTTTATTGCTGATCCATTAACTCCCAAAGTTAATCAACTTTTCAACCATTTTGCCAATCCACAGACGGAAATATTTGTTCCAGACCTCTTTTACATTGAGTGTGCTAACGCCTTATTGAAGTATGTCCGTGCAAGGATGTACACTGCTGCTGAGGTTCAGACAGATTTAGCCACCCTCAAAGCTTTCCCTTTGCGTGTTGTCTCCACAGCTGACTTGATGGCGGATGCAGTTGCGATCGCATTAAATTATGGAATCTCTGCCTACGATGGCTCTTATGTTGCGCTTTCACAGCAGGTAGGTGCTACTTTGCTGACTCTCGACGGTAAGCTAGTGAAGGCAATAGCCGCTTCGTCTTACAATGTTTCCTCGTTTAATGACTTCGAGGTTCCACCGTTGGAGTCAATTTAATATTCAATTATCAAAAATGTCTTTTACTTATAACCGCACGGTTCGCTTTCAAGATACTGATGCTGCTGGGGTAGTTTATTTTGCTAATACTTTGAGTATTTGCCATGAAGCTTATGAAGAATCTTTAGAAGCATCAAGTATTAATCTCAAAGATTTTTTTACTAATCCGTCTGTGGGGTTTCCGATTGTTCATGCTAGTGTCGATTTTTTGCGCCCTATGTTTGTTGGGGACAAGTTGCTGATTAGCTTAATTTCCCAAAAAATAGGTGTTGAGAAGTTTGAAATTACTTACGAAATTACTGTGGGTGAGGTGGTAGTTGCTAAGGCTATTACTCGTCATGTTTGTATTGATGTGAGTAGTAGAAGTAAGCGGGAATTACCTGATAACATAGTTCAGTGGTTGGAAACGAACCGCCCAGACGCAGAGAAGCCAGTGCGTTGGGCGGGTTCCCCGACTTGAAGCAACTGGCGCGGCGCAGAGAGAAGAATGTCGAGAGAGATTATGTGATGGGATTTTGGAGGAATTCTGTGGCTATTTGCTGTAGCTGTTGGCGGTTAATTTTACCTTGGGAGTTGCGGGGTAAATTTTGCTGGGGAATCCAATATTTAGGGATTTTAAATTTGCTGAGTTTTTCTTTGAGTAGGGTTTGGATTTTTAAGGCAGAGGTATCTGATTTTTTGGGGACGTAAATCGCTGTTAAGGCTTGTCCCCAGTGTTTATCTGGAATGCCGATGACACAAATATCGGCAACCATTTGAGTGGATTGTATAGCTGATTCAATCTCTGCTGGGTAAATATTTTCGCCACCTGTAATAATTTTGTCGCTGTCACGTCCGACTATATTTAAATGACCTTCATCATCTAAAAAGCCTAAATCATCTACTTGGAAATCAGCTTGATTTTCTCTAGTTTGAGGATAGTAACCAAGGGCTAAAGATTGAGCATGAATGGTGATATTCCCGATTTGATTGTAATTTAAAATTTCGCCTTGCTGATTGCAAATAGTTACTTTTGCATGGGGAAGAATTTTACCACTGCTCATTTTACCGCTTAGAAAATCATCTGGTTTCAGGGTAGCAATTTGAGAGGCGGTTTCTGTCATGCCATAGGTAGGTGCTAACCGGATGCGATGAAATCTGGCTTTTTCTAGTAGTTCGTTCCATGCTGGCGCACCTCCCAAAAGTACAGTATTAAATTGAGATAGCCATTCAGTTAATTCTGGATTTTGTAGAAGGCGTTGTAACTGTGTTGGTACTAAAGATATGAAAAATTCTGATTTTTTAATATCTAATATTTGACCAGATTCTACGGCTTTAAATGGTTGAATAGCTAGTTTACCTGCGGTAGTGAAAGAACGCATAAATTGCATTAAACCGCTAACGTGGTATAGCGGTAATATACAAAAGGAATTAACTCGCTTTAGTTGAAAGTATTCGGTAAATCCTTTTACAGATGCTATGAAAGTTTCCCAAGTGTGAATGGCAAATTTAATTTCTCCTGATGAACCACCTGTAGGAATCAGAATCAGTTCTGAGTGCTGAGTACTAAGTGCTGAGTGAAAGAGTAAGAGATGGGGAGAGACGCGATTAATCGTGTTTGTAATAGGTGGTGGGGGAGTGGGAGAGTGGAGGAGTTCTCCCCAAATAATATCTGGCTGTACTAAATCAAAGACTTGTTGCCATTCTTGTGTTCCCCAATCGGGGTTACAAAGAAAAACTGGACAATTCGCTGCACAAGCGGCAATAAAACTTGCTAGAAATCGTAATGGTTCGCGTTCAGCTAAGATGATTTTTGGTGGTGTTCCGCACGCTGATAATTGTGTTAGTTCTAAATATAATTGTTGAGCTATTTGATTAAATTGATGGCTGCTGTAACCGATAAGCCAATCATTTTTAGCCAGTTTATTAAGATAGTCTAAAGGTCGTTCCATAAAGTTTGAAACCACGTTTCTTCTTGTTCAAAAAAATGGTCAATACCAAAACCAATTGCCCTGTTATTTCGGGATAATTCGGCTGCTAGTTGGAGTGCTGCAAGTCTAGCGATCGCAGTTTCAAATACTGATGAAAATACAGTATCAATTTGATGCTGGTGGCAAAACGTTCTCAGACGAGATGGTGATCCCACTATCCCAGGCTTGATGACGAAAATCCCTCGCCAACCTTGTTGATGACAGGCGGCGAGTTGCCCAAGTGTGGCGACAGATTCATCTAAAGCGATCGCAGTTTCATAACTCGTACTCAATTCCAACATCCCTTGAAATTGTTCAACGGGTAGCGGTTGTTCGATAAATTCAATTTCTAGGGGTAGTTCTCCATTTGCCTTGAGATTATCGCAAGTCCGCAGCCATAAGTTAGCTTCTTCATAGCTAAGTCCACCATTGGCATCTAATCGCAGTTTGGTAAAGGCTGGTAAGGTGTGTATGAGTGATTCAAAAATTTCTAGTTCATCAGCGATCGCATACACACCAATTTTCCACTTAAACGTGCGATATCCTTGCTGCCACAATCTTTCCCATTGATTTAAAGCCGCTTCTCCTGCTGCTAGCAAGGCGCTGTACAAAAGGAGTGAAGAGTGAGGAGTGAGGAGTGAGGAGTTAGGAGTTATAAAATTATCTCCCCCACTCCCCCACTCCCACGCTGACTCAAAGCCAAATTGACAAGCAGGTAACTCGTCTGGGATCGAAAAAATCGTTTCGTCTGTGATTTCTTCTGGGAGTTGGCGACAAAAATCTAAGGCTTGTTCTAGGGTTTCGGAACCAAACCAACTAATGGGGGCGATTTCTCCCCAGCCGACTTTACCTGATTCATCGGTAAGACGGAGGATAATACCTTCACGAATATCCCACTTACCATGATTGGTGGTAAGTGATCGCAAAAATCTTCGCTGATAAGGACGAAATTCAAATTTGTAGTCATTAGTCATTTTCCCAATGCCCAATGCCCAATGCGCTAAATTATAAATCCCAATCCCAACAACAAGCAAGCCCAGAAATGCACAGCTACGGCGATGAATTTACAGTTACTAACTTTGTCCGGCTGGTTGTGATTCTCTTGGACATGGCGGCATAATTTGACAGCAAAGGGTAAACTCACCCAACTTAATAATGTCCAAGCTGGAGAAATCCCCAATAGCACAAATAGCAAGGTGAGGGGATAAATGCTACCAGTAAACCAAACTAGGAGTTGGGCTCCTTTTTGGGTTCCCAGACGGACGATAGGCGATCGCTTACCTGCGGCTATGTCATCCTTAACTTGGTGAAAATGTGAGCAAAACAAAATTAAGGTTGTGGCAATGCCGACAATCACTGAGGCTGCTAAACTGGTCATTGACCAAGTTTGGGTTTGGCTGTAGTAGGCTGCCTCCACTGCTAAGGGGCCGAAGGCAAAAAAGCAAATAATCTCGCCTAAACCCTGATATCCTAAACGAAAGGGAGGGCCTTGATACGTGTATCCTAAACCGCAGCATAGTAAAATTATACCAATCACAGTTAGGTCATGTTGCCAAAAGGCGATCGCTAGTATGCCCAGCAACCCCAAACCTAAACACAAATTTCCTATCCAAAATATTAATGGCTTATTGCCTGTTAAGTTCACCAGAGAATGGTGCTTATTTTGATCGATACCTGTTTCGGAATCAAAGACATCGTTACTGATATTTTCCCAGGCAAGAATTAAGATTGCCGCAGCTACAAAAGTAGAAAATACTACACCATTGAAAATTTTAGTTTCGGCAAATGCCACTGCGGTTCCTACCCAAATGGGCATAATGGCAACGCTGTACATTGGCGGTTTAATCGCTGCCATCCATAACTTCGTGTTGGGATATGAAATTTGCTTGGTAGTCATCAGTCGTGATTAATTAAATTGCCAGAATATTACTCACACTTGAGATTTTATAATTTAAAGAGACGTTAGATATTCATGAGATCAAAATAACTGCCGCTTTTACTGTGGCTTCTTAAACTTGCGTTGTTAACACCCTACCCTCACATTGCAGCCCAAGGCTGGAACTAGCTTGTCAGGGTTTAGGAACACCATGAACAAGGCAAATCCTACGCTGGTGAAATGACAACTTAATATGTTACCTGTAAAAATACGACCACGATTAATTACACTCTAGAAAGTTAACTTAAAAAAAATTTACTATCGTTAGATCCATGACAGTTTCACCATGTCGTAACAACTTCTTTGTAGAACACAAAGATTTATATCAATTTCTGGTAGCAGTGCAAGAAAAGTGCGTCAACAACAATTGTCGGCAAATTGTCAGTATCTCCCAAGAGATCGATTTAGTTGATCCTCTACTTGTATTGGATAAACTTACACAAGCAAATGAAATAAATTTTTACTTTGAGGACAGAGGTAAAGGAGAAGCGATCGCAGCAATTGATGCTGTGGCAAAATTACAGATTGATGGCGCAGGCCGTTTTAGTCAAGCAGAATATTTTATCAAATCTTGTCTAAAAAGTATAATTAATTTTGGTAACGCGAACCAACCTTTTTCTGGTCCTCACTTTTTTTGTTATTTCAGTTTTTTTGATAAAAACGCCCAAGTAGATTATCCATTTCCATCTGCTACCATTTTTCTTCCACGTTGGCAAGTAGCTGTAAAAAATCAGCGCTGCATATTAGTAACAAATATAATTATTAATGCAAATGTAAATATTGAAAGATTGTTAAATAATGTGCAAAATAAAATTGCATTTATCCAATCTTTAGAAGATTACTCTGCTAATATAGATTTTTTCTCAGCAAAATCATACAAGAAATCTGTCACAAATGCGGCTCGATTTAAAAGTTCAGTAGTATCTGTTTTGGAAAAAATTCGTTCTAGTCATCTAAGTAAGATTGTATTAGCAGATATATTAGACGTAAAGTCAAGCAACCACTTTGACTTAGTTAAATCATTAAGTAATCTTAGGCAAATACATCCTAACTGTTATATTTTCTCTACAAGCAATGGCAAGGGACAAAACTTTATTGGTGCCAGTCCAGAAAGATTAATTAGTATTAATAATCAACAGTTAATTACTGACGCTTTAGCTGGTTCTGCACCACGAGGCAAAACCCCTGCTGAAGATGCAGTTAATGCCAATCGCTTACTCAATAGTGAAAAAGAAAAGCATGAACATTCGCTAGTACTTGATTTCATAACTCAACGTCTATTTCAGTTAGGTTTATCACCTCAAATATTAGCACCTCGTCTGCGACAATTATCTAACATCCAGCATTTATGGACACCAATCAGTGCCACAGTTCCGATTAATATACACCCATTAAAAATTGTCGGACAACTGCATCCTACACCAGCCGTTGCCGGTGCAGCACGAGATGTTGCTTGTGCGGAAATTCGTCGTTATGAAAGCTTTGAGAGAGGTTTGTATGCTGCGCCTCTGGGTTGGATAGATTCTCAGGGAAACTGCGAGTTTATTGTGGGAATTCGTTCAGCATTAATTGATGGCGATCGCGCGAGGTTGTATGCTGGTGCTGGTATTGTTGCTGGCTCCGATCCTGACAAAGAGTTTGCAGAGGTACAACTTAAACTTCAGGCTTTACTCAAAGCATTAGTTTAAAGTTAATTCTCCAGTAGTTCGACCTAGAAAACGCTATGAGTGACACCGTGCTAGAGCAGGACTATTTTATTCTAAAAAGTTGCTAGAGTGTGTCGAATCGAAAAGAAGATAAATATGGTATTCTAATCAGTATAATCTTATAATAAGATTACACCTACTTTATAGTGTGTATACCTTTTCAGTTTGTGTAGGATTAATAAAGGTTGTACACTGTTGACAATGGGAAAGAATAATAAGACAGGAATATATCTACTAACCTTGCTAGTAATTGCGGGTTTGTTTAGTGTAGCAGGGGCAATTGTCTGGTATGGCTTCACAAAGCCGGGAACTACACCTACTGCTACGCCATTTCTAGCAACTAACACACTTACAAATCCGAAATCTACAGTAGCAGTAACCCCAGATATCCGATCCACTAATCCTCACTCACTTGATGAAGTACAACTTCGTAGCGATCGCAATGTTGATTACAGTAAATTGCGTGAATATTTGCAACTTAAAGACTGGAGATCGGCCGACCGAGAGACATATCTTCGGATGCTAGACGCAGCAGGACCAAAGGCACAAGCAAGTGGTATGACTCCTCAAGATGAAATGAATACTCTCCCCTGTACTGATTTAAGGACAATAGATCAGCTTTGGAGTGTAGCCAGTAATGGTCAGCAAGGTTTTACCTTGCAAATGAACATTGTCAGGGCGCTGGGTGACTATCGTCGGATGTATGACAAAGTGGGATGGCAAAAATTACCACCATCAAACGAGTGGCTGTTTCAATTGACTTATAATCCCCAAACCAGAAGAATGGAATTTTTACCAGGGAAGGAGCCAAACTACAAAGACCCCCCGCCTGGTCATCTTCCAACAGTGGAAATAGGGTATAACTTCAATGTCGCTTTAAGTGGAGCGTTAGGAAGGTGTCGCTTTTAATTCAAAATGAGTTTTTTTGTACCATCGCACAGTTAAAAAGTCATCTCCAAATCCTGATGAGTAAAAGCCTTTGCATTCTCCCCGGTGTAACTAGCTACAATATGACCATCGCCAGTCATTTGATATTTATATGTCACTAATCCTTCTAAACCAACGGGGCCGCGGGGAGGCATTTGTTGCGTACTAATCCCTACTTCTGCACCGAAACCATAGCGGAAACCATCAGCAAATCGGGTAGAACAATTGTGGAATATATTAGCTGAATTTACCAGTCCAAAGAAAGTTTCTACAGATGCTAAATCTTCAGTAATAATCGCATCGGTATGACGAGAACCATATTCGTTAATATGAGCGATCGCATCTTCTATAGAGTCTACAATCTTAATAGACAAAATAAAATCGCTGTATTCTGTTTCCCAATCGATTTCTGTTGCAGTTTCAATGTTAGGCAAAATTTCCAAGGTGCGTTTATCACCTCTTAATTCTACATAGCGTTCTTGCAAAGCCTCAGCAACTTTTGGTAAAAATTCTGTAGCAATTGATTGATGAACTAGCAAAGTTTCAATTGCATTACAAACAGCCGGATATTGGGCTTTTGCATCGACGGTAATCGGAACTGCTTTAGAAATATCAGCCGCTTTATCTATATAAAGATGACAAATACCATCGGCGTGACCTAGTACCGGAATGCGTGTATTTTCCTGAACAAATCTAACAAAAGAATTAGAACCTCTAGGAATAATTAAATCCACATATTTATCTAATTTCAACAGTTCTAAAGTTTCTTCTCTAGTTGTGAGTAACTGTACTGCATCTGGGTTAACAGCAGTTTGAGATAGTCCCTGTTTAATTGCTTTAACTATCGCTTCACAAGAACGTACCGCTTCCTTTCCACCTTTGAGGATGACACCATTTCCCGATTTAATCGCCAAGGAAACAATTTGAATCGCCGCTTCTGGACGGGCTTCAAAAATAATCCCCACAACACCTAAAGGACAAGTGATGCGCTTGAGAATCAAACCAGTGTCAAGTTCGCGGTGAATTTGGACTTTACCGACTGGATCGGCTAGCTTACCAACATCTCGTACCCCAGCGATCGCATCTCTTAATTTATGTTCATCCAACTGCAAGCGCTTATAAAGCGGTTTGGGAATCCCTTCGGCGGTAGCAGCTTTACAGTCAGCAATATTTGCTTGTAAAATTTCATCTTTAGCTGATTCTAAAGCTTGAGCGATCGCAACAAGTGCTTGATTTTTTGCCTCAGTGGAGAGAATCGCTAGCTTACTTGCAGCTTGGCGGGTTTGCGCTGCGATCGTAATTAGGGGAGAAGCAATATCAAAAATAGTCATAGTACAAATCTTTACCTTTTCCTCATCTTATCAATCTGAGGTTATGTTCATCATTCGTCTTCCTCCAATCGGGTGAACCATCTGGGTAATAAATAGTTACTCTGATTGGGTGAAGAAGACTGGGTTTAAAACATTTATTCTTTGAATATCAAACACAGACAAAGAGGCAGTAAGTTTACAGCAGCAAAGATATTGTAAGTATTATTACAGGTTTTATTTGAAAATCTTAAATATGATTTATGCGTTCCCCAGGCTAGAGAGACATACTAATGTATGTTTCCCTAGTCTTTTACTTAAGTAAATATTTTATACTGTTATTATTTAAATTTTTACGAAATTGCAGTGACGAACGCTGGATCTATTGAGTATTGATAGATCAAATACCACTCCTTTGCTAGGGAGATCCTATGTCATTGCAATCTGGATTAGATGCCTTAAAAGAAAAGCGTTATCAAGAAGCGGTTAAATTACTCGAACAATTCTGCCGCAATTGCGCTGAACATGATTCCTCAGATTATCTTTCAGCACAGATGTGGCTGATGAAAGCCTATCAAGCCACAGGCGAAATCGAAAAAGCCAAGGCCCTGTGTCAAAAGTTAATCATGAGTGAAAACCCACAGGCTCGCAGTTGGGCAGAACAAGCTAGTCAATCCTTCCGCCAAACGCCATCTAACGCCAGTCAAAAAGCTGGTCGCGCCGCTACCACTGGGATGAAATTAGCTATGGGGGGTGTGGGTGGTAGTTTGGCATTAGCTTCTGGTGTCACCATGACCTTGCTCTTTGGCATGGTTTTGGTTTTAGGTTTGAGCCTAGTATTTATTTTGGGTAGCGACAATCCACTCCAAGGGCTAGCGATCGCCATTGGTATTACCCTAGTTTTTAATATCGCCGCCTTTTTCCTGTCTCCATTTCTCATGGACTTAACTCAAAGCTGGCTTTACCAAACTCGCTGGGTAGAGTTGGCAGAAGTTGAAACCCTCAGTCCAGAGACAGCTAAAGTTATTCGCCAAGTCTGTGAACAGAAAAAGCTGAAAACGCCCCGTTTGGGCATCATTAACGACCAAAACCCCACAGCTTTTACTTATGGCTCATTGCCGAACAGCGCCCGTTTAGTCGTCAGTCAAGGACTTTTCACATATCTCGATGACGATGAAATTGCTACCGTCTACGCTCACGAACTGGGGCACATCGTCCACTGGGACTTTGCAGTGATGACAGTAGCTTCTACCTTAGTGCAAATTTGTTACTTGATTTACAGCACAGCCAGAAGATTTGGGCGCGGTGGCGATAGCAAAATCAAAGATGCGATGCAAACTGCTGCCCTAGTTGCCTACGTGTTTTATGTCATCGGTACATATTTACTGCTGTACCTCTCCCGCACACGGGAATACTTTGCTGACCACTTTGCAGCCGAAAGTACAGGTAATCCCAATGCATTATCCCGCGCTTTGGTGAAGATTGCCTACGGAATTTTAGAAGAAGGTTCGCGCACAAAAGAACCCAGTCGTTTAATTGAAGGGACTCGCGCCTTGGGTATCTATGACCATAAAGCCGCTGCTTCCACAGGAACCGCCTACCGCATTGCATCCGATACCCAAAAAATTGGTCGCGTCTTTCTGTGGGATATGTTTAACCCTTGGGGCTGGTGGATGGAGTTAAATTCTACTCATCCATTGACAGGTAAACGAGTTCGTGCATTGAGCAACTA
The DNA here is from genome assembly GCF_036917155.1 of Nostoc sp. GTDB lineage: Bacteria > Cyanobacteriota > Cyanobacteriia > Cyanobacteriales > Nostocaceae > Nostoc. The sequence goes on along the minus strand of NZ_JBALDZ010000237.1, from coordinate 16,966 downwards.
TGCTGAACAGTTGGGTTTACCGACCGAGTTTGATATGGGGCGAGTTATTGGAGAAGGTAAAAGTCTGAATAAAAGTAGGCTTTACAGCAACTTCTTTTTAGATGTTGTACTGTACGGCGCTGAAACAATTGGTTTCTTCGTTGGCTTGGTAATGGGTGTGATTCTGTGGTCAAGTTCCCCAAACACGGGTTTAGTATTGGGTGCGCCACTAATTGGCTTAGGGATCGGAATTTTGGTCAAAGCTTTGGTAATGTTCCCCGACTACAAGCAAGCACCAGAAACCGACATTCTCACTTTGATGTCAGACCCCTATGCCAGTCCATTGCGTGGACAACCTGCAAAACTTGAAGGTCAACTAATTGGTCGTGGCGATGCTGGTTATAAATTTGGTTCCGATTTAAAAATTCAGGATCATAGTGGAATGCTTTATCTGCATTACGCCTCACGCTTTGGCCCCATCGGCAATTTCCTGTTTGGCATGAAGCGAGTCCAAAGCTTGATTGGTGAACAAGTTGGGGCTGTGGGCTGGTTCCGTCGAGGTGTTGCGCCTTGGATGGATCTGATTCAACTCCAGAGTGAAAATGGCACTATTGTCAACAGTTATCATCGCTTCTGGTCATTCATCCTTAGCGGTGGATCGATTATCCTGGGAGTGGTCTTGACTATGTTTTTGAGCAGCAGATAGCTGAGTTTCTAGCCTACTGTCAAAGCATTTCTCAGTCCATCCAAGCTTTTATTTGTCAGGAGGTAGTTAGTAACTGCCTCTTTTTTTATCGAGGAAGGTATGAGCCAATACGGTTCAGTTAAGGTTAAAACTCTTTGTCAAAGTGAATTTTTTTAACGTAGACGCGGAGCGGCTTGCCGCAGGCTACCGCCTTCGCGCAGCGTCTCGTAGAGAAGAACGCCTTCTCTGCGAGAGGCTTTGCCAACGCGCAGCGTCTCGTCAGAGAAGGACGCAGAGAAAACAAAGAAATGCTCAAGTGAACCCAATACGGTTCGGATAAGGTTTTTTGATGACAAGCCTGATTATTAGACATCTCCAGAAATTAAATATGCTTTACCCATAACCCTTGTAGAGACGTAGCAGTGCTACGTCTCTACATTGTTTTTCGGAGATGTCTATTGTAGAGACGGCGATTTATCGCGTCTCGAAAACCCAAAATTTTTGCTAAATCGTATTGAGGTTAATCTGAGTCACATGTGCGGAATGTGGATTTTAACTATTTCAGCCGCCGCTTAAATCCTGAAACGACCAAACTACGTTAAACACTTGAGAATTTTCTCAACTATTTTCGAGATTCTAAAAAACCTACCCTTGAAAGACCCCTTGTGGGTGGTCTTTTTACTCAGCACTGGCTCAACTCCCCGCTACCGCTAACAGCACTTTTTACTCAGCACTCTTTATTACCTTTGGCAAGATTCGCTACCACTGTCACCAACTCTTCTGGCTCGATTGGCTTGGATAGATGCACTTGGAATCCAGCTTGCAGAGCTTCTAGTAGTTGTGCTATCAGCTTGACGGAAACGCTCAAAGATATAAGGTAGAAAGTCAGCACTAATTCCCTTACCTGTGTCAGAGACAGTTATCTGAACATTTGAGTTTACCTGTTCCAGACATACTTCAACTCGTCCCCCGCTAGATGTGAACTTGACGGCATTAGAGAGCAAATTCCAGACGACTTGTTGGAGGCGTAATCCCCAGTCCCCAGTCCCCCATTTCCCTAAATCTGAAAAAATTGGGCGATCGTGAACGTGATATTTGATATAGGGTGGGCATGATAAATGAACATTGCACATAACCCTAAGAAAATTCTGATGATAAATGCGATCGCTAGTAGATTTCGCCAACTTATGACTGGCAGAAACAGCCTGATTAGCAGATATAACCGTAAAAGCAAAACCAAGGGTTTCTTAGCACTGTATACCGGCATAGGATTAGTAAGCACAATTCTGGCATTGTTGTTAATGGCGTCTCCAGGACAAACCCAAAAACCACAACAATCATTATTAGTAGCTACACGAGTTATACCGCCTTTTGTGCTGTCAAACAAAGGTGAGCTATCAGGATTCAGTATCGATCTCTGGCACAGCATCGCTAATCAAAATCTCTTCCCAATCCCTAGTAACAAATCCCCAGTACCCATTCCCTACTCCCCACTCCCTTCTTTGGCAAGTTGAGCTTTTGCCTGCTGCCACAAGTTTTCTAACTCATTCAAACTGTAATCAGAAAGGGGACGGTCAACAATCGCCTCCATTTTTTCTAATCGCTGGACAAAGCGCTGATTTGTGCCTTGTAAAGCCGTGCTGGGGTCAAGATTATGCCAACGGGCTAGCTGAATAACTGCAAATAGTAAATCACCTAATTCTGCTTCTTGTCGTTCTGGTGTTTCCTCAGCTAAAGCCTGTTGTAACTCTCCCAACTCCTCATGAAACTTATCCCACACGCCCTGAATATTTTCCCATTCAAACCCGATCGCAGCAGCTTTTTGAGAAATCTTCATTGCCGCCGTCAGTGGGGGAAGAGTACGCCCATAACGAGCGAGTTTAGCACTAAATTTTTGCGCCTCTGGAGATGCTTCGCCTTTTTCCTCCGCTTTAATTTGTTCCCAATTTTGCCGCACTTCATCCACATTTGCTACCGACACATCACCAAATACATGAGGATGACGGCGAATCAACTTTTGGGAAATTCCTTGAGTTATTTCTTTGAGAGAAAATTGCCCAGATTCGCTAGCGATTTGGGCTTGTAATACCACCTGTAATAATAAATCGCCTAACTCCTCTGCGATCGCCCCTTTATCCCCACTCTTAATAGCATCCACCACCTCATAAGCTTCCTCAATCACATAAGGTGTCAACGTTTCGGCAGTTTGTGCCAAATCCCAAGGACAACCACCATCAGGTGATCGCAATTTTGCCACCACCTCAATCAACTCCTGCAACGCCGCCAAACTCTCTTCTTGCTTTTCCATACCTCTGCGTACCTCTGCCCTTCCCTTAGCGTTCCTTTGCGTTTAAAAAAATTATTTCTTTACTCTTGGGCGACGACCACCACTCCTCACTTTCTGCCTCTTAATTTTGCCACTAGGAAGCAACCCACGAGCCCCCTGCTTTCGCACGCGCTTATAAGCCGATCCCCCCCAATCGCTGAGAGAATGACTCATCGCACCGAGTTCCAACCCCAAAAACAGGGCGATATATTCAGTATCGTATTGCAGGAGCGATCGCCCCACAGTTGCACCCAAATCTTGCCAAGTAAAACTCAGATTCCACAACCTTTCGGCGATCGCCAAAACGAAAATTGCCAAAATAGCTAGCAAACACCCCAGATAAAGTATCCGCAAAATCGTGCCAATAATCGGCCCGTGGGATAAAAAAGAACGATGGCGGAGACTTTTTTGATAAGGTAGCCAAATCCAACGCAAAAAACCCCAGCGTTGGAATTGCACAGAGTAAATATCCAAATCGGGGCCAAACATCAGCCCACCAAAGAGAAACCCGCCTGCAACCAACAAAGTCGCATTGCTACTGCGAGTTTGCCAAAAAGTAACGCCCGCCACCAATGGCAGAGCATACATAGTAATGCGATCGTGCGTCCGACCAGAGGGCATCCTAAATCCTGTTAGCGATAGCGGGGTGTTGAGCCAGTGCTGAGTAACTGAATACTGAGTCAGTATAAGAGAAAAAAGATTTTCTTGAAACCACTAGCGCAACGCGAAATGTTTTGCTATATTAATTAAGGATTAGTCAAAAGGGCGGTTAGCTCAGTTGGTAGAGCGCCTGCCTTACAAGCAGGATGTCATCAGTTCGAGTCTGGTACTGCCCATCGTTGAAAAGCCGCCACTTGGCGGCTTTTTAATTGGAAGCATAACTTTGCCACCGCGATTTACGGTAATATTAATATCCTAAATCACCTGAAATTACCTGCAATCACAGAGTAATTTTAGCTCAGGTCTAGCACATGAAATGGACAGTTGAGGCGGTAAACGAAAGACTGAAAGCAGGCAAGATTGGGGTGAAGGTAGAGGCGAGAGGCGATCGCTTATCATTACGGGCCACGCTTCCACTCAAGCCAGGCAGTGACAAGACTAAACCTTATCAGCAGTATCTCGCCTTGGGCATTTACGCCAACCCCACCGGACTGCAACGCAGAGGCAGAAGCCAAAATTGTCGGTGGGCTATTGGCACGAGGCGAGTTCGATTGGAGTCGATATCTTGTAGATGAGCAGGAATTGGGGATTGGGGACAGTGGATAGACAAGCTACGACAAGACTACTTTGCCCAAAAAGGTGACACGCCCAATACACAATTCACCTGGAAGAACGACTACGAAGCGGCCTTTAAAAACCTGAAGGGAGAAGTTGCGATCGCCTCAGTTATAGCACGAAGATTGTCTTTAACTCTATCCCAAACATCAGAGCAGATTGCATAACTCTGCCCTTTGATGCGGAAGAAAATGCTGATACCTGGATCATCTGGCTCTTTGAAACTGGCATAGGGCAGCCCATATTTACCGCTCAAAAACTCGTACCTCAGCTTTGGGCTGGCGCAGTCGTGATCATGGATAACTGCTCGATTTCTGAATAGTAAACAAATAAAGGCTAGAGACAGCTTAGAGGCAGTTTCTAGCCTTTTTAAATGGATTCACAATCTCTACCTCGGCTGATAGCGGAGGGTTAAAGAGTCTGCGAGTGGCTTGCAGAAATCAATTGATCTCGAAGGTCTGCCCATTTAATACCTGCGAGGCTGGGTAAAACAACATGAGCGGCTCCAACTCGTGCAACGGGGCCGAGTCCTACTGCCCACATACCAGCGGCTAGGGCTGCATCAATACCGGCTGTAGCATCTTCTACAACTACAGATTGCTCTGGTTTGATTCCTAGTTGTTTGGCTGCGTACAAAAATAAGTCTGGTGCTGGCTTTGGTTCCTGTACACTATAACCATCAGCGATCGCATCTACTTTGTCCACAATGCCTAATCGCTCCAGCACTGTCCGGGCATTTTTGCTAGCTGAACCAATACCAATTTTAATCCCAGCTTGCCGCAGTTCATCCAAAAGGGCGATCGCACCTGGTAACAAATCCTTGGGTGTCATATTTTGGATCAATTCCACATAGTAGCGATTCTTACGCTCCATCATCTCCTGGATTTGTACTTCTGAATAAGTTCTATCGCCAATAATCAGCATCAGAGAAGCACGACGGGATACACCCCGCAGGGCTTCGTTAGCTTCCCGATTAAACGGTATACCCTCTTCATCTGCTAGCTTTTTCCAAGCTAAGTAGTGAACTTCTGCTGTATCTGTTAACACACCATCTAAATCGAAGATGAATCCTTGGATATTGGGTATTGGGGACTGGGGATTGGGTATTGGGTATTGGGTATTGGTTATTCCCTTTGTTCCCTTATCCCCCAGTTCCCAGTCCCTATTCCGTCCCCCAGTCCCCAGTCCCCAGTCCCCAGTCCCCAATCCCTTCAAATCAAAGTCGTGCCATTTCCCTTGCCAGTGCAGTTTAAACTTTAGGCGCGTCCAGCCTGGGGGGAGGTGAGGATTGGCTACGGGGCCATTTTCGGTAAATTGGATGCCGCCGAATCCAAAAATTACAGCTTGCCAAATGCCACCAGCACTAGCGCCGTGAATTCCATCGCTGGTGTTACCTCGATTATCTTCAAGATCAACCATTAACGCTCGCATAAACTGTTCGTAAGCTTCGGTTGATTTGCCCAAGTCGGAAGCTAAGATGGCCTGAACTGATGGGCCAAGAGACGAACCATAAGTAATATCAGTGCGGGGTGCATAGTAGTCCCAGTTTGTCTGCAATGCTTTTTCGTTATAGGGAAAATCTGCTGATTCCCGCATTAAATATAGGAGCATTAATATATCTGGCTGCTTGATTACTTGATATTTATTGATTTGATCGATACCCAAGATGGCCTGCATGGAGCGATCGCGTGGTTCATAATCTGCTAAGTTGATATCTTCTGATTGAAAAAATCCCTCGAATTGCTCGATTAGTTCTGTTGATGGGTCATAGAGAAACAATATTTTAGCGATGATATCTTGCCAGTGCGATGTCTCTTGGGAGGTGAGTTGCAGTTTCGCCTCTAATTCAGTCACTCGTTCGGGAAATTTGTGAACTAACCAGTCATAGACTGCGATCGCTTTCTCTAGATGCCATTGCGCCATGCGGTTTGTAAAGGCGTTATTGTGGACTAATTCATGGTATTCATCCGCTCCGATCACTCCCCGAATTTCATACTTTTCACGCTCAGGATTGAATTCCACCCGGCTACTCCAAAAGATCGCAGCATCTAAAATCACCTCTGCGCCATACTTTTGCATCCACTCATCATCAGCAGTAGCTTGCCAGTAGTTCCAAATTGCGTAGGGGATATCTGCATTGATATGAATTTCGCGATCACGGCACCAAATTCGCACGTCTTCACCGTAAAAATCGCTGCCGATAGCCCAACGGGGTGTAACTTCATCACCAGTCTCAGCACTTTCCCAGGCAAACATTGCCCCTTTATAGCCGTAATGAATTGCCTTGCGTCTAGCTCCGGCTAAGGTGTGCCAACGGTAACTGAGTAAGTTACGAGCGATCGCTGGCTGGGTAAACAGAAACAAGGGCTGCATAAAAATTTCTGTATCCCAAAAGATATGACCGCGATAGCCAAACCCAGAAAGGGTTTTAGCGGGAATGCTCACTCTATCATCATTCCAGGGAGCAGAAATCAGCAGTTGAAACAGATTGTAGCGAACAGCAAAAGTAGCTGTGCTATCCCCCTCAATCAGGATGTCACTTTGCTGCCAAACCTCATTCCATGCTTGCTCATTGGCTTTTAGTAATGTTGTGTAATCTGACAGGTGCGCGAGTTTTTCCTGAGCGGCTGTGACTGGTGTTTCTATATCCCGTGAGGTAAAAACTGTCACGATTTTTTCCACCGTTACAGTCTGCTGCGCTTTCGCGAAGAAGGACGTGCTTAAGGTGGGATAACCAGGTGCGGTATTGACTTGCAAAGATGCTTCACTACCTAATATTGTCACCTTAGCTGCCATACCGAGTTCAATTCGGGAACTGCGGGTGCGGCGTTGCAACCAGATTCCTTGGTCGATTTTGCCCTGATCTAATCCTTCCCAGTGATTAAAACCTTGATTTTCGGGATAGCCATTGATACTAGCTTGAACTTCAATTAACCCCTCAAAATCTACTGGCGTTAAATGGCAGCGTAACGCCAATAGGTGCGGATCTGCAAGACTAGCAAAGCGTTCAAAGCTGATATCTATAGTATTCCCACTGGGAGAGCGCCAACGCAAGGCACGAGTCAGCAATCCTTGGCGTAAATCAAGCTGTCGCTCATAGTGCAATATTTCACCTTGATCGAGACGGAAGCGATCGCCATTCACAATCACTATCAAGGGTAGCCAGTCAGGGCAATTTACCAGTTCAGTGTACACCACAGGCACATCATCGTAGACACCGTTTATAAAAGTAGCTGGCGATGCATGAGGATAACCCTCTTCAAAACTGCCTCTTGTTCCCAGGTATCCATTGCCGATTGTAAAAACAGTTTCTTTGGACTGTAATTGCTCAGGATTAAACTGGGTTTCGATTAATATCCAATCTGTGTAGGTAAAGTGGGGCATTGGGCATTGGGCATTGGGCATGGGAATTAGGGATTGAGGATTTTGAGGTAGATGAATAAGTTTTTTAACTCTGTTAATGAGTCTTTGAGATAGATGAACGGAGTTCTAAGGTGGATGAACGGAGTTCTAAGGTGGATGAACGGAGTTCTGAGATAGATAAGTTCTAACTTTTCCCAGTCTCCAATCCCCAGTCCCCAATCCCCAGTCCCCAATCCCCTCATCCCCCCTTATGCTTTTCCAAAATCCTTTCGACTCTGGGCTTATAAATGAGATGAAATAAGGTTTCCATGTACCTATCTCTGGCTTCGTTATTTTCGGGAGCAACAAAGTTCCAAAAACTAAACATTTTAGTCAGCAGTAGTAATTGATTACTATGTAAATGCCAATTATATTTATGGTGAATTCGCTGACTCATCCATTCTGAAACTTCTTGCCAGTGTTCAGCATGAATATCACATTTTTCAAGGAAGTCTAAGATTTTCTTTGCTGTTCCTTCTAAGTCTGTGGGATTAACATGAAATCCATTTTCTTGGTTTTCGATAATTTCTGAAGAACCGCCAAATTGAGTAGTAAAAGTTGGCAAGCCGGAAATCATCGCTTCCAAAATACTTCGTCCAAAGGATTCAAAGCGGGCAAAATGGACATAAATTCCCTGAGAATCTGCAACTACTCGGTAGGCCTCACCGAGTTCACTGCTAGGAATACGCATCCCCACCCAGCGAATCTTGCCATAGAGATGATATTCATTAATAACGTCGTGGAGTTTTTGAATTTCTTCTGCTTCTTCTCGGTTTATAGCTTCATCTAGATGCAGTTTACTACTTAAGAGAATCAGGTTAAAATGCTCTTGCAAATCTTGACTTTTACCAAAGCATTCAGCTAACCCAGTTAGATTATTGATTGAGGTGACGGTATCAACGGCAAAGATTGGTCGCTTGTTGGGGCGATCTAAATGACCTAAGATTTGGGAGTCTTCGCGGCTAAAGAGTAAGTCGTGGACTTGTGTCCGCAGGTTAGAATCTCGGTTTTCTTTTTGGCTATAGGGAAAGAAAATATTTTCATTTACTCCCGGCGGCACTAAGTTGAATTTAGGACTAAACAAATCAATGCCATCAACTACATGATACAACTGCGGCATCGTAAACCATTTATACGATTCGTATTGACCGATAGTATCGGGTGTGCCGACAATTTCTTGATAGGACGATGTGATGATGAAGTCGGCTGCATTCATGCTAATCAAATCGGCGGTGAATTGTACCGAGAAGTGATATTGGTCTTCTAAATCTTGCCAATATAAATTGCTAAATAGATATTTAGGTTTTGCCAAGGAATGGGCAATGTTGCACTGGGTAACTTTCATCCGGCGAGAGAGGAGAAAGGCTACTAAGTTACCGTCGCTGTAGTTACCAACAATCAGATTAGGTTTGACTTTAAATTGAGCTAGTAATTCTTGTTCTGCATCGAGTGCAAATTGTTCTAAATAAGGCCAAATCTCAAATTTAGAAATCCAATTGTTGGTAATTTCTGGATTGAATTCACCAAAAGGAACGCGCAATATCCAAGCATTCTCAGTATCTTGAACTTTTTCTAAGTGCAGGTTACAAAATGTTCCTTCACAGTTAGGAATTAGCCGGGTGAGAATAATAATATGGGGTTTAATGCCTAGTCGGTCGAGTCCAGCGAGTTTAATTTGTTCACTTAGTTCGTTTTCTAAGCTGCGTGCTTGTTCGAGGACATAGATAACTTGACCGAGTGTTTCATCTCTTCCTAAAACATCTTCCTGTCCCACCCAGCCGTGGACGGAAACGAGAACGACGCGAAAGACCGCGGGGACACGGGCTACAAAGGCTTCTAAGATGCCGGGTTCTGGGGAGTAAATGAGTCGGTCGAGGAGTTCTAAGGTTTCAGAGACTCGCGCCGCAGTGTTACCCCAACCCGGCTCAAAACCGAGTTCTTGGAGGTCAATGCTAAATTTTTCATAAGGTTCATGAGGCGATCGCTCACTCAGCAATTTGAGCGCTGGCTTAATTTGTTTGGCTAACTGAATACCAGAGTCAATGCGATCGCTCAACAACAGGCGAATGCCATTGCATTGCAGCCCACGTAATGCCTTAAATAACATTTCTACCCAATATTCAGGGTCAGTCAATAATTGATTGCACAGATAACGGTTGAGGAAGGCTAAACCTTGACCGATATTTCTGGCGTCATCGATTCTTGGGGAATTCTCATAGAAGGGGTGGAGGTCGATTTCGAGGATGTCGGGTTGGTAGCGGTTGACTAGGCGATCTCTCACATCTAACAGCGTTTGAGGCGTCATCTGCTCGAAGCTACTAAAGTCGGCTTTCAGCTTCCAAACTTCTTGGTTGGCAATCCTGGGTCGAATTACAAACCAAGTACTTTCTTCTTCAAGAATTATTTCGTGGGTATATTGTATCAGTTTGCCAACAGAAGAAGAGTAATAAAAATAGGCTGGCTTTTGAGATTGATCGCAGTAATCAGCAAAAGCTTGCAAAATCTCATTTCTTAGAAAGTAACGCTTACCTGAAGCACTCAACGCACAAATAAACTGATGCAAATCAGTTTTTTCATCACCGTTGATGACAGCTTGAACTAGTTCATACATGATGACGAATTCCAGAAATTTAGTTAGGCTACGACCTCATTTTTCTCTCTAGTTTTCGGTTCTCTGAGGTACATTTCCCTCATGATTTTAAATAACTATAAAAATCTTTGCGTCTAGCTTTGGGGTGAAATGCGGCGAGTCGATAGGATTAGGGACTGGGGGCAAGGGAAATAACTAATATCCCATAACCAATAGACATCTGGTGAAAAAGAATGTAGAGACATAGCAGTGCGCTACGTCTCTACAATGGTTATAGATAACACATATTTAATTTCTGGATATGTCTAATTAATTTAGGTAAGAATGTCCACTAGTTTATTATCTTAAATTATCAGTGGATAGCTATATTAAGCCTATATTAATAACTTTTTACAATGCTTTTTCAAATGCTATACCCTGTTTGAGGGCGATATACAACAATGCGATCGCGGCTGAACGAATTGAATTATCACAATAGACATCTGGTGAAAATGAATGTAGAGACGTAGCAGTGCTACGTCTCTACAAGGATTCTGGATAACGCATATTTAATTTCTGGAGATGTCTAATGTATCAGTATTGGTTTGGGTAATTCAGTGATGGTCTGATATATCTGAAGCATACCTTGATGATTACAGCGCTTCCGGCTATTATGCAATACAGTTTTCCTCTTGCCCCTCTCCTATCATAGCTGCCGGAAGTGCTGTAATGTCTTCAGGTCTAGTCGGGAAGTTAACGTAGTACAATCCCAAAAGCTCAGTCTTCTCTTGTTCATTAACCAGAAAGCCTGTTTCGTCAGACAAACGGAGGTTGACTACAGACCTATAACCCTCATCACCTATTTGTTGTAGCTGATCTAGTGTAATTTGCCCTGCGATCGCTAGCTCATCATTAATTTTCCTAATAATATTCATCAGCCCGATTAACCTGATCTTACCAAAGTTACCCCTACTCTAAATTTAGTAAAACAAGCTGAGGATCTTGTGAGGGATTGGGCATTGGGCAAAACAGTTCCGAGTTCCGTTAGCGGTAGCGGGGCGTTTAGCCCGTTCCGAGTGCTGAGTGGGGAATCTCACTTCTTTACTCAGCACTCCTGGACTCTAAATAGGTGATGTAAACTGTTCAATAATTCTCTAGCGGTATAGGGTTTTAATAAAACTGTTTGCACATTAACATCAGCAGATTGAGTAAAGACCTCCATTGAGTTCAGACCGCTACAGGCAATAATTTGAACTTGCTTGTTCATTTTTTGCAAGGTGCGAATAGCGGTAATTCCATCCATTTCCGGCATCATTATATCCATTAATACAGCATTGATTTGATGCTTGTGTTGAGCATAAAGTGCGATCGCCTCTATGCCATTACTAGCAGCAAGTATCTTATAGTTATGGTTTTCTAGAATGATTGTGGCAATCTCCCGAATTTGGGCTTCATCATCTACCACTAAAATCAATTCTCCCTGACCTGGAAGCAAATCCAGGTCTTCTATTTTGAACGCTTGGGTTGTTTCCACTGCTGGTAAAAATAGGTCAAATTTGCTACCTCTACCAACATTGCTAGACACTTTGATAAAACCGTCGTGGCTTCTAATGATGCCCAGCACTGTTGAAAGTCCAAGTCCCGTACCTTTGTTGACCTCTTTTGTCGTGAAAAATGGCTCAAAAATCCTATCTAATACGAATGGCGGTATCCCAATTCCATTATCGGCAACAGTAATCACAATATAAGGCCCAACTTTGGTATCGAGATTCATTCTGGTATAAGCTTCATCAATAAACTTATTTTCCGCAGAAATTTTGATATTGCCGCCATAAGGCAAAGCATCGCGAGCATTTACTACTAGATTCATCAACACTTGATACAGTTGCGTGGTATCCCCAGTGATAGCCCAAATGTCTTCTGGGATAACCGTGGAAAATTCAATAGATTTAGGAAATGTATGTTTAGCAATTTGAATAATTTCTGAAATCAGGCGCTTGACTTGGATAATTGTCGGCTCTCCTTTAAAACCTCGCGCAAAAGACAAAACTTGCTTCACTAAAGCTGCTCCCCGTCTGGCGTTAGTTTCTACGAGTGCCATTAATTGCCCAGAACGCTCCTCGTCTTGGAAAAATTTTCCCTGTAACAATTGAGCGGCTGCCAAAATTGGTGTAAATATATTGTTCAAGTCGTGAGCAATACCACCTGCAAGGGTACCAAGGCTTTCCAATCGCTGGGTGCGAAAAAACTGCTCTTCGAGTTGTTTCTTTTCGGTGATGTCAGTGTCAACAGTCAAAATGGATTTGGGTTCTCCCGCAGGATCGCGCATCAATGTCCAGCGGCTTTCCACAATAATTTTCTCACCGGATTTTGTAACTTTATGTAACTCACCATGCCATGAGCCACTCTCAATTACACTTTTTAGCGGTTCTTCCAGTTGGTGCTGAGTTCCTGCTGGGTACAAAATCTCATGGAGGTCTTTTCCCATAACCTCTGTAGAAAGCCAACCGTACATCCGCTCTGCACCTTGATTCCAGAATAAGATTTGAGACTGAAAATCTCGAACTAATATGGCGTCGGTAGCGATATCGAGTAAAGCGGCTTGTTCGGAGATTTTTTGTTCCGCCAGCTTGCGCTCGGTGATATCTTCGGCAATGCCACCATAGTACTTAACTTTTCCTTGGTGATCATAGACAGCAAAGCCCCGATTCCAAACCCAGCGCACCGATCCATCAGGTCGCAAAATCCGATATTCTGCTGAAATGGATTGACTATCATTAAGCAGTTGCTCGATTGATTGGGTGGCGCGATCGCGATCGTCTGGATGAACGGTATCTATCCAAGATTTTGGCTGCTGAAATAAACCCTGGGAAGATTGACCCCAAATCTTCTCATAAGCAGGACTAATATACAAAGGGTGGAATAAATCTGTGCTACAAATCCAGATCATAGCGTGGGTGTTTTCGGAAAAAGTGCGAAATTTCTCCTCGCTTTGAGACAGTGCTACTTCGGCGAGTTGGCGTTCATGTAGCGCAGCTTGCTGTGCGGTAATATCTCTGCCTACCCCTTGTATTTCAATAATCTCTCCTTTGTCATTATGAATTGCGATCGTATTCCATTGAAACCAGCGCATACCGTTAACTGTAAATGAACGTCGCTCACAATTAGTTAAGGGGTGAGATGAAGATCCTAAAACTGTCATACTTTCCACTACTAGAGGCAAGTCATCGGAATGAAAAAACTGGAGAAATGACTGACCAAGAAACTCATCTTGTTTCCAACCGAAGGTTTGACAAGCAGTCATATTGGCAAAGGTAATCTTCCCTTGCAAATCAATGCGGATAATTATGTCAGTTTGGCTTTCTACGAGTTGGCGGTAGAGGTTTTCACTCTGCCGTAATGCAACTTCTGCGCGTTGGCGTTCAATAATTTCTTGTTGCAATATGACATTGGACATCACAAGTTCTGCTGTGCGTTCCGCCACTCGTTTTTCTAACTCATCGTAAGCTTGCCGTAATTCTTCTTTCACAATCTGGAGTTCTTCGAGGGCTTGCTGAAGTTCCTGATTAACTTGTATGATTTTAGCTGATTGTGCCTCAACCCATAGTTTTAAGTTATTTTGAGTTTGGCGGCAGACTTGCTCGATCTCAATTGGCTGATTAACCCACCTGAATTCATCTGTGGGTTTTTGTAAATATTGCTGTAAGCCTTCAACAATCCCAACCATTTTTATCAGATCAAAGGCTTGTAGCAAGCTAGTTTCAGTGATAATTCCTAGTAATTGCCCGCGATTGTCTAAAACGGGTAGATGGCAAATATGATGCTGACGCAATAACGATAAAGCGATAAAAATATCTTGGAAATCTGATTGTCTAAGGGTAACTACTGGCTGCATCATCACTTCAGCCATTGTCACCGCCGATAAGTCTATGCCAGAAGCTATCAGCCTAAGTACATCTTTTCCTGTAAAAATACCTAATAAATCTGCCTCCTCCATAACCAATACACAACCAGTTAATGGTTGATTTATGGGGTTTAAATCCAATGAAAAATTTAAGTTTGTAGATGCATAATTACTACATCTTTCCTGGCTCATCAAGACAATAGCTTCGAGTACAAAACTATCAGGGCTAATCGTTAATGGAGAACGATTAATAACATGATTCAAGCTAGGTAAGTTAAACAGTCGATCGTTGAATCGCATGGTTAATTTGTCAATTCTAATGATCTTTTTTATATGAGGACGAACTAGCAGAAGCTAGCACCAGCTAAAAAAAGTAAATTGTTGAAAATCAGGAATTATATGTCTCCAGATAAATCAATCAAGTACATTGATAAATGCACGCTGCCAATCTTACAAGACCGAATACATAAGACATAGTGCGAGTTAGTAACTAAACCGGGAAATAGATAGACTTTTAGAGCCACCAACCTCATTCTATTGTCAAATTAGAAATAGATGATCTGTTATCTCCAGAGATTACCTTAATTGATGGTCTTGGTAATATTGTTAGTGTTAAATATTTGAAATTAATTAATTGATGAGTGGAGATATTAAATCCTTGCTCCCGAACATCACCAGAAGGTTTGTGCTTGAAACCCGATTTTAATTTTTCTCTGTTTGTATGAAACTACCCTGTCTTATCAAGGCTACGGTGTACACACAAGTCGAGTTGGCAACCAAATGGACAGAAAAAACGGAAAATTATTTTTAAAATCCTTGATTTTCCGTTATACCTATATCAATAATGCAACACTATTGATAATCAGCTTGATTAACTCAAAACCTTATCCACTAAGCTTTATCTCTTGCCTGGCAAAGATTTTAGCACTTGTGTATACACCGTAGAGGAGAGCCAGTGGGGTGTTAGGGACTTTTGCCAGAGGTCTATTAAGCTAATTTATTTTTCGGAACTCCCTCAGTAAATACTTCTAAGAATAGATGACTTAGTGAGCAGAAAAGACCTAAGATTCTAAGATGAATTACTGATTAGGGTATTATTTTATGAAAACTAGAAAACTAGGCAAACAAGGGTTAGAAGTTTCAACTATTGGACTTGGTTGTATGGGAATGTCTGAGTTTTATAGTGGTCGTGATGAAATTGAGGCGATCGCTACAATTCATCGGGCATTAGAACTTGGGGTAAATTTCCTTGACACTGCTGATATGTATGGGCCCTTTACCAACGAGCAACTAGTAGGTAAAGCAATTAAAGATCGCCGAGATCAAGTAGTATTAGCAACTAAGTTTGGCAATGTCCGCACTGAAGATGGTGGTTGGAAAGGAATTAGTGGCAGACCAGAATATGTCCAAACAGCCTGTGATGCCTCGCTAAAACGTCTGGGAGTTGAAGTTATTGACCTCTATTATCAACATCGGGTAGATCCAACTGTACCCATTGAAGATACAGTAGGGGCAATGGCAGAGTTAGTCAAGCTTGGTAAAGTGCGCTATTTAGGACTCTCGGAAGCTGCGCCAGCTACAATTCGACGAGCGCAAGCAGTTCATCCCATTACTGCACTACAAACAGAATACTCTCTTTGGAGTCGAGAGCCAGAGGATGAGATTTTACCTACTGTACGGGAATTAGGAATTGGGTTTGTTCCCTATAGCCCATTAGGAAGAGGGTTTTTATCCGGTGCAATCACCAGCCCTGACGATCTGGCACCTGATGACTATCGAAGAAATTCACCCCGCTTTCAAGGTGAAAATTTCTATAAGAACTTGCAATTAGTAGAGCAAGTCAAGGCAATTGCCACCGAAAAAGGAGTAACTTCTAGTCAGCTTGCACTAGCATGGCTTTTGGCTCAAGGCGAAGATATAGTACCAATTCCAGGTACAAAACGCCGTACTTACTTGGAGGAGAATATTGCAGCTACCGAAATTACTCTGACTGAACAAGATTTGAATCGACTTGAAGCAGTTGCACCAAAAAATGTGGCCGCAGGTGAGCGCTACCCTGATATGAGTACTGTTAACCGTTGATCTAATAGACATCTCCAGAAATTAAATATGCGTTATCCAGAGTCCTTGTAGAGACGTAGCACTGCTACGTCTCTACATTCATTTTCACCAGATGTCTAATGGAATGGTGGTGAAAGATGTTGTGCAGCGCATCATGGAACGCACAAAAAGTTATTGGTTCTCTGTGGGTACTGATTGCCAAGCAAGACGATGTTTCCAGTGCGATGTGAAATTAAGTTGAACTGCTTGCTTAAAGTCCTCCAAAGCTGCTGAAAAAGCTTTCTCTTTTAGCTTTGCTGCACCTTGGTTGTTCAACTGTTTAGGGCATTGTGGATTCCATACATATTTTTGACAAGTTTGGTGGGCAATTTCTACATCACTGCCATTTTCAGGATTTTGAAAGACAGGATGATAATGTAACCTGTTGCAGCAAACTTGCAACCATTCTTGCCACCCACAGTGCCACAAGTGAACTGTTCCATCAAGACTACCACTGGCAATCAGTTTACCATCAGGGCTAAAAGCTGCGGAATTTCCCCAATACTCATGTCCGCGCCAAGGTTGACCAATAGGGTTGCCGTGAATATCCCACAAGCGCACTGTCGAATCATTGCTGGCACTGACAATCCACTGACCATCAGGGCTAAAGGCGACAGAATTAACTTCTTTTTCATGTCCGCGCCAAGGTTGACCAATAGGGTTGCCGTGAATATCCCACAAGCGCACTGTCGAATCATTGCTGGCACTGACAATCCACTGACCATC
>NZ_JBALDZ010000236.1:0-21022 GCF_036917155.1 Nostoc sp. | reverse complement strand
ATGGTCTTAATCTCCTCGAAGTTATTACTGATGCTTTAGAAGGTAATGTCTCTGTTTTCCTTTCCTCTATTACTACTAGCTAGGCAGTTACGAAAGATGTCCTATTTACAAGGGTTTCATGAATAGTGTCGGAGCGATCGCCATTTTTGGTTCGTGACCAAATCGACGTTCATCCTATACTGCGTAAGGTTTTGGTGCATTTTTCGCGTTTTTGGAGAGTGTAGATTTACCGTAAAGCTAGTCAGGCTCTCAATTCGGCAAGCTTTTACTTTAAAAAACGGCAATCTTTTCCTTTAAGTCACATTGCCGTTGCGGCAAACAATTCCTTTAAGTCACAGTTTGGTTAAATTATGATTCAAATCACAGATATATAAGTGCCTAAAATCACAGCCAACCACTTTTAAAACATCCTCTAAACAACAGATGAAGATATTACAAGTTATACCCTCCATCAGCCCGACTATGGGCGGACCTAGTGAAGTTGTTCTAAACTTAGTCAAAGCCATGCGCCAGGGTGGGTCAGATATTGAGATTGTCACCACCAACGATGATGGAAATAGTTTGTTGGATGTGCCTCTTCGTCAGCGTATTGAGTATAAAGAAGTGCCAATCTGGTTTTTGCCTCGTGTTTCCAGCAGAATGAAAGAATATATCTTCTCTCCTGAGTTAGCACCTTGGCTTTGGCAGCATGTCCGAAATTATAACCTAGTGGAAACTCACTATCTTTTTTCCTATGCCCCAACTTGTGCAGCGGCGATCGCCCGTTGGCAAGAAATCCCCTATCTAGTTCGCACAATGGGTCAATTGTCACCTTGGGCACTAGCTCAAAGTCGCTTGAAAAAACAGGTTTATAGTTGGCTGATTGAGCATCATAACCTGAATCGTGCGGCTGTTATTCATTCTACATCTGCTGGTGAAGCAGAAGATATCCGTAACTTTGGTGTTAAGACACCTATCCTCACTTTACCTCTTGGGGTGAATATTCCTCACTCTTTACCCGATGCCAAACAAAAGCTACGACACACCTACGACATTTCTACAGAAACACCCATAATACTGTTTCTTTCTCGTCTTCACTACAAAAAACGCCCAGATTTACTACTACAGGCACTTGGCCGTCTTGGAGAACAAAACTATGATTTTTACCTAATCGTAGCGGGTTCAGGAGAACTAGAATATGAAACTCAGCTAAAAAACTTGGCAATATCCCTTGGCATCTCACATCGAATTTCCTTTGTTGGTTTTGTGATGGGGCAAGAGAAAGACTTGCTGCTACAAGGGTCTGATATGTTTATTTTACCATCTTTTTCCGAGAATTTCGGTATCGCCGTCGCTGAGGCAATGGCAGCTGGATTGCCTGTAATTATAACTCCAGGAATTCAAATTTCTCCAGAAGTTGCTGCTGCCCAAGCTGGGTTGGTTGTTGAGGGTACACTTGAAACGTTAGGAGATGCGATCGCCCAATTACTGAAATCTCCCAATCTCAGACAACAGCAAAGCGAGAATGGCATACAGCTTGTCAAACAGCAATATTCCTGGGAAGTGATCGCTCAAAATCTTACCTCTGTTTATCATGCAATTATCGAAAGAAAACCTTTGTCAGAATATCTTGTAGACTCAAGTGCAAAAATCTAGATTTACGAACTGATCAGAATTTGCTACTTTTATAAGCAATCAGTATTTTTTCTGGTTTGACAACACTGAGAGGTAAACGACAAGATAAATCAGTATATTCGTGAAATCTTACTATCGTCGCCAACGTCAAAAAAAGAGGCTTTTAGCTCTAGTAGCGTTGATTCTCGTCATGCTACTGTTTATTCCAGTACGGTTAGCGATCGCCTACTATCAAGCACCCCAACCCCAAGCTATCCTAGTACTCGGTGGTGGCGAAGACAGAGAACAATTCGCTGCCCAGGTTGCCGAATTTTATCCAGCCTTAAAAATTTGGGTTTCTTCTGGTATACCTCCCAAAAAATCACACGCAATTTTCAAAGCCGCAGGTATTGCTGATAAACGCGTTTACCTCGATTACCGTGCTACGGATACTGTGACTAACTTTACCACCTTAGTAAGGGTTTTCCAGCAACTGCATATTCAACACCTATTTCTAATTACTTCCGATTATCACATGCCTAGAGCCAAGGCGATCGCTACCCTTGTCCTTGGTAGTCAAGGCATTACCTTCACTCCTCTGCCCGTACCATCGAACCAAACTCAAGAATCCCTGCTGCATATTATTCGTGATATTGCTCGCTCCCTCCTCTGGATCGTCACAGGTTATACAGGAGCCAGCCTTTAACTAATTCGTAATTCGTAATTCGTAATTCGTAGTTAAGAATTCAATTACGAATTACGTTAGCGAGTCATCGAGTGTCGGAACGAGCGTTATTATCAATTACGAATTATTTGAACCTACTTTTGTTTACCCACCCCATGCGTCTAGATCAATACACAGTCGGCAGTTACACTCCAGGCGCACCATACTGGAAGCAACTTCTTTGGTATTTTGTTGGGTCGGCCTTAGTTGAAAGTTATTGGCTACCATTTTCCGCTTTTAAGCTTTGGGTACTCCGCAGTTTTGGGGCTAAAATCGGTCAAGGTGTCCGCATTAAACCTGGAGTGCGGGTAAAGTTTCCCTGGCGGTTAAACATTGGTGATTTTGTTTGGATTGGGGAAGATGTCTGGATAGATAACCTTGCTCCTATTACCATCGAAAGCCATGTTTGTCTATCTCAAGGGGTCTATCTCTGCACAGGAAATCATGACTGGAATCATCCCGATTTTAAATTGATTTATGCTCCAATCCATATTCAAGAGAGTAGTTGGATTGCTGCCAAGTCCGTAATTGGCCCAGGAGTTACTGTTGGTCGGGGAGCAATACTGACTTTAGGTGGCGTTGCTGTAAAATCACTAGAGCCAATGACTATTTATGCGGGCAATCCGGCTCAACCCATTAAGCAGCGAAAGGTATGATACGCAATTTTGGCGATCGCATCCCATAATTCAGTTTGCTACAAATTTGCTAACTCGTATTTAAATACTCCTACAGCTTACCGCTTTCTCGCCCAGAGTGTTTCCTTCCAAATACTCATAAACAAAGCCGCAGATATTAAAGCTCCTAAATTCCATTTCACAGAATTTTTAAATAAAGCCAGAGTCGTAGAAGACTTATTTGCTTCCGTTTCCCTCTTAAGTTGTTGCTTGGCTTGCGTAAGTTCTGAGAGGACTTGGTTTTTTAATTCTTCAGGATTTTTGCCATCTATTGAGCGACCTTGGCGCTTGAAAAAATTATCTATATCTGTAGGTGAAGCTTGGCTAAATTGCTGTTCAACCTGATTAGCTTGAGTCACCTTTTGATTATAGTTGATATTAAATTGGTCAATATTGCTATTATACAAACGTATTGTGTTAAGTATTCCTAAAGGAACTAGTAGTATAAATAACAATCCAACTAACAAGGTTAAATGAGATAATAAAGCCAAGATGCGTGGTTCCCATTTGGCTCGCTTTGCTAACTTGCCCGAAAATACAAACAATATTCCAATTAATGGGACAGTTACTTGGTTGACCAATCTACCTATTGTTTGAAATTCCCAATTAGGGTTCATGAAGCTTGGGGGCACAAAAATATCAATAATGTCTAGAAAAGCGAGTAATAAAAGACCGTAGCCAAGTAACCGCCAAAGATTAATTAACTCTAGTAAAGGCTGTATAGTCTCTACTGATTTAGTCAATTTGGTGAACTCTACTTCAACTAATTCACGGATGTTAGTTTCAGGCATAAGTTGAAAATAATTACAAAATGTACAATTTTTAAATTCAAGGTTTTGGAAACCGGGGTTGCCACCACCGATACCAAGAAAACCAAACTTGCTCTAATACTTGATAGGCAGCTTCTGGGGAAGACTTTCGTAAAGGAATCGATAAATGTACCCATAGACAACGTTTGTCTAAAAGTGCCTCTTTTCCTTGCAACAAAGGCATTATCCGATCAAAGGTGATATCTTTGAAATAGCGATTTTCTCTAAACTGTGTATGAGTAAAGGTACTATTTCCCCGTGGGTTGATACAGCTGCTTAAATAGGCTTTATATTTGTCTATTCCCACACCATAGTAGCCTACTCCCTTTTGCTGACGCATCACAGCAGGGGATGTTATAGCAAAATACTGTTGAATGTAACCACCAACATCTGCGTTATAAAGATTCTGCAAATAACGCATTTCAATATCTAGAGACAGGTTATTTTTAACGTATCGATAATGCTTTTCTGTTACCAAGTTTGGATTTTCCTCAACTAAAGATTTTATTGGGCTAGCCACACTTGGTTGCCATTGCGCTAAAGGTACTTCTTCTGGAAAAACGAAAGTGTTAATTATCGGTTTATCTGCATTGGGAAAGAATATTGTTTTTCCCAAAACTAACATTCCTGTGCCAAATATTAAAGCCAAAAACTTAATGCGGGTTTGTTTCCAGTACATCACCTTGGGTCATCTGTAGTATTTTGATTTTCTCGCTCATTCCTGCTGAGTAAAAACCAGCAGAAGCAGCCAAAAAATAGAGTAGAAATCATAGAAAATACAAGAGAACCATCACCTAGATGCCAATAATCAAATGCTTGCTTATCGCCCTGTGCTACTAAGATAGCCATGAGAGCAACCCTGAACCCATTTACAATAAATCCTAATGTTGCAGCTACTATTGGTACAATGAATTTTTGCTGCAAACTTAGGTTGAATAAAAAAATAAACAGTACTGCCAGGCTTAACAAATCCATCATCACATCTATTCCAGCACAGCCAGGATATACTTCTATACCTCCTCTAGGAAGATGAATTATAACTCCAGAACGACTCACTTGAAAGCCTGTATACCAAAGAATGGCTGTAGATAATTTAGCCGCTAGAAGTGATATATCTACTCTATAGGGAAGCAATACTAATAAATTCCGTATAGTGAGAAAACCTAATACTAGCAACTCTTTTCGATATTGCTTTAGTCCCTGATAGCCCGAAGCCAGTAGAGCAAGACCAAAGCCAGACATTAAAGGTGTAAATAAGGATAGTACACCAACATTTATTTGAAATGTACTGTTAATAAAAACTACTACAAGCAGCAATGTACCTAGACAACTAGAGAAAATTCCACTTTCTAAAATTAAGTTATGGCGATTTTCTTGAAGTAAAGAATATATACTTATGAAAAATAAAAAATTTATATAAGTATTCGTAATCACGCCATGTCTTAATACTAGGGTCAAGTTAATTGCTAGTAATAATCCTCCTATTCCTAAGAGCCATAATTCAGCATTTGTCAGTGATGCTGATAACCTGTTTTGCATAGGTTTGATTTTCCCAAAAGCAGCCCAAACTAAAAATCGCTAGATGGTTTATTTCGGAGATATCTCAATACGCCAGAGTTTGTAGAGATTGTGCAACGAAATTTGGTTGATGGTCAGTACCGCAACCCAAATAACTATGTCTACTTACTTGACAAATAGTCCTAAAGAGGGATTATTAGCTTTTAAAAACATAGATGCATTTCATAATAGTATTTCACGAAATAATTGATAAAGATACAGTAAGTAGGGGCGTGCAGATGTGCATTGGTGTCAACTTAACGTGAAAGCTAGTTCTAGACTTGCTTTTAGATTTCCTCGTTCTCAGTCTCCGACTGGGAATGCTCGTCTTTGAGGCTCCGCCTCCGTTACTGGCGGCAGAGCCACCAGGAGCAGCATTTCCAGCCAGAGGCTAGAAACGAGATTTAAAAAGGGTTTTAGCTTAAGTTGACACCAATGGCAGATGTGCGCCCCTACAGCTAATTAATGTGTTGCAAAGGTTTTTGCAAATGCAATACATGATGCCTTAGCTTGTATGCTTCGTCCCCAATGCAGAAAATTAGGTACTCAACTTGTTAGAGAATTTTGCTGCTTTCTTATACTTTCTGCGGAGTAGCACCCCAAATCCAGATCCCAGCGCCATTCCTGCGATCGTTATTGGTTCAGGAACAGCCGTAAACGTAACACTCCTGACTAGGTAGCCATTACCAGTATTACCAAGGCTAAATGCAAAATTAATACCTGTACCATTAACGCTAACACCTGGACTTACGCCAACATCTAACAAATTTCCCCCAGGAATACTACCACTAGCAATAGGGCTCCCATTTGCCAATAGTTTAAAGCTATCACCAGGACCAACACGACTAAAAGTGACGGAGGTAAGATTTACAAGTTGGTTAAAAGTCAATAAGAGTCTTTCCCCAACGGATGCTGGCCCACCAATCTGATTGGTATTTAGATCGCCCACAGCATTAGTATCTGACACTCCCAAACCCTCGATGCTTTGGTAAACATTTCTAGTACCAGGAGAAGTATTTATAACTCCTGTTGCTGTCAGCGAAATCCCGCCGTTATTAAAATTAAAACTTGACTGAATGCTAGGGATAAGACCACCACCTAAGTTAATGGTAACAGCTCCTGCTTTTCCTGTGGTAGCAGTAATTGCTACGGCAGAAACAGCAGCCACCGCGGACACTGTTTTCAGAATGCTCAAAGTTCGCATGAAATTTTTTCCTCAAAATAAATGTTGTCTACATCAATATGACTAAGTATTATTTGGCAGAATTACCAGATAATCGCATATATCAGTACTTGATGAACAGCATCT
Organism: Nostoc sp.; assembly: GCF_036917155.1. Taxonomy (GTDB): domain Bacteria; phylum Cyanobacteriota; class Cyanobacteriia; order Cyanobacteriales; family Nostocaceae; genus Nostoc. The sequence continues at coordinate 14,356 of NZ_JBALDZ010000236.1, read as the reverse complement.
CACTTTTTTTCAAAATATATCTAGCTCTGGGGAATACAATTCGCACATTAGTTGCTGCTTTTATGGTTAATGCTGCCCGAACAAGTCAGCATAAATGCAGCTAGCTGCTTCAAACGGGTGAACCCCAACTTGAACCAACTGGCGTGCAATTTCTAATCATCAGGTAGATACAGCGCTTCCGGCTATTATGAAATACAGTTTTTCTCCTTGCCCTCTCCTATCAAAGCTTTCAGATTTGAGGATGTACCTCATAGCTGCCGGAAGTGCTGTATGCAAAACTAAAATGCTTCCAACGAGTAATGAATTGCTATCTAGTCAAAAATACGGTCATCTAAGAATAATTGCACATAGTATAGTAGAAACACAATGTTCACGCAATTAGCTTCATGAAATCTTTATTTTATTGAACACCCTTACATCCCCATACCCTTGTGGGTGGGGAGGTTGACATTATTTGAGATAAATACGTTGCTTCTTGAAATACTCACCGGGCTGAAGCCTCGGTAATTCTTGACGCTTCAACGGATTCTGCTACAGTCGTAGTCTGACAATTCCTCTGCGTCCGTTTAGAGTCGTGGCGATTCCCCATCCCGACTTTGTTTATATTTTTGGCGGCATTCCCGTCCCGGTTGTGTTCAGTCCCACAATTCAAGCATTGAACCGACCGAACTCTTAAATCGAGCTTGCCCCATTTGTAGCCACACTCGGAACAAACTTGGCTTGTTGGTTCCCATCGACTTATAACGTGAAAATCCCGATAGCGTCAACCAGCACTTTTCGTCTGTATTTGGGGCAAAAAATCACAGAAGCTTTTTGACGACTAACTCATCTTAAATATCCAATCTTCTTTACTGCAAAAGCTTAATTTAATCTAGTACAGCACGGCGTAAATAAACCACCCATTCAAAATAGCAAGAAAGCTTACAAAATAAGCATTCTTTCTTTTTACTTTTGCCTTTTTACTTTTGCCTTCTTGTACTAGACTGTCCTGCTCAGATTTATTTGCGATTTGCCATTTTCAGTGGAATTCTTGCTGTTTCTTGGTCATTTAAAGTCTGAGCTAAATTAGAAGTTGGTGCTGTCGATACTAGATTCTTAAACAATAGCTTTAGGGTTCGAGTAATAGTTTTAAGAATTTTCATTTTGCTAGCACTAGGCTTTTGATCGTATCTCAAAACCATTGGAATTTCTACAATTTTTGGTTTGAGAACTTTGGCTTTCAGCAGTAAATCTATCATGCAGGCAAATCCACTTTCAGTGAATAGATTGTCTCCATAATACATATCCAGTTTAGTGAGGAAAGTACGGTTATATAGTCTATAACCACAAGTATAGTCTCTTACACCTCGTACACGGGCGGCAATTCTAAAAAGCCAGCTGGCTCCATAACTCATAAACTCTCTGAATTTTGATAAGCCTATGACTTTAGAACCTTTTCGATATCTGGATGCGATCGCAATATCATAGCTCCCAGCTATCATAGTGTCATACATTTTTACTAACAGTTCTGGTGGCTGAGTGTTGTCGCAATCCATCGCCGCTAAAAAATCGCCTTCTTGAGAGATTTCTAAGAAAGTCGTGAAACCTGTTTTAATTGCTTGACCTAAACCAGCATTTTTGGGATGTCGAACTAATTCCAGTAATATACCTAGCGATTGAGATTCTTCTAAAGCAGTTTGAGCAGTTGCATCACTACTACCATCATCAACCAGAATCAGTTTTATCTCCATCTTAGAGATTTGCTGCAATGTCTGAAACTTTTTGAACAAGGGGCGAATTGATTCTTGCTCGTTGTATGCGGGTAAAAGAACAAAAAGACTCATAAATAACTCCTGTGATTTTTAAAATAAAATGCCAGTACTCAAATTTCAAGAATTCAGTAATGTTGATTTTTTGAGAAATTCATCAACCTGTCGGACAACTGCGTTATTGTTGACGCTATCATTGACCAACTGTGAGGTATTGACGACAAAAAAATCATCGTTTTCTGTACTCACTTTTGGAACAAGACTTGAATAATTTAAAACTTGTAGTGGCTGCACTTTAATAGCTCGATTGATGTGTGCTGCTACAATGTCATCTTCTTTCAGTTCTGGGAACATCAAACGTATTCCCTGGAAAAATACTTGGCGCAATTCCTCATCTGGCTGTTTTAACAAGGCGTCAGTGGAAAGTATATATTTTGGTAGGAATGTCATGTGATATCCTGCTGTCTCTTGTAAAGAAACTAAGTTGCTCATACCGATGACTCCGGTAAAGGGTATGCTTCTATCGGCTATATTTACTACGTAATAAGGAATTAGAGCCTTGCGAGTAATAAGTACCATACAAATTACACCCAGGTATTCTACTGTTTCACTAGTGTCTGAAACTTTCACCAGTTCATTAGCAGTAACCTGTTGCAAAATGTTAACTGGGCCAGTAAAAATGACTTTATCAAAATTTTCTTTTTTCCCCTGATATTCTACCCACATTCCACCCCCTGGATGAGGTGCGATACATTCTACCGAAACACCTGTGTGGATATGACCTCCAGCGGCGTAAATTAATTTTTCTATATGATCAAAAACAGTTTTGTAGCCGCCTGAGACATAACCAAGTTGTTCTTTATTTAATGAAGAATCACGGGCTGAAAATAGCCGTTTGATATAAGCCCAGATAAAAACTGCTGATATTCGCTTATAGTTCTCTCCTAACTTGGATAGAAGTAAGGGTTTCCAGAGCTTTTCGTATGTGTTTTTTCCACCAAGTTTTAATAACCAATCTTCAACTAAAATTTTTTCTAAGCGCCGCCAGTCATTAAGACGTGAACCATACAAGAGAGTGAAAGCTAACCTGATTTTACCGATAATTCCAAACAGAGGAAAGCGCAGGAATTCTATAGTATTACTAATAGAATAAAACTTTTTATTGTCATAGAACCCTGTTAAACTCCGATGCCAACGCAGTTTATCTCCAAGACCAATATCTCTAATAAAATTTATTAAGTGAGTATCAGAAGGGAGTATAACGTGATAAAAGCGATCCCAGGTAAACAACCCGTAATCATGATAAGTAGTAAGTCCACCAAGCTGCTTGTTGCTATCAAAAACAGTGACTGTATGTCCTTGATGTGAAAGACGTTGAGCTAATACCAACCCAGTTATACCCCCGCCAACAATGCCTATATTCATAAAATTTAGATTTTTGTAGGAATGTTTTTGAGATTTATCATCAGAGGCTTTTATATTTTAATATTAATAACCTGGATTATTACCTATACAGTTATTAGCTTACAACAAGAACTACACCAGTGATGATAATGGAAATTCCTATCCACTGCTTCAATACAACCTGCTCTTTTAAAAGATAGTGAGAAGCAATTGGGATCAGTGCATACATCAATCCGAGAACTGGAAATGCTTGACTTAAAGGAATTGTCCGCAATACATAAAGCCACAATAGAGTCATAAATGTATAGCAGATAAACCAAATCAAAAAATAACGAGAAAGTAACAAATTTAGGATAGATGGGCTTTCTCCCTTAGTAGGGCTAGAAATGTAAAGTCCGTATTTTAGTGACAGGTTAGCTATTGTTCCAAATAAAACTACAAACATTAAAAGTAGCCAAGTAGTGATGTTCATTTGTCAATATTTTGTTGTGGAATTTACTATAAAGTTATATAGACTTTTTCGGTGGAATAGCCACTAAAAGTACACCCATAAAAATAGTTATGACTCCTGCTATTCGAGTCAATGTAATCACCTCATTAAAAAAGTAGTATGAGCCAAAAAGTATACCGACATAATTTAAACTAGTTAATGGATAAGCAATACTCAATTTTACAGAGCGCAAAGCCAATATCCAATTTGCTATTCCCAAACAATAAACACTAACGGCTAGTGCTAATTTTTGAATAAATTCCCATGTCAATAGTCCCTCATTTGCATGACTCATGGTGTGTTTCATCAGCAATTGTCCAGAAATACTAAACAAAATACTGATAAACAGGATGATATAGGGAATTATTTTAAAGTTTGAAGTTTGGGACATAGATTTCATCGTACATTTGCCTCTATTCAGATATTAGGTATGAACCGGACAGTAAACAGCCCGTCATTTTGAATGTTTCGGATCTCGGTTACACCTTCTCTGCAATTTGACCTCCACTTCAGTAAATAGACAACAAAGTTAGTAAGGCTGACTCATAATCAAAATAATCGTTGAAGCTTATTTTCTAGAGTTAGTAACTAAATACTATGCAATGCAATTTCTCAGATGGTTAGTTTATAATTGCAACGTTCGATATGATTCGGAGTAGAGCGCACTAAATTGGTTTTTTGAGTTATACTCCCAGGCAAACCATTTTTTTCTTGGCAATTGGCACAATCAATTTCGTTTTTGCCCAACTGTGAATTGCAGAAGTTTTTAGTATCAGCCAGTTATTTTTCAACACTACTTTGAGGGCGATCGCAATATCTAGGCTATAAAGGATACAGATGTAATAAAGGTTGAAAGCTTTGCCACAAATTATTTCTGGACAAAGTTTAGCAGTATGCTTAGGTGTAGACTGTAGTAGACATCGTTTATCCTGAACTTGGATTCTAACCACATGTGCAACAGATGCAGCTAAACGAATAAAAATAAATATAGTTTTTGAGAACACTAAGAGCTAATGCGGCGATCAACTCGGAGTTGACATTGATTGCATTAGATTTGAAATGTTTTTAGACTATTTAGTATTAGGTTTGCTTGATTGTCCTTCGTAATTCTAACTAGGGTTTTTTCTCCCAATATATTGCGACATGTAACCACCTACTAGAATACCACGAGAAAAGCGTGTTGCAAATTTATCGCCATACTTCATCAAAAATTCATTAACCGAAAATATACTTAAACAAAAACTTCATAAAATCGCAACTTTTCTTTATGTGAATTTTTATTTTGAGGATTTGTACATTATATGAAGCACTTTCTGGGTAATAAATTTGCAGAAGTAGGGACTTAGTACAGCTTTGCATAAGTTCGTAACTTTTTTAAACGCAGAGGAACACAGAGGTACGCAGAGTTTTGCCAAAGTTAATTCGCTATGAATTAATGAAATATTGTACTTAGTATTAAATTTGATAAAAGCTGGATTTAAGCTTGAACAACAGTACAAGTATTGTTATTACTTAGTATCAAAAATATACTAAATACACTGAAAATTATAGATGCTAACAAAGAGTCTGAATCAGTTTCTATTTATCCACACAAATCTCCAAATTCAGATGTCTCAGACAGAACTAGGCTGATAGTTAATTCAGATTCCAAGTCAGCCCAAAGCCCCATTGATGATTTGAACATCAAGCTTTATTTTATACCGCAATTTATTGTCAGTATATTTTTAAAAGCTGGCGTGATCTTATTGGTAAACAAGTTCATCAATACCTAACCATCGCCTTTATAGGCTAAATAAGAAGATAAAAGTTAGTCATGGCTAGGATATTGGGATTATTCAGTTTTTCTATTGTTTGGACTCATTTTTTTGCAAAAGCCTGTTGCTAATTATGAAGACAACGATCAACAATCCAAACTGAATCTGCCAAGGTGCTAATACCAAACTTAAAATCAAGCTAATAGCTGCAAATACACCTGCAAGATATGCAATTTCATCATTACTCTTTTTAAACAAGTAGCCAGTAGCTAAAGCCGTACACAGTGGTATCAAGAAAAACAAAGGCATTCTACTAACCTCTGGACTAAAAGTTGTTGTGCTTAAAAAACGAAATTAGTTTTTGGAATTCTGGTTAATTCTACATCCAATCAGGTTTTAGCAACAACAATCGATCGAAATAAATATTAGAGAAAATTAAGATTATGTAACGTTATATATTACACCAATAGGAATAACTCTAGCGACAGATGAAGCATCCAAAAGCTTGCTTTCAAAGTAGGTTACAAGATGCTACGCGTAGCTTGTTTTTGTGTATAGAATCCTTCTAGTGAAACTGGTTATACTACTATCTAACTCAGCATAGCTGCGCTATGCTATACAAACTCTCCTTCATCTACGCGGATTGAAAGGGTTTAAAACTTGCGTGGGTGGGTTTTGTCTATTTCGCCAATTACACTCTTGTGAGCAATCATCAGGTAAATTGGCTTAAAACTTTGGCCTTGCGCCAAAATCAGAATCTAGCGTATTACCTTTAGAAGTAGCATTTTCATTTTTTCATTTTAGACACCTAATGCTGAATATTCCTCAACTACTGGCAACTGAAATAAACCTCAAATCCCATCAGGTGCAAAACGCGCTGGAACTTTTGGCGGAGGGTGCAACAATTCCCTTCATTGCACGTTACCGTAAAGAGCGCACTGATGAGATGAATGAAGTGCAACTACGTGAACTGTCTGATCGATATACTTATTTAACAGAACTGGAAGAACGAAAATCGGTAATTTTAAGTGCGATCGCTCAACAAGGTAAACTTACGGATGAACTCAAAGCCAAAATCTTACCCTGTTTACAAAAAACCGAACTTGAGGATTTATACTTACCCTATCGACCAAAACGACGCACCCGCGCCACTATCGCCAGAGAAAAAGGACTCGAACCACTGGCTGAGTTCATCAAATCTTTAAATATCAAAAATGCTGCAACAGCTTCCTTGGAGGAAGCAGCGGCTAAGTATATTTCGGAAACCAAGGGAGTCAAAACAGCAGAAGAAGCGCTCAAAGGTGCTGCTGACATTTTAGCGGAAGAAGTCGCCGAAAAAGCTGATTTACGCGCATATATCCGCGATTACCTTTTAGAAGAAGGCGTATTTGTCTCCCGCATCAAAGATGATTATCCTGAAGGTACAACCAAATTTGAGATGTACCGTAACTATCAAATTAAGGTAAAAAATGTTGCCCCCCACAATATGCTGGCGTTGTGTCGGGGTGAAACTGAAAAAATATTAAGCTTTGAAATTGCTTTTAATGAAGATACGCTACTTTACTATCTTGAGTCGCAAGAAATTAAAACCAAAGTACGGACAATTCGGGATTTTTATCAGGCGATGCTGAAGGATGCATTCAACCGTTTGATGAAAATCTCTCTTATGGGAGAGGTAATTTCTGAGAAGAAAGTTTACGCAGACATAGAATCAATCAAGACATTTGAAACTAATCTGCGGGAGTTGCTGCTGTCTGCACCGGCGGGGATGAAACCAACACTGGCCATAGACCCTGGATTTAGAACAGGGTGTAAAGTAGCAGTCCTCGACCAAACGGGAAAATTTTTGGAATATCAAGCGGTATTTCCCCACCAAGCGGCCGAACAACGACTCAAAGCTGCACAAACTGTCAAAAATCTCATTCAAAAGTACAAAATTGAGTTAATTGCCATTGGTAACGGTACAGCATCCCGCGAGACAGAGGAATTTGTCACGCAAATTTTAGAAACCATAGAACGCAAACCAGTTAAGGTAATGGTGAATGAGTCTGGCGCATCTATATATTCTGCTAGTACTGTAGCCTTAGAAGAGTTTCCCGATTTAGATATTACTGTGCGCGGTGCCATTAGCATCGGTCGCCGTTTACAAGACCCTTTGGCAGAACTGGTGAAAATTGATCCCAAATCTATTGGTGTGGGACAATATCAGCACGATGTCGATCAGAAGTTGTTGAAAAAGAAATTAGATGACACCGTAGAAAGCTGCGTCAACTACGTCGGCGTAGACTTAAACACCGCATCCAAAGAACTGCTAACTTCCGTCTCTGGGATTACAGCAACAGTTGCCAATAATATTGTTGCCTATCGCAACCAATATGGAGCCTTTAAAAATCGCCGACAACTATTGAAAGTTCCGAAATTGGGGCCAAAAGCCTTTGAACAAGCAGCCGGTTTTCTGCGGATTCGCGGCGGTGATAACCCATTAGATAATACAGCAGTGCATCCAGAGAGTTATTCTGTAGTAGAAGCGATCGCATCTGATCTAAATGTGCCATTAAATCAGGTGACACAAATTGCCGAAAAACTCAAAAAGACCAACCTGAAAAAATACGTTACTGATACCGTCGGCGAACCCACACTACGCGACATCCTCAGCGAACTAGAAAAACCAGGTAGAGACCCTCGTGCTGAATTTAAGTATGCCACCTTCAGAGAAGGAATTAAGGAAATCAGGGATTTAAAGGTGGGAATGGAACTAGAGGGAATCGTGACGAACGTCGCCAACTTCGGTGCTTTCGTCGATATCGGCGTACATCAAGATGGCTTGGTGCATATATCCCAACTTGCTGATAGATTTGTAGACGATCCCAACAAAATTGTCAAAGTGGGACAAGTCGTTAAAGTACAGGTGTTAGAAATCAACGAGAAACTCAAGCGGATTAGTTTGTCGATGAAAGCAGTTAAACAATAATTAGAAACAGCAGATGGCAGTTTATCAAGTTCGATTCATCAATCCTACACTTGGATTAGATCGCACCATTCCAGTACCAGACGATCAGTATATTCTGGATATGGCAGAAGATGCTCATATCCGTCTACCATCTGGGTGCAAACAAGGTGAATGCTCTGCGTGTATTGCTAAACTTATTAGTGGTGAAGTCAACCAAAACGAGCAAAAATTTCTGCGCCCAAGTGAAATACAGGCTGGCTATATTGTTACTTGTGTAACTTACCCTTTGTCTGATTGCACTTTAGAAACCCATCAAGAACAAGTCTTATATAAATCAGCCCTTTACTATAAGCCTGAGTCGGGAAAATCTGATTAATTTTTGTCTTGTCAATCCTTTATCGTAAACTAAAGGGTTTAAGAACCTGCAATCTACATGTAGCACCCATTTCAGTCGGGATTTAAATCCCCGTCTGAAATGTCTTTAATTTTGTTAGCGCAGCGTTAGCGAGTCCTAGAGCATCATTTTGAATTTTGAATTTTGAATTGTTAACTGCCCCAATACTTCAGAACATTCTACAACACTCCCCTATTGGCAGTTAACCCCCGCTAATTCCGGAAAAAACTCCTTCGCGGCACAAGACACTAACATCGGATCTTCAATCGGGGGATTCGTTTTTGCAACAATGTGAGCAGCGGTAACTTTTTTGAGAGTCCATTGAAAATCTTCTTTCTTCTTATTAGCAATACTTTTTACTTGAGTGTAGAAATATTCGCCACGAGCCAAACGATTAGAACCTTGTTGTGCATCACATTTATAGGTATCATGGTAATCCGATAAAGGTTTGTTATCTTTAGTGCCTAAAATGATTGTCATTGGTGTACTGAAAGTCGTTTTCAAGTCCACAGATGGCAGTTGCTCTCCGGTTTCTTTATGGAAACCGCAGGGATAATCCCTATGCTCATCAGGTATTATATACGAACCAGCCTCGGCGGCGATCGCCTTTTTAATATGTGCATGGGGCATAAAGATGACCATTCGATGTACGAACTGTGCGCCAGCAGAGTGACCATAGAGATAGTAATTGGTTGTGCTGACTTTGGTGCTTCTTTTCACGAAGTCAAAAATATTTTCAATTTCAGTAAACGCCCATTGGTTTCGAGGATTTAGAATCTTCAAATCTTCTGTAAACATGTTGCCAAGATTATACCCTGTAGCTAATGGATAGCGCTTTTGCTTAAACTGGGGAGCAAGCAGGATAAAATTTGGATTGTCGCTGCCTTTGCGATTGTAAATATTTCTCCAGTCATTTCTATAATCTTCAGCATTCCGTTGTTCGCCATGCATGGCAAATACCACTTTCGTATTTGCTTGCAATTGATTAGGTAGATAGTAGTAAACAGGGATAGAGAAATTGCCAGCTTCAACCTTGTAAAGGAAACAACCCTCACCTTTTTTCAACACCCTTAAAGTACAACTATGATCTGAAAGTGTTGAGATTGACCCAGATGCCTTGACAAGATGAGCGAAATCAAAGCAGAGGAAAGCAATTGTAATCAAAGCAAACAACCGTTTCATGAACCAAAACCTCTGAGATGGCAGACACAAAACCTGGAGTGTTTACACCGTAGCCTTTCCTTGTAGGGAAGGGGCTGTTCTTGTTAGGTCTGTATTAGACTCAACAGAGAAGCGCTTTATCAATGATAGACCTAATGGTAGAAGTAAATTCTATCTTGCAAGAGAGGTGAAACTCTAGCGCATAGTTAAAGATGAGATAAGAAGTAACAAACAAGAAATCTTTAGTTCTTAGGTCAGAAAAATGTTGACACCATTATTAACCGCCCTAGCTACAGCCTTGAGCCTGTTGATTGTTGATTTAGTTGTTCCAGGCGTTAACATTGCTAATTTTCCCGCAGCGTTGATTGCCGCTTTGGTAATTGGTCTAATTAACGGTTCAGTTAAACCAGTTCTGTCTGCTCTTTCCCTGCCACTTAATTTTCTATCATTTGGAACATTTTCGCTCATCGTCAACGGTTTATGTTTCTGGTTAGCAGCAGTATTAGTTCCTGGGTTCGCGGTTCACGGAATTATTGGTTTCCTTCTCGGCCCAGTAATTTTAACCTTTGCTAACACCTTCATTAACAACTACTTTGTTGAAAGGAATCTTTTAACCAGCGGTGGAAAGAGTCAAACTGAGTTACCTTCTAGATAAGTTAGAAGGAGTAGAAACGTTAGCTAGATCACGTTTCTTAACTACATAAAATCTCCGAGTTGGGAAACCCACTTCGGCATCCTCAAATGAATGTAATTAAACAAAATCACACAGTTGTAAAATCATGAAATTAGTTCGTTTTCTTCTAGGTCTGTTAGTTCCTCCTTTAGGAGTTTTCTTGACAGTTGGAGTTGGCCCAACTTTGGTTATTAACATTTTGCTCACAGTTCTTGGTTGGCTTCCTGGTAGTATTCATGCAATTTGGGTTATAGCCAAGCATGACGAACAAGTTAACCGAGAAGGACGTATTTACTAATACGCAAAAGAGATTTTCTTAATGGGTAATTGTTAAACCATAATTACCCATTTGCTACCCAGATTCCCGACTTATTGAAGAAGTCGGGAATCTAATATTATTGCAATTTTTGTTATTCAACAAAATAGGGTAGGAAATTTCCCACCCTATTTTTTAATTTAATTAAACATTAAAGCAGTCTATTTATGAATAGTCTCCCGTTCTTTATCAGCAGGTTCCTTATCTTTGAATAAGTCAGCTGCGGTTAAGAGCAACTCTCGCAACGTTTGTTTGATTTGACGCTCTTTTCTGGCTAGAGATGTGCCAGCTTCACCCAGTTTATCTTCTAGCTGCGATCGCTTCTGTTCTACCTGTACAACTACAGACTCCGCTTGGGGACGAGCTTTATCATACCAGTGTTTAGCCTCGTCTAGATAATCTTGAACTTCCAGATTACGTCCGCCATAGCGTGCAGCTAAGTTTGCTCGGACAATGGCTAGCTGCGATTGCAGTTGCGCGTAACGTTTCTTTAACAATGCGACTTCTTCACTATCTTTAATGGCATTGACAGCAGAATCAATCGCAGTTTTGGTACTAGCAGATTTTTCCTTACCCGTCTCTTCAATCTCTGCCAAAATTACATCAACTTCTTGCTGGAGTTGTTCTTCTTCACCATCTAGTTGAGCCTGTAGCCGCTTGATATCTGTCTGAGTTTTAGCAATGGCTTCGTGTCTTTGACTATTAATTCCTTCCAGCGCTCCTTCAATGGAAGCTGTCACTTCATCTTTGAGTTCGCCACCTTTTTCTTGGAAGTTTTCAATGACAGCAGAAACAGCGTCTCTGACAATGCTACGAACTTCACTAGAACCTTGTTTAAACTCAGAAGCTACTTGAGAAACTGCGGATTTGACAATCTCTCGAATCCGCTCAGTTCTTAATTGTCCAGTTTCTTTCGCTTGTTGCAAGTCGGCTTGAATTTGTTGTTTGATATTGTTAGGCATTTTCAACTCGGAGAATTTAACTAATTGGGATAAAAGTTTCTAGACATGTTCCTACACCCACATTATGGCGTAGTCTGATAGAGCTAGGCACTTCCTTTAGATAGAAAATTCCAGTCTCCAAGAGGTGATGTGTACCATGTTGCCCATTTGTGAGATGATGAATGTTTAGTGGTAGTAATTGGGAGTGAAATATGTGGCGAGTAAATATTACTTGTTCGGGTGATGCCTGGAAACTCTATGGTGTTGATTTTAAAGCGATCGCAGAGAAATATCAAGGTGAATTGATTGGTTCCAAAAAAATGCCAGATGGTACGCGCATCATGTCTTATAAAATTGAAGATGTTAGTGATGCAGAGTCCTTTCAAGAAGATTGTGCAAATTTTGCTGGATTTACAACTGATTTTGAATCTCTCTAGTATTGGCTCTGATACTTATGCCTGCAACTAATATGTCCAAATCTGGAGAAGTTAATTGAAAAAATTACTGAAATTAGTATTAGTAACCTTTTTGTTATTAATAAGTACTTTTACTTGGCCTGCTAGTGCCGCAGACACAGTTAACGGTGAACAAGTCTTTAGTGTTCATTGTGCTGGTTGTCATATCAACGGTAGCAACATAGTTAGGCGGGGTAAAAATCTCAAAAAGCAAGCCCTGAAAAAATATGGTATGGATTCAATAGAGGCAGTTACATCTATAGTTACCAATGGTAAAAATAATATGTCAGCCTACAAAGAGCGTCTCACTGAACAGCAAATTCAAGATGTTGCTGCTTACGTTCTCGAACAGGCTGAAAAAGGCTGGCGTTAGAAAGTTAGGAGTTAGAAAGTTAGGAGTTAGGAGTTTAAAGTTAGGAGTTAAGAGTTAAGATTTAAGAGTTATTGATTATCGCTGTTATAAATATACATCTCCGAAAAAGAATGTAGAGACGTAGCAGTGCTACGTCTCTACAAGGGTTCTGGGTAACGTATCTTTAATTTCTGGAGATGTCTAATGGTTCTTAAGAAGGCATAAAAGCTAAGAATGTTGTAATAAGATGCTTACAAACTCACAAATTCTTCATTCTTCTCACTCCTAACTCCTCACTCCCAACTTCTCACTCCTAAACTTGAAAATGAATTTACCCGCAGCTAGCCGTCTCCAATTCACTCCCGATTTAAACATCTGCCGCATTTTAAATGGTATGTGGCAAGTATCTGGCGCACACGGAAAGATTAATCCCCAAGCTGCCATTGAGACTATGTTTCAATATTTAGATGCAGGCTTTACTACTTGGGATTTAGCAGATCATTATGGCCCCGCAGAAGATTTTATTGGTGAGTTTCGCTGTCAACTAATTGATACTCGTGGGAAAGATGCTTTATCTCAGGTGCAAGCCTTTACAAAATGGGTGCCTCGTCCAGGCAAAATGACGAAAAAACTCGTTGAAGAAAATATTGATATTTCCCTGAGAAGAATGAATGTGCAATCGTTGGATTTGATGCAGTTTCATTGGTGGGAATATCAGGATAAAAATTATCTGGATGCCCTCAAATATATGGCTGAACTTCAGACTGAGGGTAAAATTAAGCATCTAGGTTTAACTAATTTTGACACAGAAAACTTAAAGATTATTACCGAAGCAGGTATCAAAATCGTTTCTAATCAAGTGCAATTTTCCCTGATTGACCGTCGCCCTGAAGTTAATATGGTGGAGTTTTGTCAACAGCATGACATCAAGCTTTTTACTTACGGTACACTATGCGGCGGTTTGTTATCAGAAAACTATTTGGGGAAACCGGAACCGCGAGGATTTGATCTCTCCACTGCTAGTTTGAAAAAATATAAAAATATGATCGATGCTTGGGGTGGTTGGCGCTTATTTCAAGAGTTGCTAGCTATCTTAAAGGAAATTGCTAATAAGCATGGGGTAAGCATTTCTAACGTGGCAGCACGTTACATTTTAGATCAGCCAACTGTGGGCGGTGTGATAGTTGGTGCCAGACTTGGTGTATCTGAACATATAGAAGATAACGCCAAAGTATTTAGTTTTAGTTTAGATGCAGACGATCGCGATCGCATCAGTGCAGTATCTCGCCAATCACGCGATTTGTACCAACTCATCGGCGATTGCGGCGACGAATATCGGCGATAATTTTTAGGAATTGGGTGAAGCTAAGAACTGAGAGGATTATTCACATTGCCGATGGTAATCCCCGCTTGCTGAAGTGGTTGTTAGAGGTGATTCAGCAACCAGGAATAGCGACGGCTGAATTACTGAATCGGCTAGAGGAGACTGAGCAGAAATTCCGCGAAAATATCTTGGCTCAAACTCTGCTGGCTGCTTTGGAACCGGAAGAACAAAAGTTTCTCGCACGGTTGAGTGTGTTTAATTTGCCCGTTACTGTTGAAATTATCAATGCCATTTGTCCCGTCGGGGACTCGAAGTCCCCGACTAATAGCGAAAGTCCTCTGAAGAGGACTGAGGATTTAGGGGAGGGAATTTCTAGTCCGCTTGAGCGGACTTC
>NZ_JBALDZ010000235.1:0-24425 GCF_036917155.1 Nostoc sp. | reverse complement strand
ATGGCTAATGGCTAATGGCTAATGGCTAATGGCTAATGGCTAATGGCTAATGGCTAATGGCTAATGGCTAATGGCTAATGGCTAATGGCTAATAGCGAATCGTAAAAACAATAATCAATCAGCAATCATCAATTAGCAATCATCAATTAGCAATCAGCAATTAGCAATTAGCAATTAGCAATTAGCAATGTAAAAAATGACCATAGAATTTGAATTTTTACCAAAACTACCAAAATCAAATTTAGACGATCGCACCTTCAAAGACTTAGTAGACGAGTGCATTCTTCGCATCCCGCGCTATTGTCCTGAGTGGACGAATTACAATCCGGGCGACCCTGGTATCACGTTGGTAGAACTGTTTGCGTGGCTGACTGACCAGATGATGGTGCGCTTTAACCAAGTGCCGCGACGTAATTTTGTCGTGTTTCTGGAAATGCTGGGTATTCGCTTGCTCCCAGCCGCCCCAGCCCAAACAGAACTAACGTTCTACCTGAGTTCAGCCCTTCCCCATACTTACGAAATTCCCGCAGGTAGAGAAGTTGCGACTATTCGCACCGAAACAGAAGAGGCAATTGTCTTTAGTACTGACGAAACTCTGAGAATTGGTCAGCCGGAAATTACCCACTTGTTGACAGCGAGGACGGCAGAAACAACACCAACAGTATTACGCGATCGCCTCACAAATCTCTGGACGCGACATAATGACAATTGGGAAGGTCGCGCCCAGTCGATTTTTGATGAACATCCCCAACCGGGAAACTGTTTTTACCTCGTATTCAGTCCCGAACAGCCAATTACCGGCAACGTCCTCGCCATCAAACTACGGGGAGAAGCCGCTACATCCACAGGTATCAACCCAGATAAACCGCCCCGCCATTGGGAAGCTTGGAATGGGCAATTTTGGCAACCGATTCTCTTGCAAGAGTCGGATGATGGCACTCGTGGTTTCAGCTTTAGTGATGGGCAACCCTCCGCCCCCAACACCGTTGCAGAAGCTGATGTTGTGCTGCACTTGCCTCAAGAATTTCCCGTCACCTACTTTGCCGCTTATCAGGGACGCTGGCTGCGCTGTGTTTATACGCTACCAATGGGTACACAGTCAGGATACACTTACTCGCCTCAGTTAATCAGCATTTCTGCTCGTTCCATAGGCGGTACGGTGAATGCCAGTCAGTGTAATTTAGTACAAGATGAATTAATTGGTAAAAGTGACGGCACTCCCGGACAGAAATTTCAACTGCAAAATACCTCAATTTTGCCACGAGAACCAGAAGAACACATTCTGATATCGCCGCCTGGAGGGTTGCCGGAGATTTGGAGCGAGGTCAACGATTTTGCTGATTCCAGTCCATCTGACCGTCACTATCGGATAGATTCACTGACCGGAGAAGTGCAGTTTGGTTTTTTAATTCGGGAACCAGCCCAGATGCGCGAAGAAGTACAGCTACGGGGAAGAATACAAATCACTGGTGAAAGCATCACACAACTTGGAGAACAGGCGCAGTTTGTCCAACAGATGGAGCGACAGTATGGAGCCATCCCCCCCAAAGGTTCACTAATTCGGATGGTTGCATACCGCACAGGAGGTGGACGCAAAGGCAACGTAACTAGCGGCTCCTTGCGAATTCCCAAAACCGCAATTCCTTATGTAGAAAGGGTGATCAATCATGTCGCCGCTCGGAATGGTGCTGATGCGGAATCTTTAGAAGATGCCGTGATGCGAGTGCCACGAATACTCAGGACACGCGATCGGGCCGTCACTCCCGAAGACTTTGAAACTTTGGCACTGCAAGCTGGCAGAGGTGCAGTTTCCCGTGTCTGTTGCCCCCCACGCGCCAATGACGAAACTACCAGGGGCATAGTAGACTTGTTAATTGTCCCGCAAGCCAACACAGACAGCATTAACCGTGCAGAAGGCATCAACCCGACTCAATTTGCACTCAACCAAGCCCTGCAAGCACAAATCCTCAGTTATCTAGATGAGCGACGCTTATTGGGCGTACAAGTGCGGTTACGGGAACCAGAATATGTTGGTGTTGCCGTACAAGCAGAAGTGGGACTAGAGCTAGAATACAACAATCCCCATGCACAGCAGGCGATTCTCCGCAGCTTGCAAGTAGCCTTATACCGTTTCCTCAACCCACTCACAGGTGGACTTGATAGTAAAGGCTGGCAATTTGGTGCCAGCGTCTACCCATCAGATATCGTCAGCTTATTTCAGAAAACAACCGGAGTCCGCTTTCTCGGAACCATCCTTTTATTTGAACTCCGCCGACAAGATTCCACTTGGACACGCTCTCTAGCACCTAATAACATCATCAACCCCGGAACTCTGGGACTAATCTGCTCCTGGGCAGATAGTGAACTGCGATCGAGTCATGCAATTACTGTAATTTAGTCAATTGCTAATTGCTAATTGCTAATTGCTAATTGCTAATTGCTAATTGCTAATTGCTAATTGCTAATTGCTAATTGCTAATTGCTAATTGCCAATTGCTAATTGTTTTTCCCATTAGCCATTAACCATTAACCACTAGCCATTAACCATTAACCATTAACCACTAGCCATTAGCCATTAGCCATTAGCCATTAGCAATTAGCAATTAACCATTAGCCATTAGCCATTAGCCATTAGCCATTAGCAATTAGCAATTAACCATGACACAATCCCACAAAAGCCAACTTCTAAGTCTGCAATTGACTCCAATGCAAATTCCGGAAGCAATACCAGTTTCGGAAGTAAAACGCCCTACTTCTTGGGGAGGAATGGGTACAAAGGCTCAAGAGCGCCTGAATTTAAGCTTGTTGCTGCGCCCAGGAGAACCGAGTGAGATGGTGGTACAAGTGAGAAATGTGGGATCTCGCCCCGTACAGTTGGATTTGCAAGTAAAAGGAGACTTTCCTCAAGAATGGTGTCGCATTGGGATGGAGGGGTCTGAAGTCCGCGTGGGTCAGCAGATGGAAGCAGTGTTGTATTTTAGAATACCTACTGACTTTTTTGAGTCCCTCTCGGCGCTACATCCTAGCGAAACTCTGAAACTCAACTATATAGTTCATCTCCATGCCTACTTAATTGAGTCAGAGACAAGTAAAAGAGAAGTAGAGAGTACTACATTCAATCTTTATGTACGTCCTCCCAGTCTATACCTCAACTTCCTGCCTGCTATTTATCGCGAAGTGGATTTTGTCGGGCGTTTTCTCAAAATCTTTGAGCAAAGCTTAGAACCTTGCGTTCATACCTTAGAAAATCTCTGGGCTTACCTCGATCCCTTGACTGCACCCCAAGCGATGCTACCATTTCTGGCTCATTGGGTAGCTTGGAATCAAACACCACAAATCGGACTAGAACGACAACGCTATTTGATTAAAAGCGCCATGCAAATTTACCAATGGCGTGGTACGCGGCGGGGATTGCGTTTTTACTTGCACTTAGCAACGGAGTTACCTTTAGATGACCACATATATGACGAGAAAGATAAGCATATTGGAATTACCGAATTTTTTAGTCGGGGGTGTGTTTTTGGAGAAGCAAAGTTAGGGGAAGACTCTATTGTAGGTGGTAGTCGCCCGTTCCATTTCACACTACATTTGCGTCCAGAAAACAAAAATCAAATTGATGAATCTTTTGTCCGTAGTGTAATTGAACAAGAAAAACCTGCATTTTGTACTTATGATTTAAGTATTCAGAATGGCTAATGGCTAATGGCTAATGGCTAATGGCTAATGGTTAATGGTTAATAGCTAATGGCTAATGGCTAATGGCTAATGGCTAATGGCTAATGGCTAATGGCTAATGGCTAATGGCTAATGGCTAATAGCTAAGATTATAAATAAAAAACCGCAGAGGAGAAAAACAGAAAGATGTTATTATTGCGAATCATTATAGAATTTATATTGCCAATTAACAATTAGCAATTAGCAATTAGCAATTAGCCATTAACAATTAACAATTAACACTTAGCAATTAACAATTAAATTCCCTATGTCCTCACACTTTCTACCTTTATCAATTAAGCCTTTACAACGACTACAAGTCAATAATGGTTTGTTGCTCACAGCCGAGCATTGGCGATTGGCTCATGATTACCACCGCCAACGTCAGAATATTTATTATCAGTCACTACACCAAGCTGGTATTGTTAGCGGACTAGGCGTTTGCGTAATTCCACCACCTTCTGAAGTAGCACAAGAATACCGGGATGGGCGCTGGCTGCTAATTCAACCAGGGGTTGCCATTGACCACAATGGCAACCCCATCATCGTACCGCAGCCGCTAGCATTTCATATTGCTTCAGAGTCATCTATTAGCGGTTCTTTGGTGGTATACGTGGTGATTAATTATGTAGATCCAGACCGTCTGCAAGGTTTGGAAGAACGGCAACTGCTTCAAGAAACTTTTCGCATTGATGAAAAGATTACATCACCAAATGATACTGATGTGGAACTGTGTCGGGTTTTGCTCGAGCCTGGTGAGGTGCAGCTAGAACCAGCCACAGATGTACTAAATCCTGAAGCGAACCAGTTGGATCTACGCTACCGCAAGCTGGCACAAGTCCGAAGTTTAGAGCAAGTCCGGGTAGCACAAGTAATTCCGGGACAGACGGGGGATGCTGTGACTTTTGCAAAGTTTTCTTACCTGATGCAATCAGTTACGGCTCTTTACCCAGCTATACAGGGAACAATTAACCAGGTGACATTGCAAGCAGGTGCAGAGCAATTAGATTACGATTTGCTCTATTTCACGCTTGGGCAACTGTTGACATTACAAGAGTCTGAGCGTCAGAGTTTACGTCAATATTTAGCAGGTGGGGCGGTGATACTGCTAGAAGTGTCGATACAAGAGGCGAATATTGTTGAACTAAGTGCCGTCAGACAGCAATTGCGATTTGCGATCGCCAACCTCACCGATGAGTCAGAAATCGCCTCAGTTCGTCAAGAGATAGAAGCGGAACTCAACGCCGTTGAGTCAAATTTAACTCAGCAGTTACAGGAATTTTCGCAACCAATCCGCGATTTCGCTGAAGATATAGGCATTAATACCGCCAATTCAGATACTTTGAGTTGTAACCATTCTTTACGTAATCAACCGTTTCTCTTTGCTCAATTGCCAATTGTGCAAAATTACCCGATTCACCTATTTAACTGGGGTGGCATTGTACTGATAGTTGGTTCACTTTCTAGTGCTTGGGGAATTGATGACACTTTATCACTATCAAGAGAAACAATCCGTACTGCCCAGGAAATGGGAATTAATATTCTGCATTTTGCATGGCATCGCCATCAATTAACGCAGTTGCAGCAAATTGCTAAGGCTAATGGTTAATGGTTAATGGTTAATGGTTAATGGTTAATGGTTAATGGCTAATGGCTAATGGTTAATGGCTAATGGTTAATGGCTAATGGCTAATGGCTAATGGCTAATGGGAAAAAAATTAGCAATTAGCAATCAGCAATTAGCAATCAGCAATCAGCAATTACTTATAACTAAAAAAATGCCTTCCATCAAAACAACTGTTCCAATCGCTTTTTTAGTTCCCCTACTAACTTGTGTAGGACTATTGGGAACGATTGCTTTATATACAAGTCATAACGACGCTGAAAATTTTTCGCGGCAAAGTCTGACAATGATGAGTGAACAGATTACAGAACATCTGAGAAAATATTTAGAAACACCGCATACAATTAATCAAATAAATGCTGATGCAATCGAGCAAGGTCAATTAAATTTGGACGAACCAAATAAATTGGAGCGCCATTTTTGGTATCAAGCCAAGGCGTTTAAATCTGTGAATGGTATCCAATTTGGTTATGAAGCAGCTGGCGAACTACGAAGCATTGTTAGAGACAATAGTAATAAGGATGAGCTGATGTTTAATGTTGCCGATGCATCCACTAAAAGGGCATCTGTAGTCTATAAAGCAGATGAGCTAGGAAATCGCGGCAAGGAGTTAGGTAAACCATCAAAATACGATGCCCGCATTCGTAACTGGTATCAAACGGCGGTGAAAGCTCGAAAGCCGACTTGGACGGGAATTTTTGAGAAAAAAACTACTGAAAAAATTCAACTGCGTATCTCAGCAGTGCGTCCCGTTTATCAACAAGGTAGTCGTAAGCTGCAGGGCGTTTTGGCAGTAGATTTTTTATTGACTCAAATCGGTGAATTTCTCAAAAAATTGAGTCACGATAATTCTAGAGAAATTTTTATTGTAGAACGTTCTGGAGAATTAATTGCCGCATCAACTGACAATCGTATTTTTGACGATCAAGGCAAGCAAATTGAAGCTAAGAATTTTTTTCAAGAGCCACTGATTAAAGCCACTGCTGAATATGTGAACAAGGAATACAATGGCTTTAGCAAGATTGAAAAGGAAGAGCAATTTAAGTTTTCTTCACGAAGGACAGAACCTGATTGGGTGCAAATTACTCCCTTTCAAGACAAATATGGTCTTAGCTGGTTGGTAGTCGTGGTTGTGCCAGAAAAAGAATTTATGGGAGGTTTCCAGCGCACTAGAGATGTCACTATTATTGTCGGACTGGGTGTGTTAGCGTTCAGCTTGCTGATGGGACTGGTGGTGACTCGCTGGTTAACTAAGCCTATCTTGGAAATGAATGATGCAGCAAAGCAAATTGCATCTAGTGAATTTGACTTAAACAGTCTCACACCCTTAGCCAAACGTTCTGATGAAATTGGGCAATTGGCGCGGGTGTTTCAAGAAATGGCTGATATAATTTATAGCCGTGAAAAGAGTCTCAAAGACCGGGTACAGCAGTTGCTTTCGGAAACTGACAAAGCCAAGAAAACTGCTTTATTAAAGCAGATGACTGGCAATGTTGATTTCCAAGAATTATTAATGCGATCGCGCTCATGTAGAGAAAAAACTACATTAACGACACAAAATTTAAATAAGCTACTGCACCTCGTTCCTTATTTTCAAGATTTTAACTCTATTCAATTACAAAATCTCATTAAAATTGGTTATCAAAATACCTTATTTACAGACGTTATAATATTTCGTGAAGATGAAATAAATAACAAGTTTTATCTTATTATCACAGGCAGCGTCGAACTCTATATTGAAAAAGTGCAAAAGCCTTTAAAGGTTCTTTCTGCCGGAGAATTTTTTGGGGAAGAATCTTTGTTATTTAGCACTCCCCAAGTTGCAACAGCACGTACCCTAGAACCAACCACTTTGTTTATTATTGACCAACAAGAATGGCAAACCCTATTACTAAATCAAAAAGAACTGGCTAATGGCTAATGGCTAATGGCTAATGGCTAATGGCTAATGGCTAATGGCTAATGGCTAATGGCAATTAGCAACTAGCAACTAGCAACTAGCAACTAGCAATTAGCAACTAGCAACTAGCAACTAGCAATTAGCAACTAGCAACTAGCAACTAGCAACTAGCAACTAGCAATTAGCAATTAGCAATTAGCAACTAGCAATTAGCAATTAGCAATTAGCAACTAGCAACTTTATATGTTAAATCAACTTATTACTACGCAAATTTCTACAAAAGAAATTACCTTTGAGCCTGGAGGAGAACCTGTATCTTTTGATGTTAATGTGGTTAACAATAGCGACCATTTTGCAACTTTTCAAGTTGAACTGCTGGCAGCTGGCGCTAAGACGGGTAAAAGTTCTAATTGGTACAATATTTCTCCAGAAGTATGTACTAAAAAACCTCCAGGAGACTCAACTCAGTTTTCTATCCGTATAATTGATAGCCCCAAACCTGGGTTTACAGGGTTAATGACGGTAACAGTGCGGGTTTTTTCGCTAGAGTTACCTTCTTCTGATAGTCGCTTGGTTATCAGGTTAATAATACCAGGTACAGGCTCTGCTGCACCGCAAATTGACTTACCCAACCAAGAGTTTAAAAGCTATCCAGGGGAAAACTTGGAAATTTCTGTTTTCCTAGAAAGTTTTAACCAACGAGCGAGTAAAGTTACTCTGCGCTTGTTAGGTTTAGATTCCTCGTGGTTTCCCAATGGTATAGAGAAGCGTCTGCTACTTTCTGAGGGTGAAAAGATAAAAGAAGTTTTTGAGTGCCAGATTCCTAGCACTGTCGAAGCATTGAGCGATCGCTACACTTTTACTATTGAAGCAAATCAGTCAGAAGCGCCTTTGGTTCATGTCCAAGGCTATTTAACTGTTTTACCTGAAGGATTTATAGATTTTCAATGTATTCCATTACGCCAAAAAATTCCAGAAAAACCTGGTGGGTGGCGTGACAGAAATGCCGATACTGCTGAATATACGCTGCAATTTGATAATCAAAGTAATCTCCGTCAGCAAGCAAGTGTTGAAGTCAGTTATGTGGAGGAGAAAAAAAAGACTTTAGATTTAAGATTTGGGATTCTAGATTCAATTAAATCTAAAATCCGTCTACTCAAGCAGCCAGAGACTGTTAACGAGCCAATCCCAAATTCCCAATCCCAAATTTCTAGTCCCGAATTTGAGGTGATGCCAGAAAAAGCAGACCTCAAAGAGGGGGAACTAACGCAGTTTAGTCTCAAGGTGCGGCAAAAACGCCCTTGGTTAGGTTGGACAAAACGCAAATTTTTACAAGCCAAAGCTATTACAGATGACAAGCGGATTGAAGTACACAATGATACGCAATCTTTAGAGTTACAGGTGCTACCTGTAATTCCCGAATGGCTTCAACTGGGAGGATTTTGTCTGGTAGTGATGTTGAGTATGGCTTTAAGTAATTGGTTGCTTTGGCGTGAGCAACAACACACAGATACAGTTAGCACTGTCCGGTTCAACGGATTGGGAGAGGAAGTGGTTAGTGGTTCTAATGACCAAACTATCCGCCGATGGCGCGTACAGTCAAACCAATTAGCGCCTTTAGGAGTGTTGCTAAAAGCAGATAAAGCTGTGCGAGTAGTGCGTTACCGTCCCGTGAACAACGATAAAGTAGCAGTAGGATTTGAAAACGGTCAAATTCAACTGTTTGATTTGCTATCAGGAAAAGCCGAGCCTCCCTTCACCGCTAGAATAGACGATCGTGTATTTGATTTGATGTTTAGCAAAGACTCGCGATCGCTATTTAGCGGTCATGGTAGTGGATTAGTTGTGCAGTGGAAGCTAGATGGAGCATCAAGTCGGATATTCCGTAAGCAACAGGTAGGATTTGCGGTAAATGCCTTAGCTTTGGTTGGGGAAGCAGAAAGTCATCTCGCAATTGCTGGCAGATTCAACCAACTAACTCTTTGGGATTTGAAAACTAATCAACTACATTCTGTGTCTACTGGTTCTAGCACTAATAAAGACTATATTTTCACTATAGCCTCTAGCGACAGCAAGCCTAATCTGTTGGTAACAGGAGACAACCAAGGCACGATCAAAATTTGGAACTTACACCCCTGCCTGAGCAATAAAGCTAAATGTGAATTGGTAGATGAGTGGACTGCCGATTCGCAAGCTGTGCGTGCTGTAGCTATGAGTAGTGATGGTTGTTACTTAGCAAGTGCAGGCGAAAACGGTCAGGCAAAGCTTTGGTCATTAAATGAGCAGGGCGAGCGTAGCAGTAACAATTTAACAGGTAAAGTACTCATAAACTCTGCCAAACCGCTGACAAGTATTGATATAATCCGCATTCAAAAAGAAATTTTAGTTACCAGTGGCTCAGAAGAACGCCTAGTGAAACAACAACGTGTTAAACAGTTACCTTCGGATTGTCATTAATTGCTAATTGCTCATTGCTCATTGCTAATTGCTAATTGCTCATTGCTCATTGCTCATTGCTCATTGCTCATTGCCATTAACCATTAACCATTAGCCATTAGCCATTAGCCATTAACCATTAGCCATTAGCCATTAGCCATTAACCATTAGCCATTAGCCATTAGCCATTAGCCATTAGCCATTAGCCATTAGCCATTAACCATTAGCCATTAGCCATTAGCCATTAGCCATTAGCCATTAGCAAAAAAACAAGATAATGTTAAGCAAACATTTGGACTCACATATAACAGAAGCAAAAGTAAGTAGCAGTATTCTCCACTCTACTGGCGCAAAACCACTCTTTGTGATTTTAAGCGCTTCTGGTAAAGATGCTGTGTCAGCGGGGTCAACTTTTGTTTTAAGTGTGACAGTTGGCAATAAGGGCAAGCAAAGTGCTGTTATAGAAGTCTACATTGAGGAAGTATCATCAGGAGTACGCTCGTGGTGTAATTCTGGACGAGAATATCTGGCGTTGGGGTCAGAACAGAGTGAAGAGGTAGTCTTTAAATTTGATCTGCCTGTTGATACGCTACCAGGAACTTACAGCTATATTGTAGTGGTTGATGCCCACGAGCATTAC
Source organism: Nostoc sp. (assembly GCF_036917155.1). GTDB lineage: Bacteria > Cyanobacteriota > Cyanobacteriia > Cyanobacteriales > Nostocaceae > Nostoc. The sequence continues at coordinate 14,111 of NZ_JBALDZ010000235.1, read as the reverse complement.
CCTGAAGATACACCAATTCGGTACGAACAGTACATCCAAGTGTTGCCTGCAACTAATGATATTGTTAGTAGCAGTGAACCTACTTTTATCTTACAACCTGTTACTAGTTCTACTAACCAGGCTGTGATTCAGCAGGGAGGAACGCTGGCTGTTCAGGTGTTAGTGCAAAACCGGGGCGATCGCGTTGATCGCTTTCGGCTGGTTTGTTCTGATTTGCCTAAAACTTGGTTTAGCATTACTTATCCTCAAGGTTTCCAGGGCGCTGGATTAATCTTTCAGTCTGACAGTTTGAACCTGAACCCAGGCGAGTGTGGGGTAATTATGCTTGTGATTACTCCAGGTATGGATGCGCTGTCTGGTAAGTATGTCCCAACTTTGCGGCTATACTCGGAAAACTATCCAAACTTGATAATGCTGGATTTAGTTTATCTGCAAGTACCGCCAAGACATTTACTCCAGACAGAATTACGCTCAATTATTAATCGGGTACGAACTAAGCCAGGACTGTTTCAATTACAGTTGACGAACTATGGCAATACACGACGGCAGATTTCTTTGCAAGTTAAAAATCTCGATGAGTTAGAAATCTGTTCCTACACTTTAGAGCAGTTTCAAGGATTTGTGCAGCCACAGGAAACTGTAGGTATCAACTTGCAAGTACACCCACAGAAGTGGTGGCGGCGTCCGTTAATTGGTGGTGGGCGAATCGTTAACTTCTGCGTTGATTTAGAAGATCCCCAGCAGTTGCCTATCCCTAACAATAGTTTACCAGGAGTGTTGGTGTGGGAAGCCCGTCCTTTATGGCAATTGTTACCTTTTTTATTTTTAGGTTTATTGGGTGTGGGGGCTATTGCGTATTTAATCTGGTGGGTACTATTTAGAATTCCCCCCTCGCCTAAAATTGTCGAGTTGTATCCAGAGGACAGTACCTACTCTGCTCTTAACAGCGATGTGGTGCATCTTGGGTGGCAAATCAGCGATGTTAATCGCCTGCAAACTCTGAAAATTGTCGGGTTGTCTGTTGATGGCACACCTCTGACTCGTCCAGAAGTGTATGATTTTAATCAAGGTGTACCTACGGTGCTGCAACCTTTCTGTACTAAAAAACAAAGTTCACTAATTTGTCGTCAAGTCCGTACCAGCGCCCGCAAAAGTGCTACTTACGTTTTTGAAATGACTGCCCTACCAAAGCCCGGACGGGGCGCTGTTATGGACACGAGCAAAACCACCCCGGTAGCAATTGTTCCCATTCCCCAGCCTTCTATTGTTGTCTTTAGCTCAACACAACCGATATATCAAGAAGTTGGAGGACAGGAGACAAAAGACAAAAGCCAAAAGCCAAAAGGCAGAAGTCAGAAATCAGAGAGCAAAACTGAGGAATCCAGCAAGCCTGTGGATGATGAGATTCGCCTCAATTGGTCTGTGACACATCCCGAACAATTGCAATCACTACAAATTATCGGTCGGACTCCTGACAATCTAATAGTAAGTCCTGTAAAAACATACGACTTGAGTCAGGGCATTCCCCGCGAGTTGCGGAGGTTATGTACTGTTGAAGAACAGCTTGTCTGTCAGAAAGTGAAAACTGGTATCAAGAAACCAGGTAGTTACGTCTTTGCACTCAAAGCAATTCCCAAAGGTGGTGAAAATGACAAGCTTGAACCAAAACAGACAGAACTAATTAAAATTCTTCCCAGACCACCGCGTATTCTCAAGTTTACAATCAATGGTAAGCCTGTTAACAACAAATATCTCATTCCCATCAAAAAGGATAAAAAGGTTCTACCTCTAACTTTGTCTTGGCAGGTTGATGCTAGTGACTCTACGCAGGTTCAGTTACTTCCTGCACCTGGAAGTGTACCTCTAAAAGGCTCGATATCTCTAAATCCCGACCCAAAGCCTAGTAGCATGACACTGATGCTTCAAGTTACCACTACTACTGGGCAACAGCAGGTGCGATCGCTTATTATAGAAACCTACGATCCGCAAGCTCAAGACCCAGCTGTGGTGGCGGCGGCGGTTGTTGGACAGGCACTAATAAACGCCCAAAAAGCAGCAAGTGACGGGCAAAAGATCCCAGCAGATGGACAGAATGTAGATGCTTTTCACCAAGCAAGTCCCCAAGAAGATGAAGAAGATAGTAATAGTGATTCAGATATAAAACAGCCTCCTATCCTATTTCCTTTTGAGCAGTCACCTCAATTTGATAGATCAAGTACAAAGTAGAAACTTTACTTAATGCCCTTGATCTACAATTCTTTATCTGTGGCATCGGGTTAGAGATGGAACTTTGACTTGGAGCAGGTTTCAACTATTAGCCGCGCTCATTGCTTATTTTTCTGGTAAATTTCCCACAGTTGTTGTAAGTAGGTCAGCCCAATTAAAGCTAATGTGATTTTAAGAAGATTTTGGACAGCTTTTGGAAGGAGAAGTTGGACAACTTTGTCACTTAAAGGATAAAGTGGCCGTTTTTAAAGCATTAAGTGGCCACAGCACAGAACCTATGACAGAAGCGTATTTGAAATAATTGAATGCGATTGTGACTTAAAGGAAAAGATTGCCGAAAATTAAAGGATAAGCTTGCCGAACCTATAGCCTGACTGGTTTTATGGTCAAATCCCGTTTTGTGCTTTGCGATCGCAAAGCACAAAAATGCTCCCAAAGCCTATATTTAGCGTGGAACTCGCGACAAGCTTATTCTTTAATGAGATTCGACAAATAATTCAGAATTAATCGAAATAATAATGCTTTCAGCCTTTACTGCGGCAAGCTTTTACTTTAAAAAACGGCAATCTTTATTCTTCTTCAATGGTCATTAGTAAGGGCTTTAAGCCTATTTACGTTTTGTAATATACTTGGTTTTTTTTTGCACTAACTTACTTATTAATCTTCAAGATGGGAACTATAAATATATATATTTGCCGTGGTGTAGATGAAACTTAAATATAAAAATGAACTGTCAGCCAATATACTATTCTTATTGATTATAGGAATGTATTTTTTGGCCTTAGTGATTATTCCGAATATCTATTTAGATATGTACTTAAAGAGTAATATTAAACCCACCGTATCTAAATCAAAGATTATAGATGGAGATTTGTCCGTTAAGAAGCAGTAATGCTTCTTCGCTTAGGGCTTAAGCCAATTCTAAGACGAGTTTATGTACCCGAGGGAAAAACACCAATTGCCAATGTCAATTGGAGATTTAAGTGGTTATGGTTGTATGCATTCGTACATCCTAAAACAGGAGAAACAAAAGGCGTAGATTCTGCCATACGTCAATACAGAACTTTTTAATCAGGTTTGTGGATAACTCTATTACTAATAGTACCTCTAAGGAAGTTCTAGAGCGCCGGTCAAGTACAAGTAGTTGACGTAAAGCGCAGGATATGGGTGTTATGTTAATCGAACGTTTATCCCGCATTTCTCACTCTTCAGTAGGGGCGGGTTAACAGATATAATCCATCATTCATGAATGTCTCGCTTAACCCGCCCCTAAGACCTCTGCACTTCGGTTTGATAAATCTGGTGAGAAATCCTTATGCACTCAGTTTTAATGCGATCGCTAAAAACTAGACCTCAAAATTTAGCCATCAATAGGCGTTTTGACCATATACACGTAATGACGTTTTTGTCAACATATATTAGTTGACCGGCGCTCTAGCAGCATTGCGAAATGTACCAGAAGCCTACACTATATTTGGTACTCCAAATTAGTGCAGCTAGTTCACCACACTGGCAAAAACTCTAATCCGAACAAGCATCAGCTAGGTAGGCAGTAGCATCGTCTGCGAGTGCGGCGATCGTTTCCTGACTGAGTGAAGGCTCAGAAAATAGAAAATTCAAAAACATCTTTTTCTGAAACCTTAATGCCTCAACCACAAAAACACCTGGAAACGCCGATGCTGAAGCTACAGCATTAATTTCTTCGAGTTCAAATACTCCATACTGATGAGAAATATTAACTAAACCAAGCTTAGTAACTCCAACGCTAGCCATTACTTGATTTAGGAGTATCCCCCTCGTTGCCACTGCCAGTCCAGATGCTAGCATCATGCTAAATAGATCGTTGCGCTGGATATTCGTAGCGATTTCTTGTTTCACATTGCGTGCTAAATCCCAAAAGGACATACTTGGTTTTAGGGTGTGAAATGTAAAAGTCGATGAAGCTAACGACCCCATCTGCTCATCACTAATTACTGGTTCGAGACGGCGACGCAGATCTGCAAATGACTGACAACTCAAACAGATATCTCGCTTTTTTCCACCTGTAATTTTATTCGCGACTGCAAGCATCATGGCGGCAGACAAAGCACTTTGTTCGCTCGCTTTCTCCTTTCTGTAAACTTCATTGAATCGTTGGGTGAAAGTTTCATCAAGCTGGCGATAAACCACGTTAGCACGACGTAATTCCGGTGTCTGATACTGCTCAAAACCTAAAGTTTCGGGACGATGGGCGATATGTTGGCTGACAAGCCGCAACAGACAATCGATCGTATTTCCCATACCACTGTATCCTTGCATTGAGGGGGGGAAAAGCTCTGGCAATGCAGGCAGCACAGGTAAACGCGCCACTGCTTCGACAGATTCGCCCGCTGCTATCTTTTGACAGTACGTCAAGATATCTGCTTGGAGGCGGATGCAGAATGTGCCATCTGCAACGCCATGATGTAAGGTGACAATCAAAAAGCTGACTGTTGATTCCTTGGGTTCGCCGACAGGCTGAACCAATACGGCACGCATGAGATATTTGTCGCTTTCAATTTTTTGATTTAGTTCTTGCAAAACAATATTTTGCCACTGATTATCATCTTGGCTATGTACTAGTTGCAACGGGATCGTCACGCCTCCCTCTTCAAAGCGTGGGGAATCGGTAGAACCAACGATCCGACAATTTAGACGTGGGTGGCGACGTTGGATCAAGTCAATTGCCTGTCTCACAATGGCTGCACTCAGGGGTCCTCTAATACGGTTAATGACGACGTTAATTAATGCGCCCCCAAGCTGATTTGCAATTTCAAACACGCGTTCGTCAGGAGACAGTATTCTATTTACATTCAAAGTGGAAGAATTTATCTGCATTATAAATTACTCAAATACAATGTTAATATGTGGACAATTGAGTGCTTAAATAGTTCAACCAACGACTGAGAGCGATCGCCCCATCAACTGTTCCGAAAACGCGATCGTCATTTTCGAGCTAGAAATCATATTGGTTAATTAGTCTTCTATATTTCTGCCTAGATACCATTTATAAAGTAAATCTTTAGACTAAAATTATCACTTTTTTCAATTAGATATCTCCGAAAATGAATGTAGAGACGTAGCACTGCTACGTCTCTACAAGGATTCTGGATAACGCATATTTAATTTCTGGAGATGTCTATTCTAATAAAGCTTGTTTTTCATGATACAATCACTATGCATTTAAGATTAATTGTTGTAATTGTTCATTGAAAGCGGCGGGAAACTCCATCCCCAGAGTGGGTGGAGAGGGACAGCCGCCCCGCCGCATTGGGTATTGGTAACTTCTTCCCCATGCCCCATGCCCTGTTCCCCATGCCCAAAAACTCCATCCCAAGAGTGGGTGGAGTTTTTCATCAGTTCTTTCCCCTCTGCTTGCTACGACGCAAAGTTTATGTGGCGCACCACTTGAATTATTGCGATCGCACATAGCAATAACACTCAAGATGATGGCTTTTATTTCCAAGTGAATGATCAACTTTAAGCTTGGGGAATTGGCAGTGAACAGAAAAGATCAAAAGTCAAAAGGAAATAGTACGTTGGCAAGGCAGTCTGTTGGCGAGGCAGTTCCCCACTTGTTTGTACAGCGTCTTTGCCAGCAGAAGCAACTGGTGTTTAAAAGTCAGGATGCTCCATTGCCGATCGTGCTTACCCTATGCTTCTGGTTAGGGAGCATTGCTGCCAAACCCGTACTTGGACAATCCATCGTTCCAGCTAATGATGGGACAGGGACAGTTGTGACTCAAGAGGGTAATCGCATCGACATCCAAGGGGGTAAGCTTTCTGGCGATCGGGCGAACCTATTTCACAGCTTGGAGAAATTTGGACTCAATCAGCAGCAGATTGCCAATTTTCTCTCAAATCCCAATATTCACAACATTCTCACCCGAGTTGTCGGCGGAGATCCTTCAACCATCAATGGACTGATTCAGGTAACTGGAGGAAATTCCAACTTATTCATCATGAATCCAGCTGGAGTCATCTTTGGGCCGAATGCCCAAATTAATGTTCCGGCTGACTTTACAGTAACGACTGCTACAGCAATTGGCTTTGACAATCGCCTTTGGTTTAATGCAACAGGTAAAAATGATTACTCAAATTTAAATGGTAATCCCTCTGGGTTTGCCTTTGATTTCGCCAATCCTGGGACTATTATCAATGCTGGTAGTTTGTCAGTTTTAGAAAAACACAATCTGGCTTTAATCGGTGGGAGTATCATCAATACGGGAACATTGAGCGCACCCGGCGGAAATATCACTATTGCAGCAGTGCCGGGGACAAACCTGATTCGGATCTCTCAAGCAGGAAACCTGCTGAGTTTAGAGCTAGAACTGCCAAGAAATACAACAGACCAACACCTAGCAATTAACCCTCTGGATTTGCCAACGCTGTTAACCCAAGGGGCTAAGGGACTAAATCTTGGTGTGAGAGCTAATTTAGATGCTGGCACAGTGCAGTTAACACGATCTGGTACAACTATCCCAACTGCCGCAGGAACTACGATCGCTTCTGGAACCCTAGATGTTTCCAATACAGGAGTTATGCAGACAGGTGGTACAGTGAACGTCTTGGGCGATCGCGTCGGATTGATTGGTGCTAACATTAATGCCTCTGGCACAACTGGTGGCGGCATCGTTCGGATTGGGGGAGATTACAAAGGTCAAGGTATCTTGCCCAACGCCTTACAGACGTTTGTTAGCAGTGATTCGGTAATTAATGCTAACGCGCTGCTAAACGGTGATGGTGGTCGGGCGATCGTTTGGTCAAACGATCGCACTCAGTTCTTTGGTAAGATCGACGCCATCGGGGGGCTTAATACTGGGAATGGCGGGTTAGTAGAAGTATCTAGCAAGGGATTGCTCTTATTTCAAGGCTTGGTTGATTTGCGTTCGCGTAGCGTGTCCACAGGACTCTCGCCTACGGGTGAAGTCGGCACGCTCCTGCTAGATCCGACTGATATCACCATCAGCAGGGCGATCGATACCGCTAGTATGACCTTCGGTAGTGGGATATTTGCTGATACCACCACAACCTGTTCTAATCTCAACTCGACTACGCTACAAAATCAACTAGCTTTGAGTAATGTTACCGTTTCGACAACATCGGGTTTGGCTGGTAAAGGAGATATTACAGTCAGCAACCCGATCTTATGGAGCAGTGGTTCTTCCTTGAAATTAGCTGCCGATCGCAATCTCAACATCAATGCCAACATCGGCACAACGGGTACTGCCAATACAAATCTAACGCTAGAAGCTAATAACAGTATTTTTATCAACTCAGATGCCAAGCTAACAGCCAGTGGCGCGGGGAAGTTGGATGTCACCCTCAATGCAGATCGAGACGGTATCAATGGAGGAGCGATCGCCCTCAAAAGTGGTGCTGCGATCGATTCTAATGGAGGCAATATAGTTCTGGGCGGTAGTAGTAACCCCTTAAACGAGCCGGCACAAGGAACAGCAGCAAATCCTATTGGAGTCAGCCTTGATAGAGCTACTCTCAATTCTGGTAATGGCAATATTTCGATTAAAGGTCAGGGAAACAACGCTGATGCTAACGAGCAGAAAGGCATTTGGCTGAATAATAGCAGCATCATAGCCGTAAATGGAGATATCAGCTTAACTGGCATAGGTAATGGGAATGGAAAGAACAACAACGGCATTCAGCTTAACAATAGCCTGGTCAGCTCCACGGGGACTGGGAGGATTACACTCCAAGGTACTAGTAACGCTAGGGGAGGTATGGACAATGACGGCATTGAAGTAAACAGTAGCATCATTAACACAACTAAGACGGGGACAATTACTCTAGAGGGAATTGCCGGAGTCGGGACTAATATTAGTGAGGGAATATATCTCAGTTCCAATTCCAGAGTCAGTTCAGCCAATGGAAATATCAGCCTCATGGGTACTGGCGGGAATGGAGGGGGAAATCGTAACTTCGGCATTTTACTGGAAGACGGCGCAGAAGTAGAATCGACGGGGACAGGAAATATAAGCTTAGAAGGCGCTAGTAGTAATAACACTACAGAAGGAATTAGCATTAAGAACAGTTCCATTAACCCCACTGGAACAGGTAGTGGTACGATCGCCCTCACCGCTGATGAAATGAACTTCCTTGGCTCCACCCAAATCAAAGGTACTGGTATCCTTCAGTTGCAGCCTCGTACTTCTAGCTTAGGCATTACCTTGGGTGGCAACATTAACGATGCCCGTTTAAATCTAAATGCCAGTAAATTAAACACCTGGCAAAATGGCTTTTCTCAAATCTTGATCGGGCGAGATAACAGCAGCGGTACCATTACGTTGGCTGGTGATGTGACTTTCAATGACCCGGTTACTTTGCGATCGCCCTTTGGCTCAGGTTCCATCAACACTAGTGGATTTAAACTCACTGGAGCTGACAATGCCACCCTTAACCTACAAGCCAACCAAAACATTACCACTGGCGATGTGGTAAATCAAGGTCGAGAGATTAGAATAACCAGCATCAGTGGCAATATCAATACCGGTGCGGGAACTCTCAACACTAGTTCTACAACTGGGAATGGGGGAGCAATCGCTCTAGAAAGCGGCGATGCCATTTCTACGGGCAACCTTAACAGCTCAGGAGTTAACGGTGGTGCCATCATCGCCAAAGCTGCCACCAATATTACCACTGGCGCAATTGATTCCAGCAGTAGTTTCGGCAACGGTGGCAATGTCACCCTTGACTCCAGCAGTGACATTCAAGCTACCCAGATTAACGCCCAAGGTGGGAAAAACGGTAGAGGCGGTGACATAGATATCACCGCTAGACAATTTTTCCGAGTAACAGACACCTTCACCGACAGCAACAGCGGTCTGGCTAGCATTTCCACCCTTGGCGGTAACAGTGGGGGAGACATCACGATCCGGCATGGAGGAGGCAACTTAAATCCGTTTCAGATTGGCAATGCCTCGGTAAATGGTACAGCTGGTGCGATCGTTGGCGGGAAAATCTCTATTATCCCCCCTCCACCTCCAACTGAGACTCCATCTCCAACTCCACTTATTAATTTTAATCCCGTCGATCTCACCAATCCCTTTGCTCTGACCCAGCAACCAGAAGCAACCTTCGCCTCCACACAAGTAACTGACACCAACATGCCAGAACTGGAGGAAGTCTTCACCAAGACCTTTGAGAACCATTTGGGTATCGGCAATGTCCGCATCAAAACCCTAAAAGAAGCCCAGGCTATACTGCGCCGAATTGAAGAAGCCACTGGCATTAAACCTGCCCTGATCTATGTCTTATTTCAACCCAAAACCGAGCAAGACTCCAAATCTCAACAAGACGAGACTGCCAAGCAACCGGAACCTATCTGGGAATTCAATTCTCAAGGTCTGGAGCAGCGCCGACAGCAAGTACAACCCACTCAGCAACAAGCTCAAGGTAACTACCAGCTCGAACTCGTGATGGTCACTTCCTCTGGAACACCAATCAGACGGCAGATTAAGGGAGCGACGCGAGAGCAAGTCCTCAAAAACGCTCAAGAATTCCAAGGAGCTATCACTAACATTCAACGCTCCCCTCCCTACCTGGCTTTGGCACAAAAGCTCTATAAGTGGCTCGTTGGACCTTTGGAGAAGGATTTACAAGCTCAAAAAATCAAGAATCTCACCTTTTTGATGGACACGGGTTTACGCTCTGTGCCGATCGCCGCTCTGCATGACGGGCAAGGATTTATTGTGGAAAGATACAGCGTTGGTCTGATGCCCAGCCTATCACTTACTGATACTCGCTATGTGGATGTGAGAAATCAGCAAGTCTTAGCGATGGGAGCCGATCGATTCCCCGATCAAAAACCTTTACCAGCGGCGTCAGTGGAGTTGGCTTTAATCGCCAGTCAATTGTGGACTGGCAAGTTTTTCCTCAACGAAAACTTCACCGTGGAAAAACTCAAACAAGCCCGTGCTTTACAGACGTTTGGTATTGTCCATTTATCCACCCATGCCAACTTTCAGCCTGGTAATATCAATAAATCCTATATTGAGTTTTGGTATAGCAAAATACGACTTAGCCAATTGCGGCAGTTGAAGTTAAGTCAGCCATCAGTGGAACTATTGGTTTTGAGTGCCTGTCGCACAGCACTAGGTAACCCAGAAGCGGAGTTGGGATTTGCAGGCTTGGCGGTGTTAGCAGGAGTGAAATCAGCGATGGGCAGTCTATGGTCTGTCAACGATGAAAGCACAATGGGACTAATGACAACTTTCTACGAGAAATTGAAAGAAACTCCCATCAAAGCCGAGGCTTTAAGGCAAGCACAGGTAGCAATGCTCAAGGGTCAGGTGCGACTAGAGAAGGGTCGCTTGGTAACAGGGAGTAAGAGCTTTCCTTTACCCCCGCAGTTAAGACAGATAGGAGACAAAGAATTTGCTCATCCCTATTATTGGAGTGGTTTCACCCTCGTTGGCAATCCCTGGTAAGGGAGCAATACGGTTCGGGTAAAGGGAAAAGGGGAAGGGGAAAAGAGTGTAAGTCCTAATATATAAGGTTTTTTCTCTTTTAACCTTTTCCCTTTCCTCCAAAACCCGACAAGTATTGGAAAGGGTTTTTTATGAGCCGCTTTCCCCTTTACCCTTTTCCCCACTTCTGCAAGAATGATCGGTCTTCAACCGGACATGATATGATTTGCTGCTTCCAAGATTTACGTTCAACAAAAGTCCTTACGCGGATCGTAAACTACCTACACCGATTTGGAGTACCAAATGCGGAGTAGGCTTTATCCCAGATTTCGCCACCTGTCGGAAACAAAATGAATTTAGCAAAATGTTTTCAGTTTTTAGCGATCCTTGTTAGCACACTTTCTCCCACCATTGTCACTTTTGCTAGCTTGCCATCACGGCGACCGGCATCCAACTTGGAGTGGAAAGTCAGTCTCAAATTCCCACCTGTAGATGACCGAGGAGCGCCCTCTCAAACATTGGGTGGAGGAACGCGTGGCTCTTCTTGTATCGATGGGAGCGGAATACCGATAACGCCTTTGATGCCGTCAAAAAATAATTTTGGAAAAACGGTTGCAGCCAATCCAACACTATATTGGTACATTCCTCAAAATACTGCCCAATCTGGAGAATTAGCTTTGACAGATGAAGCCGGAAATCAGGTTTATCTGACAACTTTTAAACTCCCTAGTACTCCTGGGATCATTAAACTGGAATTACCAGCAAATGTTTCTCTCCAAATTGGTAAGTATTATCGATGGTACTTCACGATGATTTGCGATTTTCAAGACCGCTCTCAGGATGAATCTGTCAAGGGATTACTCCAGCGTACTGAAGTAAGTTCATCCCTAAAAAGTCAGCTAGCTGGGGCAGGACTTCTAGAACAGGCAAAAATTTATGCAGAGTCTCAAATTTGGCAGGAAACGTTGAATACTGTTGCTCAATTGCGCCGCGAGAAGCCCGCTGAATGGGAAGAACTTTTAAAATCAGTCGGTCTAGGGGCGATCACCAAAGAACCTTTCCTTGACTGCTGCACAAGCGATCGTTAACCTCAGTACAGTTATATGTGGGCAAAGTTAAAACGGCTACTCTGGCAAGGGCGCGGTGTTTTGATTACTACTCCTAGTGTGGCTGGTGTAGTCATCTTATTACGCCTTTCTGGTTTGATGCAGCCTTGGGAATGGGCAGCTTTTGATCAATATATGCGTCTGCGACCCCAAGAAGCACCCGATGAGCGGATTGTCATTGTCGGGGTAAATCTTGCAGACATGAAAAAAATTCGTCAGCCAATAGTTCCAGATGGTTTGTATGCTCAGTTGTTGCAAAAATTAAAAGCGAGGAAACCACGAGCTATTGGTTTAGATATCTACCGCGATTTCCCTGTAGAACCAGGACATCAAGAATTAACCAAAGTATTTGCATCTACCCCCAATTTAATCGGGATTCAAAGAGTGGTGGGGGATAACCAACGCGAGCCAATTGACCCGCCACCAGTACTCAAAGATAAAGGGCAAGTAGGTGCAAATGATTTGATTGTGGATGCAGATAAGAAGGTAAGGCGGAGTTTGCTCTACTTAACAGATAAAAATGGGGAGACTGTTTACAGTTTTGCATTATATTTAGCTTTACTTTATCTTGATGCCGAAGGTATTGCACCGGAAACTTCTGGACAGACAAAAAATTGGCAGTTAGGAAAGACAAGATTTACCCCCTTTGCCGGTAATGATGGTGGCTATGTGCGAGCTGATGACCGTGGCTACCAAATTTTAATTAATTACAGGGGAGCAGCCAGGCACTTTTCTACAGTCTCGATGACAGATATTTTAGGAGATAAGGTACCACCAGAATGGGGACGCGATCGCATTATTTTGATTGGTAACGTCAGCGAAAGTTTTGAGGATTTATTCTTCACTCCCTATAGTAGTGGTTTGTTGACTTCCCCAGAACCTATGGCTGGGGTAGAAATTCATGCAAATATGGCTAGCCAAATTATCAGTGCAGCTACAGCAGGTCGCCCACTAATTAAGAGTTGGTCGCAGCCAGTGGAAATAGGATGGATTTTTCTGTGGTCTTTTGTGGGTGCAAGTCTAACTTGGCAATGGCGATATGCAGGTGGGGTAACATTTTTGTCCCTCCAGAAAATAACTAGCCCAATTTTGCCAGCAGGTGTGCTATTAGCTAGTACTTATGCAGCCTTTATCGCCAGTTGGTGGATACCTGTAGTACCACCATTATTAGCTCTGTTAGGATCTGCGATCGCTATTACAGTCCACATCGCCCGTACTGCTGGAGAAATTCGTTATACATTTGGGCGTTACTTAAGCAAAGAAGTAGTCACTACCTTATTAGAAAGCCCAAAAGGTTTACAACTTGGGGGCGAACGGCGCAAAATCACCATACTCGTCTCCGACTTAAGAGGATTTACCAGTATTTCTGAACAATTACCCCCGGAAAAGGTTGTTCAAGTTCTCAACTTTTATTTAGCATCAATGGCAGATATCATTACCCAATATCAAGGAACCATTGATGAGTTTACAGGTGATGGTATTTTAGTGTTGTTTGGTGCGCCTACTGCCAAAGAAGACGACACTACAAGGGCTATTGCTTGTGCCATTGCTATGCAGTTAGCAATGACGAGTATAAATGAAAAGATGCAGCAGTGGAATCTGCCGCCATTAGAAATGGGAATAGCTGTCAACACAGGCGAAGTTGTTGTTGGAAATATTGGTTCTTATATCCGAACCAAATATGGTGTAGTCGGTAGCCAGGTGAATCTCACCTATCGTATTGAATCCTATACAATTGGAGGACAGATTGTTATTTCAGAATCGACATTTAGAGAAGTAGAGTCAATTGTTAAAGTCTGTGGACAAAAACAAGTACAAGTAAAAGGAATTAAACTACCAATAAATATTTATGAAGTTAGGGGGATTATTGGAGAATACAATCTCTTTCTAACTCAAGAAGAAGAAAAATTACTACCTTTAGCTGAAGCAATACCAATAGAATATACAATTCTAGATGAAAAGCACATTAAAGAAACCCTTTTTCAAGGCAGTTTAGTTAAACTTTCCACCAAGGGAGCTGAGGTACGTCCCAAGGATATAGAAAAGGATATCATCCCTTCTTTATTCAGTAATATTAAATTAGTTTTATCACCAAATTCTCCAAAAGAATTAAGCGTTGATATTTATGCTAAGGTTTTAGAAAAACCAATAGAAGATGGGGTATTTTATGTCTGCTTTACTACTAAAAGTTCTGAGATAAAAGTAATTCTTAGTAAGATTTAAGTAGGTAGGTGGGCTTAAAAAGGAACAGGGAACGGGCAACAGGCAACAGGGAAATCCCCATAATTAAAATCAGGGGATTTGTACAAGGACACATTGAAACATCGTGGCTGACGCC
>NZ_JBALDZ010000234.1:0-60048 GCF_036917155.1 Nostoc sp. | reverse complement strand
GATGTTTGAATGGTTTATTCGACACACTACCTTTGATTTTGCCACTCTTAAAATGTACGGAGTTTTTTCAAAAATCAAATAGGATTCCTATAGTAGCGAATATCATCATTGATGATGCTGTAAAAGAGTTAGTAAAGGCTACATCTACAGTAATTGATGCAATTTTTAGTGCTGACTCGGTTTTAGAAGTAGTTACAACGGGAAGTGTCTGGCGCGGTAGATGCAACATCCATCAGAGATTTGCAGCATCTCTTGTTAAGAATTTTCCTAATGTAAGGGTGATTTTTCCGAGGCATGAACCTGCTTATGGTGCTGGTTTATTAGCGTTGCAGACAACTCAAAATTAACGCGAAGAAAGCAATATATAAGTTTTCAATCTGTAAATATGCGCCCCAAAAAATTTACTATTTCAGACCAAGCTGCGGTAGTAGCACTAGAATCATAACGATAACCGTCGTCGCGCATGAATGTATGTTCTGCTTCATATAATAAAACTTGGTGAGGTACGTTAGCATTTTCAATTGCTCTTATTATGATTTGGCGATCGCTATCTGGTATATGAGGGTCAAGAGTACCAAACACCATTAGCATCTCGCCTTTGATTTCACTTCCCCTCTGGATTGTATCGGCTACCTCTTTACCCAGCTTACCACTGGGAAGACCAGTAGGGTAACAGCAAACGCAAGCCCGAATTTCGCTTTGAAATGCGGCGCGGAAAGCTAAATGTCCACCAATACAAAAGCCGAGAGTGCCTATTTGATTTGGAGAAACCGCACTCTCTCCTTTGAGAAATTCAATCACAGCAAGGCAATCGGCATCATAATCAGCTACGGAGGTTCGACGAGCATCGTCATTACCCCGCATCCTTCCAAGATCGTCTGGCTCAATTACTGAACCAACTGGCTCTATTCGGTGAAAAATTTCTGGCGCTGCTACTACATAGCCGTATCCTGCTAAGTAGTTAGCTAGACGAATCATTGCATCACCTAACTGATAAATATCACTGTAGAAGACAATACCAGGGTATTTTCCGGCTGCTTTGGGAGCCGCAACATAAACACGCATTAAGCTGCCATCTACTCTTAATTCAACATTGCGCTTGGTGATTTGCACTTTTTTGTCTCCGTGTTACGCTTGCTGTCATTAGCTTCTACACTGTAGCGGCGCACCATCCGGTTACTTTCAACCCACAATTTAGCGTTCTTTTATCATCACTGCGATCGCTTAATATCCCCAGTGAAAGTTTGTCATGTTTGCTTTAATGCACCCATTACTTATTGGTGTAGACTAGTTATAAATCATACCAATAATTAGTAAAGGGGATAGATGACATTCGCTTGCTGCGAAGCACCCATCCCCGAATAGCTGCCCAGATGATGAACCTGGAATCTATAGTCCGGTATCTAATCATCCAAGTATCGTCCGAGATACGTCGATTGTCACCAGGATAGATACTGATTTTGAAGATATCTACCAAAAGATGCACTGTTGACTAACCCCTTTTTCTCTCTCCCATCGCCAACAGCGCTGTCCCGTAAGCTGCTTCTGTGTATACTGACGCTACTACAGGAATCTGCAAATGACGCTCCCTAATTCCAGTCCAAGTATGATTCGCCGCACCACCGCCAGCAGTATAAACACGGCTCAATTTGTCTGCTCCCATTTGTTGTAATAATTCATACCCTCGCGCTTCTATGCGGGCAATGCTTTCTAACAACCCATGCAGAAATTCCACTGGATTCTCTGGGCGTGGTTCCAAGCGTGGGGATAAATCGGGATCATTAATGGGAAAGCGATCGCCTACCTCCAACAACGGATAATAATCTAACTCGCTGGCTTTTGATGCATCAATCTCCCGGCTAAGGCTTTCTAACTCAGCGTTTGTGAAAAATTTCTTTAGTACTGCCCCCCCAGTATTAGAAGCACCACCAGTCAGCCACAAATCACCCAATCGATGGCTGTAAACCCCATATCTGGCATCTTCTACACGGGTACGACTTAATAACTTTAGTACTAACGTTGAACCAAGGGAAGTCACGGCTTCACCAGGTAATTTTGCTCCACTGGCGAGAAAAGCGGCAATACTATCGGTTGTACCAGCACATATCAGACAATCACGGCGTAAACCGAACTTATCCGTAATTTCAGGGCGCAATTCTCCAATAGGAGTACCAGGTGGTAAAACTTTGGGTAGCTGAATCGATATTTGTAACTTTTCCAGCCATTCTGGGTATTTCAACTCTTCCACGTCATAACCCAGCTTTAAAGCATTATGGTAATCGCTAATACCTAACTGTCCATGTAAGAGAAATGCCAGCCAATCTGCTTGATGCAGGAAATATTTAGCTTCACTAAAAGAGGGTAATTGTCTCATCCATAAAAGTTTGGCCAGGCTGGAGGTGGCACTCAACACGGTATGATTAGGGGGTGCGATATTCCTCAAATCCTCTAGGACACATGATCCCCGCGTATTGTTGTACAAAAGTGGTGCATCTACAGGATTACCAACAGCATCGACTAGCAAGACAGTGGAAGAAGTACCATTGATTGCGATCGCTTTAATTTCTCGCCGCAATTGGTTAGGTATTTGTTCCACTAGCACAAACAAAGCCTCTTGCCAAATTTTTGGCGTAACGGCGGCTGGTGAGTCGTGGAAAGGATATCGCACCTCAGCCTGAATACAAGAAGCTTCCTCGTCAATCACCACGCCGCGCGCGCCAGATGTGCCGAAGTCGATACCCAGATATAAATTCATATTTTTATAAATTTTTTTTAATGGAAAATAAATAAGGACTACTGACTAATAACTGCTTTTGTTGCATCTTGTAACAAGATATTCCACAATCTTGGCAAAACAAGGAAAAGTAGTAAACGAACTGTTCAAAATCTATTCAGGTTAGGAGGTTTTCAGCCATGCCTATCTTAGATACTCTGTACATCGCTCAGATATCTTCTCTCTCAGATACTCAAGTCTACATCGCTCTAGTTGTGGCGCTGATTCCAGGAGTTCTAGCTTGGCGGTTAGCCACAGAACTTTACAAATAACGCTCCGATGTGACACAGTTGAAAAGCTAATAATCCTGGCAGTACGGGGTGCAATTTCCAGAAACTTGTGGCATAGAACCACAAGTGGCTAGAAACCTGGCACTTACGTAAGCCAGGTTATTTTTTAACTGGTGCAACACTTGTAGCTATTTCAAAAAAATGAAGTAATATGACAGCTAAATCAAGCATTCAGGAGTGCCGATCTCGGAGTGCTGAGTGCTGAGTGCTGAGTGCTGAGTGGACAGGAAGAAGCAATGAGTAAAAAGTAGTACTTATTAATCTCCCCACTCTAAGCCGAGACACTAGCTACTCTGAACTGATTTGATGCCAAGTTCTAATTCAGTTCCGAGTATCGAGTGCTGTACATGGATAGCGGGGCGTTTAGCCCGGCTAAGTTGTAAATATCACTCAGCACTCAGCACTCATAACTCAGCACTCTTGATAGTGCTTCCCTTCACTAAGCGAGGTTATCTTTTAGCATCATGAACGCAATTCAACCGTCCAGACCACCGTCACAACCGATACAAAAACGCCGGGTCATTCCTCGACCAAAGCGGCATATTCGTCAACGTTCTTACCAGGTGATGGCACTGGAAAGCACAGCCAAAATAGCAGTGAATTTCGTCATTACAGCCGTTGCCGCATCTGCGTTGGCACAACTTTTGCCTTATCATTGGTTACAGCAAGAAAAGTTGCGAGAAATCAGTACTGAAGTCAAGCAGATGGAAGGGCATGTCAATAGTTTGCAGGCGGAATTTAGCCGTAACTTCGATCCGCAACAAGCTAAAAGTATTAGACAACAGCAAGGATACCGATTTGATCCCAGCCAGCGTCAAGTGGTGTTGATGAATCAGGATCGCCGAGAAGATGAACAAACAGAGTCATCGCCCTAAGACAAATAGCGAATTTAGAATTATTTAGGTTTCTTGTAATTCTAGCTATGTATAAACCGGGTGTTAATTTATATTATTGCTAATAAATAATGGTTAATAGCTAATTTTTGAATAGCTATGTAGTTATCATCTATTAGTCATTAGCGATGCAGCGTCGCTTTGCTCAAATTCAAAATTCAAAATGAAGAATCTGCTTTTTGAACCTTGAAATTTGCCAGAAGGATTAATCTACCAATTAGGACGCTGATTCAGATAGTAACTCGTTGAGCCGATTTTCGAGTTGTAAACGCAAGCGATAACCAATAATATCATTACTGTTATCGAGAGAGGGCAGTTGAGTGAGGGCGCGACGATAATCTGCGATCGCACAATTCCAGTCGCCCCAAAGATGGTAAGTCTTGCCGCGTTCAGCCCAGATATGAGCTTCTAGTTGACCGAAAAGCAGTGCTACCTCAAAATTCTCAATTGCCTCCTCGTATTGCCCCAAATCACGCCAGGTAATGCCTCGGTTAATCCGCGCTCGGACATGGCGCGGATTCAAATTAATCGCTTGATCGTAGTCGGCAAGTGCTGTTGCTAATTCTCCACAAGTCGCATAGTAATTTGCCCGATTATTATAAACACTAGCCAAATGGGGATCGAGTTTAAGGGCGGTGTTATAGTCGTAAAGCGCTTTTTGCCTTTCACCACTTTGAAAATAAATCAGCCCCCGATTGTTGTAATCAACGGCATTATCGGGGTGGCGGCAGATTAGTTGGGTTAAAAGTGCGATCGCTTCAGTATAATTTCCTTGTTGAGCCAACCTCAAAGCACAAGAGCGTAAGTCACTATCCCCAAAAATCGATTCGCTGCGATCGCTTGTACCCCGGTCTTGAAGTTTGTTTGTAGTATATAGAACATACTTATATTGCTTACTTTGCTGGTTATCGTCAGCTAAAAATGAGTGAATATTCATCTTTACCTACATTAAAGCCCTGCTTTTTGAAATAAAAGTCTAGTTTTTTACCACTGTCTTTATTCTTAAGGTATTTATGGTTACTTGGAAGCCATCTCAAGACTGAATTTAACTACTCACACCACTAGAAATCTACGCCCTAAATAAACAATTGCTCCTCAAACCTAATTATGGATACTCGATCCCGAAGGTGAATTCCAGAAATAGCAGACGTGAATCTCAAAGACTAGTCAAGTAGTGAGAGCGACAAATTGGTAGAATGCCAACAAGCTGTTCGTTAAAGAGGGGACTGGGGACTGGGAACTGGGGACTGGGGACTGGGGACTGGGAACTGGGGACTGGGGACTGGGGACTGGGAACTGGGAACTGGGAACTGCAAAGAATTCACTACCCCCTCTCTCCATGCCCAATCCCCAATCCCTAATCCCTAATCCCCAATCCCTAATCCCCAATCCCCAATCCCTAATCCCCAATCCCTAATCCCCAATCCCTAATCCCCAATCCCCAATCCCCAATCCCCAATCTCCAATCCCCAATCCCCCATCCCCAATCCCCATATTCAATTTTTTTGAGAAATTTCCTAATGACAACCGCAACTTCTTATTCCAATGCCCCTGATTTAGCAACCGATGATTACATTGTCATCGGCTTGGCAACCTGCTTCGTCAAAGAAGATGGAGAAGTTTATCAAATCGAAGTTATAGAACCGATCCCCTCTGCGGCTTTAGAAGCGCTGTTAAAGGGCATTCCTACCTCCTATAAGCTGGCTCATGCCACAACTTTGGGATCTGTGCTGGATGGCGATTCACAACTGCTGCCAGATGGCTTCCCAGAGTCGGCTCAGTTTGGAGAGGAATTTGTGCCACGGGCATTTGCAGCAGCTCGTACCTATAAACGTCGTGAATCCGCAAAATCTCTGATTCCCTTAGGTACAAACTACAGTGATTTTAAGTATTCCATTGAGCGCAAGCGGGTGTTAAACGCCGCTAGAGTTGTCACCAAAGAAGACAACGTTAAACAGCATTCTCACACTCACAAAGTTCTTTAATTAATTATGGTAAAACTTTACGGCGGCGCTCGGAGTCGAGCATCAATTGTTCACTGGTATTTAGAAGAACTAGGAATTCCCTACGAATTCATCAAGCTTGATATGCAGGTGGGTGAACATCTCAAGCCTGAATATTTGGCAATTAACCCATTTGGTAAAGTTCCAGCCATTGTTGATGGGGATTTTCAGCTTTGGGAATCTGGGGCAATTTTGCTGTATCTTACCGATAAGTACAGTAAAACTTCACTTTCACCAGAGGAACGTGCTGTACTTTCTCAATGGGTGTTGTTCGCTAATGCTACCCTTGCTCCAGGAATTTTTGGAGAGGAGAATCGGGAACGGGAAATGCCCCGCTTGTTGACTCCGTTAAATGAAATTTTCGGTAAGCAACCTTTTTTACTTGGCAATGAGTTTACTGTTGCTGATGTGGCAGTGGGGTCTATTCTGAATTATATTCCCATGATACTGAAGCTAGACCTCAGCCCCTATCCAGAGGTGTTGAACTATATGAAGCAGTTATCTGAGCGTCCGGCATTTCAAAGAAGTATTGGCGGACGGGCTTAAAATAATTCGTAATGACGCTCCTGCGTCGCTAACACTGCGCTAACGTAATTCGTAATTCGTAATTCGTAATTGAATGCGTAACTACGAATTACGAATTTGTTAACGATAATTTGTAAATTGTAAAGCAACTGGGTAGTCTTCTTGTTTTAGTCGCTGCATGACAACTTGCAAGTCATCTTTAGATTTGGCAGAAACCCGCACAGCATCACCTTGAATTGAAGCTTGTACCTTTTTGAATTCGTCCCGAATCAATTTGGAAATTTGTTTGGCGATTTCCTGACTGATGCCTTTTTTGAGTTTGATTTCTTGACGCACGCGATTACCACTGGCTGATTCAACCTTGCCAAAATCAAAGATTTTCTGGGAGAGGTTACGCTTGGCGGCTTTTTCTCGCAAAATGGTGTGTACAGAATCTAAGGTAAACTCACTGTCAGTGCTAACGTTAATGCTTTCTTCGACTAACTCGACAGTAGTTTCAGTGTCTTTGAGGTCGTAACGACCTTTGATGTCTCGTATAACTTGATCGACAGCGTTAACCAACTCTTGTCGGTCAAAGTCGCTCACAATGTCAAAGGAAAAAGTAGAAGCCATATAAAGATTTTAGATTTTAGATTTTAGATTGGGCATGGGGCATGGTAATTTTCCTTGTCCCCCTTGTCTCCCTTGTCTCCCTTGTCTCCCTTGTCTCCCCACTCGCCTAACTAGTAGTCTGTCAAGAACTAATTGAAGGATAAATTCCCTGTAGAGACGGCGATTTATCGCGTCTCTCTAACCGTCAAAATGAATTTGACAGACCACTAGTAGCTTGGATGATGCTCAAAAAGATGAGAGTGGCAGAGCTAGAGATGCCAATGGCAAACATGAGCGATCACAAAAGGGGTATATTCAAAATATAAAAAATCGAGTATAGGAAACGAACCACCACAAAGGCGATCGCAGCTATTTGGGCTGTAAAAGAATTTACACCAGTTACATAAGCCATCAATGCAGCTGCGGCAAATATCATAAAGGCTTCAAAGGTGTTCTGATGTGCCCAGGTAGCCCGTTGGGCATAAGGTGGCAATTTATCAAACAGAGCGCGAGGAGTAGAAAGCATTTCAGACCCAATACGCACACGGGCATAAGCTACTGGCAAAAATGGCACATAAATGAGAACGGCAGCAGCCGCGATCGAGTACAAAAAAATTATCATTACTTATTAGTCGTTGGTTATTAGTCATCAGTCATTAGTCATTAGTCATTAGTCAAATACAAATGACGAAAGACAAATGACAAATGACTAATCAAAGTAGAAAAGCGTCACCACTTTTCTTTGTTCTTCTGCATCCTGACAAGTTTGTAACAGGGTGCGACTGTCGTGAAACGCAAAGCAGATTAGTTGCTGGCAACGGGAGACAATCTCCTTGTTGCACAAATAACTAGCTTCCGCCAAAGATAAATTATCATTACTGGGATTTTCGACTAGATGCATTACCTGTTCTAGTTGCTGGCGCGATTCTAAAGGCTGGCGTTCCAGGCTTTGGGGTAGAATCACTGTCAACAAATTTGCATCAGCCCGGGTTGCTCCCTTGATGGCCGCGGAATTTGTCCCTGTAGCACCAGAAGTAATGATTCGATTACCCGATAAAACTAGGGCATAAGTCATCATTTCAATAAGATTCTGATGCGTTATCGGGACGTGACGAGAACCTAGCAAAGCAATTCTTTTAGAACCTGTTTGCTGGATTGTCGCCAATTCTTGGGCTAATGTATCGAGGTTAATAAGGTCTGTTGATTGGCTCAAAGATGGAGATAATCAGACTAAACGACCCAGATATTTTACCAAACAGCGTGTAGATGCGAGGAAAACTTAAGTTAGACATTGCGACTAATTTTCGATTCTTTGGTTCAGTAACTCCATTACTTGGTAACACCAGGCTAGCCAATGTGTTTCATAACTAATGCCATTTAGGAGAGTTAAATACTGAAATTTGCCTGATTCTGGCAGTTCTTGCGGATTCTGAAAGTAATGCTGTTCTAAGTTATGGTACGTAGACAATTTTTTTTGATAGGCTTTTTGGTGATTTTCTAGCTCTGCCAAGATAACTTGCTTAGCGCTCTTCTATGACTCTGGAGAGAGAATAATCCAGGCGATTAGAAATAGTGGCTACACAAGTAAAGTCCGCCTGCGCGGACTAACGCCAAAATAGGGTTTCAAATTTAATCTGACGAGAGTAATAAAAGAGCGTTAGATAATTCCGTGGTTAAAGCGATTGCTTGTCTGCGACACACACTTGCGAACGTCCTTCCTCCTCGCTGCGGACAGGCTGACAGAGCGATCGCACAATCCTATTGCTAGATGACGAAACCAAGTACTAGGGGGAATTTTAAGACTTGTGTGTACACCGTAGCCTATGAGGTGGGGATTATTGCAGGTCAATCAAGGGGGTTCACTCTTTGATTGACAATCTCTTTATCAGGTCGCGTAATACCTCTGTTTGATTTCTTTCGCTCAATTCACAATACTTCTGCAAATGTTCTTTCTCTCGTTGAGATCACCTCAAGCTAATCTGCGACACAGTAGCAAATACATATAGATATGCTACCATTATACTGGCTGCTGACCCACCCACACGGCTCATAACAAACGGCCGCAGTAGCGTTAATACGCTATGACTTGACTAAGAGCGTGAGAAAAGGAGAAAGACCTCGGTCACTGGTTCGCATGATTACGTTCTGCGGTAAAAGATAAGCCATACAAAGGTGTACGTAAAAATAATTACTGCCTTGGGAAGCAGGGCGGCTGCGCGGGTTCTCCTTTCAGAGGAGATAAAGGTAGCAATACCAGAGACGTTGTGTAAGACCAGACGCTCGTTCGCCCTTGGCGTCTCCCCTTCTCCCAAAGGGAGAGGCTAACGCCAAGGGAGAAGACTCGGCTTAGCTGCGCTATCATCGGGTTTGTCCCGAATTTTTAGCAATAGGAATTCCTAACGTGGCAATGGCGAGTGAGACGCGAAGCCCCATCCGTCTATACGATGGGGTACTTCACTAGTTTGAGTTGATGAATCTAAGACAATGCCGCTGCGGGAGTTAAACCTAGTTTGGATAACAAGCGGTCAATGTCAAAATGCTCGGACATCAACTGACGAATATACTGAACCTTAATCGGCTCGTGGACACGGACTTGACCAAAAGTGCGGTCAACAATTCCGACAGTAGTCAGGGTATCTAAGTCAACAGACAAAATGGGTATTTCTAGTTCTTCAGCGCGACTGAGAATGAACGGCGGCGGGGGTAGTTGCCCGGTGAGAATTAAACATTGGGTAGAAGTTTCCAAAGCCGCTTGCTGAATTTCCACCCGATCGCCTCCTGTCACCACTGCCATATTCCGGCGTTTGCGGAAATATTTCACAGCTGAGTTGACATTCATCGCTCCAATTGCCAGACTTTCTACCAACAAATCCATGCGATCGTTGCGACAGAGAACATCAGCCTTTAACTGCTTGACTAGTTCGCCAACACTCACACTGCGGAGCAAATCGCTGTTTGGGAGCATTGCTAGCACCGGAATCCCCTGCTGTTCCAAAAATGGGTGCAAGAGAGTGTCAACCGCTTCTAGTTGGGTGACAGGGATATCATTGATCACAACTCCAATCAAGCGATCGCCTACACGCTGTTTTGCAGCCAATAGGGCCTCAACGGAAAGCAACGATTTATAGCGGGCTACCAACAGCACAGCAGCATCCAATACTTCAGCCATTTGCAGCAAAGACAAGTCAAACAAATTGCCTTCGGATAAATCACCAGGCCCTTCCAGTAATACCAAATCTCCTTGAGATTTATGTAAATATTGCTGTATTAGGGACTGCTGATAATTGGTTTTGTCTTCCCCTCGCAAGCGCTTTTGCACATTTGGTTCATCCAAAGCCAGCATTGTAGGTGCAACGCGGTTTTCCGGCAAATTGAGGCTAAGAGCGATGAACTGGACATCTTCTTCAATTACGGTTCCACTAGACGAATTAAAAGACGTACCGAGTGGTTTACCGTAAGTAATATCCAGACCTTTTTGCTGTAGCTGATGAGACAAACCCAGAACAGTTGCAGATTTACCGCTGTAAGTCTCGGTTGATCCAATCAGCAAATATTTAGGGGATTTTGGCACACATGCACTCCTAATTTCAAAAGTCAGAAGAACCCAGCTAGGTGTTTCCTAATTCTAGTTCCTTCTGGCAAAAGCCTCTCGCTCTCACTAATTAAGGTTTCCCAGAATTACCTTTTGATTGAACAAGCAGGAGTGGGGAATGGGGAGTGCCTGGATTTCTCACAAGCGAGAAATTGAGGGGTGTGGGGGGTGTGGGGAGTGTGGGGAGAATGAGGAGGAATTGAGAATGGGCACTTCATATCGAGCGCTTTGTGCAACGCAGCACCTCCCACACCTCCCAATACTGCGTAGGTTTTGGAATTTCTTGGTTGAGGCAAGCTGTTCTTGAGCAGGGGGAGAAATGGAGGCTGGCGTTGAGTTTTGCTTCCCCTGCTTCCCCTGCCTCCCCTGCTTATCCGAGCAGTATTGCCACACCTCCCACACTTCCCACACCCTATTAGTGAGAAATTCGGGAGTAGTAGTCTGTCCCATTAATTTTGAGGGATAAAAGAACGAACCGCATTCGCGCACCGTCTCGTAAGAGTTGGACGCAAAGAGGAGGCAGCGCGGTCTTGGGGGTTTCCCCCATGAGCGACTGCCGTCGCAAAGGAAGAAAAGTTAAGAATGAGTTCACCCATTATATTTAATGGGACAAACCAGTAGTAGTTTGTCCCATTAAATTATTGATGGATAAGTTCCCTGTAGAGACGATTTTTGTGCTTTGCGATGGCGTACCCACCCGCTGTAGGCGATCGCACTCTCGCAAAACGGGTATTTGACCACAAAACCAGTCAGGCTATAGGTTCAGCGAGCTTATCCTTTAATTTTTGGCAATCTTTTCCTTTAAGTCACAACTTGTGGTCAGCTTATGGTTCATAGTCTGGCCATTTTTTCGGTAAAAGCACAGTTGGTTGGGTGGAGTACTTAAAATCAAGACGCGTCAGTCTCGTTTTACGGCACTTGCTCCCACTGCTTCTGCTTAATAGAGTTTACCATACTGAGTAATGAATTAGAGCGAAGCGACATATTCATCGACTATAAGCACGCTTTGATCGAATCCAGTTTTTTTGAGTGTTTCTAATACCATTTCCTGCGGAGCAACTATGTAAATATCCGCAGCCGCATCTATTGTTTGTTTGGCAAAAATGAGTACCCGTAGACCCCCACTGGCCATATATTCTAAGTCTTGCATCAACAACACGAGGTGTTTTGGATGCTCAACTACTGCTTTCTCTACCTCTATCTTGAAAATCGGTGCAGTCATGGCATCCAATTCTCCAGACAAAGTGATTTTAGCGACATCATTGCTAATTTTTAGTGTGGCACTGAAAGCCATCATCTTTTCCTTATATCAATTCTACAACTGCAAATTCTGAATCACTCGCGATCGATATTGTTCCAGCACTGAAAGACTGCCTTCTAATATGACGCTTAGGGGTGTAGTTAGTTCGCAGAACTGACTTTCATCATTAGCATCAAAGGAAGTATCTCCTAATTTATTGGTTAAAAGCACCACTGCAAAAACTCGATTTGTGCTATTGAACATCGGTAAGCAAAGGATATTACGAGTATGATATCCAGTGACTTGATCGATTTCTCGATAGAACCGAGGATCGTTCTGAGCATCAGTTACATTCATACTTTCACCCTTTGTGGCAACATAACCAGTAATGCTACCATTCATCGGTAGGAAAATTTCTAATGCTTCTTCGTTTTCATTGGGGACAACCTTAGCCCAAAGCTGATTTTTTGCCTCATCAACGACAAAGATCGTAGCTCGATCCGCAGCCATGATTTGGGCGATTTTCAAGGCTAAAGCCCTAATCACTTCTTCAATATTTGCTTCTAGCATTTGCTCGCTGAGAATATCCATTGCTTGCAAAACTTGTTCAAATTCTTCTTTGAGCTTTTGAAGCAAACTCAAAAATTGAGGGATGGTTAATTCTTGGATCTTGCGGCTCAATTCCTCTTTCTTTGCTTTAACTAATGAGGTCGTTGTACTCTCAATGTCTAGAATTGCTTGCTCTGTAGGCGATGCTAAACGGCCATCTTCTAGATGAACAATCCGATCGGCAATATCTAAAATCCGATTGTCATGTGTTACTAGCAAAATCGTACAATTCTGCTGCTTTGCCAGTTTTTGCATCAATTCTACGACATCTCGACCACTAGTTTTATCTAGCGCTGCTGTTGGTTCATCTGCCAAAATAAGTTGGGGTCGGTTTACTAAAGCTCGTGCGATCGCCACTCGTTGTTTTTGTCCACCTGATAACTGGTGCGGATAAGAATGAATGAGCTTTTGGAGTCCCACTTGCTCTAATATTGCTTGCGATCGCTGTTGTGCTTCCTCCATTGCGATCGCATCATTAAGCACCAAAGACATTTGGACATTTTGGTTTGCAGTTAGAGAACCTAACAAATTATGAGCTTGGAAAATGAACCCTATCTGCTTGCGGACATTTTCCAGCAAACGATTACTCACCCCGCTTAACTCATATCCTAGTACCTCAAGGCTACCTTCCTGAACAGAACGCAATCCCCCAATTAAAGTCAATAGTGTTGTCTTCCCAGACCCGGAAGGACCGGACATAATAACAATTTCTCCAGGATAAATCTTCAGGGAAATATCAAATAAGATTTTTTTACGTAATTGCCCCTTTCCATAATAATGATTGAGATTTTTGATTATAATAATTGGTTCTACAAGCATCATTTTATATCAATGTTTGTTCAAAAATTTTGTTAATAAATATCAGCAGGATCTATCTTTTGAAGTTTTATTGTTGTTATCAGTCCGGAAACAACACACATTAAAACCGTTAAACATAGCACGAGACTAATAACGTTAAAATCCATGTGTAATTGCAGCCCTGTAGCTGTAGAAATTAATTTATAAAAAAGAACGCTTAAGCAAAAACCTGGAAAAAAGCCAAAAAATGAAAGAATGAGAGATTGCAGAAAAACAATATTCACAAGATAAAGATTAGAATGACCAATGGCTTTCAACGTGCCATATTGAGCTAGATTATCTGCAACATTGCTATAGATAATGTTGTAAACGACGACAATTCCAACCACAAAACCGATGATTGTTCCTAGCCCAAAAATAGCCCCAATTCCAGATGCTTGCATCCAATAATCTAGTTCTTTGGCAATAAAATGTTGTTTTGTGTAAACAACTATATCAGATGGTAAAGATTGATTCAAAAACTTTTCTAGACGATTGCTATTCGTTCCTGGAGTCACTTTGAGTAGACCGATATCAACGTCCTTGAGCGATGAACGAAGCTTGGCATCAATGCCAGAAGGTCTAGTTGCAAAGATTCTCAGAAAATTTAGATCGCTGACAATTAAATTGCCATCAGTTACAAAGTCAGCACCCAGTTCAAACGTTCCAATTATTTTAACTTTTACCCCAGAAAGCTCAGTTGTCACACCTGGTTGCATAGAACCATAATCTTTGCGAGACTTGCTATCGGCCAATAGAGTGTTGGGCATTTTGAGGGCGAATTCAGATCCTTGGATCTCAGGCAAGAGAAAAACAGGATCGTCTAGATTAAATGCAAACACTCGGATAGATCTTTCCTCAGCAGTTCCATAACGTCTCCAACTACCAAGAGTCATATAAAGTGGATAAGCGGCTGCAACGCCCTCAAATTCTCTAGCTTGATATAATCGACTTCGATCGAAGGTTTCGTCAATAACGGTAACATACCGTCGCTGGCTGAGGATGATTAAATCAGCATTTAATAGGCGTAGAAAAGCAACGTTACTATTCAACATTGCATTCTGAAATCCGAGTTGTGAAAACATGAGAAAAACTGCAAACGTGATAGCGGCTAATGCTGTGACAAACTGCGATCGCCGCTGGAGCAGGTTGCGCCAGGCAAGGGAAAACTTAAAGAGGGCAACTCGAATCTTTTTGCTAGAAAACATCAGCGGGATCTGCAACTAACACTTTGCGGGCAACAACAAGTCCAGATGTACTAGATGTCAGAATCGTCAGACCAAATACTAATAACATCCGACTAGCAGTCATGGTGATCGGTAGTCTTGTAGCAGTAAAAATGGCATGGTACATACCAAAAGCCAGAAGGCAACCGGGAATAAATCCGAGGGACGCCAGCAGGATCGCTTCCTTGATAACGACCGTCAACAAACGTAGATTACTATATCCAATGGCTTTTAAGGTTGCGTACTCGTGCAAATGTTCAGTGACATCAGAACTCAGGACTTGATAGACAATCACAGTCCCAACCAGAAAAGCCATGACAACGCCAACACCAATGATATAACCGAGCGAAGTAGACTTAACCCAATATTCCCGATCTCTAGACATAACTTCCTGACGACTGAATACTTTAATCGTTGCCGGCATGATTTGGCGTAAGTTTTGCACCACTTCATCAACCTTTACACCCGGCTCAACTGTAATCAACCCCAGACTTATATCATCCAACGATCGCCCCGGATTTAGACGAATAAAATTTTGATCGCTAACAATCGCAGTGCCATCAGCACGGATAGTGTTATTTAAGCTAAACAGCCCCACAATCTCAACTTTTCGCCTGCTCAGTTCAGTTTTCAGACCCACTTCTCTCGGACCAAATTCAGAGCGTGAAAGGCGATTCATTAGCAAAGTATCTTGGCGTTGCAGGGCTTGTAAAGACTGATAAACTTCTGGCACACGCAATACAGCATCCCGATAATTAAACCCCACAACTAAAAGCGCTCGTATTCGCGTCGTTTCTACATTGCGCCACGAGCGAAATGCCAGGTAAAGTGGTCTGGCAGCAGCAACGCCATTCGTCCCTCCCGCCTGATACAAATAACGTCGGGGAAAAGGTGGAACATAGGTGGACTCCGGTGACTTGGATGAAATCAATACAATGTCAAAATCGAGGCTGTCGTAGAGGAGTGTTGCTCCCTTCATCACTCCGCTAAACAGTCCAAGTTGCATAAAGACTAAGGAAACTGCAAAGCTCATGGCTGACACTCCCGCACCTAAGCGAGCTTTACTCTGAATTAAGTTCTGCCATGCCAACGGGGGTCCTTTCCAGTGTTTGCGGTGCTGACGGTTAGTCACATTCCCTGACTCCTGATAATTAGACATCTGCAAAAATTGTTAAAGTCTATCTAAGCAAACTTTTCCGGTGTTGTTTTAATCACAATTAGCGAATTAATTTAAATCAATCTGGGCGTCTACTTGCAGATTACTTAGATCGGAGACAACTTCACTTCGATCTAAGCGGATTTTTACTTCTACCACTCGGACATCTGATTTTGCTGTCGGATCGTCCCCAATAATGTCGTTTTTGAACACCAATTGACCAATTTTTGTGACAGTGCCAGTAATTTTTTCCGAAAAAACCGGACTGGTAATCGTTGCTCGCTGTCCTACCTTAATCAACTTAACGTCTGTTTCAAACACCTCTGTCACTACATACATATTACGTGTGTTGCCCAGAGCCAGAAGCCCGCGATCAGAAATCACTTCCCCAGCCTGGGTGTAAATCTTCAGAACTTGGCCGTTTTTGGGCGCACGGATTATCGTTTGCTCTAACTGTGCCTGAACCAGTTTTAAATTTTGGATGGCTGAAATCAACCCACTATGGCTAGCGACTCGCTTTAAATTCATCTCTGAGCGTTTGAGGTTCTCTTGAGCTACTTTGATATCCGTTTTCCGGGCCGTGGTTAATTGCTCTAACTTGGCTCTGGCTTGACTTAAATTCTCCTGGGTTTGTACAACCAATAACTTCCTGATCTCAAAATCTTCTTGAGAAACTGCGCCTTGACTATAAAGTTTTGTATAGCGATCGCGTATGAGAATTGCCTGTTGCAACTCTGCTTGCGATCGGCGAACAGCAGCCTCTTGAGAGCTAATTTCTTGCAAACGAGGAGTAGAAATCTGACTAATCTGTGCTTGTGCCTGACTAATCTCAATCTGATTGACGGAACTATCTGTTTGTATCTGTTTTTGCACCTCCTCTACCTGGCTAGCAACCAAATTTCGTTTAGCTAGAACTTCTTGATGGCTTTTGAGATAAGCCAAAACTTGCCCGGCTTTAACCCAATCACCCTCAGAAACTTTTAATTCATCAATCTGTGCCCCCACTGGAACTGCAACCTTGGTAATCTCCCCCTCTGGTTCCAACCGCCCCAGTGCCAGGACTTTTGTTTTTTCAGGGGGCAACGATAAGGATGATGGTGAGGTGTTGTTGGCGGG
Source organism: Nostoc sp. (assembly GCF_036917155.1). Lineage (GTDB taxonomy): Bacteria > Cyanobacteriota > Cyanobacteriia > Cyanobacteriales > Nostocaceae > Nostoc. The sequence goes on along the minus strand of NZ_JBALDZ010000234.1, from coordinate 43,197 downwards.
TGACTGGCTAGATACCTTAGATAGGAAAACGTATCCAGCCCCGATACTTAATGCCAGTAGACCAGCAAAGATACTAAGATTGCGAGCAGTAACAGTAGGGGTCATCATAAGTAGCAAAAGTTACTAGTTCTTATTCGTTCTTCAAGTTCAGCCCCGATCGCTGAATTTCGCTTTTAAGTTCATCTATAGATTGTTTGAGATTCCGAATCTCTTCAGATGTCTGTTCTTGAACTCCCCGCATCTGTTCTTCGGTGGTCATCACAATCCCAGCTTCCTGTTCCTGTAACATTTCTTGTAAAAAGATGCTAAGAATCCCTCTAATGGGTTGCCATAACTGATGCCACCGTTTTTTGTCTTCTTCCAGCAGTTGAATGTAGGTATCGAAGCTGTGAGGGAAAGGAATACCTCCCATAAATTCTGCCGCTCCCCCAAAATTCAGAGAGACACCGTGATTTCCCAGTCCGATTACGTGATGAACTTCTCCCACATGCTCGTAATTGCCTAAGTAAAGTTCCCCCAATCTCAAGCCATTGCCAGCAAACATACTCAAAGGGAAAGGAAGGCTAAAAGGTACCAGCGTAAACAGATCCAGTTGATTTTCGATGCGGTAACTAAATCCTTCTCCTAATTGTTCGTTGTAGTAATTGGCAAAATGCTGATTGCCAACTTTCACAGATCCAAAGGTGTATACTTTGGCTCGTAAAGCTGACTCTCCTAAAGAACTAAAGCGGCGTTTTAAGAACAGAGCGCATAGTTGAGCTAAACCACCGCCCAAACTATGACCCCCCACGTAAACCTCAACGCGACTAGTGTTTTTAGGCCTATTAGATATAGAACTCAAGCTAGCACCAGCCCTACGAGTATTCGATAACTCACTCACTTCTCTGGAGATGTCTTCAAAGTTCAAGAGTTCATCGCGAGCAAAACTCCAGGCTCGATTCAGGTTGCCGATCGCATCATAGGAGAAGACTTCCGAAATTAATTTTTTTAATCGGCGCTCAAAGGCAAGTCCAAACCGGATTCCTCCAGCCGCAGCAATGGCATGGGCAATAGCAATTTGTTTGCCAGGATTCAAGGTTTGAAATATCTCAAAATCTTGAGCATTAATTTGACCTAAGAGAACCTGAAAAAAGGCAGCCAGTTCATCTTTGACGGCTTCAAATCCTTCAAAAAATCCCCGTGCGACTTTGACTCGCGTATCTGGTAGGGAACCATAGTTAACTAAAGACCAATTGAGATCGGTCAAAATATCCGTTAATTCAATTTGACCGCGATCGGTAACAATCGAGCCTCGAAAAATCACCGCAAATTGATTACCTCCTTCTCGTTTAAAAATGAAACCTCGGATATTATTTTCATTATTCTGCAAGCTATGAACTAATTTCCAGCCCTCATTCTTATACAGAGAGTTATAGATATCTTGGACTTCGGCATCCTCAACAGAGCCTCCTCCGACTTGAAATATTTCATAACTTCGTTTGGAGAACTTAGCCATTAAAATCGCTTCATCAAAGCTAAAACCACTGCGAAGCTTTAAAGGTATACTCATAATAAGTAGGTCGGTGTGAATATTTATTATTGGAATCGGGCAGAAGCCAGCTACGCTGGAGGCAGAAGGAAAAAGGGTTTAAGGTATTTCATTTTTATTTACATAGTTTGGTTTTTTGAAGTCGTTCTACTTATGTTTGACTTTTATCCTCTAAATCATAGATGTGGACTTGATAGGATAATATCAGTTAGTGCTGTTTTATAACTATCATTGACACTTTGAATCAAGAATCCTCGTACCTTTAGGTCGAGGAGTGTCAAAACACCTCCATCTTTTGAACCTCCACGCGATCGAGACAAGCTTTTAGCTTTTCGGCAAGTACCTCTACATGGGGCGGGAGGACTAAATTCAGATGGTTTCCCGGAATTTGATGAATCTCAACTCCTCCGATTGCTAGATCGCCCCAGCCAAGGGTTGCATCTTGAGGATTTTTTCCAGTTTGTTTGCTTGTCCGAAAGAGAGTAACTTTACCTGGATAAGGCTGTGGCTTGTATTTGAGGAGGGCTAAGTTGTTAGCTTGTATGACTTGAAATAGCCGTCGCGCAGCTGGTTGGAAAAGCTTACTCAGCTTGGACTGGTGGGCGACAACCTTAGCTATACTTCCTGGCTCAACCAAAAAATCCAATGGCTTCGATGTCTGAGTTCCAATCTGTTGGGTGAGTTGTCGTTCTTCGACAGCAGTGAGAAAATGGTCTACTGTCTCATCCAGATAAGGGCCAAGATTGCGGAGGATAGAATTCACCAGAAATTTAGCCATCTGGAAGAAATTCTGAGTGCGATTGTCGCAAAAGGCGGGAGTATCAATCAGTGCTAGTAAGACAATGGTCTGTCCTACTTGCTGTAGCTGTTGGGCCATTTCAAATGCCACCAGCGCACCAAAAGACCAACCTCCTAGACAATAGGGGCCTTCTGGCTGCACCTGTTGGATACCGTGGATGTACTCAGCAGCAATGTCTTCTATACAATCTTTTGATTTGCCTTCGCCAGTAATCCCCGCAGATTGTAGCCCATAGAAAGGTTGTTCTTGACCCAATAACTCTGCCAGGTCGGAATAAACGGAAGCGACACCCATCACCGGATGAATGCAGAAAAAGGGTAGCTTTTCGCCTTGCTGCTGAGAATTTACTCCAGTCAATTGTCTGAGAATTTGAGCAGCGAGATTTCTGATGGTCACACCTTCGAGAAACTTGACCACAGGAACATTGACTTCTAGATCGACTTCGATTTGATGTTTAATCTCAATTGCAGTCAAGGAGTCGAGGCCTAGCTGATGCAAGGGTTGTTGGGGATGCAGTTTCGCCAAGTCAACTTTCAGTCCCCTTGCGAGTTTTGCTTGAATGTAAGACTCTAAGTGCTGCTGTCTTTGTGTGGGAGCGATCGCTAACAGTTCTGCTACTGTAAGTTTAGATTCGCTAGCTCCACCATCCCATTGGGGCAAGATGTCAGCAGCAATGATGTCCAAACTCTCTGTTTGAAATCCATTGCGGCAAGCAGTACGAGAAATCTTACCACTTGATGTTTTGGGAATGCTAGCAGTCTTGAGTAGCAAGACTGCATAAACTGATAACTCATGAACTTGTGATACCGCTTGGCGAATTGCCGCGATCGCTTCATCTGCATTGAGCTTTCTTAAGTAGGTTCGCTCGATTTCTTGAGCAACGACGATTCTTTCTTCCCCTTCTACCTCAATGGCAAACACTGCTCCACAGCTTTGCCGGAGGGCTGAATGACTTTCCTGCACCGTCAGTTCAATGTCTTGAGGATAGTAGTTGCGACCTCGAATCACAATTAAATCCTTGAGTCGCCCGGTAACAAATAATTCACCATTATGCAGAAATCCCAGGTCGCCCGTTCGCAGAAACGAACCCCCGCCTGTATCGTCTAAACAGGCATAGAATGTTTCTTGCGTCTCTTGGGGTTTCTGCCAGTACCCTTGAGCAGTACTCCCTCCTGTAACCCAAATTTCTCCAACTGTACCATCTGGACATCTCTTGAAAGATTGCGGATTGACGATCGCAATTGTTTGACCTAACCCCGTCCTCCCCTGTCCCACAATCTTTATACTATGCTGCTGTTGCTCTGCACATAGCACAACTTGGTTTTGTTCGAGAGCAGCACTTTCTACATTACACACCGTTGGGTAGCACTCTTTTATCCCCCCGGAAATCAACAATGTGCCTTCAGCCATCCCATAGCAAGGATAAAAAGCTTCAGGGCGAAAGCCGTAAGGCTCAAACTTGGTAACAAATCGTTCTAATGTTTGGGCACGAACAGGTTCGGCACCATTGAAAGCAACTTTCCAACTGCTCAGGTCAAGACCCACTAATTGTTCTGGCTGAATCTTCTGCACACACAAGTCATAAGCAAAATTCGGCCCGCCGCTAATCGTGGCTTGATAGCGGGAAATTGTTTCTAACCAACGATATGGCTTCTGCAAAAACGCAACGGGTGACATCAAAATTATTGAGGAACCGACGTAGAGGGGTTGGAGGATGCTGCCGATTAAGCCCATATCATGATAAGGGGGCAACCAGGACACGCCTAATTGGTTGGGAGCGGTTTGGAAAAGCTGATGAATCAGTTCTAAATTGTGTAATAAGTTGCCATGACTGACCATAACCCCCTTGGGTGTCCCGGTTGAGCCAGAGGTGTATTGCAGAAATGCGATCGCATTTGGATCGAGTAAAGGTTCTTGCCATAATTCTGCTTGCTGATTAGCGATGGTGTCTGTAGTGAAAATCTGTTTTGTAGCCAGGTCTGGATGATCCGTAAATTGAGTAGCGATGGTTGTAAGTAGGGAGGTTGTAGTTAGCGCAACCATAGCTTGGGCATCTGCCATAATTCCTATCAGCCTGGAGATAGACTGATTTTGTCGAGGTGGATAAGCAGGAACGGCGATCGTACCAGCGTATAAGCAGCCAAAGAAGGCGGTAATGAAATCAAGACCAGGCGGGTAGAGAAGCAGGACACGCTCATGCTTGGCACTGACAGTTTGCAGTTGCACCGCGATCGCTCGTGCCGATAGATCCAGTTCTCGATATGTGAGACTAATTACTTCCTTTTCTCCATCCACCACAAAACTATAGGCCAGGCGATCGGGCTGTTGTTCGGCGCGATAACGCGTCAGCTCTACTAAATTTTTGACTGACAAACTGGATGTTAACAATTCATTGAATACCATATTCAGCCCTCTCCAAAACCCGATCTGCTTTTGTTTTTGTACTCGTCTCAATACCGAACTGAGGCTAAAGTGTTAACTCCTCTATTTCCTCAACAACATTAGCAATCTGAATAGTTGGTAAACTCAAATTTTTCAAAATTAATTGTTCGTGGCAAGCTTGAGCTAATTCCGCAATGCTAGGACTAGCAATGAACTGTTCGATTGGCAGTTCGATCTTTAAATTGGTGACAATGCGATTTCTGAGACTCATAGCCATCAGAGAATCGATGCCCATACTAGTCAGTGGCTTTTGGACATCAACTTGAACAGCCTCACACTCTAAGGCTTGGACAATTTGTGCTTGAATGTAAGTACTTAATAAATGGGTGCGTTGGCGTAGGCCGTCGTAGACATCGCTGCTTGCCGCTAATGACCATTGCTCTACAATATCAATCTGTTCGGCAATCTTAGAGCAAACCACACTAGAGGCTTCAACAGTATTAGATTCTCCTAATCTATCTTGCCGTGAGGCTTCTGATTCCTGCCAGTAACGCTGTCGTTGCCATGGATAGGATGGCAAACGCACAAAATAACCACCATGAGGATAAAGAGCGTTCCAATCAATGGAATCTTCTAGGGTATAGCGCTCTGCTAAGGAATTCAGCATTTGAGAGCATTCAGTACCAGGATTTTCCTCTACTCTACTGTTTTTGTGTTGCTCTACATAGCCTGAAAACATTGAGGGACGGCTTTCTTGTGCAAGAAAAGCCATTAAATGCTCGGCAAGTTGTTTTTTGGAATCAACCACCATTGCCAAACGGTGGGAGTGATGGCTACGGCGCAAACTAGTTGTGTAGCAAATATCTGCCAAGGAAATTCCGGCGCTAGAATCCTGGGTTAAAAACTCAATATAAGCTTTAGCAAAGGCTTTCAAAGCCTCTGGGCTACGAGCCGACATTAAAAACAGTTGTGGTTGGTTAGCGATCGCAGCGTCAATTGGCCAGGATTCTACACCTTGCAGAATCACATGAACATTTGTACCCCCCATGCCAAACCCATTCACACTCACGATCGGTGGTTGATTATCTTTATTCGTTAGTGGTTCCAGGGATTGTGGCACGCGCAACCGGAGTTCCTGCCAAGGAATTTTGGGATTGGGGGTTTGAAAATGCAGATTGGGTGGAATTTGACGATGGCTAACCGCTAGCGCTGCTTTAATTAATGCGCCAATCCCGGCAGCTGCTTCCATGTGTCCAATATTTGTTTTCACAGATCCGATGGCGCATTCATTGCCCAAAGAGCGATCGCTGCCGATGACAGCCCCAATCGCTTTGGCTTCAATTTCATCGCTCATTGACGAACCGATACCTTGGGTTTCCACATACTGCGCCTGCTGAGGAAAGATTCCTGCCTGCTGATAAGCTTTTTGCATGACTGCTTTTTGCGCCAAAGCATCTGGGGCTGTAAAACTGGTTCCACGGCCATTTTGGTTGACAACACTGCTGCGGATCGTTGCATATATTGCATCACCGTCAGCGAGGGCATGGGATAGTGGCTTGAGGACAACAACCCCCACCCCTTCAGCCCGGACAAAACCATCTGCTACTGCATCAAAACTCTTGCAACGACCATCAGCAGACAGTAAAAATGCCTTACTCATGGCGATGCTGAGTTCTGGCTTGAAGATGATATTGATCCCACCTGCCAGGGCAAGGCTACATTCACCATTCCAGAGACTAGAGCAAGCAAAGTGAACGGCGACTAATGACGAGGCACAGCCAGCGTCAATCGGCAGACTGGGACCTGTGAAGTCAAAGCAATAGGAAATGCGATTTGGTACCAAGTTAAGGTTTGAGCTAACTATGGTATGGGCATTAATCGCATCGCGATTGCGCTCCCCCATTTGAATGTAACTATAATCTCGGTTAAGTACCCCAATAAAAACCCCGGTATCGCTGCCAGCCAGATGTTCCGGCACTTGTCCAGCATCTTCCAGTGCCTCCCACGCCGTTTCTAACAAAAGTCGTTGTTGAGGATCAATCCGAGCCGCTTCCGCGCCGGAAATCCCAAAGAATTTGGCATCAAACTGGTCTATTTGGTCGAGAAACCCACCCCGGCAGCTGCACATTTTACCTGGTTCTACCGGATCGGGATGATAAAATTTGTTGACGTTCCAGCGATCGCCAGGAATTTCTGTAATCGCATCTCCGCCATGACGCAACAAATTCCAGAAGCTAACTGGACTGTGGACACCACCAGGAAAGCGACAACCAATTCCAACGATCGCGATAGGTTCTTGGGTCATATACTACTCACTCGTCGATGAATTTCAGGCAAAAGCTGGACACCAGATTCAAAGTCAATAGCTCTGGCACCCAGGTAAAACATGTACATTGTTGTCAGCCAGTTAGTAAATTCCTGCTTAGAACCCATATGCCGCTCCATATTGAGCATAACCCAGCCCATCTGCGACCAGGTTTGGTAACAGGTTGAGCAATCGGGGTGTTCGCTTGTGCAGCACGTCCTGCTTGATTTTGCATCAGGATTGTAAGCCCGAAAGTGAAGATTGTAGGGTTTACCATTTTTGAACCGTGCAGCATTCTCTGGGCGATTCTCACTGATGCAAGGGCAGACATCATATCCCCAGGTTTCGTTGTACATTTGCCCTGTAGAAAACACTTTGTTCATGTACGAGGTCATTAAGATGCGATCGGGATAGCGGGCAATCATCCGATCAATTTCATGACGCACGGCTGCAAACCCTCGTTCATTATCATAAACACCCCCTAACCCTGCCTTATCCCCGTAAAAGTTAAACATTACGCAATTACCGTTTTCAACACATTGTTCAACAACCCGTTCAATTTCATGGGCGTTACCAGCGGTCGTTGTATAGTACCAAAAGGCTCTGCGATCGTCTTTGTAATTTTTGAGAGCCTTGCTGAAAACATCTAACTTGCCTCCTCCCCGCAGCTTTTTATCGGTTTCGCTATCTCCCCAAAGCGAAACACCAATAGCTGTATTTTCAAATCCCTCATAAGGAATTTTGATCATCCCGTTTGTAACCACAATCATCCAAAAATTTTGCGCCAGCTTTCGCAATCGATCCAGCATTAGGGTAGGCTCACCCCCAACTGCTGTAATGTAGTTAGTGCCTCTAGCTTTTTCTTGTGCAATTAATGCCTCAAATTCAGCATCATCTTTAGGTGCTGCATTTTGATCCAGATCGTCGGTGAAAAAACAACAACCCTCACACCGCAGATTACATAGATGAGTTAAGTCTACAGAGATTCCTTTAATGGCACCCGCTTTTCTAACCTGAGTGAACAGATTATGTAGAAATGGGTCTTCTAAATACTCCATTAAGGGATCTTGCACCTCGGTTTCTATTACCTGAGTAGCCATAGCAATTTATTTCCTTTGCGAAAAACTGACCAATATAGAAACGAATTGATCCTGGGTGATTAACAATTTACTCGTTGATGAATTTCCGGCAAAAGTTGCACACCGGATTCAAAGTCAACCATGCGGCACATCAGGTAAAACAGGTATGTCGTAGTGAGCCAGTTAGTAAATTCTTGTTTGGAACCGAGGTGTCGTTCCATATTGATCATGATCCAACCAACCTGCGCCCAAGTTTGGTAACAGGTTGAGCAATCCTGACTATCACCTGTGCAACAACGCCGAGTTGATTTCAGATCGGGATTGTAAGCGCGATAATGGGGGTTATAACGTTTACCATTTTTAATCCGGTTTTGATTAATTTCATGATCCACAGTGAGACTGGTGCAAACCTCATAACCCCAAGTTTCATCGTACAGTTGCCGCGTGGTAAATACGTTGCTCATGTACGATGTCATTAAAATTTTGTCGGGGTAGCGAGCGATCGCTTTGTCAATTTCACGTCGCACATCTGCAAACCCCTGATTGTGATCGTAAACTCCTCCTAAGTCAATGCGATCGCTGTAAAAGTTAAACAAGACGCGATTACCGTTGGCTACGCACTGCTCAACAACGCTAGCGATTTCATGGGCGTTACCCGGTGTGGTAGTGTAATGCCAAATAGCACGCGGATCGTCTTTGTAATTTTTTAAAGCTTTGCTGAAAACATCAAGTTTGCCACCTCCCCGGAGTGTCTTGTCAGTTTCATGATCGCCCCAAAGAGAAATAGCGATCGGCATTGTTTCAAATCCCTCATAAGGGATTTTGATGACGGCGTTGGTCACAACCATTAACCGAAAATTCTGGTAAAGCTTCTGCAATCGATTTAACATCAAGCTGGGTTCTCCCCCAACCACTGTAATAAAATTTGTTCCTCTGGCTTTTTCCTGTGCAATAAATGTATCAAATTCGGCTTCATCGTTGGGTGCTTTGAATTGATCCAACTCATCTAAAAAGAAATAACATCCCTGACACCGAAGATTGCACGCATGAGTTAAGTCAACTGATATACCTCTAATTTGTTCAGCTTTTCTGATTTGTTTAAAAAGGTAATTTAAAAACGGATCTTCCAAGTATTCCATTAATGAATCTTGGACATCGATATCGACAACTTGAGTAACCATTTCCACCTGCTTTTATAAAAATGATTGGGGACTGTGTAAAGAGCAGAAAATCGTCCTTGCTTCAATCCCACGTTTTTAAGCGTGGGTTCCTCCTGCCTCCTTCACCATCGCCCTTTTATTGCGTAACTTTAACTTCTTGAGCAGCTTCGTCTTTAAACTTGGCGAACAGTTCCACCAAGTCATTGATTGTCTTAAAGCTAGAAACTTCTGTTCTGGGAATTTTTATTTTGAGTTCTCGCATACAAGCAGAAACAATTTCTACGCCGTCAAGACTACTGGCTCCATATTCTCCGATTGTTTTATGCGGATCTATTTCAACATTTTCCAGTCCATCTACGTTGAGCTTGATATGTTTAATTACGACATTTAATACTTGCTCTCGATCCATGATATCTTGTCTCCTATATTGAAAATCAAAAAACAAAATCTAGGCTAAATAGGCCGCTTCGATGTGTGCTAAGGTACCTGGAATTCCAAAACAGATTTTGTGCATTAGGTGTTCGCGGGACAGTGCTGCTTGGAGAACTTGACGCCGGGGTAGAGACAGGGTGTCTTTCACCATCTCCAGAACATGTCTGGGTTTTTCGGCAATTCTCCGTGCCATATCCAAGGTTAAAGTCATAACTTCCTCAGATGGAACTATGTAGTTAAATAAACCTTTTTCCTTGAGTTCTTTGCCCTTGTATAGCTTGGCGGTGAGGAGCATCTCGCTAGCAAAGTGGTGTCCAACCATTGCTGGTAAGACAGATAAGATACCCATTCCAGGAGTAAATCCCAAATCTGTAAAATTAACTCCGTACCGACTGTTTTCGGATGCGATCAGAATATCGCAGTAGAGCGCTAACGCTATGCCACCTCCCACAGCATGACCCTGTAAAGCTGCAATAATTGGTACTGGAAAACTCAGCAGTCGATCGGGCAGTGATAAATCTTTGACATCTGCATTGCCATTGACAACTTGTTTAATTACGTCTAAGGTTGCTCCCGCGCAGAAGACATCCGCTCGCCCACTTAAAATCAGCACCTTAAGGGCGGGTTCTGTCGCTAGATGAGTGAGGGCTGCGATCATTTCATCACACAGTTCTTCACTCAAACGATTTTCGTTGTCAGGATCGTCTATTTTGAGTTGAAAGATGCCATCTTCCGGGTTGGCGAGCAAAATTTTAGACATGGATTTTTCCCCTGTACTTTTCAAACCAGGGTGGCGAGAATCCCTCGGTGAAACTTTGAATTCCTTCTAAGACATCAGATTGTGCTAACCATGAAACAAGTTGGTTAAGGGCAATATTGGTTTGTCGCTGTAAATCTGAACCATAAAGTTGTTCAAAATATTGTTTACTTGCAGCGATCGCTTCGGGAGAAGAGCGAAACAGCCGTTGTAATTGTCGGTTCAAGGTAGCAGCCATACCTTCAGTCGCCACTTCATCCACTAACCCAAATGCCTTGGCTTCTAGGGTGTCGATTCCCCGACTACTGAGGGTTAAATACTTAAGCTGTGCTATGGTCAGACGACGGAGTAAGAAGGGTGCAATTAGAGCAGGAATCATGCCAATAATCACTTCTGGCAACATAAATATTGTGTTCTCGTTGGCAATGACCAGATCGCAAGCCGCAACTAAACCCAGTCCTCCACCTGTAACATTACCTTCAACACAGGCGATTACAGGCAAGTGGGAATGACAAATTAATTGCAGACAATCTATAAAGGCTTGAAACAGTTCTATTTGAGGTCTTCCTCCCTGCTGTAATATCCATTCCAAATCAAGTCCTTTGCAGAAGTCAGTTTCCTGAGCCGAAAGCACGATCGCCCGACAAGATGAATCAGCGATTGCAGCTTGTAATGCTTGACTAAGTTGATTAATCAGGGATGGATTGAGTGCATTACCTGTTTGGGGTTGCACCAAAGCAATCTGGGCAACTCCTGAATCGATTTTATATCGGACGGCCTCTACTATTAACTCCATTTATATTGCCTATAGTAATTTTCAACATTGCTTAACACAAGTAAACCTTGGCCTCGATAGCGTTTTTCATAGGGTTCATCTAAATAGTTTTCTAAGTTAAAGTCCCGGCGATCGCTATATTTTTCACGGGTCAACTCGCTAGCTTCATAATCTGCAACAGATAAACGAAGTCGCTGATTAAGATGTTCGTCAATGTTGAGCGAGCGGACAATTTCAGTTGCAGCCTTTCCAATGGTGGCGCTGTAGAATTCTGCTTGGCAACCACCACCATAAGCAAACAGGGAAATGCGATCGCCCGGATTCAGATCCTTGGCATAATTTAAAAGACTTAACAAACAAATAAAATTGGAACCTCCATAGGAACTACCAATTTGTTGAGCAAAATGTATACTCTCTGCAACTTTTGATTGAAAACTTAACTTAGCAGCCGCTTTCCCTACCGCCTCCAATCGGTTGAGTATGGTGCGATGTGCCTGAAACGTCATTGCTGGGAAGGGTGCATGATAAATGTGTTTTTTGAAATCAGCATCATAGTCTACAGAACCCACGATTTGCTCGTAGTGACTGAATGCTCCCTCCAAAGCATCTAAATAAGAGTAAAGACTCGTTTCACTTTTGATCACTTCGGTGTTGAAAGTGGGGCGCAGGTAGTCAGAAATCTCCTTTGTCCAGTAACCCGCCTTATCCAGTTCAATTTCGAGAATTTGTGGATTAGTACTAACGAGCATCGCCACTGCACCACCTCCGCAGATAAACTCCTGGTCAGTATTGAGTGTCACGCTGCTGAAGTCCGTGTTAATTACCAATGCTTTTTTCCCAGGTCTAGCCCCTGAAGCTACCCACGAAGCTGCCATTTTGAATGCCGCAGTGCCACCGTAACAAGCATGTTTCACCTCGAAGTTACGGCAATTAGGAGACAAATTACAAAACCGATGTACCCAGGTGGACAGGGATTTGCCACAATCAACCGCAGATTCAGTACCCACAATTAGTAGTTCAATGTCTTCCAGGTCTTGAGGTGATAAGAGTTGTTTGGCTGCATTCACCGCCAGAGTAATAGCATCTTCATAGACTGGATAAACCGATCGCGTTTTGCACATTAAACTATCGGCAATGTGCTGGAAGTTTTTACCACGCGCTTCGGCAAGATCGGCAATATCTAGATAGAACTGCCCTGAATACAAATTGAGTTTCTCGATTCCTATAGGCATAGAGTGTCAGTTATAAGCTGTGCATTACTATTTAACTTCTAAAATTTACGTGAAAATTCTCTGAAACTCTTATTCCTCGGTGTCCTCTGCGTCCTCTGTGGTTCGATTTTTCCTTACCTCTGCGTAAGCCCTAATCCCAAAAGAATCATTCCAACAGCGTTGGCGCTGGAAAGGATAAGTGGGCAGAGCAACTCGTTGTCTGGGAGAATCTCTATGAAATTCTGACCAATTAATGTTTATACCCTTCTTGTATAAGGTAGCTAGGCTGTCAAGCAGCGATCGCCAGTCATCGTGCCCTTGTCTTAAAGAAGACAACCAAGTACCAGTGTTTTTAAGTAGACAGCGCTTACCCATACTTGCCAGAGTATCTGTTGGCCCAATTTCCAGGAAAATTTCATACCCTGCCTCTGCTAAGGTCTGGATACCTCCATCGAAACGCACAGGCGATCGCAGTTGAGAGCGCCAGTAGTTAGTATCTAATATTCCTGGCTCGAATTCTCCCGAAAGATGAGAGATAAACGGTAGACAAGGGGAATGAAACTCCATTTTCCTCAAAGTCTGTTCAAAGGCATTTTGGATGGGGTCTACTAAGGGTGAGTGAAACGCGTGGGCAATATTCAGTTCGCGAGTCATAATGAAATCCGATTCCAGACGGGCGATTGCTGCTGAAACCGCTTGTCTATCGCCCGCAATCACAGTTTGGCTAGGGCCGTTAAAGGCAGCAATGGCAACAGCATCCTGGTAGGATGCGATCGCCTCCTCTACAATCTCCTTAGCTGCAAACACCGCCACCATTTGCCCTTCTCTGGGCTGCGTTGCCATCAGTCGTCCCGGTTCGGCACTCAAGTACAGTCCTTCCTCCAAGCTGAATACACCTGTCACGCAAGCCGCTACATACTCTCCGACGCTATGACCCATCACCGCATCGGGTTCAATGCCCCATGACTCCCACAATTTCACTAAGGCATACTCTACGGCAAATAGAGCAGGTTGGGCGTAGGCAGTTTCATCTAGAAGATAAGGCGCTAAGTTTTTTTCGCCTAACTCTGGATACATTACTTCCAGCAGTGGCCGATCCAAATAAGAGCGTAAGATGCGATCGCAATCGTCTAAGGCGGCACGGAAAATAGGTTGGGTGTTGTAGAGTTCCCATCCCATACCAATGTATTGCGAACCCTGTCCAGTGAAGAGAAATGCAATCTTTGGGCGATTATCTGGCTGTGGCTGTCCTGTTGTCTGTTTGCTAGTGGCGAATGTCTTCAGTTGGGAGATTAAATGGGGTAAATCGCCTGATGAAATGATGGCATGACGATGGTTAAAATGTGACCGACCAATATTAGTTGTGAAACAGATATCGGGAATCGATTGAGCGGCGTAGTTTTCTAAACTATCTGCATAGCAACTTGCTAGTTCCCGTAACGCTGTCTCAGTTTTTGCCGAAAGCGTCAACAGATGCCAAGCTTCTTTCTTTTGACCTTTGACTTTTGACTTTTGACTTTCTACTGGTGCTGCTTCCAGTACTATATGAGCATTGGTACCGCCAAAGCCAAAAGAATTAACGCCAGCAAACCGAGGCTTGATATCTATCGGACGATCGATTGTAGGAATCAAGAATGGTGTTGACTTGATGTCAATATGGGGATTGATGGTTTTGAAATGGGGATGAGGGGGAATTTCTCCTTGTTGCAAACAGAGGACAGTTTTGATGAATGCGGCAATCCCACCAGCGGCTTCTAGGTTGCCAATATTAGTTTTCACAGAACCGAGTCCGCAGGGTTGGTCAAGGGTTCGTCCCTGTCCTAGTACCCCCAAGATTGCTTGTAGCTCAATGGCATCCCCCATTGGAGTACCCGTACCATGTGCCTCAACATAGTCAATTTCATGGGGTGCTACCCTCGCATTTGCCAGTGCTTGCCGAATCACTGCTTGTTGAGCCAACCTATTTGGTGCTGTTAGTCCAACACTGCGGCCGTTGTGATTCACGGCGGTTCCCCGCAGTAACGCTAGAATGCGATCGCCATCTTTGACTGCATCTGAAAGACGCTTCAGGATAACTACCCCACATCCTTCTCCACGGACGTAGCCATCGGCTGTAGCATCAAAGCTTTTGCAACGTCCATCAGATGACATCATGCCAGCCTGGGAAAAGGTGACATTGACCTCCGGTAACAACATAATATTCACGCCGCCTACCAATGCGAGATTTGACTCTTGGTGTCGCAGACTTTGGCAAGCGGTATGAATGGCAACCAGGGACGATGAACAAGCAGTATCGATTGTGACGCTAGGGCCTCGCACATCTAAAAAGTAGGACAGGCGATTTGCCGCCATACTATTGGCAATACCTGTGCCGGCTCTAGTGGGAATTGCGGTCATGGCTTTGTAATAATCACAAGTGGCAATTCCCACAAACACACCAGTCTGAGAACCAGCCAGTTGTAAGGGGTCATATCCAGCGTTTTCTAATGCCTCCCAACTTACTTCTAATAGCAGCCGTTGTTGGGGGTCAATAGTCGCTGCTTCGCTCGTGGAAATTCCGAAAAAGGCAGGATCGAATTGATTGATATTTGCTAAAAAGCCACCCCAACGGGTGTTAGTTTTGTCATAACTACTTAAATCAGGATCGTAGTAAGCATCTACATCCCAGCGATCGCCAGGAACTTCGGCGATCGCATCACCACCATTTTTGCATAACAGCCATAACTCCTCTGGGGAGTTAACTCCTCCAGGAAAGCGGCAACCAATACCGATGACTGCAATGGATTCAGTTGCAGCATATTCGAGGGTATTGAGCTTTGCTTGGAGGGCTGATAGTTCCAGCAATGCGTTCTGCATCAATTGTCCATAATCTCTGGTTTCTGAAGAACGACTCATAGCAGTTTTCCCTCTCTGATTGATGCTAGTTTTGCAGCCAGCAAATCTGCAATTTCGTCAAGCGATTGGTCAGGCGATGATAATCTCACTCTCTTTTCTTCTAATGATGATTCTTCCAGTAAGGCTTGTTGCTGGAAACTCTCTGAGTTAGAGGCAGCCTCCTGCGCTGATTCTTTTGGATCTAAGAGGGACAAAACTTGCGTTTCCAGATAATTTGCCAACGCTGCTACCGTGGGATAATCAAATAGTATGGTTGGGGAAAGCGAACAGCCTAAACTATTTTGCAATTGGTCTTTCAACTCCGTAGCAGTTAATGAATCCATCCCTAATTCAAAGAAACCTTGCTGCAAACCGATGGACTGGGGTTGCTTTAAGCCTAAAACTTTGGCTACTAATGAGCGGACATGAGCTACTAATTCCTCCTGTCGCACTCGTACAGGCTTGGTTATTAGCGATTGGAGATATGTTGATTGTGCCGTGTTGATGGTGGCAGCAATGGGCGATGGAAGATGATTGTGGTTAACAGGGTTATTGGTACTGATGCTCTGAGCCAGGATGACAACCTGTTGGAATGAATCACCGACTTGGGAATCAGGCGCAAGATGCACAGCCCCTTGAAATCCACAATCAGACAACAATTCCAGCCAGTCAGACACTCCTAACAAAGGGTAGAATGGTCGCAACTCGTAGTCTGAGAATTTCCACCACCCTGGCGTTAATCCAAAGACCAAATCTAACCAGCGTCGGGGACTTGTTCCCTCCAGCAACACTAATAATCCTCCTGGTGCTAATAGGCTGCGAACGTGACGTAAGGTTTGCTGTAAATCCTCGGTTGCGTGCAGAACATTTGCTGTCACAATGATGTCGTATTGATAGTTAGTAAATCCCTGAGATTGGGGGTCTTGTTCAATGTCTAAGGATTGATAGCGGACAAATGGGTAATCTCGGAATTTCTCTTGAGCCTTGGAAGTGAACCACGTTCCTAAGTCTGTGAACACATATTCAGTTCGATCTGCTGGGAGATGAGGTAGGAGGTAAGCAGTTGTTCCGCCAGTTCCGGCTCCAATTTCCAAAATGCGTACTGTAGCAGTGGAAATCGCGGTGGAGATTGCCTTTTGGACTAGCGCGTTCATCACCTTTGCGCCGGGGGAATCCTGGTAAAGCTGGGTTAATGCTGTCAAATCGCCTTGGGGAAATAGCAACTCCAGTGGGCGAGTTTCACCTTGGAGTACTTGAGCCAGGTGCGAACCGCAACGCTCTAGCAGTGTCAGTTCTGCATTTGCTTGGGGATATTGCGATCGCAGTTTATGTAGTTGCGCTTCTGGTGTCGGTAACTCTAGTATTCGAGTTACTTCCCACTGATTACCAATTCGCTGAAGAATTCCTTCTTCAACCAGCATTTCCAACAGGCGCAAAGCGAGTTTCTGATGTTGCTTGATGACTCCTAGTTTGGTGAGTTGGGGGATGGAATAGCGATCGCCTAGTTGCAAATTCCACCCCATCTGCCGGAATGCCGCCACCACATAAAGGATACTTAGTGATTCCAAAGTACTTAGGGCTTCCCCATAGTTTTTTAGACTCAGTTGGGTTGTCAATTCAGCCAACTGGGGCATAAGCAAACGCTTGATTTCTGCTGGCGAACAGAGCGATTCTCTAGCAGTCACGTCACTAGATGCAGTTTCCATCCAGAAGCGCGATCGCTCAAAGGGATAATTGGGCAACACTACGCGACGATGTTGAAAGCCATGATGAAAGCCTACCCAATCGATGGATATTCCAGACTCGTACAAAGTTGCCAAACTGGACAACATCTGCTGTGAATTTGATTCCTTTTTGAGGCTGGCAAGCCAGATATTCTCCCTACCGGGTAAGCACTGGCGACCCATTCCCAATAAAATCGGTTGCGGTCCTACTTCCAAATACGCTAAGGCTCCCAGTTCTGCTAGAGTTGCCATTCCATCAGCAAACCGGACTGGCTGCATCACATGTTGCACCCAATATTCAGGCGTGGCGATCTCTGCTTTTGCCAGTTGACCTGTGAGATTAGAAATAAAACGAATATCGGGGTTTGCTGGACAGTAGTTTACTTGCTGGACAATTTGCTCAAACTCCGCCAGCATGGGTTGCATCAACGGCGAATGAAAAGCATGGGAAACCTCAAGTGGTTTTGTCTTCACTCCCTTTGCTTCTAACCTAGCCACAGCCGATGTAATAGATTGAGATCCACCTGAGATGATCAGATGTGCGCCGTTCATTGCTGCGATCGCCACATCTGAATATTCATCGATGATGGTCGATACTTGTTGCGATTCAGCAAACACCGCTACCATTGCTCCCACAGGCGGTAATGCTTGCATTAGTCTGCCCCGTGCGGCAATCAACTTCAGTCCATCTTCCAGACTGAACACTCCTGCAACAGTTGCGGCAACATACTCGCCGATACTGTGTCCCATCACCACACTTGGTTTGATTCCCCAAGACTGCCATAGCTCACACAATGCATATTCCAGAGCAAATAAAGCAGGTTGGGTATATGCGGTTTCATTAATATAGGCTTGAGTTGGGTTGTCTAACTCACTCACTGGATATAGAACTTCTAATAGAGGCTGGTTTAAATTGGGCTGCAAGATTTCAGCGCAGCGTTCTATGGCTTGCCGGAAAATGGGTTGCGTGTTGTAAAGTTCCCGCCCCATACCGATATATTGCGAACCTTGGCCAGTGAACAGGAAAGCAACTCCTTGGCAACGATCGCCTGTTCTGGAAGGGGAGTCATCAATGAACGCTGCAAGTTCCTCCCGAAGTTGCTCGGAAGATTCTGCAACCAAAGCTAGCCGATGGTCAAAATGCGATCGCCCGACATTGCTCGTATAACAAATATCCCCTAGAGATACTTCTGAATGAAACTCCAAAAATGCCACATACCGCCGAGCTAATTCCCGTAACGCTATTTCACTTTTTGCCGAAAGCATCAGCACAGATTTGAGTTGTAAATTTACTCCCTTGCTCCCCTGCCCCCCTGCTCCCCCTGCCCCCCTACTCTCTTCCGGCGCTTCCTCCAGAACAACATGGGCATTAGTACCGCCGAAGCCAAAGGAACTTACTCCTGCAAAACGTTGCTCCCCAACACCAGACCACTTCTGAGTCTCGCTGGGAATTGAAAAAGGCGTGTCTTGGATGGTAATCTTCGGATTTAGCTGCTGGAGATGAAGCGTACCGGGAATCTCTTCATGTTGCAAAGCCAGTACAACTTTAATTAACCCTGCAATTCCCGCCGCTGATTCTAAATGACCGATATTAGTCTTTACTGAACCGATCGCACAAGGTTGTTTTGGGGAACGACCTGACATCAACACTGATTGCAAAGAATTAACTTCAATCGGGTCGCCCAAAGCTGTACCTGTCCCGTGAGCCTCAACATAGCTAATGGCTGCGGGTGCGACTCCAGCATTCACAAGCGCCTGATGGATAACGGCTTGTTGGGCAATTCCTCTAGGAGCAGTCAGTCCATTGCTGTGACCATCCTGATTGACTGCCGATCCGCGAATCAGCGCCAGGATATTATCCCCATCTTTGATAGCATCAGTAAAACGCTTCAGCACTACGATTCCACAACCTTCTCCCCGGACATAACCATCTGCATCTGCATCAAAGGTCTTACAGCGACCATCCCCCGACATGAATCTTGCTTGAGAGAGGGCGATTGTCATTTGAGGGGTGAGAATTAAATTAACACCACCTGCCAAAGCCAAGTCACATTCCCTTAACCGTAAACTCTGACAAGCCTGGTGAACTGCAACCAGAGATGAAGAACAGGCAGTATCAACTGCCCAACTGGGCCCATGCCAATCGAACTGATAGGATAGGCGGTTAGCAGCAATGCTCAGAGCGTTGCCTGTACTAGCATAGACATCAATATCAGACAATCGATCGAACTGAAATCTAGCATAGTCATTGGTACTGATGCCGATAAATACACCACTGTTGCTGCCTGTCAAGCGATCGCTTGCTAATCCAGCATTTTCTAAAGCCTGCCAACTCACTTCTAGTAACAGCCTTTGCTGCGGGTCCATCCGCTCGGCTTCTCGGGGAGAAATACAAAAAAACTGGGGGTCGAATTGGTCAACTTGCTCGATAAATCCACCCCAACGAGTACTCATTTTGCCCGGTTGAGCGGGGATGGGGTTGTAGAAAAGATGAGAATCCCAACGATTGGCTGGAATTTGGTCGATGGCACTTTTACCATTTCGTAGTAATTGCCAAAAGGCTTCTGGGTTATTAGCTCCGGGAAAGCGGCAGTCAAGACCAATAATCGCGATCGCCTCGACAGATTTGAGATTTTGTCTGGGTTCTGGAGATTCTCGCTGTTGGGATAAAGTTTCTGTGAGATAGGCTGATAGAGTTGCGATCGTCGGGTAATCGTAAGCCAAAGTAGGCAATAACTTACAACCTAACCAATCCTCTAAATCTGCCGAGAGGCTGACTGCGGCAATAGAATCTAACCCATAGTAGGAAAATGATTCACGCGGATCTATTGAATGCGGTGCAATGTTTTGTCGCTGAGAAATCTGATTTACCAACCAAGCTTGAATTTCCGCCGCTCCCTTTTCTCCTGACTTGCGACTTCTCAACGAAGAGGCAGGGGGCAGGGGGCAGGGAGCGGGGGGAAATGACCCCTGACTCCTGCCGTGTAGCGGAGCGGAACATGTTCTTACGTCCCCGACTTCTATTAAGTGGTTCTCGTTCAGGTGGGGTTGAATCCCTTTCTGTTCCTTCTCCCCTGCTCCCTGCTCCCTGCTCCCTTGCCTCTTGTTCAATTCTCCCTGCTCCCCTGCCTTCCTCCACTGTCCCACCACTTCCAAAGTACCCGCCAAAAATCCTGCACGGGTGGCATAGCGCTGAATCTTCCCACTGGAAGTCTTGGGGATACTGGCTGGCTTCAACAGCAAGACAGCATAAACTTCTAACTCGTGCTGTCTTGTGACTGCTTGTCGGAGGCAGCCTATTACTTCGCTTGCATCAAGCTTGCGTAGAGCAGTTCGCTCGACTTCACACACCACAACGAGTTGTTCTTCACCGTCTACCTCGATCGCAAATGCAGCTGCTCCCTGCGATTGCAAAGCCGAATGACTATTTGTGGCTGTGAGTTCAATGTCTTGAGGATAATGATTGTGTCCTCGAATAATAATTAAATCCTTGAGTCTTCCGGTGATAAATAGCTCGTCGTCTTGTAAAAAGCCTAAGTCTCCTGTGCGGAGAAACGGGCCTTCCCCTGTGTCTGCTAAATAAGCTCCAAAAGTGGATTTTGTTTCCTCTGGTTGCTGCCAATAGCCTTGGGTGATACTCGCTCCCGCTACCCAAATCTCGCCGACTTCATCCGCTAAACATCGCGTCAACAATTCCGGATGAACGATCGCAATTTGGGTATCGCCCTGCTTGCTATTGCCGCATCCAACTAAAAGCCGCGAGTTGAAATCCTCTACTGTTGCCAGCACTACCCGATTCTGTGTCAATGCGGTTGACTCTACCCTAATAATTATCGGCTGAGTTTGTGCCTCTACGGTTGTCACTTTCAGCGTTGCCTCAGCTAGCCCGTATGCCGGACAAAAAGCTGTTTCTTGAAACCCACAGGAGGCAAATGCTTTGGCAAACCGTTGGAGCGTTTCTCCTTTAACTGGCTCGGCACCATTGGAAGCTACCTGCCAAGAACTGAGATTTAGGCTAGCACGTTGTTCTGGGGTAATCTTCCGGACGCATAGTTCATAGGCAAAGTTGGGGGCGCTACTATGGGTTGCCTGATAGCGGGAAATAGCTTGCAGCCAGCGAATCGGACGCCCAATAAAGGACACAGGTGCCATGATATAGCTAGGAAAGCCGTAGTACAAAGGTTGCAGGACTCCATAAATTAACCCCATATCGTGAAAGAAGGGAATCCACGTCACCATCACGCTATTAGCTGTGTGATTCCAGCCTTGGTCAATGTAGGCTAAATTGTGCAGCAGATTGCTGTGGCTGACCATCACTCCTTTAGGCATTCCCGTAGAACCGGAGGTGTATTGCAGAAACGCTAAAGTATTTCCATTGATATTAGGTGCTTGCCATTTGTGTGCGTAGGCGTAGCCCGTCGTAGACATCGCATCAGAAATCGCATCGCTGGCCAACACTTTTAGAGATGCTAATTCTGGATTGTTTGCAAAGTAGTTCTTAACAAGCGGCAACCATGCTGTTGTTGTCAGTATCGCAGTTGCTTGGGCGTCGGAAACGATCGCACCCAACCTAGCAATCGACTGATTTTGCCGAGGGGGATAAGCAGGAATCGCGATCAGACCAGCATATAAGCACCCGAAAAAGGCAGTAATAAATTCTAAACCAGGTGAGTAGAGAAGGAGTACCCGATCGCCTGGCTTTGCAAATGTTTGCAAGTAGGTAGCGATCGCTCTTGCCAGTTTATCCAATGCTCCATAAGTGAGTCTACTTCCTTCAGATTCACCATCTACCAAAAAGGTATAGCCTAGCGTCTGAGGTTGCTGAATAGCTCTGTAGTGCAATACGTCTACTAGCGTCTCACTAGTATGTTGTTCTTCCATCCATGACTACTCCTAAAACCTGGAAATTTTTCAGATCGCTAATCTCTAGCACATTGACAAACAAAGACAACATCCGCAATTAAAATCTTATCAGACTGATGGCTTTAATCAGTCTGATAAACTTTTGGATCTCCGAAAAATCTTGATTTTATTCAGAATACCAAGATTTAACGCTTCACCCACAAATCTTATAAATTCTCAACTATTTAAGGGATGACTTTCATATCAAAATAACTTAATAGTTATCGCAGGAGACTTGTAGAATTTATATCTAATTAGCAGATGCATTCAATTCAGTGAAGTAATTGCCGTGCTGAATCTTACCCCTAATAAAGCGACAGGTCTATATTATGATCCAACAATCTTATGAAGAGAATGGCATAGCAGAAAAACATCAACAGCTAATTGAGGAACTGAAGTCCCTGCGGCGAGAGGTAGCTGAATTAAAAACAGAAAAAGCTGCTTTCCAAGCTCAAAAAAAGCTGCTGGAGCATTCAGTAGCGACAATTATTCGCGCTTCATCTGAAGAAGAGATGTTGAAAGCTACTTTACAAGACACGTTAGATGTTTGTAGTCAGCTTACTGGTGCCCAGAAAGGCAGTCTGTTTTTACTCGATCGCCAGGGTGCTGTCACCGATAGTATCCTCACCCAAAGGGAGACAGCACTAGCGGAGCGCGATCGCCTGATTGGTTGTGTTTTAGCACAGGGGCTTGCTGGTTGGGTATACAGGCAGCGCCAGGTAGGATTGATCGTAGACACTGAGACCGACGATCGTTGGTTGCAGTTGCCCAATCAGCCTTACACTGTACGTTCAGCATTAGCTGTTCCCATTCTCAGGAATGAAGAGGTGTTAGGCATTCTTACCTTGCTACACCAAGAACCGGGGCACTTTAGCCCAGAAATTGCCCATCTGATGCAGCTCACTGCTGACCAAATCGCTATAGTTTTAGAAAATGCCCAGCTCTATGGGAAAATTGAAACCTATTCCAAAGCGCTCAACTACGAATTAGAAAAAGGGCGGCAAATCCAGAGAGATTTTCTACCCAACGAAATCCCACAGCTACCTAATTTAGAGATTGCCACGTTTTTCTCTCCTGCCCGCCAAGTAGCTGGTGACTTCTACGACGTTTTCATGCTACCTGGTGACTACTTGGGGCTAGTTATTGCTGATGTCGCCGACAAAGGTGTAGGTGCTGCGTTGTTTATGGCTTTGTTCCGTAGCCTAATCCGTATTTTTTCTGGACAAATTAGTTTGGGCGGACTCTCTATTATTGCCAATGAGGCGGAATTATCGATTTTGCTTGAGTCAGAGATGGCGACCAATTTATACCAAATTAACCCCCTGAAAGCGGTAGCACTCACGAATAACTACATCGCCCAGCAGCACGCGCAGATGAGTATGTTTGCCACGCTGTTTTTTGGCGTGCTAGATCCGGCAACTGGCATTCTCACCTATATCAATGGTGGACACGAAACTCTGTTTATTGTCGGCGACACTGGTATTAAAGCCAGTCTCAACTCAACCGGGCCAGCGGTAGGGATGATGCCTAATATGAAATTTAAAATTCAACAAGTACAGTTGGAACCAGGCGATATCTTAATTGGCTATACCGATGGGGTAACTGAGGCACGCAGCCCCAGCGGTCAGTTCTTTACTGAAAAGCGACTGCGATCGCTCCTAGATCAATCTGCGCTTTTGCCATCTCCCCTGCTAGAGCGCATTACAACTAATTTGTTCGCTCACATCAGCAACGCACCTCAGTTTGATGACATCACAATGCTGATTGTGCAGAGAAAGGCATCAGACTAAAATTTCAACCTTTCACTCACTCCCAATCCGTAAAATATGGAACCTTTAACTGTGCCTGGAACACTGGACTCTTTAAAGGCGATCACAGAATATGTGATGGCAGCAGCAATGGTAGCAGGTTTGAATAAAAAAACCTCCTATAGACTGCGTTTGGCGGTCGATGAAATCGCTACAAACATCATTAATTACGGCTATAAGGCAGCAAGTCGCGAAGGCATATTGATTTTAAAAGCCGATCTTGACGATCGCTCCTTGACGATTGCGATTAAAGATACTGGTGTTCCCTTCAATCCTACCCAGAAGTTAGCTCCAAATGATTTGAACAAGTTGCTACAGCAACGACAGATTGGCGGTTTGGGAGTTTATCTAGCTCTTAACAGCGTAGATCGGTTTATTTACAAACAAGACGGAAACCAAAATTGCAATATTTTAATTGTCAATCGTGACGATGGATTGGGAACCAAGTAAGCTTGCCCGGAGGTTCGGGTTATTTGTGCTGTAATCTCAGTACCGATTGCTTAGGGCTACTACAAAGCCCCGCCCTTTAGGGCTGGGGTTAGCTTACTTGTTACAAATGGTCACGAAGTTAGTGACTACGAAAAAATTTCATGTATTCTCAATATTCACAAGGTAGCGACCTTGAACAGCAAATATGTCAAAAACGGCTAAAAAACGCATATATAGCAGTTGCCTTGGTAGGTTAGGACATCAACCGATCGTCAAACCCCGACACCAAGGACTTTTAAGCTTGTTGCCTATTAGCTGTTGCCTGTTATATAAAACCACCAACTAATAGGGTTGCTTGTAGAAGTGAAGACATCCCGCAATAGCAAACGTGTCTAAGTTAGTTTGGAGCTTATAGATGTTGGAGAAAATTAATACCCTCAATGGTTTTCAGGCAAACTTAGCAGACCAAGCAGCCTTGCAAGCAGCACTGGAAACTGCACTCCTGACCCATCCAGAAATGGAAGAGTGTCGGGTATTAATCCGAGAAACAGAAACCGCAGATATGTGGTTAGTTGCCTACGTAGTTGCATCAGGAAAATGTTCGTTGGCACAACTAAACGCATATTTACAGGTTCATTTGCCAAACACTATCCTGCCTCAATCCTACGTTTGGTTATCCAGATTGCCGCTTACCAGTGAGGGACTAATTGACGATCGCCGTCTAACTGATTTGGTGGCGATCGATATCGATTTGGTTAATCGATGGGAGTCGTCTTTGCGATCGCTCCCCTCGATTAACCAAGTCGCAGTTATCGTACAAGACCAGACGAAACAACTACCACCATTACACGTTTGGGATTTGCTAGGGAATCCACAAGCAACAAAGCTCAATTTTCAATTAGAGGATTCTGAGGAAAAACTAGAATCCGATGGCGTAAATCAACAATTCGAGCCTTCAAAATCTCCGATTTACTACCCAAAAGCCAAAGCAATTAGTCATGGCGAACCTTTACTACTTGCAACAGACGCAACCACTAACTTAGTGGAACTACTCCAAAGGGCAGCGTTACAAACCTCAAAAGGAATTACTTACATCCAGCCGGATGATACTTACCAAAACCAATCCTACGAAGATTTATTAGACGCAGCTCAACGGATTTTGGCGGGCTTAAGAAAATTAGGGCTTGTACCTCAAGATCGAATTATTTTTCAATTTGACCAACCTCAAGACTTCATTCCTGCCTTCTGGGGCTGTATTTTGGGCGGATTTATCCCAATTCCTTTATCCGTTCCTCACGCCTACGATCGCTCTGATGGTTTCGTTAATAAATTAGCTCAAATCTGGCAAAGACTAGAACCCAGCTTGGTGCTGACTAGCGATCGATTAGCACCTGAACTGAGACGTTCCCTGGTAGATTTGCCACTTGAGAATTTGGCGATCGCTACCCTCAATGAGTTGCAATCTCACCATCCCGATCCTAACTGGGATGTTGCTGCTTTAGATGATTTGGCAGTGCTGTTTCTAACTTCTGGCAGTACAGGTACGCCGAAAGCAGTTATGCAAAGCCATCGCAGTCTCATCTGTCGGTCGGCTGCGAGTGTCCAAATGAACGGGTTTACCCAAGAAGACGTTTCTTTAAACTGGATGCCACTCGATCACGTTGCCGGATTAGTGTATTTCCATATTCGGGATGTCTATGTGGGTTGTCAGCAAATTCATGCCGTCACCGATTGGGTATTGCAACAACCCCTGAAATGGCTTGATTGGATGTCTGATTATCGCGTGAGTGTTACCTTTGCACCCAATTTTGCTTATGGGCTAATCAACGCCGCCGAAGCAGAACTTTCTCAGGGGCATTGGGATTTATCATCAGTGCGATACATCTTCAACGGAGCAGAAGCCATTGTTGGCAAAACGGCGAGAAGATTTCTAGAATTGCTGACAGCGCACGGACTCCCGACTACGGCAATACATCCCGCTTGGGGAATGGCTGAAACTTGTTCGGGAGTGACTTACTCTCACAACTTTTCTGGAGAATCAACTACTGATGAAGATGCATTTGTAGAAGTTGGAGCGCCGATCCCCGGATTTTCTCTGCGGATAGTTGACGATCAAAACCAGCTCGTTGAGGAAGAAGCCATCGGACGACTGCAAGTCAAAGGATTGACAGTCACATCAGGTTATTTTGGTCAACCGGGATTGAATTCGGAGGTGTTTACAGAAGATGGCTGGTTCAATACGGGAGATTTAGGTTTATTACGACAAGGACGTTTAACAATTACAGGCAGAGAGAAAGACGTTATTATCGTCAATGGTCTGAATTACTATAGTCATGAAATCGAAGCAGTTGTTGAAGAAATTGCAGGTGTAGTTGTTTCCTACACTGCCGCAGTGGCTGTGCGTGATGGAGAAACTAAAGAACAGCTAGCTATCTTCTTCCATGCAGGTGACACGAATGAAATGCAAATTTCAGCGTTGATGCAAACCATTCGCCAACAGGTTGTCCAACGTTGTGGGATCAATCCCAGCTATGTAATTCCAGTTGA
Organism: Nostoc sp.; assembly: GCF_036917155.1. Lineage (GTDB taxonomy): Bacteria > Cyanobacteriota > Cyanobacteriia > Cyanobacteriales > Nostocaceae > Nostoc. The sequence goes on along the minus strand of NZ_JBALDZ010000234.1, from coordinate 16,485 downwards.
GAAAGCTGTGATTCCGAAAACGGCCATTGGCAAGCTCCAGCGATCGCAACTGGTTAAACGCTTTGAATCAGGTGAATTTAAACCTATCCTCCGTCAGTTTGATATCCTCAGTGGCAATGCCAACACAATACCTGACTGGTTTTATCGCCGAATTTGGTGTGTTAAGCAGTTAAGTCACAAGCATCTGGAGCCAGTAAAACTTCCGACTCAGAAATTCCTCGTGTTTCTCGATGGTCTAGGTTTAGGAAAGTACCTGTGTACAGAACTCAAACGCCATAGCCAATCTTATATCTGCGTAGCAGCAGGTACGGATTTTATCAAATCTGAGTGGGGCGATCACTTTACTATCAACCCCGAAGATCCCGATCACTATCGGCGGTTGCTAGAGTCTTTGGCATCGGATATTCCCACTCAGATTTTGCATTTGTGGACATATAACGAGTTTATGGGTCAAGTTTCTAGTCTAGAGGAACTAGAACGTGCCCAATACTTAGGACTATATAGCATTCTATTTTTAGTACAAGCCTTAGCAAATGCCAAGGAAAAACACCAACTACTGAATGCAGATATTCAGTTACAAGTCATTTCTAACAACGTCCAGTTAACTACCAGCGATGATGCGATCGCTTATGAAAAATCTACACTTATCGGATTACTGAAAACAATTCCTTTAGAACTGTCTTGGTTGCACTGTCGCCACATTGACTTAGAAATTGGGTCACTAGAAACAAATACCAACTATGTTTTTAAAGAACTAAATATTACTAAAGGTGATAGTGAAATTGCTTATCGTCATGGTCAACGGCTAGTCTCATCACTCGCCAAAGTCGATATGCTTGCTAGTCCAACCCAGGAAATACCAATTAAACCAGGGCAGACTTATCTGGTAACAGGCGGATTGGGTGGAATTGGGACTTCCGTTTGCCAATATTTATTTAAGCAATATGGTGTGCGATTGCTGATTGTTGGCAGAACAAACTTGCCACCAGAAACAGAATGGTTGCAGCATCTCGATCAGAATACAGCGATCGCCAAGCGAGTGAAAAATTATCGATCGCTCATGGCAACAAGTGGTGATTTCCTATACAAAGCTATTGATATCTGCGATCTAACTTGCTTGCAGCAGGCTGTCACTGAGGCAGAGTTGAGATGGAATCAACCTCTGGCAGGAATTATTCATCTCGCAGGTGAAGGCGACCTTAAACACCACTGGACAGTGATGGAAAATCACTGGATAGCTGTGGCTACACTAGAAAGCTTTCGCACCATGCTACGCCCGAAAGTTCAGGGCACTTGGACACTTTTCCAACTGATTCAGAATCGACCAGATGCCCTTTTCATCGGCTTTTCTTCTGTAAATAGTGTGTTTGGGGGAGCAACTTTTAGTGCCTATGCTGCTGCCAACAGTTTTTTAGATGGTTGTTGTCAATATCAGCAACATCATTGCTATCCTGATACTTACTGCTTTAACTGGAGCCAGTGGGATGATGTTGGTATGAGCGAAGGAAACCCCATCCACAGCCGGGAAGCAGCTCATCGCTTGGGCTATCAGAGTATTACTCAAGAACAGGGCTGGCGTTCCTTACTAGCAGGTTTATCGCGTCATCAACCGCAGCTGATTGTCGGTTTAGATGGCAGCAATCGTCATATTCGTCGATATCTGAAGACAGAAGCCGATAACGTCGAGAAATTAACCGCTTATATTACCACAGTGGATGGTGCAGAGGTGAATAGTTGGGAGCAAACTTTGAGAATTGGCGATCGCTTTGGGACTCCCAGCCATTGTGAAATTGTACAGCTTGCAGAAATGCCCGTAACACAAACGGGTACGATAGACATTGCTAAAATTATTGGCAGCAATCAGAAGCACAGCCAACCTTGGCAAGTCGTTTTGCCCCAAACTGACATTCAACGCCAGATAGCTCAAATATGGCAAGACATACTGGGCATTTCTTCAGTGAGTGTCGATCGCAACTTTTTTGAACTAGGTGGCAGTTCGCTCACCTTGGTTCGGGTTCACGATCGGTTACAAAAACAATTTGGGCAACATCTGTCACTGATTGACTTGTTCCAATATCCAACAATTCAGACGCTAGCAGAGTTTCTGAATCAAGCTCAAATGCCAGATTTGCCGGAGCGATCGCAATTATCGCCAAGTACCCAGCAATTAGAAATTGCCATCATCGGCATGTCCGGGCGTTTTCCAGGAGCCAAAACACTCGATGAATTCTGGCAAAACTGCTGTAATGGCGTGGAATCGATTTCATTTTTCAGTGATGAAGAACTGGAGTTAGCTGGAATCGATCCCTCATCCTTTAATGATGCCAATTATGTAAAAGGTAGTGGTATCTTATCTGACATTGATTTATTTGATGCGGCATTTTTCGATATCTCTCCCAAAGAAGCCCAAATCATGGACCCGCAGCATCGCCTGTTCCTAGAGTGTGCTTGGGAAACACTCGAAAATGCTGGCTACGACCCTGCAACTTATACAGGATTAATCGGGGTTTATGCAGGTATGGGGATGAATCTTTATGCAGGTAGAACCTACTGGAATCACAATCTTTACCCAAATCGGGAGCAACTAGAATACGTTGATGACTCGCAACTGGCGATCGCCAATGGTGCGGATTTTCTCCCCACACGGGTTTCATACAAATTCAACTTGCAAGGGCCGAGCGTCAACGTGCAAACCGCTTGCTCAACTTCCTTAGTTGCCGTCCATCAAGCGTGTCAGAGTTTGATTCAGGGAGAATGCGATATGTCTCTAGCTGGTGCTGCGGCGATCGCAGTACCCCAAAAATCTGGTTATCGGTATCAGCCAGGGATGATTCTTTCACCCGATGGTCACTGCCGAGCATTTGACGCTAACTCCCAAGGAACCGTTGGCGGAAATGGCGTTGGCATTGTGATGTTGAAACGATTGGTAGATGCGATCGCGGATGGAGATCATATTTACGCCGTCATTAAGGGTTCTGCGATTAATAACGATGGCTCCCAAAAAATCAGCTATACGGCTCCCAGCGTTCAGAGACAGGCAGCAATGATTGCCCAAGCGCAAGCGATCGCAGATATTAATCCAGAAACTATTACTTACATCGAAACCCACGGAACCGGAACGACTCTCGGCGATCCTATTGAAATTGCAGCATTAACTCAAGCTTTTCGTAGCAAAACACAGAAGCAACAATTTTGCGCTATTGGTTCTGTGAAGACTAATATTGGACATTTAGATACAGCCTCAGGCATAGCAGGATTGATTAAAACAGTTTTGGCACTCAAACACCAAGTGCTACCGCCTAGCCTAAATTTTAAACATCCCAATCCCCAAATTGATTTTGCTAACAGTCCATTTTATGTAAATACAACTCTATCAGACTGGCAAACAGACCAAACCCCTCGGCGGGCTGGCGTAACTTCCTTGGGTGTTGGCGGTACGAATGTCCATGTCATTTTGGAGGAAGCGGCGGAAGAGAGTAGGGGGCAGGGGGAGCAGGGGAGCAGGGGAGCAGGGGGAGCAGGGGGAGCAGAGGAGCAGGGGAGCAGGGGAGTAGCTTCACACGTCTTGACGCTTTCGGCAAAAACTGAGATAGCGTTACGGGAATTAGCTCGGCGGTATGTGGGGTTTCTGGAGTGTCATTCAGAAGTATCTTTGACGGATATTTGTTATACGAGCAATGTGGGGCGATCGCATTTTGACTATCGGCTGGCCTTGGTTGCCGATTCACCCGCACAACTCAGACATCAACTAACAACATTTATTGCCGAAAATTCGCGCACTCGCGTTCAGGCTTCAGGGGTAGCTTTCCTGTTCACCGGACAAGGTTCGCAGTATATCGGTATGGGACGAGAACTTTACGAAACCCAACCTGTTTTTCGGCAAGCCATAGAACGCTGTGCTGAAATTCTGGACTCATTATTAGAGCAACCATTGTTAGAAGTGCTGTATCCAGAGTTAGGGGAAAGGGAAAAGAACTTACCCCCTCATCTTCTGGATGAGACTGGCTATACCCAATCTGTCTTATTTGCCTTGGAATATGCATTGTCTGAGCTATGGCAATCTTGGGGTATCAAGCCTAGTGTTGTTATGGGTCATAGTGTGGGCGAATATGTTGCCGCAACTGTTGCAGGTGTATTCAGTCTGGAAGATGGATTGAAACTCATCGCCGCACGGGGTAAATTGATGCAAGCACTACCGCAGACAGGGACGATGGTGGCGGTATTTACTGATTTGGCACAAGTCTGTGCAGTGATCGATTCATTGCCGGAGGTAACGATCGCTGCAATCAACGCACCAAGGCAAATCGCGATTTCTGGTGCAGCTGCGGCGATCACATCGGCTGTGGCTATCTTAGAAGCCAGAGGAGTGCAAACAAAGTCACTGAAAGTTTCCCATGCCTTTCATTCGCCGTTGATGCAACCAATGGTGGCAGAGTTTGGGCAGATTGCCCAGCAAGTGAGCTACCGTACACCAAACCCGAATATTCGATTCATTTCCAATATCACAGGGCAATTGGCAGGAGTGGAGATTAGCACGCCTGAATATTGGGTGCAGCATATTTTGCAGCCAGTACAATTTGCTAACAGTATTGTCAGCCTGTCAACGTTAGGAAATTTGGCTTGTTTGGAAGTGGGGCCACACCCAATTTTAGTCAGCATGGGTCGTCAGTGTATCCCAGAATCGGGACATCTGTGGCTAGGGAGCCTCAAATCCCAAGAATCGGATTGGCAGCAGATGTTGGGCAGTTTAGCGGCGTTGTATGAGCAGGGAATATCGGTGAATTGGTCGGAGTTTCATCGGGGATCTGAGCATCGGCGCGTGGTGTTGCCGAATTATCCCTTTGAGCGATCGCGTTTTTGGGTTGAACCAAACAAAGACAGCAGGCAAAAAAATGTTCAACTCTCCTCTGCAAATCTCAAATCTTCTCATCCTCTGCTCGGTTCTAGATTGCACCTAGCAGACTCGAAAGAGATTCGTTTCCAGACCCAAATCAATTCTCATTTCCCCGCTTTTTTAGCTGACCATCGCGTTTACGGAAAAGTGATCGTGCCAGGAACGGCCTATCTAGAGATGGTTTTAGGGGCAGCAGCTAAGGTTTTGAAATCTAAAAATTTAATTTTAGAAAATGTCCTATATAAACGGGCATTAATTCTATCAGAAAATGAAGTTAAAACACTCCAGCTAATTCTTCACCCAACGGAACAACAGGGATATTCCTTTGAAATTTTTAGTTGTGAACTAGATGAGGAAGACTCTTCACCTTTTTGGATGCTGCATGTTTCTGGAAATGTCATAGCATCCAATCTCAAACCATCGATGGAACCCTCTGCAACGCACTGGCTCCCCAAGAATGTAGCTTACCACAGCCAAGCCGAACATTATCAACAGTTTCTTCAGCGGGGAGTTGATTATGGTGCTAGTTTTCGGGGAGTTAAACAGTTGTGGTTGAATTCAGAAGTAGTGACAGGGGAAATTGAGTTACCCCAAACATGCGTTTTAGAAACAGATGCCTATCAGTTTCATCCAGCATTCTTGGATGCCTGTTTTCAAGTTTTGCAAGCTAAATTCCCACAAGATGGTAGCAAAGAGGCTTATGTGCCGATCGCCATCAAGCGATTGCAAGTTTGCGATCGCCCCAGCAACCGACTATGGAGTTTTGCCAGAGTACATCCTAGCCAGAACAGTAACAAAACACTCGTTAGCGATTTGCAATTAGTTACAGATGATGGTGAGATTCTAGCGGTTGTTGAAGGTCTGCAACTTCAAAGGGTCGCTTCGCTAACATTGACCTCTCCTCAAGTTCCGCCAGACTGGTTTTATCAAATCGAGTGGCGACCTCAAGCCCGAATGGGGCAATCGCTCTCACCAGATTACCTGCTCAATCCCAAGGACATCAGCCAAAACCTGATTCCTCAATTGGCTGAACTCCTAACAACAACCTCATCAAACGACGAATTTTTACCCCAACTTGAAGCCCTCAGCTTGTCTTATGTAATCAGTGTCTTGCAACAACTAGGATGGGACTTTCAACTCGGATTGCAGTTCTCCTTTAGAGAAATAGCAGAACAGTTGGGGGTGATTAGCCAGTATCACCAACTGCTACATCGGTTTCTGGATATTTTGACTGAAGCAGGATGGCTCAGACCTCTTGATTGTACCAACGGCAGGCATCACTGGGAAGTAATTAGCGCCCTCGATCGCCAAACGCCGCAACCAGACCGACTGTTAGTCCAATTCCCTACCGGAGATACTGAGATCGCCCTAGTAGAACGCTGTGGTGCCAGCTTACCAGAGGTACTTCAGGGAAAACTTGACCCGCTACAATTACTATTTCCCGATGGTGATTTCACCCTGCTGACGCAACTGTATCAAGATTCCCCAGCTGCTAGAGTGATGAATACATTAGTGCAAAAGGCAGTTTCCGCAGCACTGCTGCAAGTACCACAGGGAAGCAAGATCCGCTTGCTAGAAATTGGGGCGGGAACTGGCAGCACCACCGCTTACATTCTGCCGCAATTGAATAATTACCAAGCTGAATACACCTTCACAGACATTTCACCTCTGTTTGCAGCCAAAGCACGGGAGAAGTTTCGGGATTACCCATTTGTCCACTATCAGCCTTTAGATATCAGCCAAGATCCAGCGACTCAAGGCTTGGAAGGCCAAAAATATGACGTGATTCTGGCAGCAAATGTGTTACATGCTACACCAGATTTACAACAAACATTGGCCCATGTCCACACCTTATTAGCAACAGGCGGAATTCTGGTGTTGTTAGAAGTCACCGATCGCCATTGTTGGCTAGATATGAGCTTCGGTTTGACCCCAGGTTGGTGGTTGTTTGCCGATCGCTGGTTGCGACCAAATTACCCGCTCTTAAGTAGTGCCAAGTGGCAAGATGTGTTGCAAGCTAATGGATTTACGTCGGCGGTGGCGATCGCACCTAAAAATCAAGTCATCGATTCCCTAGCTCAGGCTGTGATTGTTGCCCAAACAGGAACCGAGAGCCACATACAACAAAACTGGCTAATTTTAGCAGATAGTCAAGGTATCAGTCAGAAACTTGCTCGACGGTTTCAAGAACGAGGAGATACCTGTACTCTAGTTTTTCCCGGACAGGAATACGAACTGTTGAGTGAGTTCGAGTTCAGGATTAATCCTCAGAAACCGGAAGATTTTCAGCGGTTGGTTTCGCACATACTTAGCAAGCGATCGCGTCTATCAGGGGTGGTACATTTGTGGAGCCTGGAGACTGGAGAAACTGCACCAACCTTAACCGTCGAAGATTTGCAAGCAGCAACCCGTATTGGCTGTGGCAGTACTCTGTACTTGCTGCAAGCGCTAGTTAAAAAGATGGGTATAACGCCACCTCAGTTATGGGTAATAACTAGAGGAGCAGTTGCCGATGGAGCTGGATTAGTTCAATCGCCCCTATGGGGAATGGGGAAGGCAATCGTTAGAGAACACCCAGAATTACAGCTTCGCTTGATAGATTTAGACCTCCAAGAAAATTATGGGCTAAGTCAAAACCCCCTTGATGCATTATTTACAGAGTTGACATCACCAGATCGAGAAAATCAAATTGCATTCCGTAATGGGATGCGTCAGGTGGCAAGACTGGTTCCTTACCGTGGAAAACAAAACTCTCCCAATCAAGGAGATATCCCCATCCACCCAGATAGTACCTACTTAATTAGTGGTGGATTAGGGGGACTGGGACTGCTAATTGCCCATTGGTTAGTAGAACGTGGGGCAAAGCACTTAGTTCTCATGGGACGCAGGGGGACAAATGAACAGAGCGATCGCCAGATTCAGCAACTTCGGGCAGAAGGTGTATCGGTGATGGTAATGCAAGCTGACGTATCTGTACAGTCACAAGTGGCGGAGGTCTTGGCAGAAATTGGCCGCAGCCACCCGCCTCTACACGGCATTATCCATGCAGGCGGAGTTTTGGATGACGGTGTTTTACTCCAGCAAACTTGGGAGCGCTTTCATCGAGTCATGGCACCGAAAGTACAAGGTGCTTGGAATCTGCACACATTAACCCAAGCCTTACCGCTCGATTTCTTCATCTTGTTTTCTTCTGCTGCTTCTGTTTTGGGTTCTGCCGGTCAAGCTAACCACTGCGCTGCCAATGCCTTTTTAGACGCTCTAGCACATTATCGTCATCAATTGGGGTTATCGGGATTGAGTATTAACTGGGGAGCTTGGGCTGAAATTGGTGCAGCAGCCGAACGTCAGTTCGGTAAGCAACTCCAACATCAGGGAATGGAAATGATGTCGCCATCCCAAGGTTTACAGGCTTTGGAGCAGAGCTTTTCTTGGGAGGTTGCTCAAGTAGGTGTAATGCCGCTCAATTGGCTGACGTTTATGCAGCAATTCTCACCGGGGACTTGTCCGGCATATTTGGCAGAGTTTTCTCAGGTGGGGATTGCTCAATCGGTATCACCACCGCCGATGGAAATTCAGCAACAATTGCAAACTCATGACTTTGGCGATCGCTTGCAGATTTTAACCATCTACCTCAAAGAAAAGGTTGCGAAAGTGTTGGGTTGTTCTGTGGAGCGAGTCGATGCCAGTCAAGCACTGAGCAAAGCTGGACTAGATTCTTTGATGGCGATCGAAATCCGCAATCGCATCATCACAGAACTGGGAATTGACCTTTCTTTAGAAAAGTTTGTTGAAGGTTCCAGCATCAACCAACTAGCAGACCTGTTATTGAAACAGCTAGCTTTACAGGGACTCAACGAAAATTCGGCGATGGAAATCACTGAGGATGTGGAAGAAATAATACTATGAACCTAAATGCCCTTTTAGCCGAGCTTTTAGACCGGGGAGTGAAATTATTAGTTGATGGGGAACAACTCCGCATTCAAGCACCTAAAGGAGTTCTCACTCCCGATCTACGGAATGCTTTAGCTAACAATAAAGTAGAGCTAATCCGGTTACTATACCAGAACAAAATCGGCGCTGCTTCCATCCCTTTAGTTCCGGTTTCACAAACGCAAAATGTGCCGGTATCCTTCCAGCAGGAACGCCTGTGGATTTTGGCCCAGTTAGCTGCTGTAGAATCTGCTCATAATATTGCTCAAGCCTTGCGGTTGAATGGCGATTTAGATTTAAACTGCCTGGAAAAAAGTATTAATGAAATTTTCCGTCGCCACGATGTCTTTCGGACAACGTTTGGGGTATGCGAAGGAAATCCCGTGCAAAATATCGCTGCACCAGAACCTTTTACATTATCTGTTTTCAGTCTTGAGCATTTAGATGCAACCGAACAATTAAAAACTTTCTGGCAACTTGCCGATGAAGCAGCCGAAGCTCCCTTTGATTTAACGATCGCTCCTTTATGGCGGATTAAACTCATTCGCTTAAATGCACGCGAGCATATTCTCTTGCTCGTCATTCACCACATTATCAGCGATATGATCTCGATGGGTTTATGGATTCGAGAACTGGCAACAGTCTACAGTCATTTCTACAAGGGGCAACCTTCCCCACTACCAGAACCTTCGATCCAATATCGAGACTTTGCCCTATGGCAACGCCAGTGGCTCAACAATGATGCACTAAAAAGCGAGCTAACTTACTGGAAACAGCAACTAGAGGGGGCATCGTTTGAATTAAAATTACCCATCGACCATCCCCGACCGCCACTCCAGAATTTCCAGGGTCGGCGAAAGTTTTTTAAACTCGATCCTGTTTTGTGGGCTGCAATCAAACAACGAAGTCACGAACAAATGGGAATTACTTCCTTTATGACTTTCGTCGCGGCGTTTAAGGCTTTGATTTACCTCTGTTCTCAGCAGGAAGACATTTTAATTGGCTTTACCGCCTCTGGTCGAGTTCATCCGCAAGTGGAGTCGCTGATTGGTTTTTTTGGCTACCCTTTGTTGCTACGTACAGATTTGTCTGGCAATCCCACTTTTGCGGAAGTACTCAGCCGAGTGCGCTCGGTGTTGTTATCTGCTTATGCTCACCAAAATGTCCCCTTTGGTAAAGTCGTTGAAGTCATGGGGTCAAGTCGGGTTGCACAAGATACTCCCTTTTTTCAAACATTCCGCACCGGATTAAGCTATGTCAACAGCCAACTACCGAGCGACCTGACAAATTTACCCAATCTGACGTTTTCATTAATTGATGAAGGAATTTGGGGGCCTACTGATTTAGATTTATATACCTACATTTACGAAGTCGGAGCAGATTTACAAATAGGAATTGCATATAACACCGACATATTTGAAAGTGAAACAATTGACGCTTTTGGTAACGCTTTATTCCAAATTCTAGAACAATGGGTTGAGTCAAAAGATATTCGCCTCAATGAATTGAGACTGCCAACAGACCTTGATAGAAAAGCAAAATTAGCCAGGAGTCGATACCAAAAGCAAAAGCTGGCGATCGCAGCTACTTTTACTGCCGATTTAGTTGCAGATTCTCTAAATTTCTGGATGCAGCAGCTAAATTTACCCTCAGAAATAACCTTTGCTCCCTATAACCAGGTTTTTCAACAACTGCTGACTCCTGATAGTGTGTTATCGCAAAATGAAACGGGAGTCAATATTGTTCTAGTGCGGTTAGAAGATTGGGTTATGTCTGAGAATTCACAAGAGTTATCTAGTAACGAACAAAGGAATTCCATTGAGCGCAATGCTCAAGATTTAGTTATAGCATTATGTCAATCTTGCGAACGGACTAAAATTCCTCATTTGCTTTGTTTGTTGCCAAGTAATTCAATAATTGCTAATGCAGAAATGGCAAATTTTTTACAACAAATGGAAGCAAATTTATTAACAGAACTTGCCGATATCAGTGGACTGCATATTATTATTTATCACGAGTTAGCAACAAGCTACCCAGTAACTAACTTCTATGATTCTTATAGCAATGAAATCGGACATATTCCATTTACGCCAGCATTCTTCACAGCGTTAGGAACAATGTTGGCGAGAAAAATTCACTGCCTACATAGACAGCCTTATAAAGTAATTGTCTTAGACTGCGATCAAACCTTATGGCAAGGTGTTTGTGGCGAGGATGGAGTTGAGGGCATTGTCATAGATTCATCCTATCAAGCATTGCAAGAATCTATGATTCAGCAGTGCGATCGCGGGATGTTGCTATGTCTGTGCAGCAAAAATAATCAAGCAGATGTCTTTGCTGTATTAGACCAACATTCCGACATGCGGCTGAAGCGTCACCATTTGGCGGCTTGGCAAATTAATTGGCAGACTAAATCAGAGAACTTGAAATTGCTGTCTCAAGAACTAGGGTTGAGTTTAGATAGCTTCATCTTTATTGATGACAACCCCATCGAATGCGCTGAAGTCCGGCATCACTGTCCAGAAGTCTTAACCCTGCAATTGCCGACAACTGCCACTGAAATTCCCCAATTCCTGGCTCATATCTGGGCATTCGATCGCCTCAAGATCGTTTTAGAGGATCAACAGCGAACGATTGTTTACCAGCAAAATCGCCAACGTCAGCAAGCAGCTAGCAAATCTCTCACGTTGCGAGATTTCCTCAATAGCCTCAATCTGCAAGTGGATATTATGGAAATGCAGCCCTCCCAGATAGATCGTGTTGCTCAACTAACGCAGCGAACAAATCAATTTAACACCACCACCTTACGCAGAACGTCAGCTGAAATCAAAGCCTTTTGCCTGTTAGAAACTCATACTTGCTATGTTGTGGATGTGAAAGACCGTTTTGGGAATTATGGTTTGGTGGGCATGATGATGGTACAAACCACATCGTCTGTACTGGTGGTAGATACCCTATTACTCAGTTGTCGAGTGTTGGGCAGAGGAGTTGAGTATCAAATGCTCAATTTCCTAGGTAAAATTGCCCTGGCACGGGGGCTGAAGCAGATCGATATTATTTACAAACCCAGTTCTAAAAACCAGCCTGTTGGGGATTTTCTAGAACAGTTGGCAGCCATTGACAAGGAACCTTTAGCAGAAAGCTATTGCTATAAGTTATCAGCAGATGTTTGTCGAGCGATCGCTATTGCTTCTGAACGATTAGACAAAGAAGCAATACATTCGGCATCTGAAGGGAGTTTAACGCACAGCGATCGGGCAATACCCCAACAATCCGTCAATTACACCGCCTTATTCCAAAAAATTGCTTCAGATTGGCATACACCAGAGCAGATTCTCCAGCACATTCAGGAGTCTCAAGTTCAATACCAAGAGCAGCATCAGACATTTGTTGCACCCCGCACCGCAACGGAAAAACACTTAGCTGACTTGTGGCAAAACTTACTTCACAGATCCCCACTCAGCATCTACGATAACTTCTTCGATTTGGGAGGCAATTCTTTGTTAGCAGTGCAACTGCTGTCTCGGTTGCGAGAAAACTTCCATGTAACCATACCCATTCATCAATTATTGGAGGTTCCAACAATTGCGGGAGTGGCTCAAGTAATTGAAGCGATCGCTCAGACTGGAATGGCTGCCAATTTAGCGATCGATCTCTCAGCAGAGGCTATCTTAGATCCGGCAATTCGTCCAACGACAGCATTCAAGTTTATCGCCCAACCCCAGGCGATTTTCTTAACTGGAGCAACCGGTTTTCTCGGTGCGTATTTAGTAGACGAACTCCTGCAACAGACCACGACTAATGTTTATTGCTTAGTGCGAGCGCAGGATGTAGAACAGGGCATCCAACGTATCCAAAGCCATTTGCAAGCATACGGACTTTGGCAAGAACAGTTTCGCTCTCGCATCATTCCAGTCATTGGTGATTTGGCGTTGCCCAACTTAGGCCTGAACGAGTCACAATTCCATCAACTTAGCCATGAGATTGATGTCATCTATCATAATGGTGCTGTCGTCAATTTTCTTTATCCCTATGCCAAACTCAAAGCAGCCAATGTCTTGGGAACTCAGGCGATTTTGAGGCTAGCAGTTCAAACAAAAGTCAAACCCGTGCATTTTGTTTCGACACTGGGCATCTTTTCTGCTTCTGCTTATGCAAATGCTAACTACATTCAAGAATCCGATGGATTGGCAGAATTTCAAGGGTTGCAAGGGGGTTATTTACAGAGTAAATGGGTGGCAGAAAAGCTGGTTATGCAGGCACGCGATCGCGGACTTCCTGTATGCATCTACAGACCAGGTGCAATCTCTGGACATAGCCAAACGGGAATCGCCAATGTGGATGACTTCTTTTGCAGCCTGACTAAAGGCTGTATCGAACTAGGTATGGTGCCGGATCTAGAATTCCCCCTCGATCTGACCCCAGTTGATTATGCTAGTAGGGCGATCGTCCACCTCTCTCAAAACCCTGACTCCTTCGGCAAGGCATTTCACCTTGTTTCTCCTGATTGTCTGTCTTGGCTTAATTGGTCTGACTTAGTTCGATCTTTGGGCTATTCGCTAGAGCAAGTTTCTTACCATGAGTGGTATGCTAAATTGCTACACAATGCGGAACACAATATTCCAAATGCTTTACATGCCTTCCTGCCATTGTTAGACGAACAATTATTAAAGAACGTACAGCTACCTGCATTTGATTGCCAAAATACATTGACTGGACTTGCTGACACCAATATTATTTATCCAACTATAAACACCAAATTACTCAATATCTACTTTGCCTACTTCAATAAAAGTGGCTTTTTGAGCGGAGTTTAGCTTTCTTTTGCCACCTTATACCATTTTAGATTTTGGATTGGGAATTGCCTTGGTGCGTCTGGCTTGGTGTGAATTGTAAACACTGCCGAAGGTACTCTCATGACCAAGTTAAATCAAAACCTAGAACCTGAAGTCTAAGCCACACCAAATTAACTGCGGCGGGGTAGCCCCTAAATTCTATTTATGGGGGCTAGCCGCAGGCGAATTTATTCGCCGTCAAGTCTCTTTTTGGTTTTGAATGTACATTTTAATGGTGTCTAAAGTCGCACCGCCAACGGTGGACACGAAATAAGAATTAGTCCACAAAGAAGGTAATCGGCTTTAAAGTTTCAGGAAATTCCAATCGCAAGTATCTAGATGTTGCGCCCTTGAATCTCTTCACTACTCGGTGTACTCCAAATTGAGGGTCAACATCTATCAACAAATGTACGTGGTCGGGCATTATCTCCATTTCCAAGATTTCAACTTTAATCTCAATAGCAATAGTCGCAAGTAATTCCTTGAGTCTAGATGCAATAGCATTAACCAGTACTTTTCTCCTGTATTTTGGGCAAAAAATCACATGATATTTGCAAGAATAAACAACGTTATTGTTTGATTTGAATTTTTCAGTCATTGTTGAGAATAATATTTTACCGTGTCTTATCTATATGGTAAGATGTAGAAAACTAATAGACAAGTATAGGGAGATGATTTAATTTTGGCAGCTAAGACAGCCAGCTTTATCACAGAAATACCGTTAATAGCTACTTCTGAGGATAGTCGTGTTCTTGCTGCCAGATTGGAAGCTGGGAGACAGCTATATAATGCTGTTTTATCTGAAGGTAAAACCAAGCTTGAACTAATTCGTAATTCTGAGCTTTATCAACAAGCTAAGGCTATTAATAAAGTAAATAAAAAAGAACGGTCTGTAGCTTTTCAGAAAGCAAGAGAATTTTACCGTTTTAGTGATTACGACTTACAAGCTTTTGCCAACAAAACAGCGATTGCAAGTGTTTGGATTAAGTCTCACCTTGATGCTAATACCATTCAAAAAATAGCAACCAGAGCATTTTTTGCTGTTGAGCGAATGATGTTTGGTAAAGCTAAAAAAGTCAGGTTTAAACAAAAAGGTCAATTTGCCTCGTTAGAGGGTAAAACCAATAAACAAGGTATTCGCTGGACTGGTAACGGTGTTGAATGGTCGGGATTAAAGTTGCAAGCCATCATCAACAATGACCCAGTAACATTGCACGGTTTAAATTCAAAGGTTAAATATGTTCGCTTAGTGCGTCGTATTCTTAATCAAAAAACCTATTGGTTTGCCCAATTAGTTTGTGAGGGTAAACCATATCAAAAGCCTAAAAATATTATCGGTAATGGTACTGTTGGTATTGACTTGGGCGTTTCTACTGTTGCAATCGTTGGGGATGAAGAGACTATCTGGACTTCTTTTGCTGTTGAATTAACGTCAAAACAGAAAAAGATTAGAAAGTTACAGCGAAAGATGGATAGGCAACGTAGAGTTAACAATCCTGAAAATTTCAATCCCAACGGCACGGTCAAAAAGGGTTCAAAACGTTGGAATAACTCTAACCAATATAAAAAAACTGCTGCCAAGAAACGCGAAATTGAGCGCAAACAGGCAGCACATCGCAAATCATCGCATGGTAAGTTAGTCAATCTAACTTTAGAACTCGGTAAGAATATCAAAAAAGTCTGATATATATTTAATTGAAGTGATTTTATACAATCCCGAAAATGCGAGCGAAAATACGAGATACAGAGATTTTCTTTGATGTGGAAGGTTCTGCATTAGTGGTGGATGGCGATCAAATCTGCTCTAAACCTGTTGCTTTTCTAATTCACGGGGGACCTGGTGCGGATCATACTTCCTTTAAACCAACATTCTCGGCTTTAAGCCGAAAACTACAACTAGTCTATTTTGACCATCGCGGTCAAGGAAGGTCTGCCCGTGGATCTAAAGAAACCTATACTCTAGACAATAATGTTGAAGATATGGAAGCGTTGCGCCAACACCTTGGTCTGGACAAAATTGTTGTGATTGGCGGTTCTTACGGTGGTATGGTGGCTCTAACTTATGCAGTTCGCTATCCTCAGAATGTCTCTCATCTGATTGTCATTGCCACGGCTGCCCATAGTGGCTTTTTAGAAAGAGCTAAGGAAATCTTAGCATCAAAAGGAACTGAAGAACAAAAAGCAAGCGTTCAGCGACTTTGGGATGGGAACTTTGAAAATGAGGAACAGCTAAGACAGTATTTTCAAGTATTGGGACCAATGTATTCCCTAAGATATGATCCCACTAAGTCAGGCATTGCATGGAGCCGGAATATTCTCTCAGTTGATGCGATTAATGTTGCTTTTGGCGGTTTCCTCCGCAACTACAATATTCTTGACCAGTTACATAAAATTACCGCACCCACTTTAGTTATTGCAGGTCGGTATGATTGGATTTGCGCTCCAGAGTTTTCTGAAGAAATTGCTCAAGCAATTCCTAATGCCGATTTAAGAATTTTTGAGAATAGCAGTCATTTGATTCGGGCAGATGAGCCAGAAGCACTTTTAGATGCAATCGCGGGGTTTTTGGTTTACAAACATTAGCTCAATTCGTAATCCCGTTTAGTAGTTTAATTTGAATTTTTGGTGCGTAAACACACCATCCCTCATCCAAAACGAATCTCACCCATAGACAACTTATTATTTCTTACCTGCTTGCAACCGTCCTTTTGTACTTTGTGTCACCTTCGATGTAAACGTTCACAGGATTTATCCTGCTACTGTAAAAAATAAGTACACGTAGATGGTAGATTAAGAGGCATGAATGAAAACTGCCTCGCCTACGGA
>NZ_JBALDZ010000233.1:0-3001 GCF_036917155.1 Nostoc sp. | reverse complement strand
TAACGGGAAATGGTGCTATTACTGCTTATCGCCCTATTCTTTTCTCCTCAAGGCATTAATTCCTCTCACTCTTTAAAAATGAGCGAACGTACAGTTAGAAACCCGCTATCCCCAACTACTCGTCACAATTTGGCAAAAACAGCAACCATCTTTCACATCCACAGAAACGATGATTGCGATCTCTTCTCAGACGATTCAGACTTCCAACTTCAATAATGCTAGCCTCTGGGAAGCCCTGGATCTAGCGACCATTCTCAAAGCTTCTCAATCTCTGTCAAGTGAAATTGAGTTGGATAAATTACTCTCGACCCTACTTGAGGTGATACTGGAAAGTGCGGGAGCGGATAAATGTGCGTTGCTGATGCCAAAAGGCTCGCGCTGGGTAATTGAGGCATTATCCCAATTGGAACAGCCTAGCATTATCTTGCGATCGCGTAGCGGTGCGGATGCAGTCTCGCTGCCCTTTGACGATGGTCAAACAGTACCCGTTACCCTAATCAATCGGGTCAAAAATACCCTCACCTTGACTGTAATTGAGAATGCAGTAGTTGAGCCAACCCTAGCGGCTGACCCTTATATTATTCACCATTCACCTAAGAGTATTCTCTGTGCGCCAATTCTCAACCAAGGCAAATTGATTGGCATTTTGTACCTAGAAAATAACCTGACGGTGGGAGCATTTACGAGCGATCGCCTACAAGTTCTCAAACTGCTCACAACTCAAGCAGCGATCTCTCTAGAAAATGCCCAACTTTATCGCCAATTAGAGGAATATTCCCATACTCTGGAGCAAAAAGTCGAAGAACGCACCCAGGAAATCACACGTTCTTACACTCAGCTAGAATCAACCTTAGAAAAACTATACTCGACTCAAGCCAAACTAATTCAAGCTGAAAAAATGTCCGGTTTGGGACAGCTAGTTGCCGGAATTGCTCATGAAATTAATAATCCGATTAATTTCATCTATGGCAACTTAGAACCAGCCAGTGAATATGTTGCTTCCTTAATTGAATTAAATAAATTATAGGAATCCTATTTGATTCCTGAAAAAATCTAAGTATAAGTATATGTAGTAGTGTGACAAGGCTAAAATGTTGTAAAAATTGTAGGTTGGGTGGAGGCTTTGCCAAAGCCAACATCCTGATATATGTTGGGTTGCGCTCCGCTCCACCCAACCTACGTCTAATGCACTATTTTTTTGCTTTCATACCCTACGTGTATTTCAACAATCAAATATGATTCCTATATATCAGAAATACTATCCCCAACCATTGCCAGAGATTGCCGAGAAAATCGCCGATATTGAGCTAGAATTTATATCTGATGATTTACAAAAACTCCTGTCATCGATGAGGGTAGGAGCAGATCGCATCTGTCAAATTGTGCTGTCACTGCGAAATTTTTCCCGCTTGGATGAATCAGAAATAAAATCAGTAGACATTCATTCTGGTATTAATAGTACGCTGTTATTTTTGCAGCATCGACTTCAGAATAATAGTAAAAATCCAGAAATTGCAGTTATTCAAAAATATGGTCAACTCCCTTTAGTTAATTGTTATGCTTCTGCTCTGAATCAAGTATTTATGAATATTATCAACAATGCTATTGATGCCTTAGAAGAATCAGATATAAATCGCCAACCGACTATTATAATTCAGACGGAATTCAGAGAAGCAAAAAAGGTAGTTATCCGCATTGCAGACAACGGTATAGGGATGAGCGAGTCAGTGCAAAATAAAATATTTAATCCATTTTTTACGACGAAATCAATAGGTAGTGGTACAGGTTTAGGATTATCAACTAGCTATTCGATTGTGGTAGAAAAACATGGGGGTAATTTAAGTTGCATTTCCGCACCAGGAGAGGGTACAGAATTTATCATTGAAATTCCGTTATAGTTTAGTCCTCAGATCCCCGACAACTTGCGCGAAGTCGGGGATCTTTTTTGGGAATACTAAATCTGGAAGTATTAAGGATTTAGCTGTATGGTTAGCACCCTTGTCAATATTCCCGGATATCGCATCTATGATTTACTCTACAATGGTTCGAGAACTCTGGTTTATCGAGGGTTTCGAGAAACTGACTCATTACCTGTAGTCATTAAGCTGCTGAAAAATCCTTATCCCAGCTTCTCTGAACTCTTGTCGTTTCGCAACCAGTACACCATTGCTAAAAATCTCAACTCACCGCTAATCGTCCAAACCTACAGTCTGGAACCCTATCATAATGGTTATGCGCTGGTGATGGAAGACTTTGGGGGGATTTCTCTTAAAAATTATTTCACCTCACCAGAAACGCCATATATCGCGTCTGGTGAAGAGTTTTTACGGATTGCGATCGCACTATGCAATATCTTAGATATACTCTACCGCGAGCGGATTATTCATAAAGACATCAAACCTGCCAATATTTTAATTAATCCCGAAACCAAACAAGTTAAATTAATTGACTTCAGTATCGCATCTTTACTACCACGAGAAACGCAGACACTCATCAATCCCAACATCTTAGAAGGGACACTTGCTTATATTTCCCCAGAACAAACAGGCAGAATGAATCGCGGAATTGATTACCGGACTGATTTTTATTCTTTGGGTGTAACATTCTACGAGTTACTTACAGGAGAGTTACCTTTTACGTCAAACGATCCAATGGAGTTGGTACATTCTCATATTGCAAAACAACCACCCAATTTAAGGGAAAGGGGAAAAGAGATTCCCCAAGTTATTTGTGATATCGTCATGAAACTGATGACAAAAAACGCCGAATCTAGATATCAAAGCGTATTGGGACTGAAGTTTGATTTAGAAAATTGCTTACATCAACTTCAAGAAACTGGTAGGATTGAGAGTTTTGAAATTGCGTGTAGGGATGTGTGCGATCGCTTCCTCATCCCCGACAAACTCTATGGACGAGAAGCAGAAATAGAAACTCTACTGCAAGCATTTGAGCGAGTCAGCCTTGGTGCAACAGAAATGATGCTGGTAGCAGGTTTTTCTGG
>NZ_JBALDZ010000232.1:0-6790 GCF_036917155.1 Nostoc sp. | reverse complement strand
ACCTTTAAGAATATCGGGAGCCAGATACACGGAAACGGGTACGTCTGGATCTAAATGAGAGGTGCGGAGCATAATAGCTCCCATCGACTCAACCAGGGGTGTAGAAAAATTTGACCCCAATCGCGGCTATAAGCTTTCCACCTATGTATACTGGTGGATTACGCAATCAATCACACGAGCAATCGCAGAGAAATCGCGGATAAAAATCATCAGGCTTTTGAGCTTGTCCATTAACCGAAACGCATCTTTGAATTTTTTGCACAACTGTTTTGAATTTTAACTACTTTTTCTTTTTTTCTGCACAAGCTACTGTTTAGACAAGATAAATTTCAAATACACAAACAGCATTAAAAAAACAGACATGACACAGCAAACAACAGCAGAAAAAATTATCTTAGTCACCGGAGCCACGGGCAATCAGGGTGGCGCAGTGGCGCGTCATCTTTTAAAGCGCGGTAACTTCAAGGTACGTGCTTTTGTGCGCGATCCAAACAAGTCCGCCGCTCATGCACTCGAACAAGCGGGGGCAGAACTCGTTGCCGGAGATTTCAGCGATCGCGCGTCGCTTGATCGCGCTCTGCAAGGTGCTTATGGTGTTTTTTCATTGCAGACTTTTCTCAAAGAAGGCGGATTATCAGCCGAGATCCGAGATGGTAAAAGCGTTGCAGACGCAGCTTCATCGGCAGGTGTCGAGCATTTCGTCT
The DNA here is from genome assembly GCF_036917155.1 of Nostoc sp. Classification (GTDB taxonomy): domain Bacteria; phylum Cyanobacteriota; class Cyanobacteriia; order Cyanobacteriales; family Nostocaceae; genus Nostoc. The sequence continues at coordinate 6,086 of NZ_JBALDZ010000232.1, read as the reverse complement.
ACAGTTCTGTGGGCAGCGCCGAACGCAACACGGGCATTCCCCATTTCGACAGTAAATTTCAAGTCGAAGAGTACATTCGCTCGCTGGGCTTGCCCTACACAATCATGCGTCCAGTTTTCTTCTTTTACAACTACGCCTCAATGCGTCCAATGGTGGAGCAGGGCACGCTCTCCCAACCGCTCAGTCCTGAAACAAAATTGCAGCAACTTTCTGAAGAAGATTACGGAGCAATGGTCGCTGAGGTATTCGATCGCCCCGCCGAGTTCTTGAACCGCGAAATCGAAGTCGCCAGTGTGGAGATGACCATGCCAGAAATCGCTGCCGCGTTCAGCCTCGTGTTGGGCAAAACCGTCGAATACCAGCAAATTCCGTTTGAAGCGTTTGAGCAGCAAGCTGGGGAGGAAGTGACCATTATGTATCGCTGGTTTGAGAATGTCGGCTACGGAGCGGATTTAGCACAGTTGAAACGTGACTTTCCTTCCTCAAGCGACTTTGAATCCTATCTGCGCGACCACGACTGGACAAAACCAGATTAAAGCGCGTCCTATGTCAGGTCAAAAATGTGAATTGACACAATTTACTATTCTTCAGTCAATGACCTAAAAATCAGACATAAACATTGAACGATATTTATTTGACGCTATTGATTTTGAAGGTGATTTTGAATAAAACTCGTACTGAATAAAAACTGGGACGAGTTTTATTTTTTCTAGCCAAATGGATGTTTATGAGGGTTGATTTAATTTGGTCATGAGAGTACCTTCAGCAGTGTTTACAAAGGTGTCTCGATCTGAAATGATTGCTTGTGGTATTAAAGTAGTAGAGTGAGTGGTAATTCCTGGCAGCTTTTTGACAGCAGTGCCGATAGCCATAAACTCGATAATTCCACTACCTAACTGATAAACATAAGTTTTAATCCCAACAACGAGGTCAGCGCCACTATTACGAGCATCAGTGGCGATGTTGGCAATGGCTTGTTCGCGTGCTTCGTAAATTAATGTAGTTAATTCATTAATTTCACCACGTACAAAGGACTTGAATGCGGATGTGATTCCTCCAACAAAACCAAGAGAATATACGGAAACACCCAAAACCAATTTTAAAGGCATATAACCCAGGTTGATCAGATTCCACATTTCCTGATTAGTTAAATCGCTGGTAATAGGACTTTGACACCATGCTCTTGTAAGAGCAGGATGGTTTGATGCAGTACCAATCATTACCATCTCTTGCATCCCGGCAAAGGGAATAATTGATGTCTGAATTCCAAGCACAGCATTAGCACCTATATTTAAGGCTTCAGACTGAATTCGCTCTAAGGCTAAGTGACGGGTTTGGTTGAATATAGAGGAAAATTCTTTAATTTCTCCACGTTTTAAACTTTTGAGGGAGCCAAGTATTCCACCGCCGACTCCAATGGAGTAGGCAACATTGCCAAAGACAAACTTTTTCGGTACAAATCCGGCATCAATTTGGCAGTAGAGTTCCTGTCCGTCGGCAGAGGTAGAAAATTCTAATTTTTCAGATTTTTCGTCACCTTGGTGAACACAGGAGCCAATGGAGAGGAATTCTACGTTGCCGACTTGTTGCACTAAATCATTGTTAACACCTGTGATGCCAATTCCGCCATGCTTTTCTGCTTCAGCCAACATTCGGGCATAAGCTTTTTGCCTTCCTTCATGAATGATGCTAGTGACTTCAGAGACTTCTCCGCCAACAATGGTTTTGAGTCCTGATGAAATTCCCCCAATTAGTCCCAGTGAAAAAACACTGTTTCCAATGACTAAATCTCCCGGATACATACCCTGTTGTCGAAGACAAAAGATTTCATTGCCAGAGAGTCCGCTGATTGCAAGCATGCCTTTGACTCCAGTAATTTAGATGAGTGTATAATAACCCCGTTCAAAATGGGGAGTTAGTCATTTATAACCTAGAACGGCAAAACTAACTGGAGAGGTGAGACTAAAGGCTTAATTACGTATTCGTCTTAGAAAATATCAAACGAGTTTACTATGCTTCCAACCTACCTCTAGCAAGTTTTACCGCTCTAGTTTATAACTGATTATCAAGGGATAAGCTGGGGCTTGGGCATCAGCTATTACCCATTCGGGTTGCATTGCTGTACTGCAACGGACTTCTTGAGACTGAAAGACAAAAACTGTTGAAGAAGAATTTAGTCCTCCTACCTCCTGAAAGTTAGAGTCTGTTTGAAAAGTATATTTGGCATACTGAATGCAGTGAAGTGAAGCATCTCAATTCCAACGAAAAATCGTGATTATTCGCTTCACTTCGTTTTGTTCAGAATGATGAATTATAACTATCTTGAACTTTTCAAACAAACTCTAATGTATATCTTCCGAAGATGACGTTGAAATGGATGGATTAGAGCCAATCTCTTCAGGTTTAGAATTAAAGGGTGTTTTCCCTTCCCAGGAATAATTGCATATTTTAGTATGAAGCAGTGTTCCAAATGTGATATTAATTACAAAGGCAAAAGAATCTACGAAAATTATGTCTATAGCCCGATTAATCATGAGTCCCTCTTCAGTTGATGAAAACATCAATTAATGTTTGAATTGGAATTGTAATTTGACTACACAAGGCATAATGATTATTCCAGAAATCTCCAGCAATACTTATAAATTAGCGATATTTTTCTAATTACATATATGAAAGGTATTGTGATGATTAGGGATTAGTTTGTGTTCCGACATAAGACTTGGGGTTTAAAATCTCAATATCAATCTGATGAGATACAACTATTGTAGAAATATCTGACACAATCACTCATGAAAAAAGTCATGATTCTGACCATGACTTGAGCCACAAAATATCGGTTTAGCCAGTTGTTATGGATTGATAAAGTCTGGACAATTCTCATCATCATAATATGCCAAAGGATATATACCGAATGGCACGCTTGAAAAGCGTAAATCCCTGGTATTCCTGGCTTTTGGGTGTGGGGTGTTGGGTGTAGGGAATTAAGAAGATGTTGAACTACTTGACGCACTCGCATTCAATTGTCTGGAACACGAACCTGCAACCCTACCCCCAACAAGATAGCCCTCACGAGGTTTCACATGAGTCTTAGTGCCATTCGGATATATACCACAGACTAAAAAATGTTCACCGGACTTCACCCCATGATAGTTAGGGCAACCGATGCAGGCTGCGGGTCTAAAAACTACTCAAAATCGAAACCGAAATCCTCCGAGTAGTCTGCATGAATCGTGCTAGATGTCACCTCAGTCAGATGAACCTGAAACCCCACACCCAAAAACCAGTAATATCAACCCGCATTTCTCACAAGCTTGAGGGAAGGGGCAGAGGGGCAGAGGGGAAAGAACTTGTACAATAACTCTCCCCTGCTCCCCTGCTCCCCTGCTCCCCTGCTCCCCTGCACAAGCACAGGCTTTGAGCATCGGTGAGAAATCCGGGATCAAGGGTTAGCGCTTTTCAAGCGTGCCATTCAATTATGACCCAACATTGGGAATCAACTTAACCGAAACATGATCTTGGCAAGCTTCCCAAAGCCTTGAGTAAAGGCATATTCAATCTCTGCGGGATCACAAATCTCTGTTAGTTTGGATTTCAGCCCAGGAAGTTCTCTAACCTCAATACAGATATTTACATATACATCTTTAGTTTCCACATGGAATAAGCCAGCATTTATGTTTAAAAAATCACCTGTTAGCATTGAACAGTAAGTTAAAGATTCTTTCCATTGTGATTTGTACTTCATTTTAAAATAATTATCGCCTAAATTCTTTTTGAACTTAGATGACTTTTCCTGTGGTTTTGGTTCCCAGAATATACTATTCTCCAACTGCCCAAGAGCTTCTATTGTCGTTACATTAGTCGCCACATTGTTACTGCCTTGTTGTTTTAGCTTTTTCTGTTCAACAAAAGATATAGCCAGGATGCGGTTCTTATGTCGTTCAAAAGCTTCCTTGTACAGTTCCCATGCTTTTTTGGTAATTGCTGATTGTGATGGCTCAACAATTTTAACGATTTCGCGCCAATCTCCAAGAGTAAATCTAGTAATATTTTCGATAAAAGCGATGAAAATGGCGCTATAAATTTTAGTGGGACTCGCACCCCGTAAACCTTGCCTTCTCAGCTCATCAGTAACTAAGTCTAATCTGTAAGTAGAAACAGAAAGGTCAATTTCTGTAAGCTCGAGGCTAAAACCCTGCCTAAGTCTGATTCTGCTAAAAGTTGGCTTTGCAGGACTCTCAATAGTTGTAAAATCAATAGTTTGACCACAACTTGGACAAATAGCTTGGTGATGTTGAATCACCACTCCATCCTCGTCAACTTCGGCTTCAATTTTAGCTAATTCTTCAGTTAGCGGTTTAAAAATATGGGTGCAATGCTCACATTGAATTAAGCCTTTGTTTTGTATTTCTGATATAGTTTCAGGCAATAAACTCCATTTGCGGACTTCATCAGGAAGCCCATGTTTTTTCCAATTATCGGTAATGTCAATGATCACCGCAGTTGGTTTTAAAGTGTAAGTTCTTAGAACCCGCCCCAGCATTTGCAGCCAAAGAGTAGAGCTTTCAGTCGGACGGACACAGTAGACGCACTCAATATTAGGACAATCAAAGCCCTCGGTTAAGATTTCGTAATTAGTAATTACTTGGGTAATGCCATTGCGAAAACGCTGCAATATTTCTAATCTTTCTTGTAGGGGAGTTTTCCCATCCAAATGTTCGGCACTAATATAATTACGAGAAAATTCCGCAGCCAGGGCACGAGAATGTTCTAAGCTACAGGCGAAAATAACTGTACGAAGATTTCGTGCATATTTAAAGTAATTCTCAAGGATTTCACTAACCCCAATCTGACTAGTGACGGCAACCGCTAGCTCTTTGGCTCTGAAATCCCCACGAGATTTTGCAACTCCAAGAGTAGAAATAGTTTGATTCGTTGCAAATAATCGAAAGTTACTTAAATACCCAGCCTGAATTAATTGAGCAGTGTCAATGCCAATAACCAAATCATCAAATAAATCAACAAAACCTTGACCGTCAATCCTCTGGGGAGTGGCAGTTACACCTAATATTTGAGCGCTTTCATAATGTTCAATTAATCGCCGATAAGATAAAGCAGTTGCATGATGCGCTTCGTCTAATATCAAAAGTCCAATGTTCATTGGCAAATCCAATACCTCTCGTCTGCTTAACGTTTGAACGCTAGCAACTTGGATTCTCCGTTCGGGATTAGCCAGAACACCTGCTTTGATAATCCCAACTGGTTCACCGATAATTTCTGAGAGCTTTTCGGCAGCTTGAGATATCAACTCAATCCGATGGGCAATGACTAAAACTTGCTTTCCTTGTTCAAAGAATTTATGAGAAATATGTGCAAAGCATACCGTTTTTCCGGCGGCTGTAGGGAGTTGTGCAAGCACCCGCCTATTACCTTTCTTCCAAGAATTCCAAATATCTTTTATCCACTGATGTTGATAATCTCTGAGTTCGTAGGTAACAGGCATTCAATCTACCTCAACAAGAATTTTTCTCTCGTGGTAATATTGCTCATTATGCCACAAGCTCTTCCAGTTAAGATACCGATAATCCCAATTCTAAAAGTAGTAAAAATGTTTTGGATTGATTTGATGCGATTTTACTTCATCAAGAGCAAATTATAACGAACTGAAGCTATAAGTTGAACTTTTCATAAAAACTAATGCGGTAACTCGTGTATTTTTGTCTTGCCTGGCTGTCCAAAATACAAATTGTGCGATCGCCTTTGCTTAATAAAGGCGATCTCCAATCGTTCTCATCAAATACTTTCAATTCTCCTCTACGCTCAAATCAATTACTTCAAGAACATCTGGCAACCAGCGAACGTGTTCCACAATCTTGTCATGAGTCCGGGCTTTATCCCGTGTCACCGTTCCCCAAAGTTTACCTTTTTCAGTCAAATGCCAGATATTTTTGTGGCTTTGTTTACCATTCGTGTCTGTTTTGATTTGAACCTCCTTACTGTACGTTCGCTCATTTTTAAAGAGTGAGAGGAATTAATGCCTTGAGGAGAAAAGAATAGGGCGATAAGCAGTAATAGCACCATTTCCCGTT
>NZ_JBALDZ010000231.1:0-28520 GCF_036917155.1 Nostoc sp. | reverse complement strand
GGCTGATGAGGCTGATTTTCTTCATGCCCTCTAATCTACCATCTCTCTGTACTTATTTTTCCTGGTAGCCTAATTTCCACCGTGAACGGTTACGTTATTTCATAGCTGTTCTGTTTCTAATTTTTGTTGGAATTCTCGACGTTCCAATTCCTGGCTGGCTGCTAAAAATCGATAGTCCAAATCGCTGAGACTTTTACGCTGAGTCCAATCCAATACCTCTTTTAAGGCATTTCCCCGTAGTAGGCGTGACTCATCTTGAAAATCCGATGCTACCCAAGCATTGAATGGCTGTGAATAAGGGCGCAGATTGTCTAACTGTCTTAACACCCATTCTGAATTGAAAATACTGCGGTAGATCGGATTTTTAATTCTGAGATAGCCATTGTATTTCTCGACCAATCCCGATAGTAAAAGCTCCGTCTGTTCTGGACTATCATCAATAGGCACGGGAGATATTGGAGGTAGAGGATACAAAGAGTTGCCAGTGTCTTTATTGTTTGCGTCCCCCCATCCCCGCGTCCCTTTGTCCTCGATTTCCTCTGTTTGCAATACCTGCTGATAAAGACTCAACAACCGTCCGGCTTGTTGTTGGTTGAAAAGTAAGCGATCGCGAATAGTGCGGAGGTGTTCGGGTTCATCTTGTGATTCCCAGTTTTGAATAATGTGCGATCGCACCAATTCTTCTACCCAATATGCCTCAGTTTTTGGCGATAAAACAATTTTTCGATCTGATGACTTTGAGGCAGTTTGGAGAACTAACTGACAGAGTTTTTGAGTGAGAAACGGTTGTCCCCCTGTCCAGTAAATCACCTCTTGCAGCACAACTTCTGGTTGACTGATTGCTTCCTTTAACCCATTTAGCAATGGGCTAGCTTCATGCAATCGAAAACCGTATAACTCTATAGCCGTCCCAATATTAAAAGGTGTCCGGCGTTTGTCAGCAATTAAATCAGATGGGCTGGCTACTCCAAACAATGCAAATCCCAAGCGTTGAAAATTTGGGTCATGTGCTTGCTGATTGTAGCAATGACGAATCCAGGTAAAAAAGTCATTGACCGGAAAATTCAAACTCAGCAAACTATCAATTTCATCAATGAAAATGAAAATGCCTTTGGTTTTGTCGTCTATTTCACCATCGCTCTTGACATTTGGCAGCAAAACTTCTTCAACAAACTGGTGTAGTTTTTGTATAGGAGAAAGACCTGCTTGTATATCCCACCATTGCTTAAAGTTTACGTGTTCCGCCAGATTTAACCCGTAGAACATGCTAACAATGATTCCTTTATACCATTGTGCTGATGTAGTATCCTCACTACTCAATTGAGTCACATCTAAGTAAACACATTTATAGCCTTCTGATTTGAGACGACGACTTATTCGCTGTAGTAGCGATGACTTACCCATTTGGCGAGAGTTAAAGACATAGCAAAAATCACCACCTTTTAGACTGGTATAAAGCTTTTCGTCTGCCTGACGCACAACATAAGTGGGATCGTCACTGTGGAGGCTACCGCCAACTTGGTATCTCATGCAAAAGTGTGATTAGAAAAAAAAAGGAAGATATAAAAACAATAATTGAAGAAGAATTCAGAATTTTGTTTAGGGAGACAGAAAGAAAAATTAAAACCTTTTACTCTTAATCACCAAACACCTCTCGCCGTGGAAGCCCCCGGAAAGTGACAGAAGCTGTTTACGGACGCGCTCGCTTCCGTTATGGATGGAAGAAACAAGTCAAATCCTCTTCCCTTCTGCCTCCTGCCTCCTGCCTTGTTTCTTAGGAGAGGGTTATTTCACACCGATTCATCAAAAACACTGTCTAACGACCTCACAACACGCAGCAAGGTGAGGATTTCAAAAAGCAACGTTATGATAATTAATGCATTAATCGAGCTTGGGTCTAATAATAAATAAGTTGGCACAAATAAACCTCAATAGTACGGAGACGATTAATCGCCTCTGGACAGCAGTCAAAAGCAATGGTTTTTGACTGTTATTTAGGTGCTGTGTCCAACTAAAATCAGCCGTTGTACAAATTTCCATAAGGATAATTGAAGTGACTAGGACTAATTCAGACTTTCTTACCTCCAGTGATCCGGCGATCGCGGGGTTAATCAATGACGAACTACAGCGTCAGCGAGACCACTTGGAGTTGATTGCTAGCGAAAACTTTACCTCCGCTGCTGTATTAGCAGCTCAAGGTACGGTACTGACAAATAAATATGCCGAGGGATTACCTGGTAAACGCTACTATGGCGGTTGTGAGTTTATCGACAAAATTGAGCAACTAGCAATCAATCGTGCTAAACAGATATTTGGTGCTGCTCATGCCAATGTGCAACCCCATTCTGGCGCACAAGCCAACTTTGCCGTGTTCCTCTCGCTACTCGAACCAGGGGACAAAATTATGGGGATGGATTTGTCTCATGGGGGACATCTTACCCACGGTTCCCCTGTAAATTTCTCAGGTAAGTGGTTCCAAGTTAGCCACTACGGTGTTAGTCAACAAACAGAACAACTTGACTATGACCAAATTCGGGAGCTGGCGCTGAGGGAGCGTCCTAAGCTCTTGATTTGTGGTTATTCAGCTTATCCCCGTGTAATTGATTTTGAAAAGTTCCGTGGTATTGCTGATGAAATCGGCGCTTACTTACTCGCCGATATTGCTCACATTGCTGGTTTAGTTGCTAGTGGTCTTCATCCCGATCCCATTCCTCACTGTCATGTAGTTACAACAACTACACATAAGACTCTACGCGGGCCGAGAGGTGGTTTAATCTTGACTGGCGACGCAGAACTAGGTAAAAAGCTAGATAAATCTGTTTTTCCTGGTAGCCAAGGCGGGCCATTGGAACACGTCATTGCTGGTAAGGCAGTAGCCTTTGGAGAAGCTCTCAAGCCTGAGTTTAAAACTTATTCTGCCCAAGTGATTGAAAATGCTCGTGTTTTAGCAGAACAACTGCAAAACCGAGGTTTAAAGTTAGTGTCTAATGGCACTGATAATCATTTAATCTTGGTAGATTTACGCTCTGTAAATCTAACTGGAAAGCAGGCAGATCAGCTAGTCAGTACTGTAAATATTACTGCTAACAAGAATACTATTCCCTTTGATCCGCAATCGCCATTTGTTACCAGTGGTCTGAGATTAGGTTCGCCAGCAATGACCACGAGGGGGTTAGGAGTAGCAGAATTTACCGAGATTGCAAATATTATTAGCGATCGCCTACTTTCTCCAGATTCCGAGGTAGTAACCCAAGATTGTCGGCAACGGGTAGCGGCATTGTGCGATCGCTTCCCCTTATATCCTCACCTGGAAATTCCTGTACCAGCATTAGCCTGAGATGATAGTTAGGAGTAAGGAGTTAGGAGTTAGGAGTTAAGAGTTAGGAGTGATGAGTTTTAAGTTTTAAACTCCTAACTCCTACCAGCCTTAGCCTGAGATGATAGTTAAGAGGGATGAGTTTTTCTAACTCCCAACTCCTAACTCCCAACTCCCAACTCCCAACTCCCAACTCCCAACTCCCAACTCCTAACTCCTAACTCCTTACTCCTAACTCCTAACTCCTAACTCCTAACTCCTAACTATTCCTTCCAATGAGTGCAGAAATTATTTGTGTTGGTACTGAACTGCTGCTAGGAGATATCCTCAACGGCAATGCTCAATTTTTGGCGCAACAATTAGCGCAGCTAGGTATCCCCCATTACTATCAAACAGTGGTTGGGGATAATCCAGAACGGTTGAAGCAAGTCATAGAAATTGCTATTTCTAGAGCGCAAATTCTCATTTTCACTGGTGGACTTGGCCCGACACCAGATGACCTCACCTGCGAAACCATCGCCGATTTTTTTAAAGTCCCGTTGGTAGAACGTTCTGACATTATCGAAGACATAACCCAAAAATTCGCCCAACGTGGTCGGGTGATGTCACCAAGTAACCGCAAGCAAGCTTTGATTCCCCAAGGTGCAGAAATTCTCCCCAACCCCACTGGAACAGCACCCGGTATTATTTGGCAACCTCGTCCAGAAATCACAATTTTTACTTTTCCCGGTGTTCCCAGTGAAATGCATCCGATGTGGGAAGAAACAGCCGTACCATTTCTCAAAAGTCAAGGTTGGGGTAAAGAAATTATTCACAGTCGGAGTTTAAAATTTTGGGGTATTGGTGAATCGGCTTTGGCAGAAAAAGTTGCTTCCTATTTGAACTTGCCAAATCCCACAGTAGCGCCTTATGCAGGTAAGGGGGAAGTAAGATTACGAGTTTCTGCTAAAGCAAATTCAGAAGCAGCAGCAGAAACCTTAATTGCGCCCATTGAGAAACAAATTAAAGAAATTGCCGGACTGGATTTTTACGGCGTTAATAATGATACTCTCGCTTCGGTTGTCGGTCAGTTGTTGCGCGCATCAGGAGAAACGCTTTCAGTGGCAGAATCTTGCACTGGTGGCGGACTAGGGCAAATGTTGACCGATATTTCAGGCAGTTCTGATTATTTTTGGGGTGGAGTAATTTCTTATGACAATTCGGTGAAGGTTAGGCTACTGGGGGTTAACCAGGAAGATTTAGATAAATTTGGGGCAGTAAGTGCGATCGTTGCAGAGCAAATGGCAGTCGGGGTAAAAACCCGCCTTGCAACCACTTGGGGATTGAGTATCACTGGAATTGCTGGCCCAACTGGAGGGACAGATACTAAGCCAGTGGGTTTAGTTTACGTTGGTTTAGCTGGGCCAAAGGATGAAGTAGCAAGTTTTGAGTATCAGTTTGGTGCAACGCGAGGTCGAACTTTAATTCGTTATGTGAGCGCGAATGCAGCGTTGGATAATCTGCGGCGGAAGTTGTTGAGTAGGTAGGTAATCAACTATTTGTCAATAAGCAATAGTGCTGAAAATTTAGTTAGAGTTGGGAACACGATTTTTAAGCCCCAATGCCTACTGGCGTGCCAAGGCTAAAATGTTGCAAAAAAATTGTAGGTTGGGTGGAGGCTTTGCGTAACCCAACATCCTGATATGTGTTGGGTTGCGCTCCGCTCCACCCAACCTACGAATGCACTATTTTTTTGCTTGCCACGCCACTACGGTGGGCTATACCTATATGCTAATTAAATCAGTGCGATCGCAAGCAACCTCCGTATTTAGTCCAAATTAACTTGTTTGCAGGATTTAGAGGGTGTTTATAAAATAATTCTTAAGCAGATAAGCTGTCGTGCATTTAAATTGTATAATTTTGGGTCTAAAACTCTTCCATAGCCTAGAGGCAGCTAAAAAACTAGATGCGTGGCAGCTTAACCAAACATCTATCCCGAATTACGAATTACTTTTTGTACCAAGCTTTTCGCCACTGTTGCATTTGTCTAATCTCTATCTCTTGGGCTTTAACAATTTCTTGGGCTAATTTCTTGACTTCAGGGCGCTTAGACTTATTTAAGACATCTTTTGCCATTGTTACAGCCCCTTCATGGTGAGGAATCATCGCATTGATAAAGCGCAGATCAAACTCAGCATCAGCTGTACCTAAATCCTGACTCATCATCATGCCTTTCATTTGGTCAGATGACATCTCCATCGTATGTCCCATTTGACTGTTGTAAGCCATTGGTTTATCTCCCATCTTGGGATACCAAGCTTGTCGCCACTGCTTCATCTGAGTGATTTCTTGGTTTTGCGACTTGATAATATTGTCTGCTAGCTTTTTGATTTCAGGACGTTTTGATTTCACCTGTGCAACATTCGCCATTTCCACAGCCCCTTGATGGTGCGGTATCATAGCGTCGATAAATCGTAAATCAAAATTAGCATCGGCTGGGCCTAAATCCATTCCCATGCTGTGATTCATCATGCCACCACCGTGGTTCATCATCTGCTTGTCGTTAGTATTGCTGGTGGTTGCCTTTGGTGCTTGGTTTTGGGAAGCAGTACTAGCACAGCCTGTCATTAACCCACCGACTGAAGCGATCGCACTAAAGGTTAACGCTAAAAAGCCATTCCTCAAAGATAGCAGTTGCATAAGTCTCATATAATAGTTTCCTAATTCTATATTTACTTCTTAGCTTGGCAGCCAGAAATGAAATTAGGATGAGTCTAAAGATCCCCGACTTCTCAAAAAAGTCGGGGATCTGGTTGTTCATTGCTCACTCAAAATTGTGTAAGCATCATTGACTAAGTGCATTTTCTCTTGAGCTTGTTTTTGCAGTTGCGGCTGATTCACAAATAAATCTGGATGCCATTTTTTTACTAAAGTTCGATAAGCCTGCTTTACCTCAGCCAAAGAAGCATTTGTTTGCAATCCTAAAATGCTGTAGGCGCGAGTAATTTTATCTTTTTCTATCTGGCTTTTGGGTTGGTTGGGTGCTTTATTGCTTTGAGTTGTATTTTGCTGTTTGCCAGTTTGACGCATCTCTGCTTTCATCCGCGCTATTTCCTCATTGAGTTCCCAATCACGAAATTTCGCCTCTACCTCTTCTTTCCGTGGAGAGGGAGAAGCTTTTGGCGGTGGTGAAGAAACAGATTTTACCCTCGTCTCAGTATTCTTAACAGTATTTTCCTGTTGTTGCTTAACACTAATATCTTTTTCAGGGGAAGTTTGAACTCTCTTTGGCTGTGGCGAATATTTTCTCTTAGTGTTGTTGGATTTGGGTATTTCTTTATAAGGTTGATAATTTGAGAGTATTTTTACCTTTTCTAACTCTCGTAGCAAATGATTAAAACCTTTTTGTAATTGCTGCAAATTTTCACGTTTATTAGTAACTTCTAATGGTTCTTGACTAACTTCAAAGCAAATGACTTTATCGACTTTTTGTTCGTATTCATCCAAAATTGATAACCCTTGACTGCTAAAACTAGATAAATAATCTTCAACCGTAGTTATACAAAGTTTAGCAACTTCCTGATGATAAGATTCCTTTGCTAATTGTTCGTCTTGTTTTTGGATATTCTTGTTTAACAAATAAGAAATGCTCCCGACGACAGCAGCACCCACTGGGCCGCCCAACAACCAACCAATACCACCACCAACAGCGATGGAACCAGGTTCACTCAAATCATCAGTATTACTTGGCTTTGGCGGTAGTATTACTTGTGGTTCGCTAGGAAAGGGAATTAATAAATCTTGCGGTCGTTCTTCTTGGAAAAATTCGTAAGCTTGATAAAGCCATTTCACCACAGCTAATTGCAACTCAGTCAGGTCTTTTTTAATAGTATTTGTTTGCCAATTTTTAAAGTTATTCTCTGCCAATGCCACAGCCGCATCAGCTTGATATTTTGTGAGTAGCTTAGGTAATGCTAGCCAATCGCGTAACTCTCCTACGCTAGTAGCAAAACCTTTATAAATTAAGTCGGCTGCTTTTTGTTTAATTTCAATTTTGCTATTTTGTTTATCATCAAAAGATTTGATTTCAATAGCAATCGGGTCAATTTTAGCTTTTAATGAGAGTTGGATTTGAGAAGCGATCGCTTCCACTCTTGGCAAACGCACGCTACCACAATTTGGTTGCAAAATCCTGACAATATTTTGCAAAGCTGTTTCAAAAGCTGCTAAACCGCTACTATTGGCAGCCGCAACATCGCCTTTTAATCTGGCTCTTAAAGCAGGTAAAGCATCAACACGATATAAATTACTAAAACCCGGAGGTAATTCGGCTCGAAAGCTTTCTGCAACAAACAATAGGCGATTTTGAACTTGTTTTTGCTCGTCGGGTTCAAGTAAGTTAAGAAAATTGGCAACAAATATAACTGTTTTAATCCCGCGATCTAATAGCCAATCTCGTAAATTTTCCCGCTCACCCAAAGTCATTAACTTGCGTGCATCTAATAATTGGATAACTAAGTCTGCGCTTAAAAGTTGTTCTCGGACTAAATTATCTTGTTCATCTCGATCATTTGTTCCCGGTAAATCAAGAAATTCCACACCTGTTTCTAAAAAGGGATGGGGACAAAAAACTTCCACAGATGCTACATCTTTTCGCATCTGTCTATTGCCATCAAGAATTGCAAATTGCTGTAAAACTTCTGTGCCATTGCGATAGATTTCTGTACCGTTTACTAACATAATACGACTTCGCACATCAGAGCCATACTTGACAGTAATCGAAGCGCCTGTAGTGGGAATTAAATCAATCGGTAAGGTGCGATTCCCTAGCATGGCATTCAGCAAGGTGGATTTGCCATGATTAAAAGGCCCAAATACTGCAATCCGAAAACTAGGATTAACTAAATGATTGCAGATGGTAGTTATATCTTGATGCAGTTGCGATTTGCGTTCTAAATTCAGTAACGCAGACGCAGATTTGAGAGAATCTGCTAAATCTTTATAACCTTCATACTGTTGCTGCATAGTTCCCCTATCTTCTTCGTTCCCAGCTAGAAGCTGGGAATGCCTACTAGGAGGCTCCGCCTCCCATAATCATAAGAATTTGAGGCGGAGCCTCAATGAATTGCGTTTCCAGCTTGAAGCTGGGAACGAGAGTAATGAGATATATTAGCTATAGTAAGCTAATAGGTTGCTATAGGCTGCCTCGATTTTTTGCAACTGAGCTATTACATCTTCTTGTAAATCTTTTAAACGTTTGAACTCACTCTCACGATTGATTTCGCGGGTTTGTTTCTGCTTGACTAAATTATCTAATTCAGATTTGCGAGATACAATATCATCGTTAATCCGCTTACTCACTTCTCTTTCGTAAGAATCAAAACACTCTTTCACGGCATTGTATACAACCTGACATTGCTCGTGTGCCACTTGTGGTAGGTGTTTAACTAACTCTTTCTTCGCCGTTTTAACTAACTCTCTACGTGCTTGATCTGCTTGTAAAAATCCTACTCCCAAACCTAGCAACGCAAACCCAATAGGGCCAAGAAAAATACCTGTCACTGCGGTAATTATCCCACCTATACCAATTACAGTGAAGTAGTTTAACAAGATATTTTTCCAATCAAATCCAGCCCCCGCCATTGCGAAACCAGCAAGATTTCCTTTAGAGAGTGATAACAATCCCATTGCCCATTTTGCCCAGCCGGGAGAATTATCATCTTCAGTAGTGGTAGTCGTATCTACTTTAACGTTTTGTCCCGTGAGCTTTTCTGTAATTTTGTCTGTAACTTGACTGTAAGACGCACCATATTGTGCAGCACTGCGAGAAAGTTCTCTAAAAGCTGTATTAATATCTTTTTCAGCAGTTAATGTCCAAGCCGCAGATTTGTCGCTGATATATTGCTCAAAGGCTTTTTGCAGTGCGGTGTTAAATGCTTCTCGTTTACCATTACTGAGAAAATCAAACAGATTTAATTCTGGCTGATAGCGTAAGAAGTCGTTTTCAAAGGTGTTACCTAAGTTTAAAACATAGCTGCGAAAAGATTCGGAAATCGTTCTTGCTTGAGTGTCTCTAGTATTGATAATTTCTTTTTGGAATTGATCTCGAATACCTGTGAGTTTGTTAAACTCAGGTTCCACTGAATCAATCCGTTTTTTCAATTCATTTACATCTTGGTCAAGTAATGGTATGCGTCTTGCAACTGCTTCGCGGGTATGATTGCATGCAAGTCTCGCTAAGGTTCTGACTTGACGTAGTTCTGCGATCGCACGTTCTCTGGTAAGAAAAGTATTAAGGGCTTCCATAAACTTCGGAAAGCCAGTCCCCTCTAAATCAGCTTGAGGGTTCTTCAACCGTCGTCTGAGTGCTTGAATTGACGAAAGCTCAAACACACGTTCGTCATAAATATTTTGACCCTCTACAGAACAATATTCTGCTAAATTCGCGTGAAATACTTGTCGTAATCTATTCTCAGATGCTTTGAGTTCTTCGACATCATCAGGATCAATCAATGACTCCCGTACCTGATCCCAAGCATTAACTAAGAAGAAAACCGCCAACCCTCGACCTTTGATATAATTTTCTAGATAGCGACGCTCACCCAAGGTACAAGGTTGAGAAGCTCTCATCACGAACAAAATTGCATGGCAATTATTTACATAACCCAAAGATAATTCGTTTCGCGCTTCTGTATCATTCAATCCTGGGCTATCGACAATTTCGATTCCCTTTTCTAGTAGCGTTAAGGGATACTCCACAACTGCATAATCCACATCTGGAAATGCTTGTTTTTTCTCTTGCTCTAGTTTTTTAGCTTCAGCCGGATCAATGGTATATTTATATTTAAAGTTCTGAAAGTCTAGCTGTTGCGAACTTTTACCATCATTAAAATGAATAGTAACTTTCTTTTCTGGCCCGTAGCGTAAAACTGTTAAAACTGCTGTACAAGGGTTAACATCACTTGGTAATAAGTTTTCACCAATTAAGGCATTGAGAAAAGTGCTTTTTCCCCGTTTCATATCGCCCAAAACTAAAAGGCGAAATACTCCTTGACGGAGGTTTTTGCTAGCTACTGTAATATCTTCAATATCTCGCTCTAAACTAAGTTTTCCTGATGAAGAATCTCCAGCTAACTCGGCTTTACTAATTGTTTCAGCCAGTTTACTCAAACATACAGAAATCTCCGATCGCACTTGAGCAACACGTTCTAAATCTTGGATAAATCTGTCAGTTGCTACCTGATCGCTCATCATAATTACACCTTAATTAAAGATTAGGTTTTTTAGATTCCAAAAATAATTTGTAAGACATCCACCCCAGCGCACCAACAATAATAAACCCAGCCAACACTGAGGCTATTCTCACTGCAACCAGCGCTACTACACCAAGAGCAAACAGTTTTCCACCCAGAATCACTTTTTGCATCCAAGGTTTTTGAGAATTTTCTGGTTGATGTTTCACAGTTTGATGAAAAGCCGCATCAGTAGTATGGAGGTTAGTTTCCATTTCCCGAAGTCGCAATTCAACTTCTCGTTCTCGTAGTAAACGTTCTCGGTGTTCAAGTTCTTTTTCAGATGTCATCGGTATCCACCCCGTCTAAGACAATGAAAAGATGTCAGCATTCACTCATTAGTCATGCAGTATACTAACTTACATAGATATTCGTTAACCCCAGTAAAATCACTACTTTGCTTTTCGTGGTCTGCTAAACTAAACCTGGAAGTTAGCCACGATAAAATGCACTAGTTTTCTGGAAATTTGTAGCAAAAACCACTATTACCGCCATCATCTTTGAATCTCAGCAGCTATTTAGTTAGTGACTTGCGTCAGAATTAAGAAATAAAAGCCAGTCGGGTAGACAGCAAAACCTAGAGGAAATCATCATGCTTTCATCCCCTTTAGTTGTGCAAATTCCTCCCTCAATGCAAATGACAGACGAGCAGTTTTTTGACTTTTGCCAAGTTAATCGTGACTTACGCATTGAGCGGAATCAATTTGGAGAAATATCAATTATGTCCCCTACTGGTTCCGAGACGGGTAATCGTAACTTCAACTTAGCTGGTCAGTTGTATGTTTGGACAGAAAAAGACGGGACAGGTATTTGTTTTGACTCCAGCACAGGATTTAAGCTATCAACGGGTGCAGAGCGTTCTCCAGATGTTTGCTGGATTAAACTGTCACGCTGGAATGCTCTCTCCTCAGAACAACAGCAAAGGTTTGCCCCCATTTGTCCAGATTTTGTAGTTGAACTGCGATCGCCTTCTGATAACCTCAAACCCTTGAAGGAGAAAATGGAGGAATATATGAAAGAGCCAGGAGTGCAGCTAGGATTGTTAATTGATCGCAAGCATCGCCGAGTCTATATTTATCGTCCTGGTGTATTAGAGGAATGTCTGGAAAATCCCGCGACTGTTAGCGGTGAATCGATATTGCCTGGGTTTGTGTTGAATTTGAATAAAGTGTGGTAGAAACAAATGAATATCTAAGTCTTAAATCATTACCCAGATTTCTCACCAGATTTATCAAACCGAAGTGCAGAGGTCGTAGGGGCGGGTTAAGCGAGACATTCATGAATGATGGATCATATCTGTTAACCCGCCCCTACTGCTTGCTGAATTAAACAGCAACAATGATTTGGGAGAGAATAAGAAATAAAAGCCAGTCGGGTAGACAGCAAAACCTAGAGGAAATCATCATGTTTTCATCCCCTTTAGTTGTGCAAATTCCTCCCTCAATGCAAATGACAGATGAGCAGTTTTTTGACTTTTGCCAAGTTAATCGTGACTTACGCATTGAGCGGAATCAATTTGGAGAAATATCAATTATGTCCCCCACTGGTTCAGAAACAGGTAATCGAGATGCGAGAATAACTCAGCAGTTAATGAACTGGGCTGATGAAGACCAAACTGGCATTGCTTTTTCTTCCAGCACAGGGTTTAAGCTATCAACAGGTGCAGAGCGATCGCCAGATGCCTCTTGGATTAAACTGTCACGCTGGAATGC
Source organism: Nostoc sp. (assembly GCF_036917155.1). Taxonomy (GTDB): domain Bacteria; phylum Cyanobacteriota; class Cyanobacteriia; order Cyanobacteriales; family Nostocaceae; genus Nostoc. Next base: position 16,221 of record NZ_JBALDZ010000231.1, on the reverse strand, counting down.
TCTCTCCTCAGAACAACAGCAAAGGTTTGCCCCCATTTGTCCAGATTTTGTAGTTGAACTGCGATCGCCTTCTGATAACCTCAAACCCTTGAAGGAGAAAATGGAGGAATATATGAAAGAGCCAGGAGTGCAGCTAGGATTGTTAATTGATCGCAAGCATCGCCGAGTCTATATTTATCGTCCTGGTGTATTAGAGGAATGTCTGGAAAATCCCGCGACTGTTAGCGGTGAATCGATATTGCCTGGGTTTGTGTTGAATTTGAATAAAGTGTGGTAGAAACAAATGAATATCTAAGTCTTAAATCATTACCCAGATTTCTCACCAGATTTATCAAACCGAAGTGCAGAGGTCGTAGGGGCGGGTTAAGCGAGACATTCATGAATGATGGATCATATCTGTTAACCCGCCCCTACTGAAGAGTGCGATCGCGTTAATCTGAAATTAGTTGGCAATAATACCACATTCATCCACCTCAGAGATTCATTTGTTTGGTAGCGTGGGTTAATAACGTAACGAAACAAATCCATCATTAGGATTTTAGAGAAATTAGATGTCAATCATGCGATCGCTATAAGCCAAAATTTTTATAGATACTCACACAGGTACAGTCAAAATGGATATTAAAAATGGCTTCGTCGGCACTGTTGGCAACACACCTCTGATTCGCTTAAACAGCTTCAGCGAAGAAACAGGGTGTGAAATCCTTGCTAAAGCAGAATTTCTCAATCCTGGCGGTTCCGTCAAAGACCGCGCCGCACTTTACATTATTGAAGATGCAGAAGAGAAAGGTCTACTCAAACCTGGTGGCACCGTTGTCGAAGGAACCGCTGGTAATACTGGCATTGGACTAGCACATATTTGTAACGCTAAAGGCTACAAATGTCTAATTATTATTCCCGATACCCAGTCACAAGAAAAAATAGACGCACTGACAGCACTAGGGGCAGAAGTTCGTCCCGTCCCTGCTGTACCCTACAAAGACCCAAACAACTACGTCAAACTATCTGGCAGAGTCGCTGCTGAGTTAGAAAATGCCATTTGGGCGAATCAGTTTGATAACTTAGCTAACCGCCGGGCCCACTACGAAACCACAGGGCCGGAAATTTGGGCGCAGACAGATGGTAAAATAGATGGGTGGACAGCTGCAACTGGTACAGGTGGTACGTTTGCTGGTGTGTCGTTGTACTTGAAAGAACAAAATCCGGCGGTTAAATGCGTTGTGGCCGATCCGCTGGGTAGTGGACTTTATAGCTATGTCAAAACCGGCGAAATCAAGATAGAAGGAAATTCCATCACCGAAGGCATTGGTAACAGTCGTGTCACAGCCAATATGGAAGGCGCACCTGCTGACGATGCCATTCAAATAGATGACAAAGAAGCTTTGCGGGTAGTTTACCAACTGTTGAGGAAAGATGGGCTGTTAATGGGCGGTTCAACGGGTATTAATGTTGGGGCAGCTGTTGCCTTAGCGAAGCAGTTAGGCCCAGGACATACCATTGTCACCATCTTATGTGATAGTGGTTCCCGGTATCAGTCGCGGATATTTAACCCGGAATGGCTAGCCTCAAAAGGACTTTCAATAGATTAGTTATGGGGCATTGGGCATTGGGCATTGGGATATCCTCCCTCTCTCATCCGGTAATAGCTAGCAGATGTTTGGGACAATGTGGCAATGGGCCGATGGTGCTGGTATTACCCGATATGATCTGGTATAGCGGTATTCAACCAGATGAAGTATCTCTACTGGTAGAACATCATTTGCTAGGTGGTCAAATAGTCAAACAGATGCTCTATTATCGGTTTCATCCCCAAAAATTAAACTAAATATCAATGTCTGCAATCTTGTTGACTGAAGCGAGGCATCTAATGAATATCCAACAGCTGCGTCAATCCTTAAAACAAAAGTGGCTGAGTTACTACGAGCAAAATATTCCCTGGTTGGTCAAAATGCGAATTTGGGGCACTTACGATGGTCTGCGCCGTCCTTTGTCCGGTTTTATTTTGGCAACACTATCTGTTTTGGAACCTCAGTTTGATGAAATACTTTCTTTTATGCTGGATCTGAATAACGATCCAGATAAAATAGTTACCGCTTTAGGTCTTAACTTTAATCCTGACAAAGAGTTACGTTTAATAAAATCAGAGTATTCTATGGCTACAAGCCAAGCTGAAAACGAGTCGCCAGATGAAAAGTATTCTGAGGATAAACATCTGTCATCAGTTGTAACTGCTACCAAGATTGCACCTGATTCTTTTGCTAAGACTCTAGACTCCAAGTCGCCACGCACCGATCAACTTGTGCCATCAGTTACAGCTACAACGGAGGTAGTTCGCACACGCAAACCGGAGTTAGTAGTTGCATTAGCTACTAAAATTGCTCCAGATACTCCGATAAAAACGCCATCCTCCAGTTTTCTAAGCGAATATCAACCACTACGTAGCAGCTTTGCAGCTTATCGTCAGACATCGCCCCTTGAACGCCTCCCTTCAGGAACCTCGCTGACAATGACTGCTGAGGTTAATAGCAAAGCTAAAACTATGCCATCTGTGGCATTAGCTACAGAGGCTAAGAGCAACGCGGCATCTGTCAGAATCCCTGTAGGTGCATTGCTGGCAATTACCACTGAAATTAACAGTAATGGTAAACCAGTGCGATCGCTAGCAATTACTACTGAGGTTAAAAGCAACGGTAAACATCAGAATATTCCACCGCAAGATGTTAAAAGCAAAGTGAATTTACCAACCACTAATGCCCGTAATCTAGCTTCTTGGGTAGATGAATTTTGTCAAGGTACTAGATAGGACGGGAAAGAAGATATTTTGATTTGAACTGGGGATTGGGGACTGGGGATTGGGAAAATAAGTATGTGGATTCAGACCCCAAGAAATTACGAATTATGGATACTCGTGAGAGACAAACGGGATTTCTACTATTTCACCCTCAGTTTCTCCTACTTGGACTTTTAAGCCTACGCCACCAGCTTTAGTGCGAATGTAACCTAGTCCAAAGTAACCATCAGCTGTTTCTGTGTAACTGGTAAGTTTGCCGACCTTTTCATCTCCAACTGCGATCGCACTTCCCACTTCCGCAGGGGCACTGAGATGTATCCCAAAAAGGTGTTGCTTTACACCTTTGTATGTATTTAAGCGAGCAATGGTTTCTTGACCAATATAACAACCTTTATTAAAAGAAATTGTTTGCCACAAACCAACTTCCAGGGGATTGTAATCATCTGTGAGTTCCGAATCTGGGGCTGGGCGTCCTTGTAAGATTCGCAAAGTATCCCAGGCGCGATCGCTCATCTCGACTGCCCCAGCCTCTAACAATTTGTTCCATACCGAAGATTTATCAGTATAGGGGAAAGTCAACGTGTATCCGGGAGCAGCTAACCCGCTACCCACAGCAATCCGCACTCCCTCCGCCGGAGCAATTGTATATACTTTGTGACTACCATAAGGTTGGCCAATGAGTTCGCCAATACCCAGCTTTTCTAAAACAGCGTCGCTTCCTGGGCCAATGAGGCTGAAGGTGTTGGTGTATTGTGTGATATCAGATAATTCCACCTTGTCGGCAAAGAAAATATATTTATCTAGCCATTCCATGAGAAACTGGCGGCGGTTAGGCGAAACTAGCAAGATTACCGCGTCTTCTCTAACGTAGGCGGTTGCTAAATCAATTGTTCTGGCTGTGGAAGTGACAAAAACCGTATCACAACCTTGTCCTGGCTTGAGTATTTGGAAATTATTAGTACTTTGGTTGTGTAAGAAATTGAGGCGAGCTTCGCCAGACACTTTGATGCGTCCCCAGGCGGTGCGATCGCATATTGCAACCCCAACTCTGGCGGCTTCGATAGCTGCTGCGTCTTGATCGTCGATTGTAGATGTTGGCATGGTGATAAAAATTTGCCCTGTTTCAATGTTGTTGCACTGGAAATCTTAGCAAATAAGCGTTTGCGGCTTCAATCACATAGGGGATTACTTAAAGCCAGTTCCCTTATTCCCAATATGTTTTCCAATCATCCTTGAAAGCTTGCTGTAATTTATTCATATAAGCATACGTTTTAATTTTCACCATCCATCCGTTATTACCGTTGCTGCCACCTCCTTTACAGATAACACCTTCAGCTACACCATATTTACCTTCTCGAATATCATCAATAAATTGACCTGTAATTTTACCACGATAAACAACCCGTGGAATGTGTAATTGGCTAAAATATTGAATAAATTGTTCGGGAGTAATAATATATTTATCTATTTGGACATCAAAGAGAATTAGTTGTTTTGGGTCATCTCTTCGATGCATTCCTGCAAAAGAGTTAGTCCCCAGAAACTCTGTAAACACAGTAATTTCAGGGTATTGACAATTAAATTTTTCTTGAAATACTCTTTCTAAAGAGGCGGCAAAATCTCTGTTAAAAATCTCAGGAGCTTCTTCTAAACCTGGATGTGCTTTGTTGAATTGTGCAATCCCCATATCATCCAAATCAAACCGATCTCGACGTGTACCAAAGGCATACCACCCAAGCTCTGATTCCCAAACCCAGTGGAGATTTGTACCATCATATTTCTCGAAAGCTATACAATGCTCCCAAAGGCAATTTTTACTATCTGGGATTTTAGGATAAACAAGTTGTACTCGTGCCATTGGATGAAAAAACTGTAGATCATTTGTATTATAAATGATTACAAAAATGTAGATGGCATCAGGTTTAACACCAACGCCACCAGTGTCAATCCAATAGCCAATATTAGTGGGTTTTTGATCATCTTGGGAGGTTTGATAGTTTGGGCGATCGCCTTGGTTGATCAGTGGGCTGACCAATCAGCGCTCACTTACGAGTCGCATACTATTTTGGCTATTCCTACTTTGGAATGTGCTTAAGGCAGGCACATACTATACTTTCTCGGAGTGGGAGCAAAATTTCACACAGGATTACGGAATTGAGATTACATTGTTTGGAGTCATAATTATCAGAAGAACTTCTTGCTTGATCCACTTTCAGGAAGAAATCTTGAAAACAGCCAAATGATGAAACCTATAAAGGAGATAAATCAACATGAGCGACAATAATAACTCACAACCCACAGAAGATAAACCACAACCTCCGAAGACAATAGGAAAACCAATTAAGACCGAATTCATTAGCCCACGACAACAACCAACAGCAGAGAAACCATCAGATACTAATACTAATTGAGAATAATGAGTCTGGTGAGCAAAAGTTAACAGATGCGATCGCATCGGCTCATCTTCAAATTACTCAAATGGTTGGAGGATAAGGCAATGCTGCAAAATCTGATTACTCAACAACATTATTTCGTGTTGAAGCTTTTCTCAGCACTGGGATGTGGCTTAATAGCCGGAGTCTTCTTCGCCTTTTCATCCTTCGTGATGAGTGCCCTTGCCAGACTCCAACCAGCACAAGGCATTGCTGCCATGCAAGCCATCAATATCACAGTGATCAATCCATTGTTCATGGTAGTGTTCTTGGGAACAACTGCGGCCTGCATCCTTCTGTCTATCTCCTCGCTATTAAAGTGGTATCAACCCGATGCCACCTACTTGCTCCTCGGCAGCTTGCTGTACCTCATTGGTACTTTTGGCGTGACAATCGTTTTCAATGTGCCACTCAACGAAGCGCTGGCGAAAGTCGAGCCGGACACTACCATAGGTGCAAGCCTGTGGTCTAGCTATCTTACCAACTGGACAATCTGGAACCACATTCGGACAGCAACAGCCGTTGCAGCAGCAGCATTACTCACTATTGCGCTCTGTTATCGAGCGACGAAATCGTAATATTTTACCGAAACAGAATTCAGGAGTCAGGAGCCAGAATGGGCTAAACGCCCCGCTATCCATGTACAGAATGAATTTTGTGCGACTGGTGGATAGCGCAGCGTTAGCGAGTCTGTGATAGCGAGTATTCGAGCGTCGCATTTTCCCAAAAGTAAAATTTCTATTTCTATATCAGAATGCTTACTATTACAGCGCTTCCCGCTATTATGCAATACAGTTTTTATCCTTGCCCCCTCCGAGCATAGCTTTCAGTTTTGAGGATGTACCTCATAGCTGCCGGAAGTGCTGTATCCATATTTATCCTCAAAGTTAGCTTTATCTCTAATTTCTGCTATAAATTATAGGAAAGTTTCGTTACAAGTTTTTGTACGAGAAAAGAATAAGTGCATTTGCCAAACCAACCAAGACTTTACCCGCCAAGCTCCCATTGAAAGGTGTTCTGTAGATGATTTTGAGGATAATTCCAAGCTATCTTGGTCATAGTGTAACCATTTGGCTGGTAAGTGTCCCATTGGTGTCATCGGGGACAATTTAAAAGTTAGTTGCTCATAATCTAACCAGTTTCCCTCTTTCCGCCAACCAAGGCGATCGCCAAGTCTCTTTTCTGTTTCATAATCTACTTGTCCACCCATTTCGCTCCAAATAGTTTGCTGAATACTGAAGCCAAAATAGCCATAACTATATTCTTCCCAAAGTTGATCGATGGTGTGGATATCTTGACAAGAAAAGTTCTCAATATCTTCCTTATAAACTTCATTCCAATAATTTTTATTCATGACTTTTAGCATTAATTTAGTGGTTTCAATATCAGCTTCTTTCCATTTATGCTGTGCGAGGAGATCCTGCAATTGGGTATAATCAATATTGTGATTGTCGAGAAATTCTTTTGTTAAAATAACATTGCGATTACTCAATCCCATCAATCCTGTTTCTTCAACAGCAGATAGAGGTGTTGTAGAGACAAAATTTACTCCTGCTATGCCTAGCACTTTCCTTTGATCGGTGAGTTCCTTGGATATATAGTTAGATATTAAATCAATACCCTTATCTAAAAATACGCCATTTCTGCTCAAATCAAAATTATGGATTTGCCAATCTAATAATTGAGATTGAATAAAAGCATCCTTTAATCTGGCTTTTTTCTCATAGCTTGTCACCATAAAATCGAGAAAAGTTTCAGAAATTGCCTCGTTATCTTCAAGATTAAATAAATTGGACTGATACTTTAAAACATTATCCCCTAGATTTTTAATATCTGCGACAGTTGCATAAAAATATTCATCTACTTTTATAACTTCATCTATTAAAGATTGAAAGGGACTAAAGTAATCTTGTAAAGAATTTTCAAAATTGATTGCGGTGTGGGCAATTTTTGCTATTTCTTGACGAATCTTATAGGCTTTTCTTTGATATTCGTAAATCTCTTGATAAACTTCTAAATCTTTAACTATTTGCTGAACAATTTCTTTTTGATTTTTGGTATCTTCTGCAAGTTTTTTAAGTCCTTCACCAATCAAATTTATTTTCTCTAACATTAAGAAATAAGCATTGCTCAACAATAAAACTGCTTTAAAGTTTTCTTGCTTCTCCCATTTTAGTTCATCAAGTATTTTGGGAATTTTATGATTTTTTAGCTCTAATTTTATTCTTTCATCCTCTAAACTTTTTATTTCCAAATATTTTTCTTTAAATAACTTTTTTAATTCGTCTGCAAGGCTTAATAGGAAATCATGATAACTATCCTTATAACTTTCTAGAAAATCAATAATATGACTGTAGTCTTTAATAAATAATTGGACTTCCTTAAAAACTTCTCCCTGGCTAATTTCTTCTTTTCGCTTAATTATGCCCCCAAGCTGATGATGATATCTAACACCTTCCTTAATTAATTTTTGACGTTCTCTAATGTTTTGTTGAATTTTTTTTACAGCCTTACTTTTTAGAACAGGTAATTGATAGGTTCGTTCGTAAATTGAAATAGCTTCATAAGTAATTAGTTGTCTTTGTTGTTTAGTTAGCATAATTCTGATTTGCAAAAGTGTGAGCAGACACAATTAACCTATGATTTCTGTTTTGCATAATTCCCATATCAATACCTTACCTCGTGTTTCTATTAGCCGCATTCCGATTTTTTCTAACACCCGCTTTGAACCTATATTATCTGCATTACATCCAGCTGTAACTTTTTTCATACCTGGTTGATAAAGTGTCCAATCTGCCATTGCTTTTGCAGCTTCAGATGCGTAGCCCTGTCGTCGATATGATGGCACTACCTGATAGCCAAGTTCCACTGAATCTGTGGGTGAACCTGTGGCATCTGGAATAATTTTAATCATCACGTGACCAATGAGTTTGTTCTCTGCTTTATGAATGATTAAACTTCCCCATCCCCATTGACTTTGTAAGGCATATTTGCTCAGAATATCCGCAATTCCTGGCAAGATTTGAATAAACTCCTCATCGGGCCAGTTGGGCAAAACTGTAACCGCTAGAAATCTTGCTAATTCTGAATTACCAAGGATTGCTGCTTTTACTATTTCTAGCTTCAAGGGTACTAAATACAATCGTTTAGTAACAATATTTTCCATAGCTATGTACTTTAAAAACTGGAACTATTTATAACCTACTGCATCATTACTTGAGCTTTTTATATTTTCTAAATATCCTCTAGAAGACAGGATTTTAAAACCTATGATTAGCTGCTAAATTCTCACCCATTTCAATACCTCCGGGTCTTTGTCATAGTGGTATGTCAAACCATTTTTAGTAGTTATAGACTTACCTTCGCTAGCCTTGTTTCTGATAGTGCTAAGGGAATAGTTAGTTAATGTGTTCATTTCCTGATGAGAGAGATTTGCCAATGTGCCTATTTCTGGTTTTATTCGGGATTGATTATTGGATAAATTATCTATTTTCATTTGACAATGACCATTGCTAGATGAATTAGTAGCAGTTGCTTTTTGAAGTTGATAATCCTGCACGGTCACAAGTTGCCAACTAGAATCTTGTGAGAGTTCCAAAACCCATTGATGATAATTAAACAGACTTTCTCGATGTCCAACACTGATGAAAGTTGTTTTACTTTTTTGTAAATTTTGATATAAATTTTCTTCGTTATTTAAATCCAAAGCACTTGTTGCTTCGTCTAATATCGTGAAGCTAGGACGAGTAACTAATAATCGTGCGAAGGCAAGGCGTTGTTGTTCTCCTAATGATAATATGTTCTCCCAAGGGAGTTCTGCATCAAAGCCACCAACTTTTGTTACCACATTTTCAAGGTTAACTTGTTGCAAAACTCCTTTGAGTTCTGTATCACTCATTTGATGATTTGTATGAGGATAGAGTAACTGTTCGCGCAAAGTTCCCAAAATTATATAAGGACGTTGGGGCAAAAACAACACATCTTCTAAAGGAGGTCGCAACAGACGGCCACTTCCCGCATTCCACAAACCTGCGATCGCTCTCAATAGAGAACTTTTACCTCGACCACTCGGCCCTACAATCAATAAACCTTCTCCCGGCTGAACAGATAGTGACAAATCTTCGACGATTACCTGTTCATAGTTTGGTGTTTGTAAGGTGACATGCTCAAAAGCTAGACGATTTTCTTCGATTGTTTTAATCGTGCTGACTTTCTCTGGTTGTTTCGTAACAGCCTCCAACGCATCTGACAACTGAGATAAGCGTTCAACATAACTAGAAAATCTTCCAGAAGCTCCAAATTCACTGATTAATTGTCCTAAGGCACTAGAAAACATGAAACAAGCTAAACTAATTTGGTTAATTTCTCCAAAATCGATTTGATCTTGAATAAATAGAGGTGTAAGTACAAACATCGAAAATACAGTAATAGCAGACTGATATGCTCTGTTAAAAATATCCTGATTTATCTCCCAGTTCAGCCTACGCTCTGCATTTTTCTCGATATTACTAAATCTGCGTTGAATTATATTTTCTTCTTGGTTTTCTCCCTGAAAAAAAGCTATTGATTCCGCATGATTCCGAACATGAGTTAAGGCATATCTGTAGTCAGCTTTAACTGCAAGTTCCTCTTGATTAATCTTATTTGCTTGTTGATTTAAGTAAACAGCAATTAAATTACCTGCGATTGTATAAACAACTAAAATAAGTGCAATCTGTTGCGAAATTGTCCAAATAATTACTAAAAAACTTGTGATTTGCAGGATTTTCTCTAGGAAAGTAGCTGAGAAATTGAGAGCATTACTGGTGATGGGTTCGATTTCTTGGGATAGACGTTGATCTGGATTATCAATATCGGATTTAAAATTGATTTTATAATAAGCCCGATTCCGAAAATACTTTTCTAAAGTGTGATTGTTTAGCCATTTGTACCAATCAAGAGCAATTTTTTTTCTGACAAATTTAGAAGATGCTATCAAAAGTGTTTCCACAACAATTACAAGTATGGAAATCCATAACGTACCAAGATACTTAGAAATATCTTTCTCTTCAATAACTATATTTAGTACGTAGCGATTTAAGAAACTGCCTGAAGCCGTTACGCCCACAAGGGCAATTATTAATAAGATTAGAATAATGAGCATTCCCCAGGCGCGAATCACGTCTGAAAATGCTCTACCTTCTGGCTCTGTTGGATACCAGTATGACCCAGCGATCGCTCTGACATCCCGCCAAAATTGGGTAAAAGCCACAAGAGGATTAGTTGAGGGTTGATTGCGAAAAACTTGAGCCTGCATGTTCTAAAAATATAGTGGTTCTGATGGGAGTTAAATAATTGCTTAATTTAATACCATTGAAATTGAATAATCACCGCGACTATTTCAATTGTTTTTAGAGTCTTAACCTCTTCATAATAAGTAATGGTTTCGGGGCAAAGTTGATTTTTCAGTTTGAGTTTTAGATCCTCTGTAATGGGTAAATCTTTGATTTCTTTGAGGAGAAATTTCACCGATTCGGTTTTGCTACGTTCTGCATAGATGGCCTGAAGAATAGCTTCAATTCCATATCCCGCGATCATATCCCCCACAACGGTTATCAGACCGAGTAAAGCTATACTTCCTAAAATGCCAAAGGGCCCTCCTAACATTGTGAGAGTAGCTGCAACGGCGGCGGAACTACCCCCTGATGCAGCTGTTAGAACTACCAGAATTATGCCAGGAAGACCTAGACCAGCCAGTTTTTTCACAATTTCGTCCATTGTAATTACCTCAAATTCTGACACTTTTGATTTCTACAAGCCGCACACTCGTGACTTCACATCATAGTTAGGCGTTCCATATTCTGTTAAAATTAGCATATAGCGAAAACCAATTCTTACTGAACCACGAAAACTAAAGATATTGGGTTCTACTGGGAAATAGATATTTTTATTTCGTTCCATAAATAAATTAGGACTAGCCCTTTCAAGGTGAGTAAAAATTTTGCTCAAAAAATTCCTCTTTAATCTCTTAACTCTGTGTTCTCTGCGTCTGGAGTGGTGAAATAAATTACTTTTAAACCGCAGAGGTAAAGAGTTGTCAGTGCGCCCTTGCGGTTCCCCTTGGGAGAAGCAACTGGCGCGGCGCAGAGAGAAAAACAGAGATTTTACGAGTCACCTTGAAAGGGCTAGTCCTATAAATTTAGGGGCTTCTCTACGAGACGCTATGCGAACAAACCATTTTTCTTTTTCTTTATTTTGCCTTTTAACTTTTTACTTTTGCCTTGTTCGGTGAGAGATCGGAAGATAGACAATAATTTTATCGGTGCCCCATGCGCTAATTTTTATTAGTCAGTAGAATTTCAGCGATCGCACCAGAAATCGGGTAGTGTGGTGAATATATCTCCATCCAGAAAAACTCCCCAACTGGGTTAACCTCAAGGAATACATGCCGACCATCAGGTGTAACGATAATATCAATGGCTCCATAGTTTAAGCCAAAATAAGCCATCAGTTGGAGAAGCTTTTTCTCAACATCTTCCGGCAAATTGTAGGGTTTCCAATTCTTACTTAAGGCTTTCCCTTCTTTGCGCCAATCGTAAGTAGATCCATCCAAACTCTGGGAGTTCACAGCCGCAGTAAATAGGCGGTGTCCGACAATAGTTGTCCGCAACTCTAGCGCCTTCGGCACGTTTTCCTGAAACGTCATCGGACAAAAACGCAATCCGTCAAGATGTTCCAGATCCTCATCTTTAATGGGACTGGTGAACACAACGTTTTCTCGTCCCCGATCGTCATAGATAGCAAAGGAAGAAAGCATTTTTGTAACTATACCTTGCTCTTGACACTCTTGAGCAAATTGCTTCACTGCCTCTGGATTGTTTGAAGTCAGGGTGCGCGGAGTCACAAGTCCAATCTCTCGCGCGACTTGTAACTGTAGTTGTTTATTATTGGTTATATCGACATTTGACATTTTGTCGAAGTGGAATGCTTTCAGACTGGCAATCATCCCTCTAACAGTGCGGCGACTTTCTTCAACTGAAGCGTCTCTAAATTGCTTGTCCATCGTTTCAGGAATTTTTGCTCCATAGCGCATCCGCCGATACCAAACTGAGGACACTTCACTCAAATCTAGCTTCTGTTCGCCATCAGTAATAATTACTCGTTCAGAATCACCTTGATAAATATCCAACTTCACTTCAGTGGGATATCTGTCTGTGTCAAAACGAAATGCTTTCTCTCCTTGAGTCTCAATTGCTTTGATTACTAGAGGAATGCTTTCGTTATCGTTACTAAAAGTAATGATTAATACTGTCATTCGATTTTAGATTTTAGATTTTAGGAAAGTGCGTTAGGCGATCGTGTCATATTTTTCGTGACAAATCATATCAAGATATACGCCTAAAATACACTAAATTAACTGCTTTCTAGGGAATAAGAGCATCTGCGATCGCACTTGCAATCGGCAAATCTAAATCTTTCTCTAACATTCCCCATTCTCCTATGGGGTTAACTTCCAAAAATACATATTCTCCTGATGGTGTGAGAATAAAATCTAACGCTCCAAACAACAACCCAAATTTACCCATAAAGGCTTGGAGACGACAAACTACTTCATCAGGAAGTTCGTGATGTTGCCATGCACCAACCTCAACACCAGGTTTACGCCAATCAACTTTGGCTGCTGCATAAACAGACGCTTCTAACGCCCCAACAAATACATGGCCATTCACATACACCACTCGCAATTCCTGCTGCTTAGGGATTTGCTCTTGAAAAACCATTGGGCAATAGCGCAGTGATTCAGCATCTTCTAAGTCTTCTTCTTTGACAGCGCTGGTGTACAGAAAGAATGAGGAGTTAGCTTCCATACTACGGGAAATAGCAGTTAATAACTTGCTCACCATTTTTCCGTTGACTTGGTGAAAAAACTCCCTTGCTGATTCAGCTTTGTTGGTGATCACAGTCTGGGGGATGACAAAGCCCACTTCAGATGCAACTCGCAGTTGACGCAGCTTGTTATGTGCAGCATTTATCCGCTCCAGATCGTCTACCCACCTAGCTCCTTTGAGGCTATCCCAAAAACCATCTAAGGTTGCTTGTGATTCTCTAATGCAGGCTTCTCGGTACTTTGGAGCCAATTCTTTACTCAATTCTGGCTCCCATATCCGCCGCATCCAAACAGCTTGCACCTGCTCTGTGCTGATAGAGTGCGTGCCATATTTCAGCCTGTGGTAGCTTTTGGATTGGTCAAAGTGTGCTGTTAATTGCACTTCTAAGGGAAACTTATCGGTGTCGAGGCGGAATGGTTGTACCCCTTTTTTTGATAAGGCTTCTGCCACTCTATCTATTGTGAAGAAATCACCACTATGGGTGATTAATAATACAACATCACGCGACAGGTGCATAAAATTTTCTGGTTTTAATTTATAGGAGGTAGATATTAATAACTACGTGAACTACCTACACCGATTTGGAGTACCAAATACGGTATAGGCTTCTGGTACATTTCGCAATGCTGCCAGAACTTCCTTACCCGCATTTCTCACTCTTCAGTAGGGGCGGGTTAACAGATATGATCCATCATTCATGAATGTCTCGCTTAACCCGCCCCTACAACCTCTGCACTTCGGTTTGATAAATCTGGTGAGAAATCCGGGCTTAGAGGTACTATTAGTAATAGAGTTACCCACTAGGTAGGGTCGAGGTGTACAGTTATGGTGCGGGGCTTACGGCGAGAAAGCTAAAAAAGTTGTTTTCTATATCCCCGACTTCTTAGAGAAGTTGGGGATCTAAAACTAGAGGCGATCGCTACAATATCTTGGATACTTTAATATGAAAGCAATTAAGCTCCAATGAGCAGTAATCAGTTATTTAATAACTACGACTACTTTAATTTCAGATGAAGCTTACTATATTTAGCGTTCTTCCCAATCTGAAGGATACTTTAAAGTATAGATTGGTGGGGGAGTCTCATTTGGTGGCTGCGGAGGTTCTTCTTGCACCAAGAAGCGGGCAAAGAATGGTAATGCTTGGATATCCAATGCTTTTAGTACGTTGGTAGACATGATATTCCCTCCACGGAAACTTGCTTTAACAATTTAATATGTATCACTAATTTCATAGTACCCGTTCACGGGGTTCGCAAAAGTTACCGTAGAAAATATATATTGATGGTAGAGTGAGAGGCATAGATGTCTTGTGCCTGATTTACGGGATTGAAATCCCGAACTCCGACTGGGAAAAAACTCCCGCCAGTGTCAAAGAACTGGTGGAGCAACTAGGGCAGCTAATAAAGCAATCAGAAAATTATGATCCACGGGCTGGAATTAGAGTTCCATCCCAACACAAGCTGAAAATTCATCTTACTTTTTGAGAATACTCACAATTCCGTGTAATACATGGCAATTCAAGCTGATTCCATGTATTGCTTGGTAGCTCATTGTGTCTAAAAATCTGATTCCCCCACTTCTACTAAGTGGTTCTCGAACAGGGAGGGGTCGAATCCCTTTTCTGTTCTATCCCCCCTGCTCCCTGCTCCCTGCCCCCCGCCTCCTTCACTTGGAAGTTCCTAGAGTCCTACATCTGTAACCCCCTACCCTTGTTTTTTATCTTCATCTATGCAAATCTTATAGTCAATACTACATTAAGCCTATTGACTTATAGTAGTATGCAATCACCGCGTTGGTCAATTTCACATCCAACTAGAAGGATCAAAAGTAACTCAAGCCTTGAAATATTTACCCAAATCAGAGTTTGAAGTGGAGGTTTATTGATGCAAGGGCAAGAATTGCTGCAAAGTTTATGGCTGGCTACTGGTGAAACTTAATGATGTAGACTTCATTGTTTCTTTAGCTCAAACCGTTGCTCTAGCAGGAATAACACCGCAATCTATGGGACAGGAGACAGCTAAAGATAAAAAATATGCTTTGGCATTAGTTACATTACAGGGTCGATAAAATGAGCCAAAAATTCAGAAGCTAAATAAGTTACTTAACGATCCACAAGTTAGAGATTTTATTAACAAGCAGTATCAGGGACGAATAGTACCTGTATTTTAAAGATGGTGAAAGAATGAAGAAAAATTCAGAATTCAGGAGTCAGAATCAAGACGCTCTCTACGAGATGCTACGCGTAGCTTGCTTCTCTGTAAGGGTACGCCGACTCGCTATCAGTCGGGGATACCCTGCGGGAAGTAAGCTAACCAAATTCTCAATTTGGTATGAGTGCAAAACGCCGATTATTCATTCTGAACTCTGGCTCCTGACTCCTGAATTCTGTTGGATGAAAAATGACAATTTTGTTACTTCATCTTTCCAAATTTAGGAGTTACGAAACTTAAACTTGAGCATTACTGGAGAGTAAAATCATGTTTTTTGGACAAATAGAAAAAGAATTGCTTTGTGGAGAAATTTGGTCAATTTGGCAAACAACGAAATTACCAGATCATCTACAGTTATTAGCGGATCAAGAACTAGGAAAACGCGATATTTGGGAATTACAGACCCAAAAACCTAAGAAAAAGCCTATTCATCCAAATCTTGATGATGATTCTAGTCATTCAACAAGTATTTAAGCTACTATTCAATATTTTGGTGCATCATAATGAGTTCTAAAGAGCATACTGCTCTAACCACTGATAGCAATTCGCTGACGCAGCGGAGTACTGTTTTAACTTTAGCGATCGCTTGTGGTTTAGCAGTGGCCAATGTCTATTATAATCAGCCGCTACTAGCTGATATGGGACGTAGCTTGAATATCTCTGTCCAACAAGTGGGATTTATTCCCACTCTTACCCAAACTGGCTATGCAGTCGGACTACTGTTATTAGTTCCTTTGGGCGATCGCATGGAACGCCGTTGGTTAATTGTTACTATGCTAGGTTTGCTGGCTGGTATCTTAGTCGTGGAAGCTACAGCACCTAATATCAGTAGACCGAAAACTTTTGCGATGCCTGCGGTGGGCGTAGCCATCGCGCACAGAAAGATACCTATAAAATTGATCATTGCCAAAAAAACCGTA
>NZ_JBALDZ010000230.1:0-4941 GCF_036917155.1 Nostoc sp. | reverse complement strand
TGTGGGTTTGCACATAAGATGAAATTTGGACAACGGAGTTACAAGGGTTTGGGGCGACTAGATTCGCGCATAAAGTGAAAACCCTTACCCCACAAGAATTTCAGTCAAAGATTCAATTTGCACATAAAGTGAAATTTTGTAACTAATCACAAAAGTTAACTGCACTTTATGTGAAATTGGAAACATTAATTATTAGGGACACGGAATATCCCATAGGAAAGTAACTTGACTACCTTGGCACGAAAAATTACCAACACAGGGACGAAGAAAAACATTGGTAGATTCTTCAGCTTTAAGATGCACTCCCTGATTTGGTACGAATCTCTGAATGAAAGAAATTATATGTATCTTCTGGAAATTGATCCAGATGTCCTCTCCTATAGCACTCAACCCTTCAAAATTTCTTACATTTTAGATGACAAGGTACGGCGGTATACTCCGGATTTTTTGGTGCAACGGCAGTTGAAGCAACAAATTGTAGAAATTAAGCCAAGTTCCTGGCTTGAGGATGAAAAAAATGTCAGAAGATTTCCAGTAATAGCTTCTACTTTGAAGTCTCTCGGTTGGGAATTTGTCATCATCACTGATGAAATGATGAATAGAGGCTCTCTGTTAAATAACGTTAAACTTCTCTATCGATATGCCAAAATCCCTTTAACACTTCAAAACCTGATTATTTGTCATCAATATTTTCATTCAAAATTACCAATTCCTCTATCTACAGCGATCAAAAATTTACAACCTCAAGGAATTGATAAACCAATTTTATTAAAATTAATTTTTTTAGGATTTTTAAAAACTGATTTAATGGCTCAACTAAAGAATAATAGTCCCCTTTATTTATCCTCACAAGCCGACTTCGCAGGGAGTAGGGAAAATGACTAAAGTTAAATTCCAAGTAGGAATTGGCTTGTGCCTGCATAACCGTGAGTACATTATCCAAGAGAGAACAGACAACAAATTTAAACTGCTTGAAGAATCCACTGGACAAATAAATTGGCTAAGTGAAAAAGAATTAGTTCAATACTTCTTCACGGGACAGTTAAATTTTCAAAAAACGGCTGATACTGAAACCGTCAATCACTATCGAGCAGTAGATTTTTCGGAAATTCCTGAATCTCTCAAAGCTGAAGCCCAACGAAAAGAAACATATGTTCTCACAGTTTTAAAACAAAAAGTGTCAACATATACTTCATCTTCTTTGACTCCCATTATTCAGCAAGTTGCTCAACAAATTGAAGATAAACATCCTCCTTCACACATTACACTTTACCGTTGGTTAAAAGATTATCTCCCTAGTGGTGGTGATATCCGCTCATTAATTCCTAGACATCAAGGGAAAGGAAACTTTAACCCCAAAATAACCCCAGAAGTAGATAAATTAATCAAAGAAGTTATTACCGAAGTATATCTAACTCCTGAATGTCCCAATATTGCCAGCATTTATGATGTCGTTATTTGTCGCATTCTCGCTGAAAATAATTTAAGAAAATCCCAAAGAAAAGCCGCTCTAAAGATTCCTCATCGCACCACAATTTATCGCCAGATTCAACAATTAGACACGATTGAAAAAGCAGTTTGTCGTTATGGAAAGAGAACTACCAGTTTAATGTATAACCCTGTTAAAGAAGGACCGCGCCCCTCTCGTCCCTTAGAAAGAGTCGAAATTGACCATACACTTCTCCCTTTCTTTGTTGTTGATACAGACACAAGAATGCCAATTGGCACACCCTCTTTAACCAGTGCTGTTGATAAGTATTCAGGAGTTATTGTTGGCTACTACCTCAGCTTTGAGCCTTTCAGTTCGCTTTCTGTCATGCAGTGTCTACTCCACACCATTCACCCAAAAGACTATGTAAAAAACAAATTTCCTTCAGTCAAAAAGGACTGGAACGTCTATGGAATAATGGAAATTCTTGTCGTTGATAATGGAAAAGAATTTTATAGCCAACACTTTCAAGATGCTTGTCAACAATTAGGGATAAGCATTCAATATACGCCTCCTTATATGCCTTGGTATAAAAGTAGCATAGAAAGGACATTTAGTAGTTATAATACCCAGCTATTGCAGGGGCAGCCAGGGGCATTATTTCAGGAATTTACGACCCAATATGATTATGATCCCAAAAAGAATGCTGTGGTTTCTCTTGAAGCTCTGCAAGAGATGATTCACATCTTTATTGTAGACATTCATAATCAAAGTTCTCATTCTCAATTTTGTACACCTAGAGCCGAAGTTTGGTCAAAAGGAATAACTGAATACCCACCCACCTTACCACTAAATCTTCAAGAGTTAAGAGTATTGGTTGGAGCGATAGAAAAGCGGGTGATTACTAGAAGAGGTGTGGAGCTTTATGGGCTTTATTATAACAGTTGTGAGTTGGCTCGACTCCGCTCAAATTATGAAGGAGAGGACATGAGGAGGAGAGGGGGCTTGCGACAAAGAGAAAAAGCCACTATTAAGTATGACCCCACAGATTTATCAAAAATCTATGTCCTTGACCCAACCAGCCATCAGTTTATCGTCGTACCTGCGATGAATCAGGAGTACACTCAAGGACTAACTCTTTGGCAACACCGAGTTATTAAAAACTTAGCAGCTATTGAGTCAAAAAGAGTTGATATTGTGGCTTTGGCTTTAGCTAAACAGAAGATTCAAGAAATTGTTGAGCGTGAATGGCAAAAATCTTCTAAAGGGAAAACTCGTAAATCGATGGCTAGATGGTTAGGAATTGGACGTGATGATTTAAAAGTAGATGAATTTACATTTAACAATGAAGACCAAAGTAGCCAGTGCCAAAATATTAGTACAATGACTGATAAAGAGTTAGCAAGCTTGTTCAATACAAGTAGCGAGATTACAGGAATCTCTGACTTAGGTAATGCTGAGAATACCTTAATCAACTTATTAGATAATCAACAGCTAGAACGGAATGAACAAAAACCAAAATCAACAAAAAATTCTAATCATAAAACATTAAATAATCCGAAACACCAGATAACTGAAATATCAGTTAATTCTCCAGAGATAACTGATGTTTCTCCTCTTGAACAATCTGTTATTCCATCTGATGATTGGAAGCCCGATTTAACTGGCTGGGAGGTAAGCATTGGTCTACCAAAATAACGAAATTTTCGAGGACACAAGCTTAACATCTCTATTAAAAATGACTTTATCTGAAAAATTTCAAATTATTAATAACATTTACGTTATTTACCCTCGGCTTCAGGAAATCCTCGCAGCTATAGAGTATTGCCATCATTTCTCTTCAGGTAAGGCTGAACCAGAATGTATGTTTCTTAGTGGTAATACAGGAGTTGGAAAAACTACAATCTATAAAGCTTACGCTAATAAATATCCAAAGCTTGTTACAAGAAGTGGTACAATTGTTCCTATTTTAGCTGTTACCATTCCTTCCCCAGCGACTGTTAAGACAGTAGTAACGAAATTGTTATGGAAACTTGGCGACCCCGCTTATGACAAAGGTACAATTGGTAATCAAACAATTCGTTTAATTGGTCTACTCAAAGATTGTCAAGTTGAATTAATTATTTTAGACGAATTCCAACACTTTATTGACCGGGATTCAGAGCGAGTTCTCAAAACAGTTTCGGATTGGTTGAAGACTTTAATTTTAGATACAAACTTGCCAATTATTTTAATTGGTTTGCCTGAAGCTGAAGAAGTTCTTAAACTTAAATCTCATTCTCAACTCAGTCGCCGCTTTGCTAACCGTCATTATCTCTCATCTTTTGAATGGCAGGCAGATGGTGGTGCAGAATTTCGGACTTTTTTACATTTATTAGAGTCAAAGCTTCCTCTAGCTCAAGCTTCAAATTTATCCGAAGTATATACAGCAAGAAGGCTTTACTACGCTTCAGATGGAGTCGTTGCTCATATAATGAAGCTAGTTCGGTATGGAGCTTATTTAGCTCTTAACCAAAATCAAGAAAAACTTGACTTAAATATTTTAGCAACGGCTTTTGAAAAATCTGTTCGAGCCGATAAACCTGATAAAAATAATCCTTTCATCACTGATAAATTTGAAATTGAGACAGTCCATTCTCCAACTGTAAACTTAGAAGTTGGTGGAACTAATAAACGGCTTAGGTCTAAATCTAAACTTTTAAAAGCTGCTCAAATATTAAGAAACTCTTAAATAAAATATACTCTTATCAAGTGCTTTTACGAACTCCAACTCCCTATGAAGATGAAAGTTTAGCTGGTTATCTAATTCGGCTAAGTGAAAGTAATTATTATTATTCTCCTAATTGGATTTTGCAGCTAGCTGCCTTACATATCAATCGAGGAATTCTTCTTGTTAAAAATCCCTATAAGCCTTCCCAACTCGGTCAACTTATTCAAATGACCGATGAGCAGCTAATACTAATGGCTTCTCTCACTTATCAACTACCTTCTGAGATTACTTCCCAGCAATACACCCTTTATAAATTTGCTATAAAACTGTGTCCTTATTGTTTGACCGAATCTGCTTATTGTCGCAAAATTTGGGATTGGGATCTAGTAAAAGCTTGTTACTTACATCAATGTGTACTGCTTAAAAAATGTCCTAATTGTCACAAAGGTATTCGGTGGTCTAGACCCGCAGTCACAAGATGTCGATGTGGTTTCGATTTTCGTTCTGGGCAAGTTGAAATAGCCACCTCTGAGCAAGTTAATTTGTCTGCATACTTATCCTCATTGCAGAAAAGCCTTGCTACTGTGCAAGTAAGTCGGCATCAACAGAAACTACAAGATGCCTCAAATGATAGTTTTGCCTGATGTATTGAAGTTGTGATTCGGAAATTTCACTTTATCTGCGAATTCACTATTTGGCTCAAACCCTCACTCCACATTCAATTTCACTTTATGCGCGAATCTAGTCGCCCCAAACCCTTGTAACTACGTTGTCCAAATTTCATCTTATGTGCAAACCCACA
>NZ_JBALDZ010000229.1:0-54256 GCF_036917155.1 Nostoc sp. | reverse complement strand
AGTTAGGAGTTAGGAGTTAGGAGTTAGGAGTTAGGAGTTAGGAGTTAGGAGTTAGGAGTTAGCAGTTAGCAGTTAGCAGTTAGCAGTTAGCAGTTAGCAGTTAGCAGTTAGCAGTTAGCAGTTAGCAGTTAGCAGTTAGCAGTTAGCAGTTAGGAGTTAGCAGTTAGCAGTTAGCAGTTAGCAGTTAGCAGTTAGCAGTTAGCAGTTAGCAGTTAGCAGTTAGCAGTTAGCAGTTAGCAGTTAGCAGTTAGAAGTTTTGAATGAATAAGTTTTTTCAACTCATCACTCCTAACTCCTAACTCTTAACTCTTAACTCCTTACTAAATTTGCAGTTGCTAAGGCTTCTACTAAGCCACGCACGGCGGCAATCATTGCCACTTCGCTATTGAGTTGGTTGATAGCGGAACCAACACCAACACCAGCAGCACCAGCCGCGATCGCTAATGGTGCGGTAACGCTAGAAATACCTGAAGCACACAATACTGGTACTGATACTACGCGGGAAATCTCAAAAGCTGCTGCCAAGGTGGGAGCAGCTTTTTCAATTAATCCTAGAGTTCCGGGGTGAACTGGGTTACTGCTAGTACCGCCTTCGGTTTGGATAATATCTGCTCCAGCTTTCACCAGTTCTTCTGCTAACTGTACTTGTTGATCTAGTTCTAGGATGTGGGGAACGGTGACAGATAGGGTAATTTCTGGGAGGAGAGCGCGAGTTTGCTTAGTCAACGCTAGCACTTCTAGAGCCTCAAAGCGGCGTCCTTGAGCATAGAAAGAATCAAAATTCCCAATTTCAATTAAATCAGCACCAGCTGCCACTGCTTGCACAAATTTATCTGGCTCTACTGCTGATACACAAACTGGTAAATTTGTCAAACTTTTAGTTAGCTGGACTAAAGCTGGATCGGCAGCAATATCGACAAAAGTAGCACCGCCAAATTCAGCAGCTTTGACAGTAGCAGCAACGCTAGCAGCGTCGAAATTATTTAAGCCGCTAATCACTTTCAGAACGCGGTGGTTAGTAAATGCACGTTGGAGTGTGGAATGCATCGTCATAGTTTAGTTTTTGAAGCTAAGAAAATTAGGTATATTCTACCGTCCCTCAGTTGATTAGAGGCTAGATCGCTACGGCAGTTGTCAAATATTGATAGTTTTATCGTAAATTAAGGGGTTTAAGATCCTTACCTTTACACGTAGTTCCGAGGCGGAGTGGTTTCGACTCAGATCATTTACCCTGTGGGAATCAAGGTACAGTCGGGTTGAAATCTGCGTCTGTTTGCATAGCGTACCGTAGGCAAAATATCTTTAATTATCAAACTCTGGAGGCCAAAAATCTGCAATTGGTACTTCCCATCCTGGGAGTAGTTCGGGAACTGTTAAAATATCCCCATCACGAAGTATTATTGCCTCTTGTCCAAAATTGTAAACTTCAACAATTCGCTCATCTGGATTGAGCAAAATTCCTACCTTAGTTCCCAAACTCAGAAATTCTTGAATTTTGGCTCTTAGATCCTCTAAATTATCGCTAGGGGACTTCACTTCTACAGTCAAATCGGGAGCCAATTGAGCAAAAGACTTCGGACTGCGACGCAAGCGTTTGGCTAAAACAAATGAGGCGTCTGGCGCGCGCAAGTCTGAATTAGGCAACCTGAAACCGGCACTAGAAGCTGCTGTTCGTCCGAGTTTGCGCGGTCTAACCCAGTTATGTAACTGGGCAATCATGGCGGCTGCAACTTCATCTGATTCGTATCCTGATGGACTCATAACAATAATATTACCCTTGACTAGTTCCATCCGAAAGTCGGGATGCTGTTGCTGCATTTGTTCCAAGTCTTCAAGTGTTAAGGACATAAAACCTCTGATTATCACATGCCTTGTATCTATATTAATTATGGAGACAAATGGTTGTTTGCTTGTGAAACCTAATTTGTGTTTTTTCTGGAATGGCATTGATATTTACTATATATATTGATATACAAATATATAGTATCTTAGATACCGAAAACTTTGTCTCAACCCAAAAAGTCAATGGGAGTACAGCAAGTCTTGCTACATCTCAGTGATGAAACCAAGTCAATATTAGAGTATCTTTGTCAGCAATCAGGCAAGCTTTACAACAGTGGAGTTTATTTTGCACGTCAAACATTTTTCAAAACAAATAAGCTGCTAACTGGTAAATTTGACTTAGCATTTGAACCGTCAATTGCCAAGTCAATGCTCTACACGAGCAAGTCGAGCTTTTTAGATGGAGACTCCCTACCCAAGTATGGTGAAAAACCAGAGGCGTGGAAAGCATCTGGAAAGCGGATTAAAAGAGGGCTGTATCAGTCAGCAAATGGTTCAATTGTAAATGCAGATTTGAACGGCAGCGCGAATATTTTACGAAAAGTAGCCAGCAATCTAAGCATCGACTTAGGCTTACTGGGTAGGCGGGTCTTGACGACCGCAGCGAGAGTTAGACTTTGGACACTACCTAAGTTTACTTTGTCCGCAGAATCTCAGTCCCTTCAGGGCTGAGAGTGTCAAGAATTCTAACTTCTGATATTGTTCTTTAACTTTAGTATGATTGTTCGCCCGTTCTATCAACAAGACAATAAGTATACGTACATCTCCACCAAAAGGAAACAAAAATGTTTCTTTGATTGGTGCTGTTGATATCTTTGAAAGTAGCAAACTGGGAAAATGTATTGTATAAACAAATAATCCTAACTAGTGAGATAGATGAATTAAGAGTAAAAATTAAATATTCTTAACAAAAACTTTAACAATTATCTGGAAAATAGTAAATCTCTCGAAATTAAATATTCCCACAGTTAATCTGTTATTTCTCAGAATTGGCTTGCTAGCACTCAAATTTAATTTAGCACAAAATATATGGGACAAGGTTTTTTGCAAATAGGCTTAACGCTGTGTATTGTCATAACAATCACTCCGCTATTTGGAAGATACATAGCACGTGTCTTCTTGGGAGAAAGAACACTACTTGATTTTTTAATGAACCCCATAGAGCGAAGTATGTTCGTACTAGCGGGTGTTCGGAGAAAAGATGATATGACGGCTTGGCAGTATATCCGGGCTATACTGTGCAGCAACATTATGATGGGCATTGCAGTATATTTGCTGATATATTTTCAGAGACTCCTACCCTGGAATCCTAACGGCTTTGGTGCGCCCACTTGGGATGTATTACTGCACACAACCATTTCATTTGTAACAAATACCGACCAGCAACACTATATTGGTGAGACAACCTTAAGCTATTTTAGCCAGGTAGCAGCTTTAGGCTTTTTGATGTTCACCTCCGCAGCCACCGGTTTAGCTGTGGGAATTGCCTTTATTCGCGGGTTGACGGGTAGACGACTGGGTAACTTTTACGTCGATCTGGTTCGTGGAATTACGCGAATATTGCTGCCGATTTCGATTATTGGCGCGATCGCTTTGCTTGTAACAGGTGTGCCACAAACATTAGCGAAGACTCTGGATATGAGAACCTTAGAAGGTGGGACGCAATATCTTGCCAGAGGCCCGGTAGCATCCTTTGAAATGATCAAACTTTTGGGCGAGAACGGCGGCGGCTTTTTTAGCGTAAACTCAGCACATCCTTTTGAAAATCCCAATGGGGCTTCTAATTTGATAGAAATGATCGCCATGATTTCTATCCCAGCAGCCTTGATTTACACCTACGGTATATTTGCCAACAACATCAAACAAGCTTGGCTACTTTTTTGGATGGTGTTTGTGATTTTTGTAGTTCTGGTGGGAGTGACAGCTGTGGGAGAACTACAAGGTAATCCCCTGGTTAATAATGCCTTTGGATTAGAACAGCCCAATTTAGAGGGTAAAGAAGTTCGATTTGGCTGGGCACAAACGGCATTTTGGGCAGTGATGACTACTGCTACTATGTCTGGTGCGGTGAATGGGATGCACGATTCTTTGATGCCCCAAGGGATATTTTCGACTCTCTTCAACTTATTTATCCGAGTTATCTGGGGTGGCCAGGGAACTGGAACAGCTTACTTATTTATTTACTTAATTCTCACAGTGTTTCTAACTGGACTCCTGGCAGGACGCACCCCAGAGTTTTTAGGACGCAAAATCGAAAAGCGAGAAATCGTCCTTGCTGGCGTAGTGCTGTTGATTCACCCAATTGTAGTTTTAATTCCCAGTGCGATCGCCTTAGCTTATCCCATCTCCCTATCTGGAATTAGCAACCCTGGCTATCATGGTATTTCTCAAGTAGTTTATGAATACGCCTCAGCAGCAGCAAACAATGGCTCCGGCTTAGAGGGGTTGAGGGATAATACCCTGTGGTGGAACTTGAGTACTTTAGTTAGCTTAATAGGAGGACGCTACATTCCGATGATTGCCATCCTGCTGTTGGCTGACGGCATGTCTCGCAAAAAACCGGTCCCCGAAACCCCTGGTACCCTGAGAACTGATTCTCTGGTATTTACTAGTATCACGGCTGGAGTGACACTGGTTTTGGGAGTATTGACTTTCTTTCCCGTTCTGGCTTTAGGCCCCATAGCTGAGGGTTTAAAGCTAGCATCTGGCAGTTAGAAAATTTATGAGTTATGAGTGATGAGTTTGGAATTAAGAGAATACTAAAAAATAAATAAATTATCCAGTTTCGTAGGATGCGTTACTAACGCACCCTACAGGTTGGATATTTTATTAGAAGTTCCTAATCACTCCTAACTTCTAACCCCTAACTCCTGTACAGAGGCAATTAATCGCGTCTCTACTTCTCACTCCTAACTTTATTTGTGAATCAAGTGGCAACTAACTTCAGAGCTAGACGCCCAAATTCTCGTTCTGGCGATCGCCGCCAAGGACGCAAAAAGGCCAGGGCAAGTAATAAATGGCTGTACTTAAGGGCAATTAGAGATGCTTTTGTCAAGCTCAACCCTAAGTATGCAATCAAAAATCCAGTGATGTTTGTGGTTTGGGTAGGGACAATCATCATCCTATTGCTAACCATTGATCCCAACCTATTTGGCCCAGCCCTCCAAAAGAACTCGCAACTTTTTAACGGCTTATTGTCGGGGATTTTATTCTTTACAGTTTGGTTTGCCAATTTTGCCGAAGCATTGGCAGAAGGGCGGGGTAAAGCCCAAGCTGATGCCTTGCGGTTAACGAAATCAGAGACGATCGCTAAAAAACTTGCTCCTGATGGCATACTTAGTGAAGTTTCATCCACTAGCCTCAAACAGGGCGATACCATCTACGTCGTTGCTGGCGATATCATCCCCGCCGATGGCGAAGTAATCATGGGTGTCGCCTCAGTAGATGAATCGGCAATTACAGGAGAATCTGCACCAGTATTAAAAGAATCAGGTTCCGATATTGCCAGTTCCATCACTGGTGGCACGCGGATTATCTCAGATGAACTAATTATTCGCATCACATCCGATCCAGGCAAAGGCTTTATTGACCGGATGATTGCCTTGGTAGAAGGGGTAGAACGCAGCAAAACACCCAATGAAATTGCTCTGACAGTATTGCTGGCAGTTCTCAGCCTAGTATTTTTGTTAGTCGTGGTAACTCTGCCTGCACTTGCTTACTATGTCAACAGTCCAGTCAGCATACCAATTTTAATTGCCCTATTAGTAGCATTAATTCCTACAACCATTGGCGGCTTACTAAGTACCATTGGCATTGCTGGTATGGATCGAGTTGCCCGATTTAACGTCATTGCGACTTCAGGACGAGCAGTCGAAGCCTGTGGTGATGTCAACACTTTAGTTCTTGATAAGACAGGTACAATTACCCTTGGCAACCGTTTGGCGGAAGAGTTTATTCCCATTAACGGTCATTCAATGTCAGAAATTGCTAATGTTGCCTGGGCGGCTAGTGTCTTTGACGATACACCAGAAGGCAAATCCATTGTCCGACTCGCAGAAAAGTTGGTAGCACGGTTTGATTTTGACCCCAACCAGGCAGAAGGAGTTAGTTTTTCCGCCAAAACACGGATGAGTGGCACTAACTTACCTGGTGGGTATGAGGCCAGAAAGGGAGCAGTAGAAGCCATTAAAGGATTTGTGCGTTCCCGCAACGGACGCGATACACCAGAATTAAATGCTGCCTACGAACGAGTTTCTCGCCTGGGAGGTACACCCCTAGCAGTCAGCCTAGATAACGAAATTTACGGGATTATTTATCTCAAAGATATAGTTAAACCTGGTATCCGCGATCGCTTTGAGCAACTGCGACGGATGGGAGTGTATACCATCATGCTAACTGGAGACAACCGAATTACAACTTCGGTCATTGCCAAAGAAGCAGGCGTGGATGACTTCATTGCCGAAGCCACACCAGAAGACAAAATCAATGTCATTAAAAAGGAACAAGCCGCAGGCAAACTGGTTGCCATGACGGGAGATGGAACTAATGATGCTCCAGCATTAGCCCAAGCTAACATCGGCGTTGCGATGAATACAGGGACGCAAGCTGCCAAAGAAGCCGCCAACATGGTCGATTTGGACTCCGATCCCACAAAGCTGATCGATATCATTAGCATTGGTAAACAATTGTTGATTACTCGTGGGGCATTAATGACATTTTCTATCGCTAATGATATTGCTAAATACTTTGCAATTATTCCAGTGATATTTATTGCTGTTAACCTACAAAGCCTAAATATTATGAATTTGACTAGTCCGAAATCTGCTGTACTATCAGCACTGATTTATAATGCTTTGATTATTCCCGCTTTGATTCCCTTAGCATTGAAGGGTGTACGATTTAGACCACTGACAGCTAATCAGCTACTCCAACGCAATATCTTAATTTACGGCTTAGGTGGGGTGATTGCGCCATTTCTTGCTATTAAGTTGATCGATATACTGATTACAGTTGTAGGTTTGGCTTAGAGGATGTTTGAAAAGTCTAATTTATTACTCACCGGGCGACTGGAAGTCGCGGCTACACAAACCAAACCCACCTCCGTGGGTTTAAAACCCTTGATTTTATCTTAGTCCACCTCCGTGGACTAGGTTTTGTGTAGTAGCGAATTCTATTTGCCTAATACTTTTCAAACATCCTCTTAGGGAAACGAACGCATCTTGACTAAAGTAAAATAATAAACATTTTTATTTTGACCTGTTGAGAAAAGAAAAAAGAAGAATATGAATAAACATCGTTTTAATTCCGCACCGCTTCGGCAATATCCTTTGTTTGCTTGCAATCACCAAAACAACACCTACCACTCGCTATTTTTATCCTGCTGTGCTTGAATGTGGTAGTTACTCTAGTTGTTTATGCTGTTGCTATCAGCACCCTGGAACCTCCTGCTGGGTGGGCAAAAGAATAAAAAATAAAAAATAAAAAATAAAATTCTAGGAGCAATTAGAAAACTTATTATGGCTATTATTCGAGAAACCATCAGAGCAATTTTTATAACTCTAATGCTTTGGTTGTTGACTGCAATCATCTATCCGCTGGTAATCCTTGTAGTGGGTCAAGTTTTTTTGCACTATCAAGCTAATGGCAGCATCATGCTGAATCTAAATAATGAACCAATTGGTTCAGCTTTGATAGGTCAGGTGTTCACATCTGAGCGATACTTCCATCCTCGTCCCAGTACTGTTAGATATAGCCAAGGAAAAAAAGCCAAGCCAACTGGCATATCTGGAGCCAGTAATCTTGCTGCTAGCAATCCAGAACTACTGAAGCGGATTCGAGAAGACGCAAATCAATTGCGAGACGAAAATCTTCAACCGATTGCTGATATAATTTATACATCTGGCTCTGGTTTAGATCCGCATATTTCCTTCAAAGCAGCACGGCAGCAATTGGCGCGGGTTGCTGGTGCGCGGAAAGTAAAAGAAGATGAGATCCTACGTTTAATTAACAAGTATACTGATGGCAGATTTTTATGGATTTTTGGCGAACCGGGAGTCAATGTTCTGCGATTGAATTATGCTCTTGACTTGCAAGATATTAATCGTCAGCAAAATCAGTAAGTGGGCATTGGGGATTGGGGATTGGGGATTGGGTAAAGCGCCGTTTTCCGATGAAATAGGATTGCTATAGAAACCAAGAATGAAATGTCAGATAATAATACTGGTTCGGCTGGCACTGTACCTTTAAATTCTGCAAGTTACTCGCTTTATCCGGCACGACGACGGGGTAAGCATAAGATATTTATTGGTATGGCTCCTGGAGTAGGCAAAACCTACCGGATGCTGGAAGAGGGACATGCACTCAAACATGAAGGAATTGATGTCGTTGTTGGGCTTTTAGAAACCCACGGACGTAAGGACACAGTTGAGAAGGCAGAGGGACTGGAGATTTTACCCCGTAAGCAATATCCGCGGGGTGAGTTGACACTAACGGATATGGATACAGATGCTATTTTAAAGCGATCGCCCCAATTAGTCTTAATCGATGAACTTGCCCATACCAATGTCCCTGGTTCCCCACGCGAAAAACGCTACGAAGATGTCGAAATAGTTTTGGCAGCAGGTATTGATGTCTACTCCACAATGAATGTACAACATTTGGAAAGTCTCAATGACTTAGTAGCCAGGATTACAGGTGTAGTAGTCCGTGAGCGAGTTCCTGACAGGATTCTGGATGAAGCAGATGAAATAGTGGTAATAGATGTCACGCCGGAAACGCTGCAAGAACGGTTATTAGAAGGCAAGATTTACGCACCAGAAAAAATCCAACAATCCCTCGATAACTTTTTCCAACGCCGTAACCTGATTGCTTTGCGGGAGTTAGCTTTGCGGGAAGTTGCAGACAATGTGGAAGGAAATGCGATCGCCACTACTCCCAACGGGCAATCTTGTAATATTCATGAGCGGGTTTTGGTGTGCGTATCCACCTATCCCAACTCAGTGCAACTATTACGCCGGGGTGCGAGGCTGGCTAACTATATGAACGCCCCTCTTTATACTTTATTCGTTGCCAATCCAGAGCGCTTTCTCACCAAAGAAGAAAGCTTACACATCCACACCTGTGAGAAACTCTGTAAAGAATTTGAAGGTACTTTTCTTCGTATTACCAACAGTAACGTAGCTAATGCGATCGCTGAAGTTGCCGAGAAACATCGGATCACCCAGATTGTGATTGGTGAGAGTCAGCGATCACGCTGGCAAATGCTTCTCAAAGGATCTTTGACGCAAAAATTGGTACGCTTACTCAAAAACATCGATTTGCATATCATTGCTAGTGAAAAAATGGTTTCACCCAAATAAGGAACGTGGATTAAATTAAGATGCAAAACTTCATCCTGTCTCTAGCTTCCCTCTCCTTTAAGTGGCTGCGTTCGGCAACTGATACTCAACGATGTTTACCCAGATTTCTCACCACATCTCAATAATTAAATAAGTAATGAGTAATGAGTAATGAGTAATGAATCTTACTTATTAGACATCTCCAGAAATTAAATATGCGTTATCCAGAGTCCTTGTAGAGACGTAGCACTGCTACGTCTCTACATTCATTTTCACCAGATGTCTATTACTTATTACTTATTACTTCGCCCGTGAGGGGAGCAGGGGAGAGTTCAATCTGCCAAGTTCAATCCCTTCTCTCCTTGTGAGAAATGCGGGTTTACTGTTTGCCTATCCCGTCGTAGACATCGCACCTACTTTACAGGGCAAAACTCAACTTCAACAAAATCCCTATCCTCCTCAAAGTCTTGCTTGGGCTACCTGGATTATGCAAGGGCTTGGTGGTTGCTCTGGTTACAAAGAAGTATGGCAGCGATCGCATGGCAAAATTGTCGTTACAGCATGGGCTTACTATAAAGTTCCCTCGCCTTCAGAGTCAGCATTTGAATTTTGTGTAAAAAATTTCTAGCAAAGATGTTAGTTTCTGTTGAACAAGTGGGTATCCTCAGAACGGGAGGCTTGCTAATACCTAAGTGTTTACCGCAGCAAGTATGTGAGGCATGGCTGGTTCAGATGAAGAATACCTAATTTCCCGCAAAAAGCAGATTCAGCGGCGACAAAAGATTGTCACGATAGTGTCGATGTTCTCGTTTTTTGGTTCTACGGCGTTTGCAGTCATTCCAGCAATCCAACATGCTAATCAAACTCAGCCAATAACCGCGTCTATTTCTCCTGAGTCAGTATTACAGCAACAGGTGCGGGGCTATGAGTTGGTTTTACAGCGGGAACCAGAAAACCAACTTGCTTTAGAGAAACTATCTGTGCTGCGGTTGCAATTGAAGGATGTTAAGGGTGCGATGGAACCTTTGGAAAAGCTGGTGAAGTTGCACCCTGATCGGCAAGATTACAAAGTTGTGTTGGAACAGATGAGAAAGCAAAAAAACTAAGAGCAATAAAAAGTTTTGATTGCAATTCAATGGGACTTACGCAAAACTACACCCGTTAGGGGCAATTCAGGAATTGCCCCTAACGGAAAATTAGGGTTTGGGCTATTGTTTGCGTAAGTCCTGTTAAATTTATAACTTAAACATTGATTTAAATATAAACGGAGTAGAAGAATGTATAAACATCAACCTGGTAAACTGAGTAAAGGCGCTGTTCTTGATGTAGGTTTAAAGTGCGCTCATTCATGCAAATTTTGCTACTACAGTTATTTAGACAAAACTGATGATCAATTCAGGGGGATGAGAAAAGCTAAATTTAGAAGCTTTGAAGAATGTAAAGAAATATTAAAACTACTCAAAACAAATGGTTTTATTAATTTTGATGTGACTGGAGGTGAACCAACTCTTCATCCCCACATTATTGAATTGATGAGATATGCTCATCAGGAGTTAGGGTTACATGGCAGGATAATAACATTGGGACAATTTTTAATGAAAAAAATGCCCAATTGTCAGCACGAAAAGCTTATTGATGATTTACTAGAAGCAGGATTAGAAAATTTTTTATTTTCTTTGCACGCTGTGAATGAAGAACTTTTTCAGCAGATAACTGGAGAAAGTTTTGATAAATTGCAAAGAGCGATGCATTATTTAGATAATCAAGGGTTTCAATATACATCTAATACTGTGGTTTTTGAGTGGAATTATAAACACCTACCACAAGTAGCTTATGAAATATTAAATCATGAGATCTATTTGCATAATTTTATTATCATGAATGCTTATTATGAATGGAATAGTAATGGCAAGGCTTTTGGTGTACAAGCTAAATATTCAGATATTTATCCTTATTTAAAAGAAGCTGTTGAAATTCTTGAATCAAACAATCGTGCAGTTAATATTAGATATGCTCCACTTTGTGCATTTAAAGGATTAGAAAAGAATTTAGTAGGGATGGTTGGCGTTAGGTACGATCCTTATGAATGGATGAACCTAGCAGGTCATATGGGCGGTACGCCAGATTTATGTGCACATAGAATTCCCATTAAAGAGGGAGAAATAGAAAATCATCTCATGTACAGAGAGATAGAATTAATACATGAAAATGGTGTTAAGATAACAGGTACTAGAGGCAGTAATCTAAAGCACTTTAGTGAAGTATGTACAAAATGTAGTGCTAAAGATGTTTGTGATGGAATAGATCCAAATTATTTGAAACTATATGGAGAGCAAGAATTCATTCCATATATAGAAAATGCTGGCAAAGGACCTCTTCAAAATGCGAGATTTAGCTATACGGCTCCCTTCATTGTCAAGACTAGTCAGCAAGAAGATATGAAGAGAGCAATAAAAGAGGAATTCAGTAACAATAAGCTGAATGTCATTAACAATGATAACCAGAAAATATCACCAACAATTTCTGTAGTTATTCCTTGTTATAACAGTGAAAAATATATCGCTGAAACTATTACAAGTGTTTTAAATCAAACCTATCAGGATTTTGAGATTATCATCGTTAATGATGGCAGTACTGATAATTCTCAATTTGTAGTTGAGCAAATAATTAAAAATTACTCCAATCACCAAATAAATTTGATTAACCAATCTAATTCCGGTCAGCCAGCTATTGCACGGAATCGTGGTATATCAGAGGCAAGAGGGAAATATATTTTTCCCCTAGATGCTGATGATGTAATTACGCCAACAATGCTAGAGGAGTGTCTAAATTTATTAGAAACAGACCAATCTAGTGCGATTGCATATACAGATCGACAAGACTTTGGTGCTACTGATGAACTTATTCTAGCAGGCAATTATGATTTTTCACGATTACGTTATGCCAACCATATATCTTACTGTGCGCTTTTTCGTAAAGATATTTGGAAAAAGGTAGGTGGTTATCGTACAAATGTTAGAGGTTGTGAAGATTGGGATTTTTGGATTGCAGCAGGAGCCATAGGGTATTTTGGTCGTCGTATTCCAAAACCTCTATTTAAATATCGAAGAAATAATAGTGGAGTTTATCAAGATGTCCTTCAGAATTTTGATATTAAATTTGCACAAATAATCCTAAATAACTGTGAAGTTTACGAGCAAAAAGAGATTATTGCAGCAACTGAATTTTTATATCAAGGTTTAGCTAATGATTCCAAAGCTAAGATGAATATCTGGCAAGATGAAACTATGCCAGAGAACAAGATATACAAAGAGCTAATATTAAGCGAAATTCCTGAAAATAATTACAAGAATGTTCTGCATATCGGTTGTGGACATAGCTTGATTACAAAGGATTTAGCTGGGGAAAAAGTCCTGGGAATAGATATTTTATCTAATGCCATAAATAAAGCAAAAGCAGATGAAAACAACCGACTTGAATTTATCCAATCTTCTCTCTTAGAGCTTGACCAAAAAAGTCAAGAAAAGTATGACTTAATAGTTATAACAGGTGTTTTGTATTATCAGTATCTTGGAAAATCACATAGTTTAATTTATTCACTTTTGGATAAACTAATTATAGATGATGGTATCCTCATTTGCTGTCACGTTGATGAGTGGTATAAAGCTCGTTTTCCTTATCTAATGCTTGATTACTCTTTGTTTCAATATAGACAACATACTCAGAGATTGGAGGTTTACGTCAAATGACTATTCACCAAGAGAACAACAATAATCCCTATTGTTTTAATTCTGTATCTATAACCAATGAAATAAAATTATCAACAGCTACTATAGCAGTTATCATCTCAGCATATAATCAAGAATCCTTCATTATAGAGGCGATCGAGTCAGTATTACGCCAGATAAGATTGCCTGATGAAATTTTAATATCAGATGATGCTTCTGATGATAACACATATCAAATAGCTGATTCTTATCGGATACAATATCCCACTTTAATCAAAATTAACAGAAATGTAGAAAATTTAGGTATAGTAAAAAACTTTAACAAAGCTGTAAGCCTAACAAATTCTGAATATATTTCTATTTTGAACGCAGATGATAGATACCGTAGTGATTTTATTGAAAAAACTTCACTTGTACTTGATCAATATCCTGATGTAGGTATAGCTTACTCTGATTTTGCTTTATTTGGGTCAAGAGCCAAAACAACTTACAATTCTTTGTCTCTAGATAGACGTGGTTTAATAAAAGCCAATAAATTTTTCATTGTTAACTTTCCTAATTTTAATGAAAAAACCAAAGAAGAATTATTGACCAAAGGTAATTTTATACATGGTGCTTCCTTATTTAGAAGGCAAGCATTTGAAGAAGTGGGAGGATATGTCTATCAAGAAACCATACCTGAAGATTACTATCTTTTTTCTCAAATGGTAAGGCAGGGATGGAATGCCAGAAGAATTCCATTACCTCTTTTAGAGTATAGGCAATATTCTAAATCACAAACAAATACTCGCCTGGCAACTTTTGCACAATTACAGTTTTACAAACACACTGCTGAAGCTTTATATAGTGAAGTACAACGATTAAAATGGCAATTACAAGTAAATAAAACAGAATTTCCAGAAATACAAAATTTGGATTTATCTTCAGCAGATGATAAAACAAGCAAAAGTTATAACGCTGAAAATAACAAATATAAGTTTGAGTTTGATTTAACTGATATTAACCTTATCGTTTTTCCTGACTGGCAGCAAGCAGAAGAACTTCTGTATGAAGATTTAGCAATTCTGATTAAAAGTATTATTAATCATCCAGAAAAAGATAAAGTTACCCTGTTGATAGATAACAGTGGTATTTGTGAAGAAGATGCAAATTATATCATATCAGATGTAGTCTTGAACCTTCTCCAGCAAGAAGATTTTGAACTTGCTGAAGAAGCAAATATTACACTAATTGGCAACCTTAATACAAGAGAGTGGAAAGCGCTGTTATCTCAAACTACTGCTCGAATCTCATTAACAATAGAAAATAAGTCAGCGATCGCAAAATCAACAGCCCAAACAATTCCAGTATGCTCATTAGCTAATATCAGTGATATCCAATTGACTAGTTTTAATTCAGGCAAACTCAAATCTGATTTTATAAGTAGGTTATTTAGCCTTGTAGATAAATATCAGAGAGAACCGTCTGAAGCATCACTGCTGACAGAGTTACGCCAAATGAGAAAACAAATAGCTGAATTTTGGCTGTCTACAGAAACAATCTGGCTTTCCAGAGTATACCTGAGCAAAGTAGGTGAGGCACATCAAATACTCTTAAATCATAGTATTCAGCATGAATTATTAACGGAGACGGAACAAAGCTTTGTGAATGAGATATTAGCACATATTTCAAAAGGTTTTGGAGAACCGAAAGCTATTCAGTATCTGCTAGTAGCAATGCTTTATTGTCGCTCTTACCATTTACCATTGTCTTATGAAGTTTCATTCATACCTGATTGGTTACTAAACGACTATGTAAAATATCTATTTAATTCTCATTCTTTCTTTCAAAAAGCTCGAGAAGCAGATAATTACTGTTGTTATATGAACAGGTTGCTAAATTACTTGCATACATCTATCTTGCGTGAGCATGATTCCATTCGCTGGAATGATTTTGCAGAATATTTTGTGACCATTGCTAATCTTATTCCCTTATACTTTAATGAGGCTAATCTAAAAAATATTTATATAAAACGTGCAGAGATAGTAGAATATTTTCTGAAATTCAATGGACATGAAGTTGATTATGAGTTTGTAGATCGACCTGTAAACAGAAAAAAAATCCGGCTTGGTATCCTAGCATCGCATTTTACACCCTCCTCTGAAACATTTGCTTACCTTCCTGTTTATGAGTATATCAGTAGAGATTTTGAAGTAATTTTGTACTCTCTTAATCAAACTGGTCATGAACTAGAGCAATATTGCCGAAGCTGTGCAAACTTCTTTAAACTGCTACCACAAGATTTAGCAGAACAGGTAAATATTATTCGTGCTGATGATCTCGATATATTATTCATTGCTACCAATGTGACGGCAGTAACCAATCAAATCTGCTTCTTATCAATGCATCGGTTAGCTAGAATACAAGTCACAAGTGGCGGTTCTGTGGTGACAACAGGAATGCGGCATATAGATTATTATATTTCTGGTACGCTAACCGATCCATCAGCAATGGCAGAAGAGCAATATCAAGAAAAGTTGGTGAAGCTAGAAGGAACTGCTCATTGCTTTAGTTATGGGAATGAACAAGAAAATGTAAATGTCAAAGTTGATCGAAAAAGTTTAGGTATCTCTGAAGAAACAGTTATTTTTGTATCTGGTGCTAACTTCTTCAAAATCATCCCTGAACTAATTAATACATGGGCAAAAATAATTTCTGGAGTTCCAAACTCCGTTTTAGTGCTTCTGCCATTTGGCCCGAATTGGTCAAATAATTATCCTAAAAAAGCTTTTATAAATCACTTAATTAAAGTGTTTTCAACGCATGGTATACCAGCAGAACAATTAATAGTTTTAGATCCTCAGCCAGTACCAAACAGGGAAGAAGTTAAAGAATACTTCAAAATCGCCGATGTATATCTCGATTCTTATCCATTTGCGGGAACAACTTCTTTAGTAGAACCACTACAAGTTAATCTGCCAGTAATTGCTAGACGCGGAAGTAGCTTTCGCTCTGCGATGGGAGCCGCAATGGTGCAAGTACTGGATATCCCCGATTTAGTTGCAGATAGTGAAGAGTCTTATATAAAATTAGCGATCGCACTTGGTAATGATCCTAAATTACGTCAAGAAAAGAGCTACCAAATTAGGGAAAAAATGCAGG
Source organism: Nostoc sp. (assembly GCF_036917155.1). Lineage (GTDB taxonomy): Bacteria > Cyanobacteriota > Cyanobacteriia > Cyanobacteriales > Nostocaceae > Nostoc. The sequence continues at coordinate 38,208 of NZ_JBALDZ010000229.1, read as the reverse complement.
GGAATCCTAGTTTTCTTGATAGTCGTTCTTACTCAGCTAAAATAGGTAGCTTATTTCAAGAATTATTAAGTAAGTATCTTGCAGATACTCTGAGTCAAAATTTACAACTAGGAGATATTAACCTAATTATCTTCCCTGATTGGTTACAGCCAGAAGAATCTCTTGGTTTAGCCTTAGAACAAGTGATTAAAACGTTAGTAGATCATGTGAATAATGAGAAAATTACTTTAATTATCAACACGAGTAATACTGCTACTGAAGATGCAGAAATATTTTTATCTAGTATTGCGATGAATCTGCTGCTAGAGGAAGATTTAGATATTAATCAGGGCTTAGAAATTTCTCTGTTAGAAAACCTTTCTAATATTGAGTGGCAAGCTTTGTTACCTCGAATTCATGCCAGACTTATTTTGGAATATGAAGATCAGGAAGCTTTAGCAAAAGTACCAGTTAAAAATCTAGGATGTTATGAATTAGATAACTGGATTAATCAATTCTCGACTGTTGATTAAACAATATTTACCATATTCAGTGCCTTAGCTTAGAGTAAGAAGAAGAGTACTCAGGAACATGGATTAAATAAGATGCAAAACTTCATCCTGTCTCACGATCCCTCTCCAATATATCGGAGAGGGATTGAAGGTGAGGTAAACCAAAGACATAAATTGTATGTTATTTAATTCTTATTCCTCAGTATTTTCGCACGCAGGTATTTGCCCCGCTCCTTATAGGCGGAATCTTTTACCATTGCTGAAAATGAAGCAGAATACGGACTAGAACAGGCTTGACGAGGCACTATTGCCGAAAAAACGAGCCAAAATCACGATCGCCTTTATAAATAAGTTTATAGTCAGCACTTCAATGCTTAAATTTGTAATTACAAGTAAACAATATTATGTCATAATTCGATTTTATGATTTTGAACTTTAAATGCGTTGCTCTGCCACCCTAACCCAACTAGTTGAAGTTATTTTGGGCCATTCTGTAAACTTATCTGAAACTGCTTTAACACAAGTAAGTAGTGGTATCCAAACAGATAGCCGTACCCTGAAGCCGGGTGAAGTATTTGTTGCTTTCCGAGGGGATAAGTTTGATGGACATGAATTTGTGCCAACTGCGATCGCAAAGGGTGCAATAGCTGCAATTGTAGATTTTGAATACGAAAATCCCGGATTTCCTGTATTACAGGTAAAGGACACCCTCAAGGCATATCAAAAACTTGGCCGATGGTGGCGCGATCGCTTTAACATTCCTGTAATTGGTGTAACGGGTTCTGTGGGTAAAACTACAACCAAAGAATTAATCGCCGCAGTTTTAGGAACCAAGGGACGAGTTCACAAAACTTATGGAAATTACAACAACGAAATTGGTGTCCCGAAAACTCTCCTAGAACTTGGCGGCGAAAATGACTACGCCGTAATTGAAATGGCAATGCGGGGTAGGGGACAAATTGCCGAACTGACGCAAATAGCGCGTCCAACAATTGGAGTAATTACCAATGTGGGGACGGCACATATTGAGTTGCTAGGTTCCGAAGAAGCGATCGCTGAGGCAAAATGTGAGTTATTAGCCGAAATGTCTGCTGATAGTGTGGCAATTCTCAATCACGACAATCCGCTATTAATGGCCACGGCGGCAAAAATTTGGCACGGAGAAGTTTTAACTTATGGCTTTTCTGGTGGGGATATTCAAGGGCAATTAATTGATAATGAGATTGTGGAAGTCGCAGGAATCCAACTACCTCTACCTTTGCCTGGTCGTCACAACGCGACTAATTTCTTGGCAGCTTTAGCGGTGGCAAAGGTTTTGGGGATTGATTGGGAAACCCTCAAAGCAGATGTGAATGTGGATATGCCCACAGGGCGATCGCAGCGATTTAACTTACCCAATGATGTGGTAATCTTAGATGAAACTTATAATGCTGCGCCAGAAGCGATGATTGCAGCATTGCAATTATTAGCAGAGACACCCGGACAGCGGAAAATTGCCGTATTGGGTGCAATGAAAGAATTGGGAGAGCGATCGCAGCAGTTGCACCAGCGAGTAGGAGAAACAGTCCGAAAGTTGAATTTAGACGGCTTGTTGGTTTTGGTAGATGGACAAGATGCCGAAGCGATGGCTAAAAGTGCTGAGGGTATTCCATCGGAGTGCTTTGCCACTCATGCCGAGTTAGTGGCTAGGTTGAAAACATTTGTGCAAACAGGCGATCGTTTATTATTCAAAGCCGCCCATTCCGTGGGACTAGATCGGGTAGTCAATCAATTACGTGCAGAATTTCCCAAATGAATCTACCACTAGAAACCCAAGGTCTGATACTGCGAGACTTTGTAGAATCAGATTGCGGTTTATCAATACGCTAGCGATCCTAATTATCTAAAATCTAACATTGACTAAGGAACGTGGATTAAATAAGATGCAAAACTTCATCCTGTCTCACGATCCCTCTCCAATATATCGGAGAGGGATTGAGGGTGAGGTAAACCAGGGACATAAATTCTATGTTATTTAATTCTTATTCCTAATTATTGTCATCTTGTGGCTTTTTCTCGAACTTCTGAACATTCTGGGGTTGACTATTAGTCGGGGAATTTTGCTTTTCCAGTGTTGGTACTACTACAGCAGAAGGATCTGATTGTTTGGATTCCGTTGATGGTGCTGTTGGTATAACCACAGGGTTTGACGGACTGACGTGTTGAGGGGAGGCAGAATCTTGACTAGAAGTGGGTAACTTATTTTGTGGCAATGGTGCGGGGGAAGCATTTCGAGATGAGCGGATTGCGCGTAGTTTCTCCACTAGCGAGGGTGTGGGTGAAATGCTAGGTGAAGGTTCAAAATTGCCGCGTTGTGATTCTCCTGTAGGGTTAGGGCTGGAAGATTCTTCTGGGGAAGAACGACGATTGCGCCGACGTGACTTGGAATTAGAGACGGGTGCTGATTGGGTTCTCTCTTCACCGGGAGGTGAAGATGTCCTATCGAAGTTAGGTGCCTTTGCACTTGGTTCTGGAGTTGGCTGTTCAGAAAGTGGCTTTGTGGTTGGCTGCTGCTGAAATTTGGGTAATATGCTCGTGATTCCAAAACCTGCTGTAGCAGCAACTAGGGCTACACCTATACCAATAAAAAGCTGAGATGACCTCAGCTTTTTAGCTAGTACAGCTTCCTTTGCCATGCCTTGGTTGCCCAAGGCTGATGGTCTATGAAGAGAATTTTGGGCAGTTTTCCCAATTATAGTTGCTGCTTGCTGGGCAGATAAATTGACAGTTGGCACTGCATAAGTGGGTAAGATTTGCGGTGTCAGATTCATTCCATTTCCAGGTAGCAATTGCAGCCATTCGGCAACTGTTGCTGGTCGAAAACGAGACTCCACCGCCATACCGCGCATTACCGCCTGGTTGACAGCAGCACTCAAGTGTGGTTGTAATTCGCGGGGGGAAGGCATAAGCTCGCGATCGCGTAATAATGCTGGCATGGGAACTTGGGCTGTCAATAGCGCATACAAGGTTGCTGCTAAACCATAAACATCCGTGGCGGGTGTGCGTGGCGCTTGTGTCAAGTATTGCTCGATGGGAGAATAACCTTCAGAAACCAAACCTGTATGAGTCTGCCTGACACCACTATTAAATTCTCTGGCAATGCCAAAATCAATTAGTACTACTTCCTGTGTTCCAAGGCGTTGGATAATGTTATCTGGTTTGACATCTCGGTGTAACAAACCGTTGTTGTGTACTACCTGTAACGCTGCCCCAATTTGCCGGATGTAATGAATTGCTGTTGCTTCTGGTAGAGTTATCCCTGGTAATACAAATGCGTCTCCTAAGGTTTCGCCAGGAATGTATTCCATCACCATATAAGGCAGTCCAGCTTCCACAAAAAAGTCACTAACTCGGACTATATTTGGGTGGATACACGTAGCTAATCGTCTGGCTTCATCCTGGAATTGTCCCTCGAATTTGGCAAAATCAGGATGTTGTCGCAGCCGTTCATTGATGGTTTTCATTACCACCTCCTGATCCAAGTAGTGATGCGTAGCTTTAAAGGTAATGCCAAAGCCGCCACGCCCTATTTCTTGAATTAGGGTATATTTTCCATCCTGCAAAATTGTGCCTGCTAACATAAAGAGTTCTGAGTCCTGAGTGAGCAGATAAGTAGCGATTCCTGAGTCTTGAGGAATTTCCCAAAAATTTTCCCATATTTTTACAAGGCAGGGTTCTTGCCTGTCTATTTTACGGGATGATTTAGTTGTTGAAATTCCTGAAGTGAGAAAGACCTCCCCATGATCACAACAGTTTTATCTTTCTCAGATGATAACGCGGGAGTGCGGCAAGCCTAAAGCAGAAGACGGGTTAAGACTATTTTTTAGGTTTGATCAACAGGCTGCATCCTCTGGAACTGGGTACTGGGGAAGAAAATATGAGTAATATTTGGTTGGGATCTGAATCCCAGTTCAGGTTTTTCTCTCGAAGACAATTAGCCAGATTTTCACGGGTAGCGATCGCATTAATTTAACTTTATAGTGCGATCGCCTGATTTTCTACCAACGCCAACACTCTTCAATTACTAATGTGTCAAAAATAACAATACTATACATGGATTAATAATTTGGTATTATGTATCATTCCGCAAAACCCTAAACGGCTGGTTATTAATTTCCCATATACGAATGTCCAAGTAGAGTTGTGTCTGGCGAAAGTAGATTTCTTCATAAGCAAGCCGCAAACTACGCTCAAGACTGTTCGGTTCAACATCAACAGCTTTGTTAGAGCCAAGGACTTTGCGTAAGCCAATGGACAGAATTTCCACCAAATCATGACCACAGCAGATTTGCCAAGGATCGTAGTTATTGCTTTTTTGGCTCTTTAGCTGTTGTTGTAAATCTTCATCTCTCAAAGAGTAGGCTTGGGATTTATTCTTAACCTCCTGAATCAGCTTGAGTTCATCAATTTGTAGAGTTTGCTCATCAATGAACTTGCTAAATTTAATGCCATCAAAGGTTAAATTTAATCCTTTACACTTAGAAATCCAAAGCAAATAACCTACTGACATCCCATTTTCAAGTAATACTAATCTTATCTCTGGATTAAACTGGGCAATTTTCTCTTCAGAACCAAACTCAACGACTACTTTGTTAAATGCTGGTGAGTTAATTAGTATAGTTTCAAGATCATGGCTGTCAGTGCAAAGCAGATTGTGACTGGTGTGCAACAAAGTTTCAAGGCGATCAAAATCTGCATCAACAATCGCTAAAACTCCCTGAAAATTTGATTGTTCCAAATTTTTTAAAATGTCAATAGCACGCTGTTTTCCCGATGTTTCGACTAACTCACAAACTAATTGGTCAACAAATCGCTGATAGAAAGTTTTATCAGAACTTCCTTCCACTAATAAAAAAGTTCCAGTATACGTGCTTCGTCGTAATCGTATTTGGTTAGCAACACGGTCAACTGTCAGAAAATCTCTCACTTTTGTGGCCCTTTCAGTTCAACCGTTAAATCCCAGCGATCTTGAATAATATCTGGTGAATGAGTAGCCATTAGTATATTTAAATCTGTAAGTTTTGTAATGTCTTGCAAGTCCTTTAAAAATTGAACCTGCCATCCTACGTGCAGAGATAATTCCGGCTCATCAATTAGAACTAAAGAATTAGGTTGAACTTTAAATAGTAATTCATATAGGAGAACTAACTCATGTTGCTCACCAGATGATAAATCTGTTGGCAAAAGAGTTTTTGAATTAGATAATGGAGCGTCATAACTTGTCGTGACAACGAATCCCTTCTCTTTACTAAAGTTTATCTCTTTGTAAGAATAGGCAAATTTATTATTAATAATTTTCCTCAATAAATCAATTTTGCTTGCTATTTCAGCAAAAACACTCAGCTTCTTTTCCACATCTTGAATATATACCGACAAAGCATTTTTGGTGCTTTCATCTATATCTTGAGGCTGGATTTGAAATTCTGTATCTTCATCTTTATCCAAAAGACCTACTTCTATGAGACGAGAACGAGTCGCTTCAAGTTCGTTTAGTTGATGACGAAGTTGTTCATCTGTTAAATCTGTGGATGGCTGTTGCTTAACTACCCTAACTGGAAAAGTTCTGTCAAGAGATTGAGATGTTGTACCATATTCTTTAAATTTATCTTGCATCAGTTTAGCAAGTTCATCAGAATAGGCAGATACAGTTGATAACATCGAAGGCATTTCAGCAGACCGTCTGGAAGTATGGTTAGGAACAAAATTAAGTAACCGTTCTGATTCAATGAGGCGAATATGAATATTGCTTTTCAATTTTTCTAGCCAATCAGGCTCTTCTTGTGACTTCAAATTTAAGGACGACCAATTATCAAAATGCTCTACACCTTCTCCATAAAATAGAGGTTCTCCAGTGCTAATATCTAGCGGTTTTATATGAGAATACATTTCTTGTATATCAGAACCCAAAATCATAAGCGGAAGTCTTCTATCAGATCGAATCTTTCTTGGTTTTAGATAAAAATAAGCTGCCTCTGAATAAGGCTGTTCAAATTTGAAAACAATATTATTCTTTTTCGCCTCGTCTGAATTTTCGATATTTTTTATGATTTCAATGCTACTACTATCATCAAATGCAACTCTAAAGTCTTTAAATGGGATAGTTCTCAGATCTGAGTATCGGGAGTTAAAAAAACTATTCAAAATTCTTAACATCGCTGTTTTGCCAAAACCATTTGGCCCATGAATAATGGTGATTCGTTCATCCATGTTCAATGGAATCACATGGTCAAAAATTCCAAATAAGCCAGTGACAGAAATTTGCTTAATTCGCATAATCATGTAGTCCTATAGGCATTGGCTTCATGGCTTTAATTCTAACTTCTATCTTTCTCTGGAAAACATAGGAAACAAAAATCCCATTCTTTTGTGTCCTCTTTCTTAGAAAGTTCCAGTCGTCGGTTCCCATTTAGGCGTTCCTGAAGGGGAGTCGGCACACCCTGCGGGATATTGCTACAGACTTTCCCCTGTTTAATTCAAGCCTCAAGTAGCATAACAAGTCGCTGCACCAGAATGTGCTGAAGTAGTTAGTTGAGTTGCAGAAGTTATCTGCATCTAGTCAACTTTGTTGTTAGTGCGATCGCTCGGTTGCTTTTTTGGATTAAATGGTTGCAGGTTACAATAACAGATAACTACAACTCTCTTGCTCAGAACAGTGTATGAAGTTCCATGTAATACTCGACCGTGATGAAGATGGGGTTTGGATTGTTGAGTGCCCCAGTATTCCTGGTTGTATTAGTCAAGGTCAGACAAGAGAAGAAGCCCTAGAAAATATCAAGGACGTGATCGCAGCTTGTCTTGAAGTTCGTGCAGAACTTGGTTTACCACTCACTGTGGAGACTCATCAAGTAGAGGTTACAGCGTAATCACGCCATCTGCCCTTCCGGTTCTCAATGGGCGTGAAGTTGTCCGTGTGTTTGAATCATTTGGTTGGGAGTTTGCACGTCAAAGTGCTAGTCACGTCAGCTACTTCAGATAAATCAACAAATTCAACCCCGGAATTGTACGCGAAAGTGTCCACAAAACTAGGGTGATGTAAATTAAACCCAAACTCCATTGATACCAAGCAAGTGCAGAGATGATACCTGGTAAGTGTTCGTCTCGCAGGCGAATGTCGTTAAATCCTAATTTAACTAGGTTGTTGAGACTAAAATCATAGTAGTTGAGCCAATTCCAACGGCGATCGCACAATAAGGGCATATATCGTTCCCGAAATGTCTGATTCCTTGGTATCACTGGCAAACGCCCAATCAATAATCGTAACTGGCGAAATGTGCCGTCTTCTGTGAAGTAAGAAACATTCATTAAATTGTGATAGCGCCCTTGTTGGTAAAGTCGGATCAATAAAGCCATTGGCACGGGAACAATAATAATTAAAAGACACCCCAATGTCAGCCAAGGTTGTGCAGCATTGCGAAAGATCGCTAGTAAGCTGAAGAATTCTAAAACGCTAAAACTGAGTAATATCGAAATGGTTTCGTAGGATGTGGGAATAATTGGTACGGGATGCAGCCGACGATAGCGATCTACTAGCCAAAATAGTAAGCCGAAATAAGCGATCGCTAATCCTCCCACCCCAAAGACTAACCAAAAATTCGTCCCATAGCCACTCAACAACAGCAGTACACTCAACGCCAACCAACTCCAAGCTTGCAGTAACCACCCACCGATAGAAAGGGTTTCGCCAACAATTAAGCGATCGCTCAGTTGGGTATATTTTTCTAAATCGATGTCTGCGATGGTGAGTAACTCACTACTGCTGCGAAAGGATTTTACCAGACGACGGTGGGCAATCGCTTGGGCTTGAGGTGCAGAAAAACCTAATTTAATCAAACTTGCGACACTTGCACTATTAATATTTGTAGCCGTCAGACGACGGCCAAACTCTATTAATCGCAGTCGTTGTTTGGTATATTCCAGTTCATTAGCATCGGTAACTTGCTGTTGCTGACGGAAGTTTTGCCCCAAATTTCGCAAAATATTTTGATTACCTTGTAATGTTGGGATGCAGAACATCTTACCAATCTCACCGGGATTACCTAAAATTTTCGCTTGGTTGGAATTAAAAGTTAAACCAGATACACTTAAACAAGCTTCTGTACCAAACCTCGCATCGCTAAAATCTGCTTGGTTAAGAATATTCGCACCTTGCAGATTTACCAATTGGTTAAACTCCGCTTCTCGGAAGCTGACAGCTTGCTCAAAAGTCGCTTCTGTTAAAAAGAGAAACTGATTAAAATCCGCTTTAGTAAACTGGACTTGATTGGCAAAATCCACACCAGAAAAATCAGCATTTCCTTGCCACTGCACACTATTGAATTTAGCCAACTGTTTAAAAGTTGCTTGGTTGAAGTTGGCAATTTTTTCAAAGATACTACCTTGAAAATCAGCGAATTCCTGAAATTTGATTTTTTTGAAATTAGCTTTTTCAAAAAAAATACTGCCCTGAAAATTGCTTGGTTGCTTGAAGTTAGCATTGGTGAAACTAACGGGACGAGCGAATCTGCTTTCAGTCCAATTAGTGGGTTGGAGAAAAATTGCACCTTGGGCATCCACAGACTGAAGAAAAAATGTATTAGAGAACTTCACTTCCCCATTGAAGCGAGTTTGTACCAGTGTTAAGACACCACGAAAGACAGCGATTTCACTGGCAGGGGTTGACTCTGTTCCTAAGAGCGATCGACAATCTTTAGAGTTGGGTAAAGCAATCGCAAGTGACTCTAGACAAACAAAGCGCAAACGTTCTAGTTCTTTTTGTTCAGTAGCGGTAAAAATAGGAGCAATGGCTTTTGCATAAAATGGTGTTCTTAAACCCAAATCGCTGCCCATAAAATCCCCCAGAATCAAAGCATAACTGAGGTCTAAACCCAGAGGTTTTGCACCTAGTTCTTTTCGCAGCAATTGGTAAAAAGCATCATGAAAGCTAGCGTTCTCTGGCCGCAAATCAATCACCATCTTCTGCAAATCTACAGTCAAATTGCCTTCGCGGAGTGTCGGAGTACGCAGTCGTTCTTGTAATAATTCTAGAGTTAAGGTTGTGCGTTCTGGTTGTGCTGCCCAAACAGGTAGGGGGAGGAACAGGAGGAGAATTAAAAAAACGCAAAGGAACGCAAAGTAAAGCGCAGAGGTACGCAGAGAAACCCCTCTGTGTACCTTTGCGTTTAACCTCTGTGTGCCTCTGTGTTGAAAAAATAAATTATGCAAATTATTCGATCATTCATTGCTAATTAGCAAAACAATTTTACCCGCCACAGACCCGCTTTCAATCAGTTGGTGCGCCTTAGCCGCATCTTTTAAAGGAAACTTGTGACTAACATGGATTTTTAACTTGCCTTCATCAATCCAAGTGGCAGATTGTTCGAGAATTTCTGCATGATGCTGGAGACTCTCTTCTAATCCTAGTAATGCTGGTGTCAACATCAATTCTAAACCAATGCGGAGATTGCGTAGTCTAGCAGTTTTCCAAATAGTATTGGCATCTGGTTCGAGAATCGTCACAATATCACCATAGACTCGCACTGCGGGGAAAGTTTTGTGAAAGGTTTCGCCGCCTATGGTATCAAAAGCCAAGTCTACACCTTCGCCACCAGTCCAATCTAATACCGCTTGCACAAAGTCGGTTTGTTTGTAAAAAATTACATGATCAGCACCGAGTTCTTTGACGAAATTAGCTTTTTCCTCAGAACCCACTGTCGTGGAAACAGTAGCACCTTTGAGTTTCGCCAGTTGAATTGCTACATGACCGACACCACCAGCACCCGCATGAATCAAAACCCGTTCCCCAGGTGACAATCGTCCTCGTTCATATAAAGCTTCCCAGGCGGTGATTAACACCAAAGGCGCTGCTGCTGCTTCGGCAAAGGAGATAGACGCGGGTTTACGTGCCACAAACCGCTCATCCACAACGGTATATTCAGCGTAATTGCCTTGGTGTGCGCCTAAGCCACCATAGCAAAAATATACCTCATCGCCTGGGCGAAAACGCTGAACGCCAGCACCCACCGCCTCGACAATACCCGCACCATCACACCCTAAAATTGTCGGCAGGCGATCGGGGTAGAAAGTGCCTCGACTACGAAGTTTAGTGTCAATGGGGTTAATGCCAGCGGCCACTAAACGCACTAAAAGTTCAGTATTACCTACAGGAACAGTGGGGTTTGGCACATCCTGTATTTGCAGAACTTCGGGACTGCCTGCTGCTGTCATCAAGACTGCTTTCACAACTCTTTTCTCCTGCCTTTAGATGCACGTTCTTATGCAACTTTAGCGCAATAGGGTATATACAAAGCTATGTTTGCGCCATAAATAAATTTAGTTGCTTGTTACCATTTTTCTTTTTCTTTATGAGTGCCTTTTTACTTTTTACTTTTGCCTTGTTCGGTCACTGTACAGAATCTATGAACTGCTGTACTTTTTCTAGGAGTGGCTGATGTTCGATTTGTTCTGCTAACTCTTGGGCATTTTGGAAGCACGATCGCGCCATTTTTTTGCGTCTGGTTGTGGCGTAAAGGCTTCCCATATTTAGCAAAGTCGAAATTTCTCCCAGACCATCGCCCAATTGTTGATAAATTGCAATGGCTTGTTTGTAAAACTTCATTGCCTGCCGATGCTGTGCCAAAGTAGTGTAGGTAAAACCAATATTATGAAGGGTTGTGGCCTCACCAGAGCGATCGCTAATTGCCTGACGTGTCAAAAGAACTTGATAGTAGAGTAATAGGGCTTCTTTAGGTTTTCCTAAATCATGATAAATAGAAGCAATATTATTCAAAGTGGTTGCTTCTGCAAGCAAATTCTTCACAGCTCGGTGAATTGGGAGTGCTGCTTGAAAAAATTCTAGAGCTTGCTCAAACTTACCTAAGACATTGTAGGCGAACCCAATGCCATTTAGGGTTGTTGCTTCACCAGAAAAGTCACCTAGCGATCGCCGCATTGTCAAAATTTGGTGTTGTAACAACAGTGCCCGTTTTGGTTCTCCTAACCGCGTATAAATTAGTGCTACATCATTGAGAGTAGAAACTTCACCTTGAATATCTTGTAATTGCCTGAGGATAAAAAGTGCTTTGTCAAAATATTCCAACGCTTGCGAAAACCGTCCCAGACGGCTGTAGGTAGAACCCAAATTGCTAAGTGCAGTTGCCTCTGCGGGAGCGTTGCTAATTTCAACAGCAACCGAAAGCGCCTGATGAAACCGCTCTAATGCTCTTTGAGGTTGCGAGCAACTGAGGTAAGCTAAACCGAGATCGTTCAATGTATGACCTTCCCTAGCTCGGTCTGGAATTGCTCTAGCTAGGTGTAAATTTTTGGTTGCCAGATCGAGATATTCTTGAAATTTACCCCGCTGATAGTAGCGGTTTGCTTCATCACGACGTTGTTCCCATTCTTTGACTTGATTTAAAGGTTGCGTCATCTGACCTCAGTTGCACTCTGCGATAAGTAAGCAGGACACCTCTTGGGAATGAACCCCTTTTTAGGTTTCCCAAATTTTAACCTTAATCTTCTATCTTTAGATATAAGACGTAAAGAGATAAGTATGGTATTATTTCATATTCACAGGGATATTTATGAAGCAATTAATACAAATACCCTAGTAAAGGTGCATAAAACTGCCATTTTGTGTGTGAGATAGCGTAGTACACTAGATCATGGCCGTAATAGCTAGCTTTTTTTCGTACTTTATCCCTAACTTTAGAATCACAAGCATTGAAGCGATGTTTTCTGGATGTGCGTAGGCATCGCAACTATCCAATCTAGCTTCACTTCCCAAAATCTAAACTTTAAAGTTGCTTGTGAGTCTTCAGTCCCCATTCCCATATTTCAATAGGACTCACGTTAAGCAAGAATCATTTGAAGTTTCTTCACTGCTTTTTGAATTAATCGATTACTTTTGGTCGCAATGCTAGGCTGTTTTAGCTGTTGCGGCCTTTTCTCTGGTTCCTTAAGAAAACGATAGTATAAAAACTCATCTCTGTAACAAATATTAACATCTTCGCCTTGACATAAACGGGCGAAATCACTAGAAGGATAGTTCATGTAGTGAATGCGATGAATTGGTTTTAATTCATCTTGGTTGTACAGGATATTATCAATATTTACAAAGGGGTCTGAATTAGCACAGTTACCTGTTCTGTCTTGGCCATTAGGACTGAGAGTAAAATTAAATAAGGCCAGATTTGATTTCCATGTCAAATAATTAAATAAATGTGCATCATCCCACCATGCAGTTAGCCATTCAACCTCTCTATCTTCAATTAATAATTTTTTATATAGATCTAAATCTTTTTTTGGAAATAACCCTGATTTAGAACCAAAAAAATCAGAGCAATGAAGTCTAGGGCGTATGTCTTTTTCATAAACAATCTTGGACTTTTCTAAAAGTGGAATATTTAATGGTACTTCTGTGCGTTCTTTAGTGTGTATCCAGTCATTAAACACAAAATCGTATGCGTTTAATTTTTCAAAAATATCATCAACTGGCTTCATGAAAAGGCTGTCAGCATCACAAAATATAAACCGATCAAAATGTCCGTCAAAAACACACATTTTTCTTTGTAAGTGACCTGATGACCACCAATTACGTGAGATTTTAGAAGTTATGGCACCTGGATGAACTGCCCAAACTTGGTGAGCAAAGTCTTCCCAGTACTGTATTGCCTCCAAATTCTCAAAAATGCTGACGTTTTTTCTAGACTTTACTTCTTTTTGAACTAAGTCTAATCTCTCATTATAGGGAATAATACAAACTGGAATATCGGGGCTAACATTAACTTCAATACTATTCAACAATGCCACTAATTGATCGTAAACGGCATCATTTGCAAGAGTATAAATACCGAAAGATTCCATAAGATAATATCCTAATTTTTTTCATATTTAGTTTATTTGTAATGCTTGTTGCACGGTCGCCTGCGATCGCCGCATCAATCGCGCAATAAAGTTGATAGATACTTCATCAGCATAACCATTATAAATAGCGCTTTTGGGTAAGTCAATGAATTCCGTTTCTGACAAAATTTTATTAAAACTGCCCAATTCTATAATTAATTTCATCATTATTACTTGATGGGCATTGATTAAAATTTATGCCAGGCGACCGCCTCGAAAAATCTTGAAAATAATTTGTAATGATGCTCTCTACGTTCGCGCAGCGTGTCGCAGACAGATGCTGCACGTAGCTTGTTTCTCTGTAAGGGTACGCGGACTCGCTACTGCTTCGCTAACGTAATTCTCTCATGATGCTTTCTACGAGACGCTACACGCAGCGTAGAGAAGGCAGTAATTAAGTTCTGTAACGGAGAGACAAGAGAGCCACAAAACTTGCTGCGACTCGACTGAGTGCTCACCGAGCGTCTTGTTAGTTGCTCTTGACCGACAAAATTGGTTAAGACAAATTGTTAGGCGTATTTTTTGGCAAACATTAATATAATGCTTTTACTATGAGCATCTACCAATCTCTCAAAAAAGCTTACACGCAAGACCGACGCCGTGAAAATGACTGGCGGTTGTTTTTGCGTCTAGTACCTTATGCCCGTCGTAGCGGACGATTATTGGCGCTGTCGATGTGCCTACTAGTACCGATCGCCCTGGCTAATGCCTTACAACCGTTCTTGATTGGCCAAGTAATCTCCCTGATTCGGCATGAACCAAGCGCTTACGAATTTTTTAGGAATCGTCCCTTCTCCCAAGGGTTAAATATCCTAGAGGGATTATTGGTGATTGCGATCGCCATCCAACTAATGTTGACAGGTATCCAAGGTTATATAGTTCAAAAGCTGGGGCAACAAATCACCGCAGCAATTCGCCAAGACTTATTCCAGCATGTGACATCTCTCGCAGTACGCTTTTTTGACCGCACGCCCGTAGGTAAATTAATCACCAGAATCACCAGCGATGTAGAAGTGTTAGGTGATGTTTTTTCTACCGGGGCAATTGGCATTGTGTCCAATTTGTTTTTAATGCTGGTGACTTTGAGTTTAATGTTTTCCATCCAGTGGCAACTCGCTTGCTTGCTGCTATTAATGCTGTTACCCATTAACTGGTTAATTGTTTACATTCAGAAACAGTACCGCAAAGCCAATTACAAAGGACGGGAAGAACTTTCTATTCTGAATTCACAGCTACAAGAAAATGTACTTGGCATTAACGTCGTCCAGTTGTTCCGCCGAGAAAAATTTAATGCCGAATTGTTTCGTGCTACGAACAACCACTACACTCAGCAAATGGATAAAACCATCTTTTATGATTCATTTGTTTCCGCAACCTTAGAGTGGATTGGACTAATTGCGATCGCAGGTGTTTTGTGTGTGGGTGGTTGGTTGCTGTTGGGAAAAAGCTTGACTTTTGGAACATTATCTACATTTATCTTGTATGCCCAGCGATTATTTGACCCCTTACGGGATTTTGCCGAAAAATTTACAGTAATTCAAGCTGGTTTCACTGCCATTGAACGCGTCGGCGATATCTTAGATGAACCGATAGAAATCCGCGATCGCGCCAACGTCCGTTTCTCCATCTTTGATGCGAAATTTGGCTACATAGACGAAATAGTGGCAAATCTAGAATCCCCAGACCTCACTTCCCCCCCAGAACTGGGAGAAATCCACTTCGATCACGTCTGGTTTGCTTACAAAAATGATGATTACGTAATTAAAGACCTAAATTTCACCATTCATCCTGGTGAAAAAGTGGCATTAGTCGGCCCCACCGGTGCGGGTAAAACTTCGATTATCCGGCTTTTGTGCCGCCTCTACGAACCCACCCAAGGACGCATTCTCATTGATGGCGTAGATATTCGGGAAGTACCACAGGCAGAACTGCGGCGTTACATGGCAGTAATTTTACAAGAAGGTTTTTTGTTTGCTGGCGATGTTAAAAGCAACATTTCTTTAGGAGATGGCTACACGATTGAACAGATTCAACAAGCAGCAGAAGAAACCAACATTGCCCAGTTTATAGAAGAACTACCCCAAGGTTATGATACTCAACTTAGAGAACGGGGTACAAATATTTCTAGTGGTCAAAAACAACTTTTAGCCTTTGCGAGGGCTGCCATTCGCAATCCCCAAATTCTGGTATTAGATGAAGCTACCGCTAGTTTAGATGTTGGTACAGAAGCTTCAGTGCAAGAGGCATTAAACCAGCTATTGCTCAAACGTACTGCTATTATTATCGCTCACCGCTTGTCTACAATTCGCAATGTAGACCGGATTTTTGTTCTGAAGCGTGGCGAATTAATCGAACAAGGAAGTCACGATCAACTACTGCAACAGGAAGGGCTTTACGCCACCTTACATAACTTGCAGATGTTGGGAAGTTAGACTAACGATCTCGCCCCATTCTCAATAACCGTAGGTAGGCACTGCCTATAATGTAAAAATCAGGACTTGATCCAATGGTAGCTAATGCCCACCCGAAAAAAATTGCTGCTTGGGTAAAAGTTACATAAGTGGTTGTTGAGAGTTAAATTGAAGAAGAATTCAGAATTCAGGAGTCAGCAATCTTGACGCGACGCTCGTTCGCTCTTAGCGTCTCCCCGAATCACATTGGGAGAGGCTAACGCCAAGGGAGAAGACAAAGGCTTAGCTACGCTATCCGCCTTTTCGGTCAAAATTCATTCTGTACATGGATAGCGGGGCGTTTAGCCCATTCTGACTCCTGACTACTGAATTCTGTTCGATAAACGATTCTTCAGTACTTCTTATGCCAAAGTGAGAAGATATCTTACTGAATTGTTTGAGAGTTTTTGTTGTTTATTGAGGTTAAATTACTTCTTCAGGAATATGTATTTACTCTTAAATTAATTAATCAAGATAAGAGTTCTTCCAATTCTCGCTTATTTCTAGCGTTGTTTTATAACTTAAATTATTGATCTAACTCCTCATTATTTTGCTGAATTTCACAAAATACATCGGCAATTACTTGAGATTTTAGTATAAAAGTTGGTACGTGTTAGTAAACCACCGACTCAGCTAAATTATTCAGTTTACTTAACTCATCAAATCTTTATGTATTTGAAGTGTAGTTTATCTTTTACAGTAACAATAGTGGGAATAATAAACTAAATTGGATTAAGCAAATTAGTTAGCTATGAGCCAAATATGTCCTATCTCCAAAACCTGTGCTTGTCGCAATGTTGCACGCTGCCGGACTAAGGAGGCAGGTAGGCTCTTTCTCTGGTTCCCCGTTCCACATACTCTGAAAAAAGTCACCTCCTACCTAGAGCAGTTTGCTCTTGAGTATGAACTCATGCAAGAGCGACCAGGTTTGAGTTTGGAGTGTAGACCCGGACAGTCTCTAGAAATTGCCCGTAACCTGGCCAAACTACTTGCACCAAGAGAATTAAAAGAGACGCAAGTCCTTTTCATTCGAGGTACTATCCAACCTCAACTCCATGATTTTAGTGACATAGCCTCATTACAACGCTTCATTAAGTTGAACCAATCCGACTGGCTGGTTGAAATGCTGGCAGCTGAACGATTCACCAGTTACTTCCAAGCAATTGTCTCAATTAACGATACATCGCAGATATTTGGATATGAATCGCTCTTGCGGGGACTGGATGAAGAAGGCAATTTACTACTACCGACACCAATTCTAGAGTTAGCAACCGAAGCCGGACTCATACCACAACTCGACCAAGTTGCTCGCCTCAATACAATCAATCAATTTAGCCGCCATCAAGTGAGTGGACATATCTTCATTAATTTTGCACCAACGTCACTTTATGACCCAGTTTATTGCCTACGTAGTACGGTAGAGGCAATTGATACTGCCGGCATTTCCCACGATCGCGTTGTTTTTGAAGTTGTGGAGTCAGACAGTCCTCAAGATTTAACCCACCTCAAGGCAGTGCTGCAATACTATCGGGATGCTGGGTTTTTAGTCGCTCTTGATGACCTTGGTTCTGGCTATTCCAGCCTAAACTTGCTGCATCAGTTACGCCCAGACTTTATCAAGCTGGATATGGAGTTAATTCGAGATGTACATCAAGACCTTTACAAAGCTTCGATTACTGAGAAGCTTCTAGAGATTACTCAAAAATTAAACATCCAGACCGTTGCTGAAGGAATTGAGTGTATTGAGGAACTGAACTGGCTGCGAGAACGAGGTGCAAATCTGGCTCAAGGCTATTTGATTGCTAAACCCAGTGCAGTGCCTATTACTACAACCCCTTACTTTGATCCGATCGCATTAACTGTAGCATCGGCAAATTCTCAGGTAGTTGAGCAGGTTCAACATCAAAGCGAGTCCGAGCGAATTGTCGCAGCTGTGACGCAACGCATTCGCCAATCGTTGGAGTTAGACGAGATTTTGCAAACCACAGCAGCTGAGGTGCGACAACTGTTTGAAGTAGACCGAGTGCTGATTTACCAGTTTGAGCCAGACTGGAGTGGGTTAGTTGCTGTAGAATCCTTAGCAGAAGGGTGCATATCCATTCTTGGTTTTCACGTCATGGACACGTGCTTTCAATCTAGCCGTGCAGCTTACTTCCAACAAGGTAACACCAGAGCGATCGAAGATGTTGAAAATGCGGGACTATCGCCGTGTCATGTTGACCTCCTCCGAAGTCTGCAAATCCGGGCCAACCTTGTTGTGCCCATTTTGCAGCAAGAGCGTTTGTGGGGATTATTGATTGCTCACCAATGCCATAGCAGTAGACAATGGCAGCAATCGGAAATTAACTTATTTAACCAGTTAGCTAGTCAAGCTGCGATCGCTATTCAGCAATCAGAACTTTATCACCAATTACAACAAGCAAACCAGGAATTACAGCGCCTTGCC
Source organism: Nostoc sp. (assembly GCF_036917155.1). GTDB lineage: Bacteria > Cyanobacteriota > Cyanobacteriia > Cyanobacteriales > Nostocaceae > Nostoc. Next base: position 19,903 of record NZ_JBALDZ010000229.1, on the reverse strand, counting down.
TGTTCAGATGGTCTAACCCAAGTAGGAAATCGACGTTGCTTTGATGACACGTTAAAGACACAGTGGCAACGATTGGCACGAGAGCAAGGCTCGCTATCTTTGATTTTGTGTGATGTCGATTACTTTAAGCTCTACAACGATACGCATGGGCATCTGGCAGGAGATGATGCGCTTAGACACGTTGCCAAGGCAATCTCTCAGACAGTGAAACACCCCGCAGATTTAGTTGCTCGTTATGGTGGAGAAGAGTTTGCAGTCATTTTGCCGAATACTGATATCGAAAGAGCTATTGCAATTGCAAGAGATATTCAGACCAATATTAGTGCATTACAACTGCCTCATTCCCATTCTGATGTTAGTGAATTTATCACCCTAAGTCTTGGTGTGGCAACCATCATACCTCATAGCCAATTATCTCCTGAAACCTTAATTGCTGCTGCTGACCAAGGACTCTACCAAGCAAAAGCACAAGGAAGAAATTGTGTGGTGCAGATGGATTGTGAAGATGCTGACTTGAATAATTACTAATTCATAACTAAAGACACTTTACAGATTGGAAAACCCCCCTTCCAATCACCTCTATGATAAAGGCATTCGTGGAGGTGTTAAAAAAATGACGACTTACCAAATTGTCTTTGAAGGTGAGGTGTTAAAAATCGGATTTGCCGACCCTGCACAAAATAACCAAATTGTCAAAGATGCGGCAGCACGTCTGGATGAGATGAGTAAAACAGGAGAGCTAGCAGGGGGAGTATTACTAAAGATTAATGGCCCGGTGTCTGTGCCTGTAGCCTTTGTATTAGCACATAAGGTAGGGCATCTTTACGGTGCGATCGCATTTTTTGACCCCAAGTTAGGCAAGTACGTTGTCTGTATTACTCATAACCCAGCATATAGCCTGGGTGACTTAGTTGATTAAAGTTTAATACTTAGTTGTTCAAATTGACATGAGTACAAATCTCAATTGATCTGATAATTTGCTCAACAAAAAGTAATACAAGTTTAAAATGCGTGTTTGCCTCTGAATATGATTGATTTAGAGGGCAAAATTGTTGACAAAAATAAATGAATTGCATCTTATGCTACTCATGCGTTAATTTTGTTTAGAGATATTACGCAAATGAGGTAGTGGGTAAGGATAATTGCAGGAGTATGTAAAAATGAGAACAAGTAATATGGAAAATCCAAGTTCTGTGATGATTGCGATCGCTTGGTGTTTAGCTTGGGGTGATGAGCAAAAGCCTAAGTTTGATTTGACAGTATTACAGAAAATGCGACAGGCTTTAAAGGATGGGAAAAATGTGCCAGAAGAAGTACAGACGTTAGTTAGACAAGTTCAAGAATTACAAGATTTGCCATTCCCAAATAGAGTAGAGGAACTAAAGCAGTATACAGATAAATATCCTCATCTCTGGGATTCTCAAATTGGCTTAGTTTATGGTGGTGCAACTAAGATTAAACAGTATGTGTTTGAAGCCGCTAAACTTCCAGATATTCGTGGTGCTTCAGCTTTACTAGATCGGATTAATTTAGTGGATTTGCCTGCGTTCTTTAGTTGCGAAAATCATCCAGATTATGAACAGTGTCAACGAGCCAAGAATTACTGCAAAGAAATTAGGGAAGAGTGGTTAGATAAAGCAGAAAATTTTCCTGAACTTTCAAAGGCACTGATTCCAGAATTAGTTATTTATTCCACTGGGGGAAATATCCTAGCGTTTTGCCCTACTGCTTTTATAAATGATTTAGCTGATGCCATTGAAAAACGCTATACAGAAGAAACTTTAACTGCTAATTCTTGTGCAGTAGGTGCTGAATTTAAACTGCTAGAAATAAATTTTGGATTGTTGCCAAATGAAATAGATGATGATACATTTTGGCTAGATAAATATATTAAGAATCTGGAAAATCCATTAATAAAAGCTTACTTTGAACAGCCTGATACATCTCCAGAACAAGCATTTCGAGAACGTAAAAGATTTAATGAATTAGCTGGGAGGCTAGCATCTCTATTTAATCAGCGGCGAAATGGTAATAGTTTACCGAAGATTGATAGACCTTTACATCGTTACCCGCCAATGTTTGAAACTCATCCTTATTTGAAGAGAGATGAAGGCGATCGCCGTTCTGCTGTAATGCAAGCTAAAACGTCTCCTGATGATTCAACTCAAGGACTTCCTGGTGATCCTTGCTTTTCAGAAGCTTCGGCTCGAAAAAGACTTGTTGGACAAATAGCAAAAAGAGATAATAGTTCTACAAAATGGTATGAAAACACTGGTTTTAAGTGGCAACCTGGTGGTAAAGAGGCTGTTGAAAGTTGGGTTCACAAATTCGAGAGATTTTTATACAAAACACCAAACAAATATTATAGTAATATTAACATTAATGAGGTAGAAGAAGCCCGTTCTGTAAGAGATATTGGTGATGCTAGTAATCCTAAAGGTTTTGTTGCCTATATCTACGCAGATGGTAATAATATGGGCGGATACATCCAGAAAGAAATTCAAAATCCAGAACAGTATAAACTTTTTAGTAAAGATATTTTTTTTGCAACAGAAATATCAGTTTATACGGCTTTAATGGAACATCTTATCGAACCCCATAAATTAAGCCCAATTTTACAAGCTGAAAGAAATAGTGAAAAAGAAGTTTGGATTCATCCCTTTGAAATTTTAACAATTGGCGGTGATGATGTGATGCTGATTGTGCCAGCGGATAAAGCACTAGCTATTGCGAAAACCATCGGTGAAGAATTTGAAAAAATATTACTACAAAAAAGAGGTGAATACAAATCAAACAAGACTTATGAGCCTCTAGTTGTACATCGTTATCAAGGTGGAAAACAGGCAATTAGTGATAATCAATGTAAATTAAGTATGTCAACGGGAGTGCTAATAACCGCTGAGGATACACCAATATACTATGCAGAAAAGCTCACTAATCAGCTACTAAAATCTGCAAAAAAGGGGGCTAAAGAACTGAAAAAATATGGTTACTATGGTGGTACAGTAGACTTTTTAGTGATGAAATCTGTAACGATGATTTCTTCCAATATTAGCGAGTTTCGCTCAAACGGATTAACCAAATATGGAACCAGACAGCAAAAACTCAAATTGTATGCTGCACCATATACCCTACATGAACTTGGTGGTCTTTTAGAAACTGCAAAGGCTTTGAAAGATGCAGAATTTCCGCGATCGCAACTTTACCAAATCCGTAGTTTACTAGAACGAGGAAAACAGACAGCTATACTCAATTATCGTTATTTTCGAGTGCGACTGAGTGACAAAAAAGCTCAAGATTTACTGAAAACACAGTTTGAAGATGCATGGTGCAAACCAAAAGAAAATAATAATAATGGCAATCTTGCGCCTTGGATGTCTTTGAAAGAGGGGAAAGAAGAAATTGAAGAAAAAGTCACTTACGAAACTATCTGGCGAGATTTAGTAGATTTATATCCCTTTATCGGCAAAGCACAGAATAATTATTCTCTGACCAAATCAAAGCAACAAACATTGCAATCATGATTTATTTACAAAACTTACCCGAAAGTCAAGTAAGAACTATTCCACTCACAGCAATAATTGATAGTGCTTTGTGTGTCGGTGCAGGTGGTTCTGATGGTTCTCTTGCAGATAAACCCATCGTTCGCAATGCTAAAGGACAGTTGTTAATTCCTGCTTCCCAGATCAAGGGAAGATTGCGCCATGAATGTGAAAAGCTAGCCAGAGGTTTAGGATGGGAAATCTTTGAGTCGCCAAAAGCTGAAACACTGTGTCCTACAGAAGAACAACTCAGAGAACGAGTAAATACTCAATCTTTGGATTTTTACCAAATAGACGGTTACAAAGGCTATCATTGCTTAATTTCTCAAATATTTGGTAATCCCATATTGCCATCACGAATTATAGTTGATGACTTGATTTGTGAGATACCAAAGGAGGATTTACCAGAAGTGATACGTCCTGGTGTAACTATAAATCGTCGTCGTCACACAGCAGAAGAGAAAAAACTATATTTCCTAGAAACTTCCCCCCCGAATAATCAGTTGGAATTTATCGGGAATATTCATTTACTAGCAGACTGTCCAGCATACGCCAAGGCTTTAATTTTAGCAGGCTTGCGGCATATTCACGCTTTAGGTGGTAGTAAATCTGCGGGGTTAGGTTGGTTGAGTTGGAAAGAACTAGAAAAACTGCCAAAAAATGATCCAGCGTGGGAGATGCTAATACCGGAGGTGAAGTCATGAAGCGGATTAAATTAAAGATTACAGCTTTGTCGCCATTAGCGATCGCAGCTAAAAAACCCGGTTCTGTAAGTGAAGCTGAAGACCATATTCCAGGTTCGGTGATTCGAGGTGCGATCGCATCTCAAATCTTACAACTATCTAACCAGCAAACACCACGGATAGCAGAACAAAATTTAACAGCAAACGGTGGTGACTTTGAAGCCTTATTTTTAGGTGATGAACCTGCAATTTTTCAAAATGCTTATCCAGCAGTAGCTAAAATCGCAAATAAATCGTTTTTAGTTGACAAGCAAAAGACTGAAAAAGAAAAGTATGACACCATTTATAGGGTTGTGAATGATGAGATTTTGGTCTTACCAGTTACATCTGTAAGTTCTAAAACAGACTCAGGCTTTAAGCCTAAAGCTAACGGGGTTTTTGACACTTTAATTGATCGCTTCTGTGCAGATTCATATAATTATCCTTACGATCCTAGCGACCCAAAATCTCTAGAAGAAAAAACTGATGCGCGGGTTGAACCTTACGGTAGTGGATTTTATAGTAAAACTAACGATAGCGAAACTAAATATCAGTATCGCAGTCATTCTGTTAGCACACGCTTTCTCACACGCGTAGGAATTAATCGCCAACGAGCTACGTCTCAGGATGATATACTTTACAGTATTGAAGTTTTAAATGAGTCATTTGTAGAAAATCCCCAAGAACAAAATTGGCATCCTGTGGTTTACCGCAGTGATATTCTAGTTAATGATAAAGATTTAGCCCAATCTCTTACAGATTTTATCAATCAAAATTTCCAGATATTTCGTTTAGGTGGTGCGACTTCGCGGGGTCTGGGTAAGGTTGAAATCACCGCCACAATGGACGATGCTTTTACAGATATTGAAAGTAGGATAGCTGAATTTAACAAACAATTTAAAAACCGTTGGCAACTCTGGTCAGTATTTAGTACACCAGAAAACAATGTATTAGAGAATCGCACCTATTTTACTCTAGACCTGCAAGCTGACGCTATCCTTACTGAGAATTGGCGACGCACTACAGTAATTTCTCCGAAAATGTTGTGTGAATTTGTAAATTTAGATGATGAATTTGCACAACTGAACGATGAAGAAGAAAAAAATAATTTTCTCAAATTGGAAGTAGCCTACAGTAGTTATAACTATCGTTCTGGCTGGAATTCTGCTTGGGGATTGATGAAAGATATAGAATTAGTAACTAACAGAGGTTCTGTGTATTTATTTAGTACAAATAAAGAAAACCAAAAAAAATGGACTGATAAACTTCAAAATTTGGAACTGAACGGAGTAGGCGATCGCACTTCTGAGGGTTTCGGACAAGTACAAATTTGTAATGAGTTTCATAATGTATTTCGGGAGAATGCCAAATGAGTGATATATCAAACCAACATAAAGAACTGGAAATTCAGAAAAACATTCGTCAAGCTGAAGATGATCTAGTCACCTGGATTCAGAATGCTTTAGATAAAACAAAATATGGTGATTTAGAAGAATCTCAATTTCGTAACTTAGTGCGTATATCTGATACTACTGAAAGTGCAGAAGTGATTAAAAACTTTATCCGTTATCAAGTCGGACGAGATAAAAAATGGGGAAGAGGTAAAGAATCCCTAGCTGAAAAAATAATTGAAGATATTGATGTCAACATCAAGAAAAATGCTCAAATCATTGCCGAATGTTGTCAAACTGACTATAAACCAATTTGGCTGGAACTGATTCGCCGCTATTTAGGCTATGGCGCACGTCACTTGAAATATATAAAAGATGGTAAATTATAAATATTTTATTTTTGGCAAATCAAATATTTACTTAACGGCACAAATTACATATTAAGGTGTTGAGATATGTCATCAGAGCGAGTAATGCTAGTTTTGATTGGAGGTCGTAGTGCAGTCCCAGCAATTGCAGGAGTTCTTCAGTTTATTGATGAAGTTGATAGAATAAAGTTTTTATTGTGTATTGGAGATCAATATTTACAGTTTCAAAAAAATGTAGAAAAAGTTATAAAACAAGAGCGTAAAGATTTGCTTTTTGACATTGAAACTGATCTAATCAGTGTCGATCCTAATAAATTTGATGAAATATATGAATCTGTTGGGGAACTTTGTAAAGGTGTAGAACAGTTAAAATATGTAAATTTAACCACTGTTCCTCAAACAATGGCTATTTCAGTTTATAGTTATGTTCAGAAAAAATATAAGAATATATTAGTATTTACTGTAAACACCGATCAGTCACAGATTATTCCATTGGTTTTTGGAGAGCAAACTGTACCTTTTAATAAGCGATTAACTGTAGAAAACTATATTGCTATGTGTGGTTTTAATATTTTTAAAAAGTCACTAAATTATGAAAGCAATATAGAACTAATAGCAAAATATATCGTAGATCATATTGAAGTTTCAAGCAAAATTATTTCTGTGATTCGCAGTAAGGCAGGTGGTGGAGATAGTATTAAAGCGCCAAGAGGATTTTCAATAGATGAACAAGATTTTACGAACTTAGGAATATTAACTAATGAATTAGAAGATTTTTTGCAAAAACTAGAGGATTTTTCAATTATTAATAAATTTACCAATCTGAATAGTATTATTAAGTTTCGGATAGAAACAGAAGAAAATTATGCTTTCTTGGCTGGAGGTTGGTTAGAGATATTTGTATACTCATCAGCAAAAAAGTGTAAATTTGATTCTGTAGAAATAGGAGTTGAACTAGATAACTATAGAGGAGAAATAGATGTATTTTGTTTAAACAGTGCTAATGCCATGATTTGTGAATGTAAAACTGGTGGCAAATTAAAATCTGACGATTTGTCTGTGATTGACTCAAACGCCCAGAAATTAGGCGGTAATTACTGTGTAAAATTGTTCATAACTAGCGAGTGTGAAGTAGGAAAAGAATTTATGAATAAGGCAAAAAATAATAAAGTTGTAATTGTGTCAGGTAATGAGTTAATTCGCATGATTGAAATTTTGGGAAAAGAAATGCAATCACCGACGTATCCAAGACGCTAAATCAATGCAGAAAACCAAGAATAAAGTTATGTTTGACACATTCAAAAATCGCCTAGAAATCACAGGAAAACTCACTACAATCACAGCATTAAGAATTAGTGCAGGACGCTCTAGTGAACCCATAGGCTCTGATTTACCTGTAATTAAAGATGCTTTAGGTAATCCATTAATACCAGGATCTAGCTTTAAAGGAGCATTGCGATCGCGCTTAGAAAGTTTCCTCCGTGGTATTGATTTAAGCCTAGCAGCTAATCCTGCTATAGAAGCAGAATGGTCAATTACAAACCAGCGTCTTAATGGTAGCAATGGCATCAAAGAAGAAGTAGAAGAGGAACTAAAGCAATACCCAGAAGAAGAACGTAATGCAAAAAGAGATCAGATACTCACAGACAAGATTATCAGTGAAACTGACTTAATTTCTCGCTTATTCGGTTCTCCCTGGATTGCTAGTAAATTCCAAGTACGGGATTTAACTGTATTATCTGATACTTGGTTTGGACAATACCAAGAAAGAGACGGTGTAGCCATCGACCGAGACACCGAAACAGCCGCAGATGGTAAACTCTACGATTTCCAAGTAGTTCCTGCTAGTACACAGTTTGAGTTTAAGGCTGTGGTAGAAAATGCAGAACCTTGGGAATTGGGACTGTTGATGATTGGGTTACACCAGTTTGAGACAGAACAAATACCTCTGGGTGGGGGGCGATCGCGTGGCTTGGGTGTCGTTAAACTAGAAATTGAGAAAATGTATTGGCTGGATGTCAATAACGACCCAAACAAATTACTAATTTACCTACAAGAATTGGTAAATAGCAATCCAGGTGATAAACTCCCTAGCTATCAAGATGTTAAACAGTCAAGTTTGAAGCAAGATTGGACGAACTCGCTGATCAATCATTTAAGAGATAATATATCCACGAGTTCCACCACCGAAGCAACACAAAATTCTTGAAGAGGTCAACATGGCTTTCAGTAGTTTCAAAACCATTGGTGAAGTTATCAAAGCATTTCAAGTCACCTATACAGAATCAAATTTCATCAGTGAAGTTAAGTTCAATATTCCTGATTCCTTCCGCGAAGATTTAGAACTGATGATGCGGGATGCTGTCATTGATAACTCGGAGTTTGCTATTTGTGAAAATCTGATTTATCCCGTACTCAAAGAAGTCTGGAAAACTTATCGCCATCATTTTCTTTTATGGAGTCACCAATCCTTAAATTATGATGAAAATTTATCTGGTTTTCCTGAATATATTTTAGCTAAACGTTCGCCATTAGGTAAAGTTGTCTTTGATAAACCATACTTTATTTTAATTGAAGCAAAACAAGACAACTTTGAAACAGGTTGGTCGCAATGTTTAGCAGAAATGATTGCTGCTCAAAGACTAAATGGAGAATACAAAATAGTGATTTCTGGCATTGTTTCCAATGGTGCAACATGGCAATTTGGCAAATTAGAAGGAGAAATATTTACTAGAAATGTCACTCCTTGCACCATTTACGAACTAGATAAGCTCTTTGCTGTTGTTAATTTTGTCTTCCAACAGTGTGAAGCACAGCTAAATACTTTAGTAGCAGCTTAATCTGTATATTTGCCCAACTAAATCTAGTCATGCACAAAAAATTTGTTAATCATTGCACCATTGATTTAACCATCATTCCCGATGGGTCAATTCTAATTAAATCAGGTAAAGAAGGAGCCGACCCCACAAAGCCTGATATGGAATTTGTAGAAACTTACCATGCTGGGGGACGTTCTATATATTTACCAGGAAGCAGTTTAAAGGGAGCAATTCGTGCCCATGCAGAACGAATTGTGAGAACGGTGGGTAAAGATAGACGCGATCCAAATAATTCGGATATACTTTGGGCTAATGATCCGTTGAGTGATAAGTACGATTATCTCCAGAAAAAATCAGCACCAGACATTTACAAACTCTCTAGTTTTACAGACCAAATGTTTGGTAATACTTCCATTGCTAGCCGAGTCAGAATTGAAGATGCTTATCCTGATAAATCTCAGCCGCTCAAAATTGAAGAACGTAATGGTGTAGCAATTGATAGAGTCTTTGGTTCTGTAGCAGTTGGGCCATTCAATTATCAAGTTTGTACTGCTGGTGAATTCCACACAAAAATTCATCTAAAAAACTTCACCTTGGCACAATTAGGTTTAATTGGTTTAGTGTTGCGAGACCTGGATGATGGCTGGTTTGGTTTAGGTTTTGCCAAATCTCGCGGATTAGGTACTGTGCAGGTGAAATTAAAGTCAGCCGTGGTGCAATATCCAGGTTGCATTTTGTCGGAAGATAAACAGCAAATTAACGCTCTCGGTAGTCAAAAGCAATGGCCTCATACTTTCCTTTTAGGTGCGGGAGAATTTTTAGAATCTGAAGAAGCACAATTATATAGTTTCCCAAAACCAGATAACCAAGATACACCTGTTGCTGCACAAGAAATGGATTTAGGTTTTGGTGTGCAACTCACTTGGCGAGAAGGTACTGTTAATGATTTATTTGAGCGAGGCGTTAGGTCTTGGAGTAGTCTACTTGTGGGGTCAAGATGAATCCTTTTGTTGGTGTTAGAAAAAAACTTTTAGTACCTGAATTATTAGAATTAATTGCAAAATTGGCAACTGAACCTAGCTACTACTTCTTACGCTGGACTCATAAAGTTAGTAATAATTGGGAAATAGCACCCGCAGAAAACAACTTTCCCATGATTGAGGGTCAGATGTTTAATCAAAAGTGCGAACTCAGGTGGAAGCAAAAACGCAAGGATAGTTATGAAGTGCTGCTTTTGAGTGTAGCTGGTGAATATCCTGATTTTGCAAGAGTAGGTGAGGATTGGCAAATTCAAGACCGAGATGCTCATTTATATTCTTCTACTGAAACTCGTTTTCCTAAAAGTTTTCCGTCGAAAAAATTGGATATTTCTCAGCGCTATTTTATCGATAAAAAAACGGCAACGGTACACTTTGTTGCTCTCACAATTGGAAAATAAACATGACTGGTAATCGTCCTCAAAGACCTCAGCCACCAAGTAGACCTAACCGTTCTAGCGGTGGAGGTTCATCGCCTGAACTAGCACCGAAACCTTATGAATTTGTATCTTTTCCCAAAGAACGCCCTAACTTACAGCGTCCTATTGGACATCATAAATATTTTAGCGATCGCCTGCATGGTACTCTGTATCTTACCCTAAAAGTGCAGACATCCCTCCACGTCTCCACCGGAGTAGTTTTCATGGGTAGCGATATTGGCAACAATCGCATTCCCTTAATCAAAACAATGGTACAGGGTGTTGACCAAAAACTCTCAATTCAAGGTAGTTCCCTCAAAGGCTGTATCAGGTCTGTGTATGAGGCAATTACTAACAGCACTTTGGCAGTAATTACTAATAAGTATAGGAGTCAAATTCCCCCTGAGCGCCTACCTTGTCGTAACAAAGAACAACTTTGTCCAGCTAGTCGTGTATTTGGTGCATTAGATTGGCAAGGTTTACTTGATTTCAACGAAGCCAAATGTGAAAGTATGGGCTTTTCCACAGGGTTTATGCCTTCGTTATATCGTCCCCGTCCAGATGAAAGTAATGCATACTTTATTCAAGGTAGAGTCGCAGGACGTAAATTTTACTACAACACTATTAGAGCAATTGATAAAGGGCAAAATTCTGGGATTCCTGTACAGCAAGCGGGAAGAGAATATATCTTCAAAACTCAATTAAATTTCAAGAATTTGCTACCAGAAGAGTTAGGAACTTTGTTAATTATCTTAGGACAGGATTCTAAATGTCCCATTGCTTTAAAAGTAGGTGGCGGTAAGCCGATTGGGATGGGAACGATGACAGTAGCTGTAGAAAAAATTGCCCGGCCGCAAAGTCTGCAAAAGCGATATTCTGCCTATCAACTCAATGAATCTGACGAGTTAATCGGGGATGATTTGCAACAATTTATGCAAACACAAATCAAAGCAGCTTACTCGCACCTGATTCAGCAAACCCAACTAGACGAACTTACGGCTGTGCTACGCTACCCAAGCGATCGCGAACCCCCATCTGGAATGTACTAATTATGACTATGGTTGAATTCACCTCGGAAACCCTGACAGATGCACAGTGGGAAATTGCCCATGCGATCGCTCTCTAATTAATTAGATTTTCTATGAAAAGATGCACGTTATTAGTTTTAAAATTTTAAGAGAATATGTAGATAAACATGCAGATTGTCAAGAAGCTCTTAGCAACTGGTATAAAGTTTCTAGTAAAGCTAAATGGTCAAACTTAATAGATGTACAAAAAGTTTTTTATAAAGCTGAAGCCGTCAGTAATTTTACGGTTTTTAATATCAAAGGAAATAAATACCGATTGATTGCTAGTATAGATTATGAAGGGCAATTAATTTATATTAAATATATCCTCACTCACGCTGAATACGATCAGGGAGAATGGAAAAATGACCCTTACTTTTAACCCGGAAAGATGTAAAGAATTGTTAAGTATTTATTGTTCTAAAACTATCCAAACTGAAGCAGAAAATGAACAAGCTTTAGCGATCGTGGAAGATTTAATGCACCGGAAACGCACTTCCAAAGAACATGAATTATACCAATTATTGATTACTTTAATTGAACAATTTGAACGAGAATATTATCAGTCTGATGAGCAGATTAATCCTCACTCAATGCTTTTGTTTCTTTTAGAACAATCTGAGAAAACTAGAGAAGAGTTAGAGGTGGTTTTAGGGTCAAAAGATTTGATAGACCATATATTAAATGAACAACAAAATATCTCTTCAGAACAAGCGCGAAAGCTGGGAGAATTTTTTCATGTTGAACCGAGTTTATTCGCAGAAATGGCAACACTACCCAACCAACTGCAAACTACTATTAGTAATGTATTAACTATGACAACAACGGAATCCATCTCGGAATCTCTGACAGACTCAAACTGGGAAATAGCCCATGCGATCGCTCAAACGCTGCTAAAAGAAAATACAGATGTCAACGAGTTAGGGAAAACAGTTGCTTATCTCCGTGCATCCATTCACCAACCAGATGCTACTTCCAGGTTTTTCAAGTATCTGAAAACCCTAGTGAGTAATGGTAGACAAATTGGACATAGTGGTAGAACCACAGATTATTACCGCAGTATTGATAAAGCTTGTAGTGATTATCTCAAAAATGTTCAAGATGTCTACACCATACTGCAAATTTTAGGCTGGGTGTCTCGTTTGATGCGTTACTACAAAGACGCCGGCCCAATTGGGGAGATTCCAACCCCCAGCACACCTACTTTTGAGTCACCCCGCCAAGCGGAAATTAGCAAAGTTGCTAAATCCCAAGACTTCAAAGTTGACCAGATATTAGAGGCAACAGTCACTAAAATCAATGGTAACAAAGTCACTTATGAAATTTTGGGGACGATTAAGCTAACTGAGAAGGAACCTAAAAAGGCACAATCTCTTTGTGAGGGGCAAATAGTCAAAGTAGAGATTGTGGACATTAAGGAAGACGGTAGTATCAAAAAATTAAAATTAGTTGGCTAAATAAAATCTTTTTTTTAATTTCAGCTTTAATATAGAAGGTAAGGCACATGTATAATTGTGCCTTTTTGTTATTTCAAAAAGAAAAATGTCCAAACCAAAATATTCACAAGTAACTGCTCCACCCCTGGAAGCAGCTACGAACGTTCATCATCCACCAGGTATCAACCTTAACTCTGATTTAACGGTTAATTCACCGTATAGTTCCTGTTTACAAAAAGGTAATACAGCTATGACAGAATACTCACACTTCTTCACTAAGCAATTTAAAGAAGACCTGAAATACTGGAAGAAGCACTGTCCAGCAAAGTATAAGCGCATTCAGGAACTGATACGTGAAATTCAAGCGAAACCTTTCGAGTGTGTCGGGAAAGGGAATCCAGAAATTCTAATACATTCGTATTATCAAGGTTACAAAAAACGTTCGCGTCAGATAAACGGCACACACCGCCTTGTATACGCGGTATCAGACGACACAATTTATTTTCTCCAAGCTCGCTTCCATTACTAGTCCAAACTCCAGAAATAAGTAACTGAAATTGTAGTATTTATTGCCAGCCAGAGCAGGTTCACTCTCGGTTCTGGTTGGTTTTATTGTTAGATGCTTTCAATTCTTGGATGATTTTAACTATGATTCTTGTAGATGAGACTATAGCTGTTTAAGGTATTTAGGAAAATGTCCAACGTTTGTCAAAAAATAAATTATATTCAAGCTCAAGCCAATCTAGACGAATTTTGCAATCAAGTTATTTTAAGCCGCGAACCCGTAATTATTGAAAGAGAAGGTAGTGAAAATGTGGCTCTTATTGCTGCTGACGAGTTAATTAGCATGAAAGAAACTCTTTATCTACTTAGTTCTCCTGAAAATGCAACTCGTATATTTGCTGCTTTGGAAGAAGCAGAGTCAGGCACACTTAAACCTCAGACACTAGATGAACTGCTTGAAGAATTAGAGAATGATGAGGAAGATTAGTTAGTGACTTAGGATACCTCAACGGTAGGATTTTGCCGCTTTCACATTGCGACAGCTTGATTTAAATTTTGATGGCTGCTAATATTAACAACAATAGAAACCTTTGTTTCATTTATAAATTTTCCCCCTGCAAAGGGATTGAAACAGGTTTCTATAAGGTGAAACAACTGTTATGTCAGAGTTCACTGCTTCCCCGCAAGGGGACTAAACTCAGAAATGAATCTACCAAGAAGTATTAAAAGAGCTTAAAGATGAACAATTAATATGAAAACAAAGCCTTTTAGTGAATTGCGAAAGAGAATGACACCTGAAAGGAGGGCAGAGAGCAAAACTCGCGCTCAACTCATGCTACTTCATCTTGCCCTTGTAGAATTACAAGAGTCATTAGGGTTTACACAGGATGATTTGGAAAAAAACCTCAGCGTTCTTGAATCTACTCTTTCCAGATTGGAGAACCAAGAAGATATTGAAGTTTCTACCCTATCCCGCTATATCAAGGCTCTAGGTGGAAATCTAAAATTAGTAGCTCATTTCCCTGATGAGGAAATTGTTCTCGCTCAATTTGAATGAAGGTTAATTATCTTTACCAGGAGTTGCTATTAGCTTGACTTTTTAAGAAAGTCAAGCTAATATACTTAAGAACTAGAGAATTTAAGCGTTGCAGTAACTTGTAACATATATTTCGTAACTTCCCCGCAAGGGGATTGAAACACGCCTCTAGTTTGGTGATTGAACAGTTGATTCAGTCTTCACCAATTCCCCGCAAGGGGACTAAAACTTTTTAAGTAGTGCAGAGTGTGTCAAACAACTGAACTTCCTTACAAAGGGATTAAAATCCCTGAGTACTGGGAAAGTCCACTTGATTACAGCTACCCTAAAATAAAGGGGGATTGCGAAAATGACTTCCTAGTGGCTGCATTTCCCCTCCCCTTTTTTTCACATACAAAAGGAAAATCCGGTAAAAGAGCAAATCATGAGCGAGCAAAGAGAAGAAAAAGTATACTTAGTTACAGGTGTAAAGGTAGCACTTGATAGTGAAGATGGTATTTTAATAGCAGGAATACTCTCAGGTAGTCCATTTACTAATAACCAAGAGTCAGCATCAGCAGAAAATTTGATAGGTAACTTTGCATTTACTCGACAACAAGCTACCTTCTTGAGAGACCGTCTAAATGAATTTTTAAAGGAAAAAGAATGATTTCAAAGGGAAATTCAACAAAAAAAAATTGGGATTATATAGACAAGACAGATACTTCTTGGAGTCACTTTGGTGCATTCTCTCTAGTATTAACTAAAACAGAGGAATTACCAAGGTTTGATGCAATTTATAGAGTAAAAGAATTAGTACAAAAATTAACTGAAGTAGCTAATGTCAACAAGGTAAGGGCTATAGCTCTAAGATTTCCAGATATCCATTGGATTGATTTTGAACTAGAGTTACAAGCCGAAACGGAGTTATCACATGAACTTTGGGAGATTGTGCAAAATTTAGTAATTGACTGTGAATGGAAGTTGCGGGATGATTCTGGAGAAAAATGGTATTTCCATGCGGAACCAGTCAATAGGTTTTCCAAACTTCGAGAGGGTTCTAGAGTAATTGATAATTCTGACAATAAACAAACTACAGTTACAGGTAAACAAATTTCAAGCTCCCATCTTAACTTAGTCGTGGGTTAAGTACCTCTAAATTTTTTATACAAAAATGACTTGTGACTACTACCTTGAGCAAGCTAGAAGCAATGAACAAGCAGCACGTAGCCTCGAAAAAACTTATCCAGATTGGGCTATCACTATATGCTTTTACGCAGCACTGCACTGGGTAGAATACTATGCCTGTATGACAGGATGTAATATTGAGCAAGAATATCCATGTCCATCTCGCCATGACTCTCGTAAGGATTACGTAAGAGAATTAGCAAATCAACTAGGTAACAAGAGTTTACGTAACGCTTATATAGAGTTAGAGCGTGAAAGCCGTAAAGCTAGATATCTACAAGATATAACTACCAGCGCAAAACTGTATTACACTCAAAATAAACTTAGAGTTACTCAATCCTTTCAAAATCTCCAGAAAATCAAGCAAGTATTAGGTAGCTAACTTGTAAAATTCCCCGCTAGGGGACGGAAACGAATAACCGTCATATACTGACTAACAGTCAAGTACTGTTACCAGGCTGACTCCATTAGGAGACGGAAACATTAATCCGTGAGATGCTAGATAATTGAATTATTCAATCCTCTCATCTCTCTTCCCCGTAAGGGGACTAAAACGAAAACTGAGCTTGTTACTGGAGATATTTGTGGAGAGAGCAGAAAGTGCGATCGCCTTTTCCTTCTCCTAAGCTGCCACGCATCTAGTTTTTTAGCTGCCTCTAGGCTATGGAAGGGTTTTAGACCCCAAATTATACAATTTAAATGCGCGACAGCTTAACTCTCAAGACAGGTGTTAAACTCTTTCCCCCAAAGGGGGATGGAAATTGCGTAAAATATTCAACAATCATTTGCATAATATCCCGCGATGCCAAGAGCAGCCGCATCTACTAGGCGCAAAACCAAGCCACAGCCAGAATTTCCCCCCTTACTTCCCACATGGGCAGATGACACTGAACTGGTGGGATTGGTGTTTGACCTTGAGCCAACCACTTCCACTTCTCTCTACTCCCAGTACACGATTGGACTCCATGCCTGGTTTCTCGACCAAGTAAGGCAATTTAACCGAGAACTTTCTGCATATCTCCATGATGGAGAGTCAGAAAAGCCCTTCAATATTTCGGCGCTGTCAGGTCAACTCCTCGCCAGTGGAAGACAACTGCAATTAGAAGCCAAGCAAATTTACCGCTGGCACATCAATGCTTTGTCTCCAAGAGTGGTACAGTTTCTCAGGCAATGGTTAGCCCAACTACCCCAAATCCTCGACTTAAGAGGCGCTCCCCTGCAAATAAAACAGGTGAGTATCGCCCATTCACCCACTACTTACGCGCAATTATTGCAGTCATCACCAGAGAAACCCTCTAATGTCAACTTCAGCTTTGTCTCGCCTACCAGCTTTCGCCGCAAAGGTCATCATTTCCCCCTGCCGGTGCCAGTTAATCTTTTTCACAGCTACCTACGCCGCTGGAATGACTTTTCAGGAATCCCAATCGAACAAGAACCTTTTCTCGATTGGATAGATGAAGGGGTAATTATCCATCAACATCGCTTGGAGTCGGTGAAGGTAGCGGCTGGTAAGCGGGGTTCGGTGACTGGGTTCACAGGGGTAATGTCCTGTGGTTTGAGTAAGGCTGCTTTAGCGAACTCTGAGTTTACCCAATTGTTTTATGCTTTGGCACGACTTGCTCCCTACTGCGGTACGGGACACAAAACTACTTTTGGACTGGGACAAACTCGCTTAGATTGGGTGAAATCAGAGATAAACGTACCCACTCAGGTGCTAACAAATCTGCTGGGAGAACGCATTGATGAATTGACAGCAATATTCACCTCACAACGAAAACGCACAGGAGGCGATCGCACTGATAAAATTGCTTCTACTTGGGCAACTATCCTAGCACGCCGAGAAATGGGAGAATCATTGCAGGTGATATCCCAAGATTTAGAGATGCCCTATGCTACCGTGAAAACTTACGTAAAGTTAGCTCGGCGGGCGCTCAAGGATAATGTCAATCAATGAAGGGGATTGGGGATTGAAGATTGGGGGGATGAGGGAGATGAGGGGGTAGAGAGCAGAGTTTTCCCCTTTGCTCCTCTGCCTCTTTTCAATGTCCAATGCCTTTTTATTCTGCACCAAAGTTTACTTGGGCATCAGCATTAGATATTCCAACCCTGATAACCTCCTGAGATTCTACGATCGCCTCCGACATCTGATACCCTTTTTAAAGCGGTGTCTGGAATTTGTGACTTATGTCTGCATGGCAATATTGGTAATTGAGCAGGTGCAGTTAATTGCCAATATCGCAACTTTTGGCCCACGAATTATCAAAATCATCGGCATCATCTTTATTAGTCGTGTGTTGTTTGAGATTGTTTACTTATTGAAGAGGTGCTGTTCAAAGAACATGAATCTGACTGAGATTCAAAGAAGTAGAGGTCTGACACTCGTTCCTCTATTGCGTAGTTTTTTACAATACTTAATTTACTTCGGTGCTACGGTTTTCATTTTGTATACTGTAGGCATTGATCCAACTCCGATACTTGCCGGTGCTGGAATTGCTGGGATAGCTGTGGGTTTAGGGGCACAAACACTAATTAACGATTTTGTCTGCTGCTTCTTTATTTAGTAAATCTCAAATTTGCAAAGTAACTTATTAGCAATACTTGAAGTAGACAACAATGAATTATACCCTCATCGCCCAAGCGGCTGAATCTGCATCAAAATCTTCCGTAGTACCACCACCTCAGACTTTACCAACAGACGCGCAAGTTAGCGCTTTTCTCTATACATTTGGTGCATCTATAGTTATTGCCTTTTTACTTTACATATTACTGTTCTATATATTGCGATCCTTTTTTCGTCGCACAGAAAAAGATACAGCCCTATTCATGCTTGGGATCTTACAAATCCCTGCGATCGCTATTTTTATCCTTGCTAGTCTAAAAATCTCTCTGACTCAACTAGGATCGGGGGGAATTCTTAATTTGATTAGTCGAGTACTTACAGGTTTCCTAATTCTTGCTCTCACTTACAGCGTAAATTTGTTGTTTACAGAAGCCGTAGTCTACTACTTAAAAGACTACGCTCGGAAAACTGAGGCTGTTTGGGATGATGTCTTAATTCCGCTACTACAAAATTTTATCCCAGTCATTACTTACCTAATTGGAATATCTCTATTTTTCAGCACTATTGGAGTTGATTTAACAGGAATTGGGTTAGCAGTAGGTAGTATTACTGTAGTATTAGGATTGGCAGTCAAAGATATTTTAAGCGATTTTTTTAGTGGGTTAGTTTTGTTAGTTGATACACCTTTTAGATTTGGAGATGTCATCTCCATGCCAGATGGTTCAGTTGCAATTATTAAACACATTGGTATCCGGGTGACAAAACTATATCTGATTAACGAGCATTGTGAAGTCTATACACCAAACACAACTTTAGGAGGTCAAAATATAGTAAATCTTAGTCGTCCTACAACTCACTATGCTTATACAATCAAAGTTTCGGTTAGAGTTGATGCTGATGCAGTAGTAGCAACAAATATTCTGCAACAAATTATTCTCGGACATCCAGATACATTGGGTAATCTTGATGAAAAAATCAAGCACTTAGACAGTTTTGCGGCCTTGAGAGAAGCAGAAGAAGATAAACTTTCAAAAAAAGAAGCTGGACGGCTGCGTTTATTAGTTGAAAAAGATGTCAACAGCCAACTGCAAAAAGTTGAGCAAGAATTTGAAGATTTGGTTAGGGAAATTAAGAAGCTAGAAAAAGGTGGATTGAATTCAGAAGAACTAAAAACTATCCAGAAAAACTATCTAGAAATATTGAACATTGTCGGGCTAGTGATTATAACAGAACGGAAAGGAAAACGGCTGCGATCGCACCTAGAAGAACAAGAACAGACTGAGAAAAAAACTTTGATTGGCTTGATTCGCCAATGGTATCAAGCTTGGTTAAAAGATCCTGATTTAGTAATTGAAGATCAACATCTTTTGCCAGACGAATGGGAGCAAAAAATTGAAATTATGAAAATTAAACTGAATAAATTATTTCAGAAAATCTCAAATCCTGGAGTAGATGAAACTAGATTAGATGACTACTCCTTAAAATTTGTCGAATGGCTACATGATAGTTTTAAAGAGTCTAATACTGCTTGGAAAGAACCACAAGTTCAACTAACTGATATCCAAGGCGCTACCATGCAATTTTCTGTGCGGTTCTATGTTGATAATATTCAGTTAGAACACTGGCGGCGTGGAAACCGCGTCCAAAATGAGGTGCGTCGAGAGATGGTACGGCGGTTGAGGCAAGCTTATATCTATACACTAGGATAACTATAGGAATCCTATTTGATTCCTGAAAAAATCGTAACTGCCCAGGTAGGAATGTCAGGAATATTCCCATGAGGGAAGAAAGATGGTAGTGTTCAAGCATGAGTCCAGAAGAAAAAGATCAAAAAA
>NZ_JBALDZ010000228.1:0-34845 GCF_036917155.1 Nostoc sp. | reverse complement strand
AATGTATTTTGTATACCTAATAATTCAACAACCGCAGCAATTTACAATCCGAACACAAATACATTAAGTACTCCTAGTGGCACTTATCCTGGTAGCGCTGCTTTTTTTGGAGGCGTACTATTAACTAATGGAAATGTATTTTGTATACCTAATAATTCAACAACCGCAGCAATTTACAATCCGAACACAAATACATTAAGTACTCCTAGTGGCACTTATCCTGGTAGTGGTGCTTTTCATGGAGGCGTACTATTAACTAATGGAAATGTATTTTGTGTGCCCTGTAGTTCAAACACAGCAAGGATTTATGGACTCCCTTTAGCATCTTTACCAAAAGGACGCACTCATTCAGCTTTTGATAATAAATTTTAATTAAAAATATGACTACAAAACAAGAATGGCTCGCATCTCAATTACCCAATTACCCCAATCAATCTGCTGCTGAAATTTGCAGCGAACTTAATACTAAAAGATTGATAGATAATCCCGTACCTATCACAGAAATTCCAAAGCCAGTAACCGTTGATGATGTTTCTGCGTTACTGGATTCTGCAACTAGATTCAAGGTGCAACAAACCGAAACATGGAAATTTATTTTATCAGATTACGCTTCGGGAATCAGTAAATATTTTATTCCTAATTTAGAAAATCTGCTGGGTGGAGGAATAATAAATCAGCAGCAACACGATGCAATTATTGCACTATTACAACAGACAATTCCTGATCCTAGTTATCAGTCACAAATAAATATTTCCCCTGCACAAGAAGCGGGCTTCGATTTAGTTTATACTAATGAAATCTTGAATGCCCAAATGGAGGCAACCCCAAACTCTTAATTCGGCAGCAAACAATGCATTGCGTCTTGATGACTCATCCCTTTTTGTCGCAATTGACGATAAGCAAACCGCATATTTTCAGGCACTTCACTTTCTAATTTACGCTCTAACATTGGCTTAATTGCGGTCAAAATATCGGTTATTTCTGCTGGGATAATTCCATTCCCAATCATCTTAATGCGCTGGGTTTGGCTAATAGTAGCCTCATCCCCTTCTTTATTGATACCGATCGCAGTCGAGCCAACTTCCCACCCCATTAATTGCTCTGCTTCGGTCGCATTAATGGGGCGCTCAAGGTAGGTTTCACCCTGGTATTCACGAATTTTGTAAGCCCCTGTGCCTGAATTATTGGGGCTTCGTAGGCATGGGGATTGTTCGTGGTAGAGGCGATCGCCCCCAGCCGCGCGATACAGTACAGCGAATGATAGCGAAGCGTTAGCGAGTCTTCGAGCGTCTGCACCCCTTTTGTCTCGATGTAATGGTGATCGGTGTTGCCATCCACCACTACAAAGGGCAGGGGACTCAGTAGCCTCTGCCACTCCATCAACATAAACTTTTACAGGAATAGAAACGAAAGTATTGGGGTGGGATTTGTTGCCAGCCCCTAACTTGGGCGTGGATGCGGTGAGTGTGAAAGCTTCGTCAATTTCCTCTCCAGTTACCGAGTTTACACCCTTCGGGTTCGCCACTTGCTCATCTTGGCTACAAGCCAAGACCGCAGTGGACTCACCGTTAAATATTTCCTGCAAGGATTTCTTGCCTATCTTCGGTTGAGTCGCCCTGACCTCCGCCGTGATAGCCCACGATGAAAACTCGTTCTCGGTTTTGGGGGACGTGCCTATTGCCATTCCTAAGTTGCCAGGTGCAGCGATACCCCAAACTTGTAAACGCTTGGATGACTTGCGGGAAGGCAGTCCCTTTGTCTGCGCTAAGGATACCACGGACATTTTCAAAGAGGAGTGCAGGTGGGCGCTGGATTCTAATCCATCGGAGTCCCTCAAAAAACAAACTTCCGCGAGTTCCATTAATTCCGGCTCGTTTTCCAGCCAAGGAAAAGTCAACGCAAGGTGCTGTGAGAAGGATAATGTCTGGGGTGGGGAGATTCCTGATAAATTCGTCGCTAATGGTGGCAACGTCTTGTTCGATGAGTTGAGTATTTGGAAATCGTTTTCTGTACACAGACGCGGCGAAGGGATTGTTTTCGACTGCCCACACTGGTCTGTATCCTGCGGCAACTGCGCCTTGGGTATCGCCGGATGCCCCACTAAAAATGTGTCCACTAGTGAGGTACATTTAACTTTCTCCCATTGTTTCCACGCTTCCTCAAATTCTTCTACAGTGTCAAAATCATCGGGTTCAGGTGGTTCGTTGCTGTCATCAAAAAAGATAGTCGTTTGCCCCGATGCTTCAATCTGGTGTGGCACTTTTCCAAAGTCCGCAGGATTCCACGAATCTACATTTTTCACAACTCCAACCTCATCAAAAACTTGCTTGAATTTCTGCTGATTAGCTCCCCAATAGACCAGACAGTGTGATTGCCTTGCGGATTGCTTCGGTTGATAGTTTGTATCCAGGAATTTGATGCGTCCCTTCCAGAAGCAGACGGGTTGACTTGCAAGTAGTGGTGATAGCCAATTGGTATCCGTGGCAGCGGGAACCAGTGCGATCGCCTCACTCACTCTTCCTGATTCATATTCAGTTTGCAGTTTTGCGATCCACTTCCCAGGGCAAGAATAGGGAGGATTCATAAATACTCGCCCACGCCACTCAAGAGATAGTCCGTCGTCAGCTGCGGTGAGGTGGTTAGTTGCCTTGATATGTTTGCCGTCGTCAGCACATGGGTCAAGGTCAATTGCACCAAGTACCAGAATCACCAAGTCTTCAATCTTGGGCGGGGTGTACCACTTGTCTGATTCTTTGGAGCGGGAGATGGGAAGATGGGGAGAAGAATGAGAATCATTATTTCCCTTATTCCCTATTCCCTCAACCTCGTTTTCAAGCTTTTCTAGGCATTTTTGGTGATAGAGCGACAGAAGCGGTTCGTCGGTGAATACCAGCCCGTAAGCCCGCAATGCGATTACAGTAGCTATCTGTCCATGAGTCCCGAAGTTCGCATTCAAAATGCGAACCTTGTCACCCGCTTGAAATTTGTGCTTTGGTAAACCTGACACAATTAATGGCTCACACTTGCACAGAAATTTTAAATCTACCCATTCTTTAGAACCTGTTGGATTTGCGGGGGTTACATCCCACCTGATTTGGTAAGACTTTTTACCATCACGAACAGCAACAATGCAGAACTTTACACTCTTGCTAGCAAAGCGATCGCCTATCTTAAATCTTTCGCAAAAATTACGACCAAACACGTCACCCACATATCTTGGATCTGAGATTGAATTATCTGCTTCCATTTCGCCACCACTCCTCAAGGAATTTGATTCTGTGGAACGCAACGGCTGCACAGGCGGGGACTTTATGTTTGCCTGTAAGGATTTGAAGCGATCGCCCACCTTCAATTCGGCATAATCTGCTTCAGGCTTCTTGAAAAATTTTTCAACAACTTGTCCCTCGATGATCTCGCATACCATCAGCAAGTGATGTGGTACGAAAAACTCTTTACCCTCCCATACACCTATTGCCATATCCTGGCAAGAGTTCTTGAACTGCCAAGACCAGGGACAATCTTTCTCGCTAATCCAGTCACCAGAAGCGAGTAGGGCGATATCTTCTGGCGTGGCTGGTCGAGAGGTGCGGCTGTTGAATAATTTTCCAAGATTGGGTGCAACGGTTGTCATGACTGCGGCTCCCACATTGGGCATTGCTGACCAACTCGCTCAAACATCTGCTCAACCTCTACCAAATACTCGCTCTCAACTTCAAGAATCCCTGTGACCTGTTCACGGATGCCAGCTTCAAAATGACAGCATTCGCCAGAGTAGGAGTACAAACTACTATCAACTACTGGGTGAAATTCTCCCATGAGGCAATTGAGGCAGGATTTATCAGGCATATCGTCGCCTCCAACAAGAAGGAGCAAGGACATAGACTACTAGAGTTGAACGCTCCCACAATATTGACATCCACCAGTAACCTTTGGGACATTCTGGTTTTTCCAGATCAGGGTATGCCCTCCAATCGCCCATCATGTTGACTACAAACACCTGTCTACCCGATATAAAAGCATCGTGAACAGAGGCATCTGCTACTGGTTTAACCGTGCGTCTAAACTGTTCCCCTGACATCCCAAAAGGAACTGAGTAATATATGATTGCACCTGCCCCATGCTTCCAAGTGCTAATGGCTTGTGCAATTATTTCTGCATCTCCCTCGCCGATATTTCCGCCAGACCACCAAGCATCAAGGAGAATTGAACGGGGAGTAAGGACTTGCTGATTCATGCGTTCTCCCTTGGGATTGCCGTAGGCATCGTCTCCAACTCTTCTTTCAAGTCAACGTCAACATCAAAAAGTCCTTGCTTCCCTCGAACCGGAATTGGGAAAGCATTACTCCTAATGTTCTCCAGTCTCCAAGCAAACCTTCCAACTTGCCAATCACCGACCAGTCTTTCAGATTCAGTTTGTTCAGCGATAAATTCTGCCGTCATTTTGATGCAATTGGTCAAATTGACGATCGTGATCGCGCACCCAAAAGGCAGTTCATCCCAACAAGGGAGATTGCTGGTTTCCACACCCAACGATTCCATTGTTTCGAGAATTGCCAACCAACAAAGATGTTGGTTTTTCTGGCTTCTCTTCGCTGAACAAATTACTAATGGGCCTTGATAGCTTGTACCCCACGATCGCGTCTCATAGCCTTTCAATCCCAAAGGAATCAGTGAGGCGTGGGGTTGCCACAGACTAATGGCTTTCATGCTTGCTCCTCCAACCATTGACGGGCGATCGCTTTAGAATTTTTGTAGTATTCATCTGCCGATTCGGCTTCAAAATTTTGCTCCATTCTTTCAAGAATGTCTGCAATATTGTTGATAGTGCTTCCGTTTTTTCGTGTGCGATTGCTCGTGGAAGCAATACGCTCAAGCTCATGAGTTGGCGTGGTTTTAAACTGTTCAATGAGTGCTTCTTTGCGCTCAGAGGTCATGTAGCCCGTGCAATTCAAAATTATTCGTGCTACCAAGCGCCCACGCAAGGACAACTCAGCTATCTGCTCAGGTGTTAAGCGTTGTTCGTGAGAAGGCAAAACAGGTAGAGAGAAATTACCCATTACACACTCTCCAGGCGGTCTGTATTCACCTTGGGCAAACTCTAAAATCTGTCCAGATGAAGGGAAAAATTTATATGCTCTCGGATGTTTTTTGAAGCAACGGGCGATCGCATTTTGCAGTTGAGCTAATGACAAATTTTTTAGCGTCTCGTACCATGCCGATTCTAAGATTTTGCCGTTTAAAATTACTCCGTCATAAAAACATTCAAGTTCGCCAACAGCAGCTTTAAAATCTTCGTAGTGCAGCATTGTCAACTCCTAAAGATTCAAATTAATTTTGATCGAAGGGCGAGAGGCTTGATCTACAGCGCGAGCAATATTGAGATTGCGATCGCCTGCTTTGATTGAGGCTTGCCACTTCAAGACTAACGATGCTAAAGTCTCCCAGTGACGGGGATCTGCCTCAAGTTTTTTGATATATGTGTAGCCGTAATCAATGTCTTTGCCTCGATTCTGGCTACTCACATACATTGCAAATTCCGGCGCGATATCCCCTCTTTTTGTGGTAGTTATTCGCCCACTTAGCCGATAGGCGCTCAATACGTCTTGTCCTAGATCGGCAGATGCCCATAACTCTATTTCCATCGGAATTTTAGGCAGGATTCCGGTCTGCTCCCACACTCTCTTGACACGATCGACCGTTTGCTTATGAGAATCATTCTCACCGTGCGGAATAATTTTGCTAGACGGCAAGACTTGGGACATTTGCGAAGCTCGCCGGACAGAATCAACTGCTGGGCAGACTTCGCGCAAAATATGCGCTTGTTCTGGCGAGTGAATGAGCGTTTCTATTTCTCGCTCAACATCAGTAAAATTTTCTAGTGTTGGCGGCTCTTCTTCTCTCTCAGTATTTAGTTTTTCAGTATTTAGTTCTTCAGTAATATCTATATCAGTATTTAGTTGTGACGGGTTTTCCGTCACGGTTAAGCCGTCACGGTTAAGCCGTTCCGGTTGATCCGTCACGGTTAAGCCGTCACGGTTAAGCCGTTCCGGTTCTGTCATCATAATTTCGTTTTCTTCAAGCCATTCTCTCAAGTCTTCTCTTGTTTCAAAGACTAGATATTCAGTTTCAAATCTGCCTCCTACTCTTTTGTCGATCCGATGGACATAGCCTTTTTTCCGCAAGCCGGTTATTGCTGTCGCTACCGAATCCCTACCGTCTACTTTGTTGTGGGAAAGAGCCTTGATTGAGATTTCCCAATCATCCGGCTTGGTCATTAGAAACGATAGAAGTCCAGTTTCTTTCCACGTTAACGTTGGGTCAACCAAGCCAGTGTTATCAATAATTGAGAAATTATTTTTTTTCTTTTTGGTGCGAACAATACTCATTCCACACCTCCATTTTCGGATATATTAAACATAGTAATTTTTGGTTTCCTCGCAGGTTATGTTGTATGAGGGAGCCATCTTTTTTTTGGGAAGATGACCGTTAAATTTTCCCAAATGGCTGCTTTTTCAACTGATATATCAACGCTGGTAAAGGCGTGTTGTAGGCGAAATAGTGTTGTACAGCGCCAGTATCTGAAAGCTGTTTGAGAATTGCAAAAATCTCAGGATAACTAGCACCTGTAGCGTCCTTGATTTCCCCGGCGCTGCAATCTTTTTTAGTTAATTCAGCAACGATTTTTTGGGTTAAGGTTAAATCCATCGGCTTACTCATCAATACTCCGGCGTACAGAATCAAGTTCGCTTTCAATATCGTCAAGGGTTTCCAAGATTTGTTCATTGTCAGATTCAGATTTCTGAAAAGACTCAGTTCGTCCAATAAATCTAATCAACCTATGCAACTTTCCGTGCGCCCTGATTAAGGCATAAAAAGCGATCGCATAATGCCAAGATGAATCAGGTCTGCTGCTCATTTGAGTCTTCCGTAAGGTCTAAAAGTCAGGTTGATTCGTTCAAGAAAACACTTGTCATCTTTGGGTAGCTGATGCACGTATCCTTCTTGGCATCCAGGTAGCATCAGTAGCAACGAACCATGTTCAAGCCAGAAATGAGTAGCTTTGCTGCCTTTGGCTTTGGGCTTGATGGAAAATTTTCGGCACGCTCCCAGACTGATAGAGGCGATTGCAGGACGATACCCCATTGATGGTTCATCGTCTGAATGCCAGCCGATGGAATCTTGCCCGTTGCGGTAACGGTTGCCGATGACGATATCAAATTCATGATCACAGAATGCTGTAATGCGATCGCGTAAACTCAACAACTCTGGTGTCCAAGGGTGCGCGTCCAAATTGACACTATTGGAATAGAGATAACTTGCTCCTGATTTGCCATACATGCACTCAAGTCGGGGGACTTGTAAGGGTTTACCCAGCATCTTAATTTCGTTCTGCTGCCATGCTAAAGTTTTGCAGTGGTTATAGAGATCCTCGGATTCACTGCTGTGCAAGAAGCCAGGGTAGTACTCCACGGGCAGCGTGACGAGGATATCAAATAAAGTGAGTTGCTGCATCATTTAATCCAATAACTCCAATCTCCAACTACTGAATGCAGGTAACGGAACATATAAGTTCCTGTGGCTGTATTAACTAATTTGTGTCGCTTACCGAGTATCAAGCTGGTTGCGGGAGCTTGGATTGGCTTGCCCGCAACGATTTTCATATATGCCTCTGGTGGCAGTTTGATAATGGGAGTATCCATCACGCCGCCTTATGTGCCAAAGACTTTTCGAGAGCTTTCCAAATGGCTTCTAAATGGGCACTGGTAAGCTCTGGCTCTACTTTGCACATCACCTCATAGAGTTGTTTTGAGGTCAGTTTGATCAGCTTATTCGCGGCTTCGGCTACCGCTATCTCATCACTGGTCAGAGTCACCATCAAAGTCGGATTTTCTGCGGTGTTGAATCCCTCGTTTCTGTCCTTGTCTGGGAGTAATTGCGATCGCCGCGTCCCCAATCCCGATTCCTTCTGCTTCTGGTCTAACTCCTGAGTCACTGACGTGGGTGGTTTGACTTCAGGAATGGCTTGCATCTGATTGAAGGCTATTTGATGCCTCTTGTCTTCTGGAGTGCCGTCAAGGTGGCAAACAGCGGAGAATGCGCCCGTTATCACTCTCACAGTTGCAAGACTCCCCTTGTTGGGCCCATCAATGATTTTTACTCGCTCAAATTCTTTGAATTCTTTGGGTTTCCAACGCTGTTGCGTTTGATTGGGTGGTGGTTCTGGTTTGATAAGCTTGTAAGCCGCGTCCACGCCCCTAGTGCGTGAGAGTAGTTGTTTTAGCTGTTCGTGCTGTTTTTGTCGCACGCTTCCGAGAGGTGCATCGGCAGTTTCATCCAATGTTTTCACGCATACAATCGCGTGTTCAGCGTTCACTCCACTGCCTAACCCGACACGCTTGGCGAGGATATCACGGGTTGCTCCAAGCCCCTCACCAGGACGACCGCACCGAGATTTAGACCTCTCCTTCTCTATCTCTAGCCATACTAAATATTCGCGGGATTTTTGCTCTATGCTCTTTTCCCGATATTCGTTGCCGGAAAGCAAAGCCGCTAGCTCATCTTCCATAGTTGGAAAATTTTTCAACTTTGCCGGAACTACCTTAATCCCCGCTTTCAGGGAAGCTAGCCGCCGCCTGTGTCCGTGAATGATTGTGTATCTGCCATTGCTTTCAGGTTTTGCAGTGAACATCTCTTGCAAGCCTTCTTTGGCGATCGATTCAGCAAGGGCGGTCACATCCTCGCTCTCTCCGTATATTTTTTCATTTATGGGGTGAGGATCAAGTAATTCTATTGGTATCCACTTGATATCTATTTGCGGTTTTATTGATGGTGCAAGTTGCACCATTACTATTTGCTGATCCAGCCTTATGGCTGCTTCTAGGGCATCAATTCCCTCAATCAGTTCTCCATCTTCAGTGATGATAATGTCAGGAATTGTACCATTAGCCTGAAAACCGTCTATAACTTTTTGTACCTCAGATTCATCAGCGCTTAGGTCGTTTGAAATCCTGATTTCATGAGGATTGCAGGGCTTGAAATTATCAAGTCTTTGTGCCATAATTAAGTCCTATTAAGTACTTAATAAAATAAATTGTTCGGCGTGACTGCTAAAAGTCACGCTATTTTTTTTGTCTTTTTTACTTGTCTCTGTTCGGGGGACAAAGATAATCGAAGCTCACATTTTTCGATGTGAAACTGATAGCGGGGGATTTGAGAATCAGGCGATCGCACATCTCGCACTTCATACCCAATTCTTAATAATCCACTGCGTACCATATCCCTTAGCTGGTCAGCTAAATTCAGCCCCAGCAATGAGTAGGCTTGCTCGGTGTCGTACCACCGTCTTTGAGTTTGGGCAGTAGTGTTGACTCCTAGCATTTGGGCTAGGGTTTCTTTGACCATGCCCTCAACGATCACCTTGAGTTGGCTTTCGGGGATAAGTCTCTCTGTGGTTTTGTATGCCCCTGGTTGCTCCATACTGTTACGCCGTCGTTAATTGTTCTGTTCGTCTTTCCGCCTCGTACTGTTCTTTCCGATATTTCATAAGCCAGTCCCTTAGAGCGAAATTAATAACTGCTGATTCAGAAACTCCCATCTCACAGGCTGCGTCTAAAACACCCTCTGCGACAGCAATAGAAGTTGTATAGGTTTTTTTAACTGGTTTTCTTCTTCCCACCATAGTTGTAGTTATCTCTTTCTATAGTTGCTATTAATCATACTATAAGACTTTGTAAGCTGCGCCCGTTAACCAAAAAATCAGCTAGATGCTGAACTATGATCATGTGGATGGAAATTTTTGAACAAGTGTTAATGAGCGATCAATTTGGAGAACGATTTCGGGAAATTGTGAAACGAGCAATGGGCGATCGCTCCCAAAGTGAATTTGCTCGTGAATTAGGTGTCAGCTCGTCTGCCGTTCAGAAATGGTTAGCTGGTAATGGGTATCCGTCATCAGACAATATGGATAAAATTGCCAAAGCTGCTGATTTAAGTGGGGATGCGCTACGTGGTTATCTAAAGGGGGAAGAAGTTGCAAGCAATTGTGATGAACACATATCACCAGAGGAGATTTTTTTATTAGCTAAGAAACTGACTAAAGAACAGCGCAAGAGATTGATAAATCTTATGCTTGAAGATTTATAGGCTGTAAGCTGAGTGGTTTTTCGTCCCAAGCGCGGACAAGTAAAAATGTCCATGCTTGGGACAAGTGCAAAAATCAGCCTTTCGCCTCTGTTCGCAATTCGGCAACAGCATCTTCTAAATGCCGAGCAACTGAGCTATTTCCGCCAGCAGCCCCACGCCGTCCCGTTCGCGCGTTCCGTTGGCGCAGCCTCTCGTAGAGAAGGAAAGGGCGGCGATGGAAATGAATGGCTTTCTCCGTGACGGACACATCCCCTTTGCCAATTTGTTGACTTGTGTTAGTTCCGAGAAGCGCGATGCAGTTCTAGTGCTGCATCTTCTAGAAGCTTAATTACCTCCACAGGATTTGGTCGCTGGCGATCCATCCAGGCCGCAAGTGCTTCTAACAAGTCTTGAAACGAGAAACCCTCTTGCTCTAGCAGGGTGACGAATTCTTCCACGAACTTAATCAGCCCCTCCCTGCGGGAATCTCGCAAAGCGGTGCGGATATGTGACTGTTGTTCAGAATCAATCATGATGTTCACCTGTAAAAAGAAGTTGTTTAAAGAAGGCAGAAGGCAGAAGGGGAGGAAGGGAGCAGGGGAGCGGAGGGGAAAGGATTGCGGGAAAACGAGAAATTTAAACCTTCTGCCTCCTGCCTCCAGCAAAGCTGCCTTTTTCGGTAGTCATGCTTGTTCAACCTCACTGATATTAGAAAGTTGAGCTACTTCACTCAACTGCTCATCAAGAACAACTAAATTTTTTTGATGAATCTCAACAAGTGATTTTTCGTAGTTGATTTCGTTTTCTAGCTTTTCTAATGATGGCAACTCAATCTCTGACTCTTTTAGCTGGTCGGTATCATACCCCTGGCCATCAAGCAGTACAGCGTAAATCCATCCCTTACCTAAGTCGTAAGCCCTTCTTGTCCCTGGTGATTGGTATTCAATCCCAATAATTCGACCTTGTTTAACTAACTGTCCAAAATGATATTTGGGCACTGACCAATGACTAGGAAAACGGATAGATGATTGTTCAGCAATGATTTGTGGTGTTGATTCTGGCATTGCATTATCTCGCTTATTGTTGCAACTAGCACAAGCTAGTCACAGGTTTTTAATTTTGTTGCTACCACCACGCGATAGCGGAATGTAGTGGTCAACAGTCATCGTCTGGTGTGTCAGTTCGCACCCACACTAGAAACAACGAAAGCCATACTTCGCAATTAAATGTGGGAGTTTCCTGCGTCTTGCCGATGTATACAAGCGTTTGTAGACACGCTCTTTTACCGGACTATCCATCTAGTCACCACCTTTGAAGTTTTTGAAGCGATTGCAAAGTAGGAAAGAGCGCCTGATAAGAGCGCTCTGGTGATAAGTAGGGCAATCATTAAGTCGCTAGAATTGCGTTTACTGCTTGGGTGTCAGTTGCCCAACTACCACGCGCTGATGTGTTGCAAGGTTGGGACACCCAGAAACCATCTAGATTTTGGTAAAAAGTGCCGAGTAGGTTGATTCCTTTTTCACCGCCCCAAACACGGTAAAGCTTACCGAATATGTCATCGGTGGAGTCAATTTCATAGTACGCGGTGTTTTCTGATTGCTGGGTGAGATGAATTGCAAACTCAAGTTGGGCGATCGCTTGAGCGTCTGAAGAAGGCAGAGGGCAGAGGGCAGAAGGCAGAAGGGAATCAAAGGCAGAAGGCAGAGGGCAGGAGGCAGAAGGGGAAGAGGTTTCTGCTTGAGCATCAAAGGCTGTGAATGTCATAATAATGATCTCCATAGTTTTGGAATAGAGAAGCGCTTCAGTTTGCGAGACGGGGGCGCTTTCTCTATAAGATATTATAACAAGCAAATTTGTTACAAGTCAATCTTGCTATTACAAAGCAATTTGTTATATACTGTGGTGTACCATTCTGGTTATGCCTATGAAAAACAAGGTTGATGCTCTTATAAAACAATTAGGCGTTAGTGCTTACCGTTTCGCCGAAGACACTGGTATTACCAAAAATACTGTCTACTCACTTAAAAACAATCCCTTGCAATTTCCGTCAGGGGAGGTACTTGATCGCATTATTTCTACTTACAAAGTCGCTCTAGATGACGTTGTTGAGTGGGTTCCAGAGGAGTCTAGAAATGATGATTAATCCTTCGGAGATCAATCTTTCTTCTCTTCCTTGGCTACCTCTGGATGCAAGATCCGCGTTTCCTAAAAATCCTGCTATATATTTTGCTATCGATCCTCAAGGTAAGATTCAATACATAGGTCGTTCGCTCAACCCAAAAAGCCGATGGGCAAATCACCATAAGTACGAACAACTCGAAGCGATTGGAAGCGTAAAAATAGTTTATTTATTCGTTGACTCTCCTGATCTGTTGTCTGAAATCGAATCAGCTTTGATCTTGTGGTTTGATCCGCCCTTGAATCTTGCGGGCAAGTCTACCAACAGCTTGAACGGCAACAGAATAATGAAGCTTAGAGAGCGTGCAAATTTGACACAAAGGCAAGTTGCAGAGGCGCTTGGTAAAACAGATCAAACTGTAAGCAACTGGGAGAATGGGGTGAGATTGCCTAAATTAACGCCATCTGAGACTTTAGTTTTGTGCAGGGTTTTGAAATGCACTTTGGAAGAACTGGCTGGGGAAATAGAAGGAATTAGCAAAGGTTAAAATGCGAATTACCCACCAGTACCATTTACGCCCTACATCGCAACAGATAGCCAGTTTTCAAATGTGGCTAGAATTGTGTCGCCGTCAATATAACTACAGGTTGGCAGAACGGTTCAACTGGTGGGAGCAAAACCGATGCGATGTTAACAGATGCTCTATTATTTCTTGCAGTATTGCACCATTGAAGGACAAGCCTGATTACTATAGTCAGAAGCGGGATTTAATCAATTGCAAAGCTTTATTCCCGGAATACAAAGAACTGCCTTCCAATACTCTACAAGATGTAGTCGCACGGGTTGAAAAAACATTTCACAGATGGCTAAAAGGTGACAGCAACGGTAAAAAATCTGGTCGTCCACGGTTCAAAGGCAAGGGGCGTTATCGCTCACTGTCCTTCCCCAACCCTATCAAACCAGAACACATACAGGGTAAATTCATCCAGTTACCCAAAATTGGCAAAGTCAAAATGATTTTGCACCGCCCAATTCCTGACGGATTTAAAATCAAAACTGCCACAATTACCCATAAAGCTGATGGCTGGTATATCAGCCTCAGTCTTGAAGATGTGACTGTACCCAGTTTAAAAACCGATGCCACGCCCACATCAGACAACACAGTGGGTATTGACATGGGGCTTAAGTCATTCTTAGTCACAAGCGACGACCAGGAAGTAGAAATCCCCCAACATTACCGTAAAGCCGAGAAGAAACTGAAGCGGCTACAGCGCCAATTATCCCGCAAAATTAAAGGGTCAAATCGCCGCAAGAAAGCGATTAAACGTGTTGCCAGAGTTCACCTAAAAGTTGCTAATCAGCGTAAAGATTTTCACTATAAAACCGCCCTGTGGTTACTATCTTTGGGCTATAAATTCATTGCCTATGAAGATTTAAATATCAAAGGTCTAGCCAAATCACGACTAGCCAAGTCAATTCTTGATGCGGCGTGGGGTCAATTTTTGGGAATTGTCACCCTCAAAGCTGCAAATGCTGGAGGCGCAGGATTACCACAAAACCCGCGCAAATCAACTATTGAATGTTCTGATTGTGGGGCGGAAGTACCAAAAACATTGGCTGATAGGTGGCACAATTGCCAGTGTGGCGCTAGTTACGACCGTGATCACAACGCAGCGCGAAATATAAAATATAGGGCGGTGGGGCATCCCGTCCTTCAAAGCTCAGTTAATGTCCGACGGGTTGCCGGGAGTCGCTGAGAAGCCCGCGCTGTCCCGGAGGGCAGCGCCGGGAGTATGTCACTAGATTAAGAAAATCTTTTATGAAGGGAACAAGGGCTTCCCCACGAGAAATCCGCAAGACCCAGCGAATTGTTTTTTGTTCTTCGACATCAATCATGTTTTTCTCCTGTTATTACTCTGCTTGCGATCGCACCAAAGTCATCAGTTACGCGATCGCACAATCTTCACTTGGTTTTCAGTAACTTTGCTGCAACGGCATTCTGTCCTGGAAGCATAGAAATGAAGTAGTTATTTTTACTTCTACTCCTATGCTGAAGTCTAGAAAATTGGGTGCTGTTTTATCTGCTGTTGCGATAACATTTTTTAGTTTGAATGGGTCAGCGTTTGCCGAGAGCAGTGACTTGCAGGTGGGGACTGATTCAAATGGACTCCCGATTATGCTTGACGCAAAAAGCATTACGAAGAAGACATACAGGCTGTATCAGTCTTATGAAGGTGGAATCATCGAAACGACTTTTGAACCTTCTTGCAGTGACGCAAGACTCTTTACTGCGAACGTTTCTGTTTACAGTTCTACAGGTCGATTAATTCATGAAGACAAATCTTCTGAAGAAATTTTCTATAAACCAGGTTCGGCTGCTGCTGAGTCCTTGAAGGTTTATTGTCAGTTGTTTCATGCTCGCGGCTGGTAACAAGAGTGAAAAATTTTTCAACAAGTGGTTAGACGCGATCGCTTTTTGGGCTTTATGTAGGTAGATTACAATTTCCTTGTCGTACACAGTAGCCAAAGATTTAGTAAAGCTGGCACTCGTTTTACAGTCTGTACTTTTGACTGATGTATATTGAATTTGGGGAGGTCTACTCTCAAAGACATGAGTAATTATGATGGTGATGGGTTAGT
Source organism: Nostoc sp. (assembly GCF_036917155.1). Taxonomy (GTDB): domain Bacteria; phylum Cyanobacteriota; class Cyanobacteriia; order Cyanobacteriales; family Nostocaceae; genus Nostoc. Next base: position 19,964 of record NZ_JBALDZ010000228.1, on the reverse strand, counting down.
CATGGATATATTGTCAAGTTATTTATACGCACGACCATCCTTAATCGAGGGTGTTGCCAGAATAGTTGATTTTGGTAACACTTTGCAGGAGTACAACGGATCATTGACTGCCGAGCAAGCAGACTATTTGGCACTGCTGTCTGACTGGGTAGTTGTAGGGCATGATCTTAAAAAGGCAATGTCACAGTACAAGGAAGTAGAATATCAAATCAACGATTCGCTTATTGCCCAAGCGCGTAAAGCTTTAGCAGAAGCTCAGATTTAGATAAAGGATTGATGTGGTGTGATGGAAAATGAAGACATAAATGAGACTCCTGCTGAAAAGTTGAATAAAGAACTAGCAAGTCAAGTTAACAAAGAAAAGTTTTTGCTGGGACTCCTATCGTTTCGATCGTAACTGCTTTCATTTATGGCACTAATAAGTGATCGCAAGAGCGAACAGAAAAACAAAAAGCCTTGTTAGATGCGGGTATGGAGGATGAAGGTGATGAAGACGACTAGTGTGATTCATTCTTTCTTTGGCTAAATTTAGTGTTTTCAGCAGCCCTCAGACTCTACGCCTGGGGGCTAACTATTTTGTTCAAACATCCTGAAAAATTTTTCAGGATGTTTGCTGCTATTTTTGACCTTGGTTAACCCTCCTTTCTAATTCAGCCTCGGCTTCTTCAATTGACATTAGCCGTGGATCTGGATTGGCTGCGTGTAGGCGATCGACGTAAGCATGAAACGCTTCAGTGTTGTTAGGATTTTGCAACACGTAGGCTCGTAACTCGGTATCGGACATATCCGCAAAGTTGGGTTGCGTCACTTGGTAACTACCTCTCCATTGGGATAAATTTCTATTTCTATTGTGTCTCCGACCAACATCACTATGCGCTTTGTCCTTTCGTCCATCCGCACTAAGTTGATTGGTCGAAGCAAATTGCTCATCCTCACCGACATTCGGTAAAAGCTTCGCAATTGTTCTGGTGTTGGTTCCAATTTGACCTCGTATTTAATTTTCTTGCTTGATGAAACATACGCGATCGGGAATGTGAAAAATTTTTCAACAAGTGGTTAGGTAGGCTTGGTTTTTGGGATTTCTAGGTATAGCCCTATTCCAGTCGTGAAATTTTATGACGAATCAGGAAAAGCCTGAACTTGATGAAAAGACCTCCAAAAATCAAGTCAGTCCCCTCGTGTCCCTATTGGTGATAATTTCAGCTATATTCATAATTTTTGCTTTGCTCAATGATGCGATCAATACACCTTTGGTTCGGTCGTTTGATGATGGCGCTAGACGATCTAAAATCGATGCTTGCGAAACTCATCGTGCCTTTGCTGAAAACAAATCACCAGATGATGCCTGTTCAAAGCTTGGGGATGACAGATGAAAAACAACACACCTCTTTTGACTCCCAACCCTCAAGAATTCAAATTACGCATTGTTTGGAGTGCCGATGGCTCTAACAAAATGGTTGCCGAATTTTCAAGCTGCAAGTGGCTGCCTCGAATTGGCGAAACTCTCGTTTTACCAATAGATGAGACGCGCAAACCTAACTCTTGGCGCAAGTTCAAGGTGTTTGATGTTGTCTATGATTTTCAGAATCAGACTGTTCGAGTTTTGTGCAGCCCGATAAAATCTCCGACTTCACCCGACGTAAAGTCGCTGATACAAAAAATCAAAGAACCATCAACATCAGATAGATGGGAGTTTTGGGAAAAGGCGCTTGAGGTAGGCGAGACAAACGTGATGCCCAAATCAGCACTATCTAAGCCCATAGAGAATGACTTTGGACTCGAATATCAATTTTCTCGGCTAGAGAAAGACGTGGAAGAAGATGAACTAGAGGCGCTGAAATCTCAAATGCTGAAAAGACCAGAGCAAGAATAGTCTGCGCTCCTGAAAATTATTGAGTTTTCAAGGTTCTGAAACCCAAGGCAGAGGAAACGATGCCTGAGGACATCCCGCAGGGCATTTATGCCACAGGTGGCTAATGATAACGGGGTAGCAGAACACCGTTTTTAATCCTCTGAGTGGGTTGGTGCGAATCACAAGTGCTGACGACAAGTGCGATTCCCGGTTGGTGCGATCGCTTCTGGTGCAAGCAAAGGCGATCGCTTTGGTGGAAAGTTACCTTTCCGAACACGGATGATTTTTGCATCCGTTTTTGAAAAGTTAACTGGGTGTTTAGCGGGTAGTTATGAACCTGGAGCAATTTTTGCTATGGCGAGTATTGAGTCACGCCATGCTCTGAGTTGCTCATTTTCTTTTTCAAGCTCTTTGTTTTTTGATCGTAAAAAGGTAATCTCCTCCCTGATCCGTGTCGCGCGGTCACGAAACTCTTGCCAACGCTGTTCATTTTCTGTTGAAAGTTGCTGGAGTTCCGATACTCCATTATTTTGTCCATCCTCTTCTTTGCTACAAAGCTCACGCTCATAAGGATTTTGATTTACTGATTTTTCGTTTTGGGCAACCTTTATTTCTAATTCTTTCATAGAAAAATCTTCCTCAACGTCTATTAAATATGCTATTTTTTTGCCATTTAAACTTGGTTTAAAATAGCTAATCATTGATTTTTCTAAGGAAATCAGAAGGCTTGCCTCTTTAACTTCGACCCATGAGACTTTAGCTGTTTCATGCTGTGATAAAAATTCTGTTAAGCGATGATGAGTTGCCCATCTTTGTCTAAGATTGATGGTGCGCCCGATATACAAAATCTCGTCTTTCTCGGAAATAACAAAATAGATAGAGGTTATTTCTGGTAACTTGTTTTTCTCGTTTAACGTAAGCGATGGCAAGTCTGACAGGTTGATTAGTTCGGGGGCAGGAGCAGTCATGCAGCGTTATCACCTCCAATTTTGACTTTAGACTTCTTCTGCATCTTTAGGTAAAACTTCAAACAGTTCCCCCATCTCGCATCCAAAAAAGCCACAAAGCACGGCTAGGGTATCAGCGTCGTACCTTTTAGCCGTGTTCTCGCATAGACCTCTGATCGCCGGACTAGTTAAACCAGTTTCTTGAGCCAAAGCTGACCTGGTTAATTCCTGAGCGTCTAATAAATCTTGCAAGCGGCAACGTATTTTAACCCTTGAGTTTTGCACGGCCCGTCTTTCTTCTCTTTTGATGAATTTTGGAGGAACGGGAGCTTTCATAATCACTGCTGTCATGTGTCTTCCGTTCCTATTATCATCTAACCAATAAAGCATAATAACGATTAAATAGTCAAGCGTTATATTATCTTGACGAATTGTCGATTAATCGACTACTCTAAATACAGACACCAAAAAGCGCCACCCTCCGGCAAAGAAAAATGGCGCTTCTTGGAACCCTAACAACTACATCAGGTGAAACCATAATGACTCATCCAATTTACACGCGCGACCTCCTGGAAAATTTTTCAAGGACTCAATTACATGAGGTGTGCGATCACCTCTCAATTAAGAGCCGTCGCAGTCGTAATTTCAATCTTCAGGAGTATCTCCATAACTAGGGCGAGAGCAACAATTGTCAATTGGAAACAAAAATCCAGTAGCCGCCGGGACAAGCAGCCGGAATCGAAACCCTAGAGGGAGCCATGAAGCCTACGAGTGTAGTGGTGAGAATATAAAATAGATAGCATTGGTCAACATGAAGTGAAACAGACAACAGTTACAGCATTGCTTGACGCTTATAACAGGTTGCAAGAGATAATATTCGACTTGTACGCCGAATACGAAAAAGCAATGCAGAATGAATTTTATGCTGATGCTAGCCTATTAGAGGCAAGAGCCGAGAGGCTTTTTGAAGAAGCAGAATCAATCATCGTAGTTATTCAAGAGCAAACAAATGGATAGAGAACGGCTATTAGCTATTGCCTCTGAAGTTAAAGATTTCAGTAGCAGGGCAATTGAGTTGATTCGACAAGGTAAATATGTCGAAGGACATTCTTTAATGCGTCAAGCTGTTGAAACTGGTAGAAGGTCGCGGGGTTTGATTAAAGAAGGTCAAATTCAGCAAGCCCTACAAGCCTTGGAAGAAACGCATCAAGGTTAAGAAAGAAAGAAAATTTTTCAAGCGCTGTGTTAGTAGCACAGCGCTTTTTATTTTACTGGCAAAGAGTATCTCCTACACTGGGGCTTTACCTAGCAAACAGCTTTGAGCTATACCCAGTTGGTGCTTGTTTCTCTCGCCTATGTCAAACCGTTTTTATCCAGACATGAAAACCTGGACAACATTTTTAGTCATGTTGCTTTCTTACTGTTGTCGAAACTTTAAACTCATAGTAGTCGCTACACAATTTTTAGTCAATTAGGAGATTACAATTTGAGTAAAAATGACAGAAGTAAGCTCATGATATCTCTCGACTGCGTTGACAGACTTAAGTGGAGTCCCGAATTGGGAAGCCGCTTGCAATCCTTGCGTGGCAACATTACTATGCGAACCCTAGCGGACAAAGTTAACAACAACGGCGTGACTTGCACCTACCAGTACATTCATAAACTGGAAGTTGGCAAAGCCGAGGCAGTTTCAACAGAACTGATTTTGGCTATCTGTAACGCTCTTGATGTGGACTTTAAAAGGCTATTTCCGGCTGTGTACTTCGATCCATCAGAACTTTTAGTGGTCTTGCAGAAAAATGTCGTCTGATGGTTGACTAGTATACTCGCAGTTGATAAGATAGACAAAACAAAAGACGACCGCCTGCCGTGGAAAGTTGAGCGATCGCCTTTGTTGGAAACCTAACCCTATCAAGGCCAAGTTAATTTAATTATGACTCATCCAATTTACACCCGTGACCTCCTGAAAAATTTTTCAAGAGGTGAGTTATACGAGATATGCGATTCAATCATGATTGCTCGTCGTCGATCAAAGGAAGATTGTATCGCTGATATTCTGGCAAAGCAGCCGCAACTTCAAGCAGTTGCCACGAATTTACAAGTTGCCGAAGAATCAACGGTTGACGACTGCCACAATGACCAACAACCCGCTAATTTACCCACAGTTGGCGACACTCATTTTGTTGGTGGTTTCCTACTCCGGTGCGCCCAAGTAAACAGCCAATACGCGGTCGCGTGGGACGTGCTTGATGATCGGGATGTGGTGATGGGCGAGGTCAGAATGGGATGGGATTGTTTCTGGACTCACACCATGAGCCTTGATACGTTTGCAACCCCACAAGAAGCGGTTGTTGACTTGCGCCAATCTCTTTTTGCGTTGGTCAAAGAGGATGAAGCCGTTGCATTTGAGAAAATCGCCGATGGAAGATGGGAGGCGATGGTAAATGGTGTTTTGGTTCGCATCACTCTTGAAGGGAGCGGATACAAATGCAATCTTGTCGATACTGTATTCGCTGATTATGAGTTAGCTGTTATTGGGTCATTGGTAGCTGTTGCCAGAGTTCAGGAGAAGAGATTATTAGAGCGCACCGAACGCGCCAACACCATTGAGGTGCTTGAGCAACATGATGATGAGTTTGTGGTGGAAAATTCCGAAAACAGAAACCACTACATTGTTCGCCCCAGCCACCCAGAAGTTAATCAGCGTTGCGAGTGTGCTGATTGCCATTATAGAGGTGTTAGATGCAAGCACCAGATTGCTGTGGAAAAATTTCTCTCTTCATCACTGGAGTCCGCAGTTGCTTTCAGCTTTGATGATTTATTGGATAAGCCGTTTGACGAGCTATCGCTTGCTGATTGGGAGATCCTTTGTGAGCCGGAATTGGAATTAATTGCAGCTTGAGTTTGAAATGCGATCGCCCAACTTTTGCCGGGAGAGCGATCACACTTGTCCACCCCAATCAAAGGTAAACAAATGAAGTATACACATATTGGAATTGTTGTGTACACAGTTGCGATTGTCGGATTAGTTAAGTTTTCTGAATTACCTCATAGAGGAGGCTGTAGAGATAACAGAGTTGAGAATTGTGTAGCAGCCAAAGATGATGGTGGGTATGTCCCACCGAATAATGGCAGCCCTGATAGCCAGAATGGAACAGGCACTCGATACAAGTAGTTTATTGGGGGCACAATGTGCCCCATCAAGTTGTGAGGTAAAAACGATGATAGAACAGATGATTGATGAAGTTTATGGCAACTATCAAGCCGAATTAAAAGCCAAGGAAGAGGCGCAAAAGCTTCAGGGGCAACAAGAAGTTGAACAGGCGATCGCACATTTCCGATCTGATTTTGATGCAATGATTTCACCAGATTTACAGAAGGATTTAGGAATTGAAATCTGTGCAGTATTCAAAAAATCCGTTTATGCAGAATTTGTTTATAGGGGCGAAAAATTAAAAATAGCTAGGTGGAATAGTGATAAAGATTGGCGAGTTGAAAAAGATGGTAGTTTCTTGTGTGGTGGGAGGTCTGGGGTATTCCTAAATCTCTTGCTGATTGAATTAGGGAAAATTCGGGCTTCTTTTGTGGAACCAGAACCCGAATCAATGACCATTGAGCAAGCTGCAAGCACTCTTGATGACTGTCTTGCCCTAGCAGAAGATGTCTATGAGCATAGACACGATTTTATCCACAATCCAGGGGAGTTTGGTAGCAGTCTCAAGGCTGCGATTTGCCTTATGAGTAAGTTGTTGGATGAGTTGGCAGAAAGTGAAGAGGAATAGAAATGACGCCATTAGAGATATTAGAAAAATTCAACTCGTACTATATCGAGATACAGGCGATCGCTCAGTCAGAGGAATGGCAAAAACTGTGCGAGAAAAAGCATAACGACCCCGAAATGAAAACTCATCTGGGAGATGTGCTGCACTATCTGGGCGAGGTTATGGACTGTGTTGATAGTTGTGTTGAAATGAAGGTCAAACAGGATGAATCTTGAAGAAATTCTCCCCAAGCTTCAGGAGTGGTTCGCCCCTGAAGAACACAAAGACCGCACACTTCCCGGTGGGGGACGCTGGTTTTTCGTTCCTCACCAATCAATCACCCAGCGCCTAAATGCTGTGTGTCCTGGGCATTGGCACACCAAGGTAAATTCCACCAATATCGCTGGTGACTACACAGTGGTTATGGTCGAATTGACCATCTGCGGTGTGACTCGCACGGGTATAGGTGACGATAAAACTTTTCCTGAACTCAATGAACAGGGCAAAGCTAAGGTCATTGGTACGCCACCTGTGAGGGCATTTAGGTCAGCGTTCAAAGATGCGGCTGAACAATTCGGCATTTGTGCTTATCTGGACGACCAAAAAGCCAACCGCAATGAATTCGCTAAATATATGGCGAAAAAGGGCGACCAACGCGCCAATAAATTCATCACAGAGAATGGCTGGGTGGAACAGCCGACACAGAAGCCTGAAGCAATTGGTAGAGATTCTCTGATGAAGTCTATCAAGCAGCAGATTGATAGATTGAAATGGACTAGTGTAACTGAAGCTGAATATTTGTTAAAAACCTTTAATGCTAAGGAGAGAATACAGCTTTCTAATAATCAACTGAGTTCATATTTGGGGTATTTGAGGACTCAAGAAATCAAGCCAACTCGTGAGGATGCGCCCAAGACTCCAGCAGTTCATCCACAGGACTTGCGGGTTAAACAAGTCCGTACCTTGCTCAATTACCCAGTTGACCTAGTTGTGGAATGGCTGAAATTTCAGGACGTTGACCGCCCTAATCAATTACCACCAACCAAGATTGATGAACTGATAAAAACTATCTGCCTAGAATGGGCAGCAGATAAATTTGATCATTCCAATCATGCTGCTAACTCCTATCAAAAATACGTTGTTGATGCTGTTGCGAGTGGTGCGGATGAGGTGGTAGCAATTCGAGACTGGATGAATTATGTAGTTAATCAAAGAGCAGAGGCGGCTATTAAATGAAAATCCTATTTTGTGATATCGACGGAACCCTGACCGAAACAATTAGCGGACATACTTTCAAGCAATCGCCAACTGATGTAAAAATTATTGTTGGGGCAGATAAAGCGATCGCACACTTTGCTGATTTGGGCTGGCTAATTGTAGGGGTATCGAATCAAGGTGGCTGCGACACAATAAACCGCGATACTGGCAAGCCTTTGAAAAGTTTTGAAGACGCGATCGCCGAGATGCAGTTCACACTCAAACTGTTTCCCCGCCTTAAAGCAATTCAAAACACCAATGGAAACTATTCATCGTCCCCATCAAAAGAATGTCCAGCAAATCTCTCAAATACATCAAGGTGATCTAACTGAGTAATGTGACGCTGGTAAGAGTTGAGAAAAATATTTGGTGAGTGTCCCATCCACTTAGCTGCAACCGCGATCGGCACTCTATATTTAGTCGCTGCTCTTATGGCGTAGCTATGGCGCAGATCGTAGGTTTTAAAAGTCACACCATAACGCTTGAGAGCTTTATATACTCTATTTCCTAAATCTTTATGAGTTACGCCTTCCAAATTCACCTTGGAAGGTATTTTTATTTCCCATAGCTTCCATTTGATCGCCCACTCTAGTGGTAAAGGAAATGCAATTCTACTCCCTGTTTTCCCATCTGCAATCGTGCAAGTGTGCGGGTATGCAGCGCTAACCACAGAAAACAGGGACTCATGGGGCCTTGTGCCAAAGCAAGCGATTACTCCAAAAACCCATTGCCATTCGGGATGAGCGATCGCATCCCTCACCGCCACGATTTCTTCTTCAGTTGGTAGCTGCCTGATTATCTGCTTGCTGCTGGAATAATCACCAAGGTATTTCTTTAAATCCACCTTTATCTCTGCGAACTTGGCAAGAGCCTGTAGTTTTTGGCACATCGTTCGTCGCGTCCAAGTGTTTGCAGGGGTAGAAACAGCCGTAGTAATTAAAATTTCAGGGGTTAAATTTTCATTCACTGGCAGCTTGTTAAAGCAAGCCTCGTAATGCCGCTTCCAGGTCTGCTGCTTGGTCGGGTCGTTGCCATTGGTGGCGAAATATTCTTGTTCAAATTTCTCCACCCAAAAGCCACAAGTATTGCTTGGTTTTTGGTCGCCTTCTAGATATCGACCCCAGTCAAATTCTCCACGCGCTAGGAGTCCCCCAGCGATTTTTGCTTCTGCTTCGGCTCGTTGGAGTCCGGCGGGATTGGCGTAGACACCCAAGGATAAATATTGTTGATGCCAAATGACCTTACTGCTTCCTGGCTTGGGGGGAAACGTGGCACGAAGAGACAAGCGATCGCCCCTAACCTCTACTTTTACGCCAACTTTACCTGCTTTTAGGCGATCGTTAATAGCTTCAACCGTCCATTTCATCCACTGACATCCTGGCTAAATTTGCGCTAAATCCTTTCCGCAGTTAAGCATATTTCAGGACAATTCAGCACAATATTAATATGCTAAATCGCGGAAACGGGTATTAGTCAAAAAGCGAAAACCCCTGAAAGTAGGGGTTTTGCGTTCAAGCCAGCAGCGGGATTTGAACTCGCGACCTTCCGATTACAAGTCGGATGCACTACCACTGTGCTATGCTGGCAAGCTTGGCGATCACTCTTAAATAGCAACCACAATTTCTTATTGTACCATAATAACTTTATTTGTCTAGCTGTAATTGCTAAAAAATATCTCCTTCTTTAGAAATTAGGCTACAAGACCAGAGATTTTGGCAATATCGCTGCTTTTGTGCGCCTAGATGGTTGAGTTGGCGTTGCAATTGTGATTACCCAGAAAAAATCAGTGATTTTGATCGCTGAATAAAGTTGGTAAATTAATATTCATAGCCAAAGCTAACTCAAATCTGGGCTGGGCGCAAAAATATCTGGTACAGTTCCAAAACTGTTTTTTCTTTACACAGCTGAATAAAGGAACAGAAATATATAATTATTTTTTACAGATCATAAGCATGGCAGCACTGCTCGGACGAGATTTATTAAGTCTGGTGGACATTAGTCCAATGGAACTTCAAGAACTTCTAGAATTGGCAACTCAACTTAAATCACAACAGCTGAAGTTGCAGTGTAATAAAGTTTTGGGATTGTTGTTCTCCAAAGCTTCAACTCGCACACGGGTAAGTTTTACCGTGGCGATGTATCAATTAGGTGGACAGGTAATCGATCTCAACCCCAATGTCACTCAAGTTAGTCGCGGGGAACCCTTGCAGGATACAGCGCGGGTGTTAGATCGATATTTGGATATTTTGGCAATTCGCACTTTTGCCCAGCAAGATTTGGAAACTTTTGCTGAGTATGCGAAGATTCCGGTGATTAATGCGCTGACTGATGCAGAACATCCTTGTCAGGTATTAGCAGATTTATTGACCATTAAAGAAGGCTTTGGCACTCTTGCTGGGTTAACTTTAACCTACGTGGGTGATGGAAATAATATGGCTAATTCTCTGATGTTGGGCTGTGCTTTAGTGGGGATGAATGTCAGAATTGCTACTCCTACTGGATATGAGCCAGATTCTAGGATTGTAGAACAAGCAAGAGCGATCGCTAATCACAAAACTGAAGTCCTCTTAACTCACGATCCAGAATTAGCCGCTAAGGGATCTGCTGTACTTTATACTGATGTTTGGGCGAGTATGGGGCAAGAAGCAGAAGCAAATAACCGGATGCCAATTTTCCAGCCTTACCAAATTTCAGAGCAGCTATTGAGCCTTGCTGATCCAGAAGCAATTGTTTTACACTGCTTACCAGCCCATCGCGGTGAAGAAATTACCGAAGAAGTTATTGAAGGTTCCCAATCACGAGTTTGGGAACAGGCTGAAAATCGCTTGCACGCGCAAAAAGCTTTGCTTGCTAGTATCTTAGGAGCAGAGTAGAAAGTCAAAAGTTAAAAGTTAAAAGGCAAAAGAAAATAAAATCATCTTGCTTTTGCCTTTTATATTTTTATTTTTCTATTGCTTATGGGGAGTTTTTTGTAGTACTAATGTTCTAGAGACATTTATAATTACTTCCCGCTTTTTTTATGGAACGTCTAACAGAAGCTCAACAAGAACTTTACGAATGGTTGGCAGAATACATCAGAACGCACCAGCATTCGCCTTCGATTCGGCAGATGATGCAAGCGATGAATTTGAAGTCACCAGCACCAATTCAAAGTCGCTTAGAACATTTACGGACTAAAGGATATATAGAATGGACTGAAGGACAAGCGCGAACGATTCGGATTTTGCGTCCTGTGAAGCAAGGTGTACCAATTTTGGGCACAATCGCGGCTGGTGGTTTAATAGAACCGTTTACTGATGCTGTAGATCATTTAGACTTTTCTAATTTCGATTTGCCTCCCCAAACTTACGCTTTGCGCGTAGCTGGCGATAGCATGATTGAAGATTTAATTACTGATGGCGATGTAGTATTTCTGCGTCCAGTAGCAGAACCAAATCATTTAAAAAATGGCACCATCGTCGCCGCCAGAGTTGATGGATTTGGTACAACATTAAAACGCTTTTATCGCCAAGGCGATCGCGTTACCCTCAAACCAGCAAATCCTAAGTACAATCCCATTGAAGTCAGTGCTATGCAAGTACAGGTACAAGGTTCTCTCATTGGTGTTTGGCGTGGTTACAACTGAGTAGTAAGAAAGTGATGAGTTATGAGTGATGAGTTTTAAATTACTAACTCCCAACTCCCAACTCCCAACTCCCAACTCCCAACTCCTAACTCCTAACTCCTAACTCCTAACTCCCAACTCCTAACTCCCACTATGTACCTGACGAAAAATCCAGTGCAGCAACTGCCCACTTTCCGGTTGAAATTACCTTATGCAAGGGAAATTTTGGGCAGTTATTATACGCAACCATTACCAGGATGCCCAAGAATGCCTGTGTCTCTGCAATTGCGGCAATATCAGCGCCAAGCGATCGCAAGCTGGTTTACCAACAATGGCAGAGGGACGCTCAAAATGGCTACTGGTAGTGGTAAAACGATTACCGCATTAGCGATCGCTTGTGAATTATATCAGCAGATTAATTTACAAGTGTTGTTAGTAGTATGTCCCTATCGCCATCTCGTTACTCAATGGGCGCGGGAATGTGAAAAATTTAATTTGCAACCCATTTTATTGGACTTTGAGAATTTACGCACTTGGCAAAGTCAACTTTCTACCCAAATTTATAATCTGCGTTCTGGTTCTCAACGGTTTGTCACGGTGATAACTACGAACTCCACTTTAATTGGAGATGGATTTCAGTCTCAACTCAAATATTTTCCCGCCAAAACCTTAATTATTGGGGATGAGGCGCATAATTTAGGCGCACCTAAGTTAGAGGAAAGTTTGCCGCGCCGCGTTGGATTGAGACTAGCTTTATCTGCCACACCGGAGAGATATTTTGATGATTTTGGTACGCAATCTTTATTTGATTATTTTGGCCCAGTTCTCAAGCCAGAGTTTACTTTGAGGGATGCGATCGCTCAAGGGGCTTTGGTACATTATCTATATTATCCGGTGTTGGTGGAGTTAAGTGAGGCAGAAAGTATTGCCTATTTAAAGTTAACTAAAAGAATTGGGCGATCGTTACTTTATCGCGATCGAGAAAATGGCGGAAATTTTGAAGACAATGAAGATTTAAAACCGTTATTGATGCAAAGGGCAAGATTAATTGGTGCGGCGGAAAATAAATTAAACGCTTTGCGGGATTTAATGACAACTCGCCGCGAAACTACTCACACTCTTTTCTATTGCAGTGATGGTTCACAAGAAGTTGGGCAACGTTCATCTCTACACCAACTTAAAGCTGTTGCTAAAATTTTGGGCGTGGATTTGGGGTACAAGGTAAGCACCTATACGGCTCAAACAACTTTACAAGAAAGGGAAATTTTACGCCATCAATTTGAAAGTGGAGAGTTGCAAGGTTTAGTCGCAATTCGTTGTTTAGATGAAGGTGTCGATATTCCGGCAATTCAAACTGCGGTGATTTTATCAAGTTCTGGAAATCCTCGCCAATTCATTCAACGACGGGGGCGAGTTTTACGTCCTCATCCAGGTAAGGAACGTGCCACTATATTTGACATGATTGTTTTGCCACCAGATTTAGATAGAGAAACCATAGAAGTTGAGCGCAATCTGTTAAAAAAGGAATTGCGCCGCTTTGTAGAGTTTGCTGATTTAGCTGATAACGCTGGGGTTGCCAGAATGAAATTACTGGATTTACAAAAGCGATATGGTTTATTAGATATTTGATGATGAATCTGACAATGGTTGTATTTTTTTGTAAAAATTTTTCGAGTTTTGAAAAAAGAAGCATTAAGTATGAAATAATAAAATTATGAGTTTGATTATAATGGGATGTAAGTAAAATTTTTAAAGCTACTTGCATCCCATTATCATCTAGATTGGTTAAAATAAATAATAACAGAAAACAATTAAACAATAAAGTGTTTTTTCAAATAAAATTCTGATTTTAAAGAGAACGTAAACAGTGGCTTTACTGAGGCTATTCCAGCACTAAAGAAAGTTAAAATATAGAAAAAGTATATTTCAAAACTCAATATGTCACAAGAGGCGAATATTGATGATGTGCAGGAGCCAATAACCAGCGCTCCACCGGAAGTACGGCAAATTATTGAGCGAGTCTGGAAGGAGGAAAAAGGTAGGCTAGATAAGAAAAGTAACAGCCATATCAATGATAATATTTTGAGAATTATCAAGGAAGAGGTGCGATGAAGCTAACTTCAATTAAGCTATGCAACTTTCGCTCCTTTTATGGTAAGACACCAGAAATGCTCCTAGCTGGTGGAGATGTTCACAACACAACGATTATTTATGGGAATAATGGATCGGGAAAAACCAGTTTACTAAATGCCTTTACTTGGGTATTATATGAAAAATTTAGTGCAGCCTTTGCATCGATAGAACAGCTAATTAATAAACGTGCGATCGCAGAAACTCCAAAAGGTCAAGCTGTAGAATGTTGGGTAGAGATTGGCTGGGAACATGAAGGTAAACGCTATCGAGTTAAACGCGCCTGTCGGGGTTATAAAAACGAAGGTGATTTTGATGCTGGCAAAACTCAATTATCTATATGGGTTGGTGATGACGATGGCAAATGGAAGATCCAAGATCAGCAACTAGAAGATATAATTAATCAAATTCTACCCGCCACTTTACATCAATATTTTTTCTTTGACGGCGAACGAATTGAACAAATAGTCCGTTCTGACAAAAAAGCTGAAATTGCCGAAGCTATAAAAATCTTCTTGGGTGTGGAGGTAATCGACCGTTCTATCAGACATTTGAGAGATGCGAAAAAAACTCTAGAGAATGATTTAAAAGCTATTGGCGATTCCCAAACTAAACAACTATTACGACAGCAAGAAAAGATAGAGCGAGAACGTGAACGCATTACCAAACGGCAAACAGAAATTAAAGAAGAGTTAGAATATCAACAAACTTTTAAAAAAGAAACAAGTAACCGTTTGCGAGAACTGAGCGCAGCTAAGGAATTACAAGAAAGATGTCAAGATTTAGAATCTCAGAAAGCGGCGAATCAAGAAGAACATAAAAAAAACAAAGAAGCGCTGAAAAAAGTTATTTCTACACGAGGTTATACCGTTTTCTTATCAGAAACTACAGCACAGTTTCGAGGAATTATCAATGATTTGAAGGCGCGAGGCGAGTTAACATCAGGAATTTCGCGGGAATTTGTCAGTGATTTACTCAATTCTCAACGCTGTATTTGTGGTGCAGAATTACACGAGGGTAATCATTCTCATAGTTATGTGAGTACCTGGTTAAATAAAGCAGGTTCATCGGCGGTAGAAGAAACTGCAATAGGGACAGACAAGCGATTAAATTTCTTCAGTATCCTTGTTTAATTGTAGAAGTTCTTTCCCCTAGTACAGAAGCTTACGACAGAGGTCGCAAATTTATTCAGTATCGTCGTATCGAGACTTTACAAGAATATGTCCTCATTGATGCTGAAAAAATCAGTTTAGATTGCTTTCGTATAAATGACAAAGGGATTTGGGAATTACATCCTTATGAAGAAGGGGATGAAGTTCATTTGACTAGCGTTGATTTCCGTTTTCCTATTTCTTTGGCTTATGAGGATGTTCAGTTTGCAATATAAGTTTTGGATAAACTAACCACAGAGACCCAGAGGATGCAGAGGGAAGAGAATATGTAAAATTGAGATTATCGCTAACTAATTAGAAGATATTTTATGAGTATTCAAGCTGAGGCAACTATTGAAGATTTGTACCACTTACCCGACAATTGTAAAGCAGAGATTGTCAATGGGAAATTGGTGCTGATGTCTCCAACTGGATTTTTACCAGGACGTGCAGGCGGTGAAATTTATGCAAGTCTACGGGATTATGAACGTCTGACAAAAAGTGGTTACGCTTTGCCTGATAATGTCGGTTTTATTGTCAATCTCCCTAATCGTCGTTCTTTAAGTCCTGATGCTGCATTTTATACTGGCAAACCTACAGGTGGGAAGTTTCTCAATGGTGCGCCTATATTTGCTGCTGAGGTGCGAAGCGAAAATGATTACGGTGATAAGGCTGAGAAAGATATGGCTAGTAAACGCCGTGATTATTTTGCGGCTGGTACGTTGGTAGTTTGGGATGTAGACGTACTCAAAGAGGAAGTTATTAGAGTATATCGTGTTAGTAATCCTGAAGAACCGCAAGTGTATCGCCGTGGTGAGGTGGCTGAAGCTGAACCCGCAGTACCAGGATGGACTATGTTAGTGGATAATTTATTTGTTTAGCGATCGCTCACATACTAGTATAAAATAATGCAGCAAAATCTGCAATCGCTTTTGACTTTCGGTTAAAATAGCAACAATGTAAATATTAAAACAATGGCTGCAAATAGAATCAGGGTTGCTAAAGATAAGGCTGAGTTGGTGAAATCTCTAGTCGCATCAAAAGACACAACTGGGCCTTTTCAAACTTATGTAGAAGTAATGGTGTTTGCAGCAGCATTGGGCGTTAAATATAAAAAGCGCGTTCCTTTGGGGGAAACTACAAAAAGAGAACCATCTCCAATTCCCCAAGAAAATTTTGCTTCATTGGGATATGACCTAATCATTAAATTATTAGGAATCAATGAAACGCAAGATATCAACATACTCTCATCTAGAGAAGAAGATGATGAAGATAAACGTACTCAAATATTTGAAGAATATGCTAATGGAGGACTGGAAATTTTACAAAATGAGTTACGGGGTTCTGTTGACTACTCAGAGCGACTTCTATTAGTTCTGATTTCTGAAAGAGGAACAAAAGAACAGCTAGAAGAAGAATTTGACCTCAGTAAATTCTTAAATTGATTTTTTGCTTGCTTAATTAAGTTATTAAATATGAAAAATATAACATATTATTGTCAACGGTTTGCTGAATTAAATGTGAGTAGTAGCCAGAAGCGTGGTAATGCTCAATATAAACCAATATTACTTTTATCTGTAATTGATTTGATTGCACGAGGTATCATTACTACTAATGAGATTCCAGTTTCAGACGAATTAATTCAAACATTTGAGAGGTATTGGAATGTCATCGGTTCTCCGTCTTACAAAGGTGGTTTACATTATCCTTTCTTCCATCTGCAAAATGAGGGTTTTTGGTACTTAAAATTTCAGCCTGAATTTAATGGATTACAACCAAAAACAATTAACAAACTAAAGGAGGCTGTTGAATACGCATATCTAGACAGTGAATTATTTAACTTTTTGCAAGATGAATTTTACAGAAAAGAACTCATTGACGCGCTTGTGGCAGCTTTCTTTTCTGATAATGAAAATGATATAGAAGCTATTTTACAAATAAATCAAACTTTTCAAGATGGCTCAGGAGAAATAGAAAAATTAATTGAAACGGGAAATTTAGATAATAATCCAAGGTGGAGCTTAAAACGAGCAGTTATTAGAAATGCTTTCTTTAGGACAGCAATTATACATATTTATGATTACAGATGTGCCTTTTGTGGACTAAAAGTAACTAAAAAAGTAAATCAAAACATTGTGGATGGCGCACACATCAAGCCATTCTCACAATTCTATGACAGTAGAATTCATAATGGAATAGCTCTTTGTAAAAATCATCATTGGGCATTTGATAGGGGTTGGTTTGCTGTAGATGAACAATACAAAATTATAGTTAGTAATGATTTGGAAGAAGCATCTCCCCATGCTAAACCTATGAAAGATTTTCATGGTGAGACAATAATTTTACCAAATACAGAGCAACACTTTCCAGAACTGGAAGCGCTGCAATGGCATCGCCAAAATATATTTCAAGCATAATTACAGAACAGGTGGCAGTCCTACCGCTTTCGGTTCAACAAACTTGCCATCAAAACCTATAGTTTTATCTTCCACAGTCCTAGCATCTGCCAAAGCCTTACGAAGTTCAGCACGTTCCATCTGTTCCTGAATTCCACCCAGAATGTAAACCAATAACTTC
The DNA here is from genome assembly GCF_036917155.1 of Nostoc sp. Classification (GTDB taxonomy): domain Bacteria; phylum Cyanobacteriota; class Cyanobacteriia; order Cyanobacteriales; family Nostocaceae; genus Nostoc. The sequence continues at coordinate 2,685 of NZ_JBALDZ010000228.1, read as the reverse complement.
GCGGCTAAATCTCGTCCAGCAACCTGTACACGCTTTTTATTTGGGTCATACAAAACCCCATACCAGAAAGATTGGGGATATTCCATACCACTAAAACCACCTTGCTGGTCAAACTTCCTCAACTTCTTAAAAATATCTGCTAGGGAAAAACCTTTTTTAAAAACCAAAATTCCTAAAGCTTGCGCCAATGCAACTTGAGCAACTGGACGGAAAAGCATATTTCCTTCACCTCCATCTTTCTCAAAGCTGAAGCGCCGCAAAGCTGGTGTATCCTCGTGTTCTAAAATCTTATAACTAGAAAGACTAGCTAAAGAATCAAATAGCTTTTTAAATTCCTCAATTCCCTGCTCAAGTTCTTCATCCTCTGGACGCATGGGAATTAGACCTTTCTCCAAGGGTTTCCAGTGGGGGAACTTTTGAGCTAAATATCGCTCAGACATATCTTGCAGAGCTTGCAAAGTCGTCAAAACTGTAGAATTTGAAGCTACTGTTGCACTATTCCAATTGACGCGGGGATTGCGCTCTTGTCGTTGTTCTAATAGTGGATGTGTAACTGCAATTTTTCTAGCAACGATCGCAAAACCATCATCTTCATTCAACTGTGTTAACTGCCCTTTAGTCAAGGGTGCAGCCATCAGGTTAACATGAACAAAAATCGACCTTACTCTCCGCCTCGCCTGGGTGCGAGTTTCCCCAGCAGCTACCGCACAGATGAACTCAATACCAATTTTTTCCTTGGGTAAATTTTGCAAGTAAGCAAGGTCTACTTGATACTTTTCTATCAAATCATTGACCGTAATAAAACTGTCATCAACACCTTTATCTTTTTTATAGCGCTGGAGTTTACGAGTTTTAATTAACTCCATCAACCCCTGTACACCCATTAATCGGTGTTGACCATCTAGTGCATAAATGGTTACATCATCCTCAGAAATATTTAGCAGACCTACTTTAGCGTCTTTATCTAGGGGGATGAAATCAGTAGTAGACTTGGTGGCGCGTCCTTCACTATCCCACTCAGCAGCTTTGGGATTATCCACCCACGGTTGATTAATTACTACTAGCACTGGCGGAAATTTGTGGTTTTGTCGAGCCGCTAAATACTGGACTAGCGGTGCTTGACGTGACCAATCAAGGGGACGTTGCTGAATTTCATCAATACTATCCGCGTCAATCTCGACATTATCAGTCTCAGGATTATACTTTTTCTGAAACAGAGGTAAGCCAGAAGCGAAGTGAACCCGACCGGCGAACCATTCCAGTGTAACAGAGCTAACATAAGCCTCCGTACCACCCATCTCGGTTTTTTGAACGAGAATCTGATCTTTTCTCCCTAAAAACTTCTCCAAGAGTAAAGCTAGTACCTGTTTTTCCTTGTTTTCCCGTTCCAGATACTCTCTAGCGATGTCAGCAGTAGGGTCAGATGCACTATCTTTCATGTTAAATTTTAAAAACAGAATAAGATTATGTCGTTTAATTATCCAAAAATTTGGATATTAGTAGTAAAGTTTTTAAAAACTTTTCTTCAACCCAGGTCGGTGGGTAAAGTCTCGTGTAGCCGCGAATTCTATTCGCCCAAATATTACATTAAACCTGCGGAGGTGGGTAAAGTCTCGTGTAGCCGCGAATTCTATTCGCCCAAATATTACGCCAGTGTTTCCAGAGAGAAGGAGAAATGACTACAGCACAACAACCAGAAAAGATAGTTGAACAAGCACGTACTGTAGCAGAGTTAGTGGACTATATCCAAGCTCTCACCACTGAAATTCAAGAATTGTATTGTTTAGATGAGATACCTTGGGTGGTGGGCTATTCGGGCGGCAAAGATAGTACTGCTACCTTACAGCTTATCTGGAATGCGATCGCAGCACTACCAGTTGAAAAGCGAAAAAAGACTATTCATGTTATTACAACTGACACACTAGTAGAAAACCCTGTAGTCTCTGTTTGGGTACGCAAATCCTTAGAAAGGATGAAGGTTGCTGCTCAAGAACAGAAAATGCCCATTGAGCCACATTTATTACACCCAGAAATCAAAGAGACATTCTGGGTAAGCTTGATTGGTAAAGGTTATCCAACGCCACGAGGAAAATTTCGTTGGTGTACAGACCGTCTAAAAATTCATCCTTCTAACCACTTTATCCGTGATGTGGTTAGAGTAAATGGGGAAGTTATTCTTGTTTTAGGTACGCGTAAGGCTGAAAGCATCAAACGTGCTATCTCAATGGAAAAACATCAAGCAGGTAGTCTAAAAGATCGTCTTATTTCTGATTCAAGTTCACCGACATCTCTGCTTTACCATAGTGCAAGCTTGCCTAATTCTTTAATTTATAGCCCTATTGAAGATTGGCGTACTGATGAAGTTTGGATTTACCTAAATCAATGGCAAAATCCTTGGGGATATAGCAACAAAGATTTGTTCACTATGTATCGAGGTGCTACAGCAGATAATGAATGTCCACTAGTTGTTGATACTTCGACTGCTAGCTGTGGTGATTCTCGATTTGGGTGCTGGGTTTGCACAATTGTTAGTAAAGATAAATCAATGGAGGCAATGATTCAAAATGATGAAGAAAAAGAATGGATGCAGCCCCTAGCTATCTAATTGGTATTTCAGGGCTTGAGACTCAAGCACAGAGAGAAGTTCGGTATGTTGATTGACTAAACCTTGTATTGCGGTAATTG
>NZ_JBALDZ010000227.1:0-504 GCF_036917155.1 Nostoc sp. | reverse complement strand
GAAAAATCTAAACGTATTGAATTATTAGATTGGAATCAAGAAGAATTAGACTGTGGTAAGATAATCAAAATAAAAGGGTTCCCTGCTAATAAAAAAGTGAAACTATTCCGGGTTACTGTTTCTACCAACAGAACGGATTATATCGCCACTAACGATTTATCTCAAAGTTCCACGGATGTTGTACAAGAGGTGTGTAAAATTCGTTGGAAAATCGAGGAGTTTCACAGGGAGATTAAACAACTAACTGGCATTGAATCTTGTCAGTGTCGTCAAGCTAGGCTCCAAAGAAATCATATTGCTTGTGCAATGTTGGTTTGGGTTAGGTTAAAGAATTTAGCCTATACCACTGGTCAAACTATTTATCAAATCAAGCATAACTTGCTTTCTAATTACTTAATTCAGCAACTGAAACGCCCAAGTATTCTTATGTGCTTGGTTTGATTTGAATTGTTGCGGGGTAAGGCACAGCCCTACCCGCTCTTTGTGCCAGTTGCGTAAGTCCTG
>NZ_JBALDZ010000226.1:0-36198 GCF_036917155.1 Nostoc sp. | reverse complement strand
GGGGTAGCGATAAATGACAGCGCGAACGCATTTGCGAAAACACTTGACCAAACAGATCCGGTAGATGAACACGGACAACCATTACGCAACCCAGACGGCAGTATTAAAAAATACGTGCCAGGGCTGACAGTCCCAGATCCTACTAAGACTATCGCTGCTCAAGCACAGGCACAAGCCGATAGCACAAATATCATCCAAGCGACTATTGATGACATTTTTAACGCGAACGATTAAAGACAATGGCAGATCCGACCTCAGTTCAAGTACCGCAAACAATAAATGATACAGGTGGACAATTCCCACCAACCTCTGTTATCGCTACAGGTGCGACATTAACGCCTGCTACTGCAACGGTGACTGCTGCAACGCCTCCAGATGATACACTACCGGATGACTATGATCCCTTCCAGCACCTCAAGCAAGTGTACTACCCTCAGCACAATGCAGCGGTAGCATTATTTTTTAATGATCTTGGCTCAGACTGGAAGCCGAATATAGCAACAGCGCGTAGTAGTTTAAGGGTGGCTTGTACGATCACGGCAGACGATAACGAGTTGCTGATCGCAATGCGACATCGTCTATTTTGGGATTTACTGGGATACGGCAACAGTAATCTCGTAGTCTACAACGGCTCTACAAACGATATTGCACCGCCAGTTGACGGACATCCTAAGATATCGTTTTACTTCTCGCAAGACATTGCGAGTGTTCCGAACGGGACAGCGAGACTTGACGCTGAGTACAGTTTTAGACTCATGACTGAGACGGCAGCAACGATCACGAAGGCGAAACTCACAGCACTGGCAACGCTGATAAAGGAGTTTTTTGTAGTAAGTGGACTAGGTATTCAGTTTGCAAAGGGTAAGAATATCTATCGTTACAGCGACCCGGTACATGGGTATCGCTTAATGATTTATGCCCATCAAGAGAGTGATGCACTGCCAATTATCACGGCGATGCTGGAATGTCAAGAATTGACGTATGATGCCAATAAGTTATCAACGCATGAGCCGTTGAGGGACAATACTGTAACGCCTACCGAGCAGTTGGTGTACGAGAAGGAAATTATTCCGCCTAAGTTTAGACCAAACGCTAACGTGCGCTTCAGATATGCCTATGCTGAGATACCGCTCGTAAAGAAGCCGATCTACCTTGTGGATACAACTGGCAGACACTTCCCGTTGGTGCATTAGTGAGGCGGTAGATACCTTTATAAATACAACGTCGTTAAAGTACGTCGTTATAAATGACGTTATAAACGACGTAGCAAAACGTCGTGATAAAAACAGAAGGTATACCTTATACCTCTAACTACCTGGCATCATGATATCACTGACATCACCTAAGTACTTTTGAGAGATCATATTAGGTGAGTTACCTACCCATCTCGCTATTACAACACTGTCAACACCACTTCTCACCATAAGTGTTATCGCTGTATGCCTCATCTGGTAAGGGTTACGGTATTCGATATCAGGTAGCGTATCTAACACTGACTTCCACGCTCTATTAGCAAAATTATGCCAGTCAATAAACCCGCCCTTTTTGGCAGGGAATAGATAACTGTCACTCGAACACTTCTCGGTCTTGATGGTAGCTAGAACCGACTGCATACGGTCGTTTACGGTAATAGAACGTTTCTTTTGAGTCTTTGTGCCTGCTTCTATTTCACCGTTCGCTGTTAACTTCTGACAAAATGTTATACGTCCTTGCTTGACGTGTTTCCATTGCAGTGCTAGCGCTTCTTCTGGTCTACAGCCAGTACTGAAGAGGAATTCCACTAAAGGGGCATAGTATTTATAGTGATCGCTGGCATAGAACGCTTGTATTACCTGCTTGCGTTCGTTATCAGTAAACGGTTTAATCTCATCTTGCGATCGCGTATTCTTGGTAGACGGTATAAGGTTACGTAAGTCTCGAAACGTGTTTGACTGTAACCTACCTGTCGATACGCCCCATTTACAGCAAGCGTTTATTAACTTCCATTGTTTGTCAATGCTACTTGTAGACGTACCATCGTGATCCGTTACTAACCACTGCATAATATTCACCGCGTCCTTTGCAAGTTTGTGGGGACATTTTTTTAGCTTGTTCTGGATACGGTTGTAGTCAATCATGCTGTTAGATGCCAGAGTCTTAGACTTGAACTGCGTGAACTCCTCAAACAGTTGTAGTAAGTTGGTCGAGTTTATCGCTAATCTTGCTGCTTCTATTTCCCTCGCTTCCCTGGCATCGTTAATCGCTGCTTCTTTTGATCTACCTTGTAGTGCATTTGGCTTATATTTTGTCAGAGTGGGGTCGAAATACCCGTTATCACAGTCTTGTTGAATTCTATACGCTACTTTCTCCGCTGTGTCAAGTGCTGATTTATCATCATATCTTCCACCTGTTACAGGGTTGAAGCTGAATCGTCTACCTTCAAACGTAAATCTGAGGACTATGTACCCGTCTCTATTGAGTGGTGTAATTTTTCTCATGGTGTCTTTTTTGAGGTGAATTTACCCAATTCTGACACAGAGATTGACACACTGAAAATGGTAATAAGTGCTTTTACAAAAGTAATCCTTGTGCAGTAAGCATTTTAGGCATTATTGAGCTAGGACTGAAAATCCTCGTGTCACCGGTTCAAGTCCGGTTCCTGGCATACATCACAGACAAAAACACAACTTGCATCCTGCTTCCACTCGCAGTGAACTTGCATCCAAGATAAGCGCATTGTTGGTAGCATTGGCATCAGTAATATACGTTATTCCCAATACAAATGTGTATTAACCGTGAAGCATTCCGAGAGATGATATATGACATGTCATATATCAGGATGCAAGATTACTGCAAGACAAGCCCGTTATCGTCGTAGGGTATACCCTTGTCTGAAAAGTGTTAGTTTACAGTAACACTTTTAGTGTTAGTAGGAGTGTTACTAAAGATTTATTACAAGCCCCTAAACTACGGTATAATTAACATTTCATAAATCCGATACCTGGCACTGCGGGGTTATAAATTTTTCTGCTACCCCAAGCACCTCAGTATCTTCAGTTACCCTTTGCTTATCTCAAAGAGAAGTCTTCTAGTCAAGAATAGTGACAGTAATAGTGAACAGTATTTGACAGATATTCACTGCTTGCTCTATCCGTTGGTCAACAGTTTAAGCTTAAAAGTCTGATTGTGTAACGATTTTATTGATACCAAGCATACATTCTTTCAATGATTGTAAAAATTGTTGATAACTAAATAAATCAGGTGCAGACTTCGTGCTAGTTTGTTAAATAATTTCTATGTTTATTTACTTATGTCTCCAATAGAACTAAAAGGTTTAGTCAAAAGTACAAATGTATGCCTAGATTAGACCCAGCAAAATTGAAAAAAGTATCTGTGAGCCTTCCCTCATTTTTATATGTGTATGAAATCACTAATTACATATCACTAGATATCTATGCAACAAATTTTATACATTATTTAATTAAACTATATTATTTGTGACTATAACTAAAATTACTCCTGGACAAACACTTACTTCCACACAAAAAGTTGGCTTAGATTTAGTTGCTGTTTTGGGTGGAGGACGAGATGTTATCTTGGCGATTGATTTGACAGAAAGCGTGGGATTAAATGATGAAGGTCGTATCCGCTTACGTCAAATCATTCAAGATAGCCTGAAGCCTGGAGACACTGTATACATTATTCCTTTTGCTCAAGATGTAGTTTTAAGTGAAGTTCAATTGGGTGTAAATCCGTTGGGAACACCCATCCACTTTATTAGTAATAATCAAGAAAATATTGACAAACTTTTAGCAAAAATACCTACAGCAGACCCAAAATACTACGGTACAGATATTCAGCAAGCTGAATTCACTATTTATCAAGGTCTGGCTCAGATTAATCAAAATCGCCTGCAAGAAAGCCAATATATAAAACCACAATCAGTAGTTTGGGTTACAGATGCGCCTCTATTTACCCAACCAGGAATTCCTTCCCAAATTTGGATAGAGACGCCTGCTAATAGCCCTTTTCGCATAGCTGAATCTCCAGAAAGTCAACAGCGACAAGCTTGGATTAAAGATTTGCCAATTCAGAAGCGATCGCTATCAATAAAAACCCAGAATAATCAACAATACAAACTCACTGTAGTCGATATTGCTCCTACAGTTCAAGAATTTTGCACCCCAGCCCCAGGTAATCAAGAAACTTGTTTAGTCACACCTTATTTAATTAAAAAATTGTGGATACCTGGATTAGTTGTAATATTACTATTAGTAGGGCTAATTTTAGGTGGAGTAAAATTATATCGTCTGCAAAAAAAATGGGAGTTGATAGTTGATTTTGAAGTAACAGCAAAACCAGAAGATCAAAAATGCAGTTTACCAAACAATAAACGGATTGCAATTGGTGAATATGACTCTACTTCTGTAGATTCTATTGACTGTCCAGGTGTAGAAGTTAGGGCATATTTAGAACGCAAAGGTGAGAAGCTTTATTTAGTACCAACTAATTTGACCCCAATTTATTATAATGGTAAAGAAATTACGTCACGTACTCTTATAGATAAATCTAGGTTTCGGCTGAATTGTCCAGATTTTCGCAACCGCGACTACGAGATCATTATTAAACTAAAAAAGTAGTATCTCTAGGGTGCATAGAATGAGTCAAACAACTACAAATGAACTTCAATATCGGGGAATAAACCGGACAATTTGTATAGGCTTAGGCGGTACTGGACGCGATGTTTTAATGCGAATTCGGCGGTTAATTGTTGACCGTTATGGAGATTTAAGCAACCTCCCAATTGTGAGTTTTGTTCACATTGATACAGATAAAGCTGCAACACAAGTCACCGGTATTCGTACAGGAAGTACCTATCATGGCGTTGATCTCAGCTTTAAAGAGGCAGAAAAAGTCAGCGCTACAATGTCCTCCAACGAAGTTACGATGTTTGTCGAAGGATTGGAGCGGCGGTCAGAATATACTCGTCATGGCCCATACGACCATATTGCCAGATGGTTTCCACCACAACTATTGCGAAATATTAAAGCAGTTGAAGAAGGTGCAAAAGGCATTAGACCTGTAGGTAGGCTAGCTTTTTTCCACAATTACCAAAAGATTAAAACAGCAATTGAAAGTGCAGAAAGGCGTACAAGAGGACATGATTCCTTATTGCTGAAAGCAGGTTTAAGAGTCGAACCAGGACTGAGCATTTTTGTTGTTGGTTCTCTTTGTGGCGGGACTGGTAGCGGGATGTTTTTGGATATCGCTTATAGTCTCAGACATCTTTATGGCGACCAAAGTGCCAAAATTTTTGGCTATTTAGTGATTAGTCCAGAATTGTATGGCAATGCTCCTAGTATGAGCGCAAATACTTACGCTGCTCTCAAAGAATTAAACTATTACAGCACACCAGGCACAAAATTTGAAGCATTTTATGACCTCCAAAATTTAGTTTTTATCCAAGAACAGCGTCCACCATTTGACTACACCTATTTAGTATCAAGTCAAACAGGAGGGGAATATTCAATTCTTGTTCAAGGTAAGCTATGTAATGTGATTGCTCATAAGATTGCTTTGGATTTTTCCAGTGAATTAGCACCAGCAATTAAAGGCAGTAGAGACAACTTTCTGCAACACATGATCCAATGTGATAAGCACCCGCGTCCTAATAGCCAGCGTTATTTAACATTTGGATTGGCGGCTATCTATTTTCCCCGCGATACTATTGTCCAAATTGCCTTAAACCGCGTTAGTTTAGAGCTAGTGAAATTTTGGCTAAACGGCAAAGGTCAAAGTCCAGATCCCCTAAAATTAATTGAACAATTCCTCATTCAATATCATTGGCACAACGACCCAGAAAATAAAGACAACTTCACGACAAAGCTAGCAGAATCGGTTCAAGAAAATAATAAGAGCTTTCGCAATACTATTAGTATTTGGAGAAATAAATTAGATCGGCAAATTTCCGAGTGTCAAAAACGCGATAATCGCAATGATATTCGCGGACAGTTGCCAAGGGAATTTAGAGAGCAATTTCGTAAAGTTCAGCCTGGTGAAACTGAAAGCACTAGAGGTATTTGGCTGACAAGACTGCTACAAATTTCTCCAAATACTACCAAGGAGCTAAAGACTAATATTGATGATTATCTGAGTCAGTTACTCACGCCAACAGATTCTACTTTTTCCATTAAAAGTGTCCGTGATTGGCTAGATGCTTTGCAACATGAATTGCATAACTATCAACTCAACTTGCAAGAAAAAATCACTGATAACGGTGGAATGAAAATCTTGGAAGATTTGGAAAGAAAATGGCGAGACACTGAACAAACAATCGAAGATATTGAACATAAAGCTGGTATTCCCCTCCTCAATAATAAAAATAGTCAATTTCAAGATGAAGCCAAAAAATCAGTACAGGAAGTCTGCAAAATTATTCAGCATAACTTTGATGTCACAGTCGTTCAAGAGTCGCTAAAAATTGTTAATAATCTGCAAAAGCACGTTCAAGAGAGAACAACTCAAGTTGCTGCCTTTAGTAGCTTAGTAGAAGATTTACAAAGTTTCTATGAAAAGCAAGATAGAGACTTAAGACAATTGAATTTTGATGAAATGAGCGGAGAAGCAATATTTGATAGTGAGGATATTGATCGCTGTTATCAAAATATTTTGCCAGAAGATGATTTACGTCGCCAGTTTGTGCTAGTAAGTTCGACAATTACAGAACAAACTGGTAGAGGACAATCTTTGGTAAGTTTTATAGACAGAGAACGCACTACTTCAGAACAGTTGCAAAAAGAAATTGACCTGAAAGTTGATAAATTATTTGCTTCTCGGAGTATTAATATTGTCAACTCTGTGATTAAGCGTTTTATGCAAAACTACTCTCTAGCAGTACGTTCAACTCGTTTAGCACAAGTTATGCAGGAAGCTGAACCTCTCTTGCGTTTAAATTTAACTGACCCTTATTTCCGTGAAGACCCTGCTAAAAGTAGTAAGTTAGTCGGTTTTAAAGATACAGATGAATTAGAAGTACGACAGTTTAAAACTTTGCTGACACAGGATATAGGAGTCGAAGTAAGCGTCTTAAAAGCAACACAAGCTGAAGACGAAATTTTAATTGTAAATGAGTATGCTGGTTTTCCTCTCAGACTAATTAGTAGTTTAGCAAGAATGAGAAACCCCTACCTGCGTGAACAACATTCTCCAACATCTTTTCTTCATAACGACTATAACGCTTCATTTCCTGACATTATTCCGCCTGATGCTAGAAAAATGGAAGAATTGGAGGATGTTTTTTATCCTTGCCTAGCATTGGGTTTATTAGAAAAAAATCAGGATAATCAACAGTTGGAATTTCAATATCATGATCCCTTACGTGATAGTTATACCACTGCTTCTTTAAATACAGAGTGGAGTCAAGCTTTGGAGGAACTTGCTAATCGTAAGGACATGACTGAAGCTTTACAACAGCTTTTGAATGATGAAATTGCTATCATAGAAAGACAACCTGAACTTTGGGACAATAACTATCTACTTAAAGTCCGGCAATTTGTCAGAGAAGTCGATGATTTACCAGAAGATAGTGCCAATTCTCCCTACAAAGCAGCAGTAGTTGGAACTCCTACAAGTACAGATCCTATAGCTAAAGAGGGAATTATCAATCGCTTCCGCAGAAAGATGAATGAGCGGTTTAAAACTTCCCCAACTCTCAGCACAAATCTAGGAAATCAAAAAGCTATTGTTGGTGAAATAGTTGTTGATTCTCCCGTAAATTCTACTGATAACCGAGCAAAACGACGCTTAGAGTTGGAGCGACTAAAACAAGATTTAGCTGACGAGTTGATTACTGAAGAAGAGTACGATCGCGAGAAACAAAAAATCTTTGCTAGATATCCCCTTTAGGATCTTTTTCCGGTTAGATAATATCCACATTTTTTAGCAACCTTTTCCTACTCTCAAGGTGTTTTTGATGCCACCAGTACCAGGTTATTTAATATTTATTACTCTTGTACTCGTTGTTCTACCATCTATAGCTACGATTTTTCTCCGCTTGGCTTTGTATCAACATCTATTATCGTTGGAAGAGAAGGTACGAAGGTTAATTAGTGGACAATCACCTGGACAACAACCAAAAATCCTAGAAGAATTAGAACGAAGGTTTAGAGACGCTAGTAGAAACTTAGATCAGGTTAATACAGCAGCGTTAATCGACCAAGTTTATAGCCAAGAAAAAGTTTGGGGATTTACCTGTGAACAAATCGATTACTTTTGTCGGATTCTTCCGAATTTACTCTTAGCTTTTGGTTTACTTGGTACTTTTTTCGGTATCACGCTTAATTTAGCGGCACTCAGTCAAACAATTAATCAAACTAATAGCAGCAATGTTAGCAATTTAGTTGCTGAATTAAAGAAACCACTAGAAGGGATGAGTATTGCCTTCACTACCAGTTTAACTGGACTTTTCTGTAGTACTTTCTTAACACTATTTAACTGGTTTAAAAATACTACTTTTGCCAAGTACAGACTTATTTGTACTCTTGAAGACTACTTAGATAATATTTATCATCCCCAAGTACAAGGTGATACTCGCCTCGCTAAAATTGTTAAGGAAATGGTATCCCAGCAGGATGAGTTTTTAACTCGCTTTGGTGATACTGTGCGGGATGCAGTGGAGAAATCTATAGGAAGTGTGGCAAAACAAATTGCTGAGGGGAATAAAGAAGCTGCTGATTTAGCCAAGCAAGTTTATGAGGGCTTTTCTCAAGCTGCTGGTACTATATCTGGTGCTGCTAACGAATTTGAAAATGCTATTGCTGAACTGAATGCAAAATCTCATATCTTTAAACAGTCTGCTGAAATATTTGCTAATAGTCAGTTTCCTCAGAAATTATCAGCAGCTACAGTCAATTTGACTACTATGCAAGAAAGATTTTCACAATCGGCTGCAAGTTTGGGCCAGACAACCAAATTGATTGAAACAGCATTGATAGAAGTTCAGCGTTGTAGTCAAGAATTGACTAATTTAGCAATAGATATTAAAAAGTCTAATCAAACTTCAATTCAAGTTTTAGAGTTACATCAAAATAATCAAAACTCGCTTGGTGAGATTATTCCTCAACTCAAACAAGGAGCTACTAGTTTTTCAAAAGCCATTAACAAACTTGATAAGTTAGAGCAAAGAATTACAAACAAAGCTGATAATTTGACACAACTGCTAGAAGTTGTTCAAAGCTATACAGAGCAAGTTAATTTGGCAATCGAGGCTTTAGGCGATCGCTTGATTTTAAACTTATCTCAACAAATTGGTTCTAACAACCAACAAGTTAAGGCTGTTATGGTCAATTTTGAAGGATATGCCAATCAGTTAGGTGTGAAATTTGATATGTCTAAATCAGATTTTATAGATATAATTCAAAACAACAACGAGAAATTTACTTCGGAATACAAAAATGTCAGTGCCATGATTATTAAAGGAATTATTCAGCAGACAGAAACAAATAAACAAGGGTTACAAATGTTAATTAATAACATTCAAGACTTCAATAAAGATGTGAACAATATAAAGGATGAAATTTCTCAGATCAGGCAAAAAATGGAAAAGAAAATAGAAAAATTCTAGCTGATTATATTGAGATTAATTTGAAATTATAATATTAAATTATGCCTCGTCGTTCACGACATAATGACTACAAAGAAGATTTAAATATTTGGCCTGCTTTTACAGATTTAATGTCCAATGCCTTTATGATCTTACTACTATTATTATTAATAGCCAGCACTAACTATACGATATCGCAAATATCTAATCCAGGGACACCGCCAATTTTGTTGATAAAAGATGAAAATTCGAGGTTTGATCCAGGTAGCGCAGTAATTCCAACGACAATGTTAGATTTCATCACAAATAAACTCGTACCTGATATAGAAAAGACCACAAAATCTTACAACATTAATACAGTTGAAATCATTGGGCATACAGATGAACAACCTGTTAGTATTATCAGCAGCAATTTAGACTCTAATTTAGAGACAGCAGCTAGCCAAGGGGGTTCAGTTAGTACACTTAAAGCAGGTTCTAATGCTGATTTAGGATTGATGCGTTCTCTTGCAGTGGTTAAAGAACTGCTGAAAATCCAGCAACAAAATAAGATGCCAGGAGTGAAATTTCGCGCCTATTCGGCAGCACAACTAATATTACCAAATGGGGAATTTGCTCCCATTCCGCAAGAAAAGCGTCAGCCAGAACCGAAGCGGCGACGCATTGAAATTCGTTTTACGCGCTTGGGTGAAGTGCGAGAAGTAAAATAAATAATCCATTCACCACTGCTAAAATACTAATCAGTAATCTTACTTTTCCAATAACAAAAACTAAGATTTACTCTTATCTGCTTCTTTCTGTGCTGCCTCACTATATTTCTTATATAGTTGAGTACGAATCTTGGCTTCTTGATAACGGCTGTGGTTTTGTGGTACTGTACTCATTAAATCTGAGGCCCGTTGCCACTTAGCAGCTATCTCTAACCACTGAGTTGAGGTTGTGGCTATTTTCCCAGATGCAGAAGCTTGATTGGCAATTCGCACAGATGTTGTAAATGGATCATCAGGTTGTTCAGAAAGGCTATTGTTAAGAACACGAGATGGTGTTTTGACTTTCGTCTCGTTAGTCTTTTCTGTAGTTAAAGATTTGGAAGTTTCTAGTTGCATTAGGTTTTTTAGTTTATTACCTAACTGAGCATAAACAACCCAACTAAGTAATAACAGTGAACACAAACCAGCCGCTACTAATATCTTTGTTTGAGGTTTAGTTCTCTGTTTTTCTTTGTTAATCAGTACTAAAGGACGAGAGACTGAAGTTTTAGGAAAATTTGGTTTTCCTAATTCAGCTTGAGCTTCCGTGAAATCTTTAATTAATTGCTTTATAATATTAGGCTGAATTAATGTAATTTCCTGTGACCAAAGCAATTGATTTTCGCGATCGCTATCTATCTCCTTTAACCACAGTAATTGTTGTTCCCGAACAATCCGACTGTTGATATTAACTCGGCGAATGTGACGCGGGGCGATGGACTCAAGAATTTGGTGAATTTGTTCTACAAGGGGAGATTGCTCAAGTTGCTCTACCCTAGCCGCTTCGCACAGAAGTTGTAAGACACCATCAGAAAAAATCGCTCTAGTTCTGACACCAGACTTGGCTAGCTTTTCGTTCAATAGCTGAATAATCGCAGCAACGCTACCTTGGTGAGCTTGCCAAGCGATATCGTTGATCCGGTCTACCACGTGAAATTTAGTGATAGCTCTTCCATCATGACTGATTAACGTACTCATTAATTTAGGGACTCTTTTCTACTGACCTTGATCTTGTCTTCGATTTTACGAGTAAAAAGATGAGTTGCCAAATAATATCATAAATGTGGAACAATATAGAGCCTCCCTTCTCTGTTTGGCAAGGACGCTTGATCGCGCTCAGTTAATTGAACTACTCTCACACCTTGAAAGCTGATAATTCCTGGGTTGAAACTGCGCCTTCAGGGTAACGCCTATGCTGGCGGATGAGCTACCTGTTTGACATAGTACATTATGATATCTTTTCGCGATCGCCTTTAGTCAGGTTGAGTTAGGTAAATGCACTCTGCGATGGTGCGAAGCATCCGCCAGATGCGGTATGGTGGACAGTTCAGGATCAACACAAAATAGCTGTATCGGGATACTTTTGTGAGTAATTCTCGCTTTTTTTGCCTTTTTACCAGAATGGCAATACTAAATAGCACAGCGATCGTTACATTAGAAGATATATAAATAAAAATCATTGTTGATTTTTGTTCGTTCGCAGTTCACACAAAATCATGAGTGCAAGTACCATTATTTCCCATAATCCCTTACTCCAAAGCACTGGTTTACCTCCCTTTGCAGAGATTAAACCAGAACTAGTAGTACCAGCCTTCAATCAGTTGTTGGCAGAACTTGACCAGCACCTTGCCACCTTGGAGGCTAATATAAAGCCTACTTGGAGTGGTTTAGTAGAACCCTTAGAAAAGCTGACAGAACGGCTTACCTGGAGTTGGGGGACGGTAAATCATTTAATGGGTGTTAAAAATAGCCCGGAACTGCGCGAAGCTCATGAAATTGTACAGCCATTAGTCGTACAATTTATCAACAAGCTCGGTCAAAGCCAACCCATCTACAATGCTTTTAAAGCACTCCGTAGCAGTGATAGTTGGGCAACTTTAGAATTAGCCCAACAGCGGATTGTCGAAGCTGCCATTCGAGATGCAGAGCTTTCTGGTGTTGGCTTACAAGGAGAAGCAAGAGATCGTTTCAACGCCATTCAGATGGAGTTGGCAGAACTTTCGACCAAATTCTCTAATCATGTACTTGATGCCACAAAAGCCTTTAGCTTAACCCTGACAACAAAAGCGGAAATTGACGGTTTACCACCAAGTTTGGTAAGTTTAGCCGCCCAAGCTGCTCGTGCAGCTGGAGAAGAAAAGGCCACACCAGAAAGTGGTCCTTGGCGCATTACTTTAGATTTCCCCAGCTATGGCCCTTTCATGCAGCACAGCACCCGTCGAGATTTGCGTGAAAAGCTCTACAAAGCTCATATCACTCGCGCTTCTAGTGGCGATTTAGATAACAATCCGTTAATTGTGCGTATTTTGGAGTTACGGCAAGAACTCGCAGATTTACTTGGCTTTAAGAGTTTTGCCCAGTTGAGTCTTGCCAGTAAAATGGCTCCTAATGTTGAAGCAGTGGAAGCACTATTAGAAGAACTACGCCAAGCCAGTTATGATGCTGCTGTCAAAGATTTAAAAGAACTCCAAGCTTTTGCTGCATCACATGGAGAAGAATATCAAGATTTAAAACACTGGGACATCAGCTTTTGGGGAGAACGCCAACGAGAAGCAAAATTTGCCTTTACCGCTGAAGAATTGCGTCCCTACTTTCCCCTTCCTCAAGTGCTAGATGGCTTGTTTGGACTTGTGAAGCGGTTGTTTGGCGTAACTGTAACCCCAGCCGATGGTCAAGCTCCAGTGTGGCATGAGGATGTCCGTTATTTCCAAATAGCTGATGAAACTGGTTTTCCTATAGCCTACTTCTATTTAGACCCCTACAGCCGTCCAGCAGAAAAGCGTGGTGGTGCTTGGATGGATGTGTGCATCAATCGTGCCAAAATCACTGAAAATGGTGCATCTGGCATTCGGTTGCCTGTGACTTATTTGATATGTAACCAAACTCCTCCAGTAGATGGTAAACCGAGTTTGATGACTTTTTATGAAGTAGAAACTTTGTTCCACGAGTTTGGTCATGGATTGCAGCACATGCTCACCAAGGTTGATTATGTTGGAGCCGCAGGCATCAATAATGTGGAATGGGATGCAGTGGAACTACCTAGTCAGTTTATGGAAAACTGGTGTTATGAGCGACCTACTTTGTTTGGCATGGCTAAACATTACGAAACTGGGGAAGCTCTACCGGAACATTATTATCAAAAGCTGCTAGCAGCGCGTAACTATATGAGTGGTACTGCTATGTTGCGGCAAATTCACTTTAGCAGTATTGATTTAGAATTACATTACCGTTATCGTTCTGGTAGCGATGAAACTCCGGCAGATGTGCGTCATCGCATAGCTAAAACGACTACCATCTTACCACCACTTCCAGAAGATTCAATGTTATGTGCTTTTGGGCACATTTTCGAGGGTGGCTATGCAGCCGGTTACTACAGTTACAAGTGGGCTGAGGTACTGAGCGCTGATGCTTTTGCCGCTTTTGAAGAAGTTGGGCTAGAAGATGAGAAAGCGGTAAAAGAGACAGGTGAACGTTATCGGGATACGGTGCTGGCACTCGGTGGTAGCAAGCATCCAATGGAAGTGTTTAAAACTTTCCGGGGTCGCGAACCAAGTACGATTGCTTTGCTGAGGCACAATGGTTTAGTGAGTGCGGCTGCAAACTAAACAACAAATTTTTAGAGATGTTGCAATGCAACATCTCTAAATCCCACATTCTGCAGAGAACGGGTAATAATTAATTTACAGCAGATAGCAGGTAAGTGAGGTACAAATTTTAAGCTTTCATTATTACCCATCACCAGCCTTAACTAACTACCGCTTCCGCTTTTTCCTCAGTTTTTTCCTTCACTAGCACATAAGGCGTTTCTGCACCTTGTGCTAGATATTCTGCTAACTGACTTTCAATTTGATCGCGTACTATTTGGCGATACTCTAGAAAATGCTCGTTGTGGGCGCAAGCAGAGATGTAATGCTCAATAACTCCAGGGTTCCGCTTGAGAATGCTGAACAAATGATGCCAGAATTTCCAGCGGGTTTCCCGTTTGATGCCTTGTCGCCAAATCACAATCAGCAAGGCTTTCACAACAATCCACTCTGGCATTTTCGCTGGTGCTTTCCAACTTGGCAAACCCATCATCAAGAAGCAGCGGTAGGTACGATCCAAGTATTGTACTGGGTCGTATAAAGTACAAAATGCCTCAATATATTCTCGTGCAAGTTCTTCTAAGGGACGAGTGGGGACAAAGTTCATCAATGTTGTTTGATTGATGTTGGCAATATTGGCATTTTGATTTTCCCGTAGTCGTCCTTCCTTTTTCAAGCGATGCCAAAGAGCGGTATTTGGTAACGCTTGCAACATGGCAAAGGTAGTAGAGGGAATTGCTGCTTGTTCGGCAAAGCGGACAATGCGATCGCCTGCGCCTGCTTTTTCGCCATCAAACCCAATAATAAACCCAGCCATTGGGCGCAATCCCGCTTTGGTGATGGTTTGCACTGCCTCAGTTAGAGAACTGCGAGTATTTTGAAACTTCTTGGTCATTTGCAAACTATCTTCATCCGGCGTTTCGATTCCCAAAAACACCGCCGAGAAACCGCACTCAACCATCAACTCCAACATTTCTGCATCTTGTGCCAAGTCAACTGAAGCTTCAGTGTCAAATCGGAAGGGATATTTGTGTTCTGCCATCCAGACTTTTAACTCTTTCAGCAACAATTTTACATTTCGCTTGTTGCCAATAAAGTTGTCATCCACCATGAACACACCCCGCCGCCAACCCAGTTCATAGAGGTAATCTAACTCTGCTAACAGTTGGGCTGGGGCTTTGGTACGCGGTTTGCGCCCGTAGAGAACAATAATGTCGCAAAATTCGCACTGGAAGGGACAACCACGCGAAAACTGTACCGACATCATGTCATAAGCATTCAACTCTAATAAATCAAAGCGGGGTATTGGTGTACTTGTGACATCAGGTTTTTCTGTGGCGCGGAAAGTCCCAGAAGTTTCACCCCGTTGAATTGCCTCAATAAACATAGGCAGTGTAATTTCCCCTTCATCCAGAATCAGAAAATCTGCGCCAACATTTTCAACTTCGTGAGGTACAGAAGTGGGGTAGGGGCCGCCAACTGCAACTAGCTTGCCACGTTTTTTTGCTTCCTGGATTTGGTCAAGTAAATCTTGTTTCTGGACAATCATCGCAGAGAAAATTACTACATCTGCCCATGCCCATTCTGCTTCTGTTGCTGGGCGGATATTGCGATCAACTAGCTTGAATTCCCATTCTTGGGGCAGAATCGCGGCTACTGTTACTAAACCCAGAGGTGGTAATAAAACCTTGCGATCAACTAACTCCAAGATTTTTTCATAAGACCAAAAGGTTTTGGGAAATATCGGATACACTAACAGGATTCGCATGTAGTATCAATCCTCACACTTTGATTGTTATCCCACTCTAACGAAAATAAAGAGTTATTGACTTTTTATTAAAGTTGTTTTATTTTACCACTGATATTTTTACCTGAATGGGGAGCAAGGAGCAGAGGGGAAAGAGGTAATTTTTCATTCTTCTCTATGCCTAATTCTCAATTCCCTTCACTAAGTACAGTTTTGTATAAGTAAGTGCTTTTTTAAACGCAGAGGAACGCAAAGTTTGAGCGGTAGATCCTGCATTGAATATGTTATTTATCTGCTGATATTTGACAAATGCTGTCAAAAGCTACAGATTACATCTAATTTTTAGCCCGTTTTATACCACTAATTTTTAAAACATCACTCATGGTTGCACAGTAATTTGGCAAGCCGAAACTATCGGGATTGATGAATTTTTCATAAGTAAAATGCCGATAGTTCATGCAAAACCGATCCCAAGCGGCCATCTGAATGCGGAACAGAACAATAATCAAATTAGCCAATGCTATAGATATGGGAATGCGAAAGTAAATCTTTTTCCCCAAATAAGCGCAAACTTCTTTTATTGCTTGATTAGCTGTTAACGGTGCTTGACCTAAAACAAGCCGACGTGGTTGATGGTTTTCGGGAGGATGATCGATTAAATATCGCACGACAGTGACAATATCTCGTCCGTGGATAAAGTGAAAACTGCCATCTGCTTCCAAAAAGCGAATCAAATTAATATATTTTGTCACTTCTGGAATGCCAGATGTGACAGCAGAATAGGGTTTATTGGCGTCACCGCCTACTACTAAAGTGGGAAATACTGTGGTAATTTTAGGTGCGATCGCTAATTTTTCTTTTTTCTGTAAGCACTCATATTTAGAACGGATATAATCTGTCCCAATTTCCCCGGCTTCTTTCAATGGTTGATTATACCGATCCAAAACGCTAGCTGTCGAAAAATAAATTACCTGCTGGCAACGTTCTGGATCTAGTAGTTCGAGCAACTCTATAGTCTTGACGACATTAATATCAAATGTCTCATCACCACCCCAAGCTGTGGCTGTGAGTACCGCCGTATCAATTGTGGATAGCAAATCGGCAAACTGGCGAATATTCTGCATATCACCTTGCAAAACGTTAATACCTGAACGTGCATTGGTATCAACTTGCAGTTTGCTTGGGTTCCTAACTAGTAGATACAATTCGTGATCTGTTTCCTTAATCAAGGCTTCTGTTAAATAATGACCTACACAACCACTTGCACCAGTTACTAAAATCCGTTTCTGGCTCATAGAGAATTTTTCAAAATTTAGGAGTTAAAACTAAAGAGTAAAGAATAAAGTTAAAAGTTCCAAATCAGGAGTTCTGAATAAAGTTAGGAGTTAGGAGTGAGGAGTTAAGAATAAAAAAATAACTCTGCACCTCGCGACTGATAAATTAGCAGTTTATAACTTCTAACTCATAACTTATAACTCCTAACTCCTAATTCTTAACTCCTGCAAGGTTAAGTTCCTTTGCGGTTTCAAAGAAGAAAGCGACATTTTCTTCGGGAGTTTCTGGGAGGACACCGTGACCGAGATTGAGAATATGACCCCAATTGCCAGCTTTGCGAACGGTATCGAGGATGCGATCGCGGATAAACTGTTTAGAGCCGAATAGCACACCTGGGTCAAGATTTCCTTGAACTTTGACTTGCTTACCCAATCTGGCTCGTGCGTCTGCCATATCTACTGCCCAGTCTACACTGACAATATCAGCGCCAGATTGTGCCATTCTTTCCAACACACCCGCACTACCGCTAACTAGCAAAATCAAAGGTGTTTCGGGATGGGTTTGCTTGACTTGCTGGAAAACTCTCTGCTGATAGGGGAGAGCAAAGGTATCATAATCTTGAGGACTCAATTGACCCGCCCAAGAATCGAACATTTGGATAACTTGAGCGCCAGAGTCAATTTGGTAGCGGGCATAGATGGCGATCGCATCTGCTAATTTAGCTAACAGTTGATGCAATATCGTCGGATCTGAGAATGCCAGATTTTTGATGATGGAGTAGGTTTTAGAACCTTTTCCTTCTACCGCATAAGCTGCTAACGTCCACGGCGCACCCACAAAGCCCAACACCGTTGACTTATCGCCTACTTCCGAACGCAGTGCCTGCAAAATCGTTTTGATGAATGGTAGCGCTGCTTCTGGTTCTAAGGGATGCAAATTATCAATTTGTTCTTGAGTGCGGAGGGGTGAATGAATGATTGGCCCTTTACCTTCCGCAATATCCATGTCAATGCCCAAACCAGGTAATGGGGTGACAATATCAGAAAATAAAATTACTCCATCTGGTTGGAAAGCTCTCCACGGTTGCAAGGAAACTTCAATTGCTACATCTGGAATTTCCGAGCGATCGCGAAACGAAGGATACTGATCTCTTAAGTCTCGATATGCTTTCATATATCGTCCCGCTTGTCGCATCATCCATACAGGGGGACGATCTACTACTTCACCACGAGCAGCCCGTAAGAGATGAGGAGTCGTTGAATAAACACCCATTTATTACTTCATCCTATTTATGCCACTGTTTAGCTTATCATTCTGGGATTACGCTTTTCCAGCAGGTTTTCAGGAAAAGGTGAGTAACAGGGAATAAATAACAAATGTGTCCCTACGCCAAGAGTAGAGACACATCCTTAAGACTTTTCAACAGGTATGCAAATTTATCCTTTCACTGTCACTTTCTGTTGTGAGCGTTTGAAGAGTGACATCATACCACAAGCACCTATTGCTAACACACCTAACATCGGATTAGATTCAGGAACGCTGGCTAGTACATAGGCGTGATTATCTGTTTCAAAGGCAACACCATCTGAGCGCAGCACAACTCGGTTAAATGTTTCTCCTGTATCAGCTACAAGATTGATAAAGAGATTAGATTGAAGGCTAGTCTGGTTACCATCTGCTGTAGCAGTTGGCACGTCTGAACCACTAAAAGTCTTTAACAACTGATTCCCATTGTAAATGTCAATATAGTTGTAACTATCCAATGAACCTGCATAAAAACCGAAGTAATTAACAGCTTGTTTGAAGTCAATATTGACAAAACCAGTGTCGCCTGCAACATTACTACCTACTGGAGAAATTGCTAGAAAGTCAGTATTATCTCCATAAGGTGAGGCGTATTGGCCAGATACACTACCTTGAACGATGTTATTAGTAATATTAGAGTAAGTCGCAAATCCATTGGGATCATTTGCTGTGCCATTATCAAAGGTGATAGTTTGGGCATCAGCGTAGCTAGAAAACTGGCCACTGTTGACTTGCATCGTCACAGCGCTAGCTGGATTTGCACTTATTACTACAGCAGTTGTTCCAAGTAAAGCCAAGGAGAGTTTTTTCAGCATTCTAGTAATAAACATTGAAGAACACAAAGATAGTTAAGACTGAACTTTTCTTTAAACCTAGTTATGAAAACCTGGTTTCATTACTCCAACAACCTAGAAAAAACAAAGATTGTTATGTCTTCATCTATGACTGTTGTTGGGCATAATAAGCTCAAAGATGTAAGTTCATCTTGATGCTTTGTAATCCTATTTTGATTTTTATCACTCGCAAAAGATACGGTGTATATACTAAAATACCTTTAAAGATTATGTGAAGGTTCTTGTGCAGTTATAGCTGACAGGACAAACGTATATAAATTACTCTTGCTCACCACCAAGGTTAAGAACCAAAAAAATCACCATTTCTGGTTTGGTTTAGTTTCCAAGACTCAAAGCGATATCTAGGATGAGCTAACCCTAAATCTTTAGCAATAAGCATAGCTTAATGAGATTAGTTAAGACTCTATTGAGAATAAACTGTGATTATTGACATAATATGCTCACCTTGGGCAAGTAGGGAGTGAAGAATAGGGACTGGTGATTGAGAAATAGGGTAAAACAAGAATCAATATTGAACTGAGGGTTGGGAATTGGGAATTGGAATTGGTTAATATCAATAGCTCTTCTTCCCCTACTCCCTCATCTTCCTCATCTCCCTTATCCCCCTCATCCCCCATTCCCTACTCCCCTAACTCCCTATGCAAACTGACTCTAACAGTCCCGACCATCTTGCATCTGCTAGTAACGAGCCTAATCCAGGAAAGTATTTGATTCCGCGATCGCAGCGACAGAGGTTCTTTATTCAGTTTACCTTAATGACTCTCATCGGATGGGTTGTGGGTGGCGTTGCTAGTATCGCTTTAGAGAAAATTATTCTCCACAGTGTCTCATCTAACATTGCTACCCAACCACAAACATGGAGCATTTTGGTCAGAAGTCTCAGTAATGTCGTATTTGCAGTGATTTTCGCCGCTGACCAGAGTCTTGTCCTTTACCGATATTTACCGGGTTGGCAGTGGCTATTTGCTACTAGCGTCGGTTGGCTGATTGCCAATGGCGTTTCTACAGCCTGGATTAACTACATTTCAACAATTGCCTCATCATCTCCTGAAGATACTTTGATTTTTGGATTTTTGTCTGCGATCGCTTATATTATTTCTGGTATTTGGCTAGGAATTTGCCAATGGCTGGTATTGAGGCGATACACAGCAGACATTTGGTGGTGGAATTTTTTACCCTCAATCTCTTTCTTCTTGATTACTATTTTGGTTTGGTTGCTTTTTATTGTGCAAAATTTGATTCCAGAAACCTACCGTACTCCCATACTATATTGGAGTGGACAAGGACTGACCGCAGCGATTCTCGGAGCCATACCAGCAATTGGTTTGTGTACATTGAAAAGAAATTTACATCCCAAACCTGGAGTTTATTCGTGACTTTTATCCATATATTCCATAATCTTAATGTTTATGACCCGCCCGCGCATTCTTCAACCCGGTCAAAGTTATACATTTAGTAAGTATTTTGAATTACCCTATGCCCCAGCAGATATCTTGGCGGAACTGGGATGTAGTTACGAACGTACATCGCTACAACTACCACAATATTCAGGTACAATTAACTACTTAGAATTTTTGCAGCGTTACTTACGGCGCAATATTATGCGCGTAAATCCTATCAGTGAAGCTGCAAAACGTGAAGTTTTAATTGCTCCTATTTTGTTGGAAATTTGCGACCAAACGCAAACTCAACTTAACATTGAGTACCCCATTAATGTTAGCGAACAACTCAGAGGAAGTTTTGATTACTATATTTCATCTTCCAATTCACTGTTAGTAGTTGAAGCCAAGCAATCCGATTTAAGCCGGGGGTTTACTCAACTTGCAATTGAATTAATAGCACTCGACCAATGGACAGATTCTCAAACACCAACTTTGTATGGTGCTGTAACAAATGGAGAAGATTGGCGATTTGGGATATTTTATCGGCAAGATAAACTGGTCATGCAAGATATCAAACTTTATCGCGTTCCAGAAGGTTTGGAAGAATTAGTGCGAGTGCTTGTAGGAATTCTTACCAATGCCAGTAGTTAATTATGTACTCAAGCCACTTCACCCCAGAGGATACCACCAGTTCCCCAATGCCTAGTCTCATTTTTGAAAAAAGTGAAGGTTCAAAACCTCGCCGTGAGCGAAAGAATCCTTGTTTACCAAGGTAGGTAGAAACCCCACCCCAAGTGTCTATCTGAATTTAATTTTGAATTTTGTTAGCGTAGCGTAAAGCCTTCGGCATGGCTTCGCTTAGAGCGAGTCTGCGTTCGCTTTTAGCGTCTCGTAGAGAGCGTCATTTTGAATTTTGAATTGATTCATTTGTCATCCCAAATCAGTTCTAAACGCTCTTGTGCTATTTTGAGGGCTTTTTCAGCAGACTCTCCTAGCAATGTCGCTTCTATCGCTCGACCAAGACTGTCAGAAATACGGCTATATCCAGCAATAATCGGTTGAGAACGTGCCACAGGTAGTTGGTCAAAAAACACTTTTAACATTGGTTTTTCGGTGATGAATTGCTGATAAGCTTTGCTTTGAGCCGATGTGAGGGTAACTGGCAAAAAACCCGTCCCTATACACCATTCGGTTTGGAATTCCTCGCTCAAAACATACTCTAAAAATTTGAGTGCTGCTTGCTCTCTTGCTGGTGTGGTCTTCATCACAAATAAATTTCCGGTACCTGTGACTGTAGCAGGTCTGACACTTGCTGGTATGGGTAATACCTGATGATCGACCTCAGATTTCATAATTAAAGTCCAAGGGCCTGTTATTTGCATCGCAACACGACCCGCAATAAAAGCGTCTTCTTCATAACCTCGTTCTGGGGCAGAAAGCAATACTGAACCATCTTTCATGAGGTCTTGCCAAAATTTTAAGGCCGCGATCGCACCCGCATTCGTTAAATTGGGGCGATTATTGATTACAATCTCTCCCTCAGCACCAAGTAAAAACGGGAACCAACTAAATACAGTCCATCCTCCTTTTCCTAAAGGCAGTAACATGCCATACTGTTCCGGGCGGCGATCGCCATTGCGGTCTATAGTTAATTTTTTGGCAACTTGTCTCAATTCATCCCAAGTCTTGGGTAATTCTGTAATTCCCGCAGCTTCAAAAAGTTTAGGGCGATAAAAAATCCCAATATTACTGGTGTGCATTGGCACTGACCAAATGTGACCATCTAGCTGCATTTCTTCCAACAGATTAGGTCTAATGTCTGACTTGAGAGGCGATTTGTCTAACCAATCTTCTAAAGGTCGAATTGCCCCTAATTCCACAAATTGACCTGTATATTCAGGATGGAATGCCAGCATATCTGGTGGCACATTGGCAACCACTGAGGTCAATATTTTTGGTAATTGAGGTTCACTCTCAAAGATAGATTGCACCTGAATATTAGGATGAGTCTGATTAAATTTATCTACTAGTTTTTGAAAAATATCTCGATTTGCAGGGGGATTAATAGCTTGCCATAGTGTCAGATGAATTACCCCATCTTCCTTTTGTCTTATCCCCTGACAACTAGATAAAAATATCAGACACAAACTTAGAATGATTCCTAAAATAAAAAACTGCCGAGCCGAATTTCTCAACGAATACCAAAAATCTCTAATTTTGGGAGCTAAAAAATTAGTATTCATACAAAGTCTTTAGATATAAAATTAGGTCAAATAGCATATTATTCAATTTATACTCATTCTGAAATAACTTGTTCTATCAAAACTTCTAATCTTTCAGCACAACTAGCCTCACTAAATAATTGTGCAATTTGCTCAGAGCGTTCAATCTTTTCATGAGGAGTTTTTACATGGTCAATAATGGCTGCTGCTAATGCTTCTACATTATTTGGTGGTATTATTGTCCCACATTTAAGTACTTCAGAAATCTCACGTGGACCAACTGGGCAATCAGTGGCAATAAATGTTACCTCACTAGCTACAGCTTCTACAAGAACCAGTGGTAAGCCTTCAAAATGGGAAGCAAGTATAACTGCTCTAGACAGTGAGAAATAAGCTCTAGGATTGAGAACAGAACCGGCAAACAGCACAATTTCATCAATATCTAAAAACTTTGCTAGAGCTTGTATCTCTGTCTCTAAATCACCTTCCCCTAACAAAATTAGCCGAATATTTAAGTGATTTTCACTAATTTTAGCAAATGCTTTGAGTAAGGTTTTATGGTCTTTTTGATGGTGAAATCTAGCAGCACATACAAAGGTAATCAACTGTGAATTGTTAAACCAAGATTTGGCTGTAGGATGAAGAGGTTGGTTACTAATATCATCTATAGCTGGATTATAGGATATCACAATTCGATGATGCTTTAACCCAATATTTGCGAATCTTTGATAGAGAGAATTGCAAACAAATATTAATCCACTAGCTTGCTGAAGCGCAAGCATATCGATTCTGCTAGCAAGACTGATAAATAAGTTTTGAATCAATGCGCTAATGGGGTTTGTTTTACGTTCAACCTGTGATTCAGAAATATAATCGCTTTGAATATAGCTAATGTAGGGAACAGAGAAACTGCCAGGAATGAATTTAGATAGATAAAAGAGTTTAGTAATAAATGCAGTATGACAAACAATAATATCCGGTTTTTGTTCAGCAATCACCCTGCTTAATTTTATTGCTACCCATATTTGGTGTATTATCCCCCCAATAATAAATAGAGTACCTGCAACTTTCATCACAATCACAGTTTTGGCAGCTTTAAAAGATACTATCCATTGTGACTCTAAAACAGTAAGCACCACAGTAGAGACTTCGTAGCCAGCTTTAGACTGAGAAGAAATTAGCGAATCAGCAACTTTTGGTGCTCCACCAATGTTATTCAAAACTATATGACAAATATGCATAGTTGCAGGTAGCGTTATACTGAGTGGATAGAGTCGAAGAAGAATTCAGTAGCGGAGCCGGAGACGTTTCCGTTAGCTCCGGTCAGAATCAAGACGCGACTTAAAAATACTCGCTATCCGCTAGTCTTACAGAATTCATTCTGTACATGGATAGCGGGGCGTTTAGCCCATTCTGACTCCTCAATTCTGTTCGATAAACCGAATTCAAGTTTTTAAGTTAATGAGCGCTGTTCCAAAACATCCTTGGTAATGCTCGTTTCTGCTCTTGTATAAACGTAGGTTTGCGGTTCTGTAACTTTTTGAGTTTTGAAAATTTTGTCTGCTCGTTTCCAAAAGTCTGTATCTTCTCCATAGGGAATATTATTAAATCCCTGCAATTCAAAAAATACTCGCCTCTTACCAAAAAATGTCGGGCCTAAAACACATTCGCGTAAATTAATTATTTGACCTGGTTGAAAATAATCGGCGACAAAAATCTCTTCTTCAGAAAAAAATCCTCCTTCTATCAAGTCAATTCCTGGATTAGCTTGCATGTATTTAAGTCGCGACTCTAGATGATTGGGTCTATATGTATCATCGCTGTCAATAAATGTAATGTATTTGCCAAAAGATGCTTGAACTCCGGCATTTTTAGAGTACCCTAATTTTTTATTTTTGTGTTTTAAATAACGTATATTATTAAATTTTTGCACATAGGGATTGACAATTTCAAAAGTATTATCTTGGCTACCATCATCAACTACCAACAGTTCCCAATCTTTAAAAGTTTGCTCAAGGACACTATTGATGCAAATATTCAAATATTTTTCTCGGTTGTAGGTACAAAGTATAACTGAAATTTCGGCACTGAAGTCAAAGATAATGGGACTCATAAGAGTTAGATGTTCAATTTGTAACTAGTTGAAAATTGTTCACACTGACAGTCGAGCATCACAACCAAATAATGATGCTATTTGTGATTTATTCACTAAGGGATAGCTACACCCGCCATTCGCGGAGCGTCTCGTAGAGAAGGCATCGCACAATACTTGCTGTACAGTAAAGGTAAGTAAATTTTACCGTGATTTACACTATACTGCTTGACTCCCTCAGGCAATTTTGCAGACTTTATAAAACACTACTTAAACATTATTGTCCTAAAGATGGCATTTCCCTTACTTTTCCTTTCGGGACTATAGCCTAGATTAGTGGGCATGTCTACACAATTACAAGTGCTTACCGGCCGATTAATCGCATTTGACAACCTATCGCTAAGATTGAAATTTGCTCTAGCTCTCTCAACTGTGCTACTATTACTGCCTGTTATCCATCTACAGTATTTATCAATGCAGCCATCAAATTTGGAAATTAATAGAAACTTCTGGAACTAGTATGCTAAACAGTGGAGTAAATATAATTTTCAAATTCCTAACGATCAAATTTCACAGCCTGAAAAAGATTCTTCCATAAGTTATTTAGGTGATGAATGGGGGACAGCAGAAGATGTGGAAGAAATTCTTAGTGAATATCTTTTCCCATTTCTAACTAAAAACAGCACAGTTGCAGAGATAGGTGTTGGTGGTGCTAGAATTGCAGCTAAAGTAGTTGAAAATGTCGAAAAACTATACTGTTTTGATGTAGCACCAGCAATGCTAGATAAGGCTAAAGAAAGGATTGGACACTATCCTCAGGTAGAGTTTCATTTAATGCAAAACTCTGAATTTGAAGCTGGATTGAGTGAAAGATTTGATTTCATATATTCTTTCGATGTTTTTGTACATTTTGATTTACCAACAATTTGGAAATATTTAAACAGTATTTATAAAATACTCAAAGAGGGTGGGAGAGCTTTTATTCATACCAGCAGTATAACCACACCAAATGGTTGGACAAGATTTTGCAGCAAAGCAGATAGTGAACAATTGTATTATCCAACTTCACCAGAAGCAATTAAGTGGCTCATAGAAAAAGCACAGATGACTGTGATTAAAGAGTCTATACCAGATGGAAACAACTTTTATCTGGGACGTGATTATTTAGTGGTGATACAGAAATAGCTCAACTTTTGATCGCAAATCGTGGGTTATGACCGAATACAATTATAACCATGCGATCGCCTCTATTTCTACCCTGTAAATGCTTCTAATTCTCGCAAAGCCCACTAGTACCGCAGGGTAAGCGCATCTCAAACCCTATTGACACGGTAGTTTTGGGGTTCACCCAAAGCACAAATAAGTTCAAAATTACTACACTGAGCCAAGGGGTGGGATTGACATTTTCGTATTTATGTGTCTGAAAACATAAAAAGCTATTTGACCCATGTTTTTTCAATCATTTACGACAATTCGTCCTATTTTGAACGAAAAATTGATATTTAGATAGACTTTCAAGCTTTTTGTCTGTATTAAGGGCTACAAAATTAGATGCGCTTACCCTGACTAGTACCGCAAGGCGGAATTCAAAATCCAAAATGAATACAGCGTAACCTGGATTTCTCACCAATGCTCAAAGCCTGTGCTTGTGCAGGGGAGCAGAGGAGAGTTCAATGTGCCTTGTTCTTTCCCCTCCGCCCATCTGCATTTCAAACTTGTGAGAAATGCGGGGTAAGCGTTTCGTGGATCGATAACAGGCAGTTTATTTACCACACTCAGCACTCTTCATGCTATGTTGTAGTAGGGGCAATTGCCTTTAATAAATCACCTAATTATAAGTTTTATGGGAGAATTGTTGTTTCCAAATTGCATCAGTTATTAAAATTTAGATTGTTGAAAAAAAGTAAGTAGAAAAGGTTTATTCAGTTTAAGATATAGAATATTGAGTTAATGATAATAGTTAATTAAATTCATGGTTAAGCATCCCGCTCCAGCTTTTTTAAGCGATTATTGGCAAAATTCATTTAACTTAAAACAGCATCTACAGGAATTTTTGCATTTAGATTCAGAAACACTAGAAAAAAAGTTAGCGACAGGACAAGAAGAAATGGCCGAGTTAGGCCATAAAGATTTTGATTGGGAAAAAGCAACAGACTTTTATCGCGAACAAGTGGGAGAGGTTTATTTATTTGAGTTGGGAGCTTGGCATCTAGAACAAAGTCAAAATATTGAAAACACGTTACATTTGATTGTAGATCATGCTCAAGGTCGGGTGTTAGATTTTGGTGGTGGGATTGGCACTCATGCACTTAATGCTGCCCTTTGTCCACAGGTTGAGCAAGTAATCTATTGCGATCTTAATCCTATTCATTATGATTTTGTGCGTTATCGAGCTGAACAGATGGGTTTGAGCCACAAAATGAGTTTTTACTTGGAAATGCCTGAAAATGAGACTTTTGATACTATCATTTCTTTTGATGTTTTAGAACATTTGTCAGACCCCACCCAACAGTTACTAAAGTTTCATCAAGCGCTGACACCTACTGGTAAAACAATCTTGAACTGGTATTTCTTTAAAGGCTTTAATCAAGATTACCCTTTTCACATTGATGATCCTCAAGTAGTAGAGACTTTCTACAGGACGATTCAGAGCAAATTCTTAGAAGTTTTTCACCCTTATTACTGTACCGCTCGTTGCTACCGGAAATGGGATTGAGTTTAAGAGGTTGTTTGAAAAGTCTAATAGACATCTCCGAAAATGAATGTAGAGACGTAGCACTGCTACGTCTCTACAAGGATTCTGGATAACGTATATTTAATTTCTGGAGATGTCTAATTTATCAAACAGAATTCAGGAGTCAGGAGTCAGAATTCAGTTGGGTATTCTGTATGACTGGCGGATACGCAGCGTTAGCGAGTCAGATGCTCAAGTGTTCGCTTTGCGCGTCGCTATCGAGCGTCTTGATTCTGACTCCTGAATTCTGATCTTGATTTAGACCCAATCCCTGTTTACAAAAAAGGTGAAAAACATACTTTCAGTGGCAAGCGAATAAAAAGGGCTTGGTACAAATCCAGCGATGGCAAGCTTCTCCATGCAGATATTAACGCCAGCTTGAACATCACAAGAAAGGTAGTCCCAGCGATATGCAGTCTAGGGATAGAGGGTATTGCAGTTTATCCATTCCGGGTAACACCGGGAAAAGTTGCTTGAGGATATTTGTCCATAAAGTTACTAACTGTCAGGATAAAATACTGTGTTCAAAGACTAACATGAGTATCGTACCAAGGTTCCTGGATTTTAAGCTTGTCTAGGAACATTTTCCCTATGGGAAACCGGTAAATAATCCCATTCACTCCAATTATTTTATAAGTCCAAAAAATGCCTTTGTAGACTTTGATTGCTTCACTCTCAGAAAGCCAATTACCTGGGGTTTCTTCACCAAAAAGTCCGCTAGCACCATATTCAAACTGATGTGGAATATATTGACCTTCTCGTGCTGGTGAAGGGCAGACTTGTTTAGGTACGTGCCCTTGATTGATGGCTTTGAATTTGTGATAACCAAGTTCTGTTAACAGCGCAAATTCTTCCAGCAGTTCTTTCCAAGAAGTCTTGGTTGATTCTATAGATAAGAACTGTGGTTTAGTATTAAACTGCCGTAATGCCTGTATGCATAATAAATCAGCACCTTCAATATCTACTTTGAGATAGTAGGGAATGCCAAACTCCTCCAAAATTCTTTCAAATCTGCGCCCTTCTACAGTTATCTCAATAGAAGGCGCATCAAAAGAGCTTTTGTTCCGAATAGCCCAATCTGGTGAAATTGTACCCCAAAAGCTTCTCTCCAAGTTGGCGTAAAACTTGACTGGCTCATCTTTCGCTGATATAGCAAGATTTAGGAGGGTAAGTTGACCCTTTTCTATATATAAATTTAGTCGCTTTTTTGTAGCTTCGTAAAGCTTAGGATGAGCCTCAATACCAACAACCCGAAAGCCTTTTTTTAAGTAAAACTCTGTATCTTCACCTGTGTGAACGCCGACATCAATTATTAAGTTTTTATCCATCAATCACGTTTTCCTTGAATAATCATACAAGCGTTCAAACATGTAATACTTTACACTATCTATAGTTTTTTATATAGAAATGCTACCAAAAGGAACTTTTGATATAGTAATTTTTTTTAATTCAGCGGATCTGATTTTAACTTAATGTGGATGCGCGATCGCTAATATTCCCGCATCTCCATCTAAAGTTACCTCTACACCCACCGGTAAGGCTGCATTGGGACTATCATGGCCAAAAGGTAAATCGGAGACAATGGGAATCCCCAAATCACCTAAGCGATCGCGCAATACTTCTTCTACACTAAAACTAGATATAGTTGGTGGCGCTTCACAGCGAGTAAAACCACCCAAAGCAATACCGCAGACTTTAGATAAAGCACCACTCAAGCGCCACTGTGTCAGCATCCTATCGATGCGATAAGGTGCTTCTGTAACATCTTCCAACGCCAGAATTACACCATCTAGATTTGGCAGGATTGGTGTACCCAAAAGGTGAGTAGCCACTGTGAGATTACCTGGTAATAAAGTGCCATTAACTACGCCACCACCCCAGCCGCAACCTTTAAGAGGGGTGAAAGAACTACTTTCTACCCAATCAAATAATCGCTCAATTGAACAATTTGGTTCATCTGGCAAAGTTGTCATTACCGGGCCGTGAACACCGGAAATACCTGCTATATAAAGGCTCCATAATAAAGCTGTGATATCAGAAAAGCCTATGAGCCATTTGGGAAGCCCTGAGGTTGACCAATTCCAATTTTCTAAAATGCGGGTGCTACCAAAACCGCCTCTGGCACAAAGGATACCACGACAATCAGGATCTTGCCATGCTGCCGCTAGCTGGTGACGACGGGTTTCATCTGTTCCCGCTAGATAACCCCATTTGTCATCTATCTGAAGACTGATTTCTAATTGATAACCGCGCGATCGCCAAATTTCTAGACTCCGTTCAAATGCCTCAAATTCTCGCAAAGCACCACTAGGGGCAATTACTCGTAGTAAGTCTCCAGGTTTCAAGGGCGGTGGTAAAATTTTGGCTGGCATGAAAAAATTTAAGAGTGAAAAGTATCATATTAACAATGATGCAATTGCGTTAACAACACAACAACTTCATCAATTGCCTGGCGTACAACTGTTGCAGACTGATCCGACTGATTCACGATAATACTAAAAACCAGCGGCTCATACTTTGGTGCATTTATATATCCAGATAGAGAAACTACACCATTTAACGTACCTGTTTTTGCTTGCACAATACCCTCAGCAGGTGTATCTTGAAAGCGACCCTTCAGAGTTCCACTTTTACCTGCTAAGGGTAAAGATGCGCGATATATAATATATGCTGCCGGTGTTTTTGCGATCGCCCGCAAAATTTGTACAAAAGCTTCTGGTGTCACTAAGTCGCGACGTGATAAACCCGAACCATCCACTAAAATATAATTTGCTGGATCAACTCCCAATTTAGTTAAACTGGCTTTGACAACCTCCAAACCGACATCAGCGCTAGTCTGATTTTTCACTCTGGATTTTTTCACAGCTAACGCTCTCAGCAGTGCTTCAGCATAAAGATTATTACTATTTTGAAGAGTTTCCATTAATAATTCAGATAAAGGTGGCGACTCTACGAATGCTATTTCCTCTTGATGAACACCACCACTAACTACTAATGTTTGTCCCAAAGTAATTTTTTCTGCTGCCAAAGCACTACGGAAGCGCCGTAAGAAGTAATAATTAGGATCAACTACAGGCAAATCTACTAAAGATGGTTCAGAATTCGTTGTCAGTTGTCCTTGAATTCGTAATGTTGTTCCTGATAATTCGCGGGTAACATTAACGTAGCTTGGTTGATTTTGGGCAGCGGTTACTGACTGATTAATTATCCGCCATTGTTTCGCTTCGCCAGGATCAATCCACACGACTTGCAAAGGTTTACCTACAGCCTGTGGTACAAGTTTTAAACTAAAAATATTTTGATTGAGAATAAAGCTGCTGACTGGTGTGCCATAGTCTGACTGCACATCTTCCCATTGCCAGGTGGGGTTAACAATATCCCCTTGAATATAACTATCATCAGCTATCAACCGCTGAATTTGGGTAATACCTTTCTGTTTTAGCTGCTGTGCTAATGCTTTTAGTTGAGTATCACTTAAGCTAGGATCTCCCCTACCGACAACACTTAAAACACCATTACCATTCTGATAAATAGAGGTGCGAATCCGAAAATTAGCACCTAATTCCTGCAATGCCGCTGCTGTTGTCAGCAATTTGAGATTAGACGCGGGAGTAAAATATTTCTGAGCATCTCGACTGTAAAGAGTTTGTTCGGTTGACAGGGGTTGTACCAAAATTCCCCAACGCACCCGACTAAATAAGGGACGATTGATTACAGCATCTATCGCTGTTCCCAATTGGGTAGAGCAAATTGATTTTGTGGTAGTTGCTGGTGCAACTGGGGTTTGTGCTTTAGCTGCTGGCTGGGTAA
Source organism: Nostoc sp. (assembly GCF_036917155.1). Taxonomy (GTDB): domain Bacteria; phylum Cyanobacteriota; class Cyanobacteriia; order Cyanobacteriales; family Nostocaceae; genus Nostoc. The sequence continues at coordinate 4,864 of NZ_JBALDZ010000226.1, read as the reverse complement.
CACCGATTTGAGTACCCAGAAACAGCAGCATCAAGCTAAGAGAAATGTTCCTAGTCATCAGATAGTTATTAAAACTACTTGATGATAATACCTTAGTTCGACGGGAGTAAATTAATACTCTTATTCATCTTCATCTTCATCTTCATCTTCGTCTTCGTCTTCCCCGAATACTCCGTCTATAAGTTCTTGTGCGCGTTCGTCTGAAATTTTTAATGCTTCCTGAAGCTCAGAGATATAATCTTGTTCACTTTCGGGTACTTCTTCATCAATCCCTACCACTAAGATAGCGGTGATGTATGCAGCTTCGCGATAACCTTTATTTGGCAAGGATTCGATGGATTGGGCGATTAAATCTTCTGGATCTTCTTCTTCAATCAAGCTGACGACTTTTTCGGTCAATTCTTCAAAGTCGTCGTCAGAATAATCATCAAATAAGCCAACCCGACTGAGAAATTCACTTAAAGCATATTCTTCGGTTGAAGAAATACCTTCACCATCGGCAGCTGCGGAAAAAAGTCCAATAACTGCGATCGCAACTTCTGGTTCTAGAGCAACTGAACTAACACTACGGCCTTTGGGCAATTTGCGTTGAGACATAATTATCCTCTAAAAGTTACGTGATATTTCAGGAAGTCATCCTTTGAGGTTTATAATGCTTCCTAAATTTAGGATTCCCAAAAAAATGCGGAAATATACATTGGGATAAATCTTTTTTTCATAAAAAATACGTAGAGAATATATTCCTCTACGTATAAAAACGGTTTAAAAAGGGACTGGGGATTAGGGACTGGGGACTAGGAAGAGTTTTCTTCTCGTGCGAACGCTGCGCGAACAAAACTTGGGTAGTCGTCTGAATCCCCGAACAATTTTCCCAGTCCCCAGTCCCGGAGCGCTAGGATTAAGAGACTTGCTGCGCCGATGCTCCCGATGGAACTACCGATTTTTTTTAAGTTCGTGCATACTTCTAACAACCTTTGTCACTAAATTTCTGGGTGTAAATCTGACACTTTCACTCAATATCTTATTTCTCATACCAGGAACGACAACGGTTTTATTTGTCATTAAGCTTTGATAACCAATTTTCGCGACGGTTGCTGTATCCATCATTCTCTTAACGTTAGCGATCTTGGAATTTTCCATTGCAGCAGTGTGTTGGAATTCCGATGCTGTTGGCCCTGGACAAAGAACAGTCACGCTGACACCAGTGCCCTCTAATTCATTAGCGATCGCTTCTGAAAATGATAAGACATAGGCTTTTGTAGCGAAATAAACTGCCATGAGAGGCCCTGGTTGAAAAGCAGCCGCAGAGGCCACATTTAATATTTTTCCATAGTTTTGCTCGACCATATCCTTCAGGAATAACTTAGTTAAATGAGTGAGGCTGACGATATTTACCTGTAGCATTTTCAGTTCAGTGTTGAGGTCTGTTTCGGTAAATGCTCCATAAGTACCAAAGCCAGCATTGTTAACTAGCACATCAATCTTGATGGATGCTTGCTGTAGTTCTGTAAAAATTTCTTCTGGGGATGTTGGTATAGATAAATCCTTGGCGAAAAGTTTGACAAAAATGCCAAACTTTTGGGGAAATTCATCTATAATTTCATTAAGTTTTTGTTCATTCTTATCCACTAACACAAGATTATAACTATGACGAGCAAAAATCTGGGTTAATTGATAACCTATTCCACTAGCCGCTCCGGTAATTAGAGCAGTTTTTTTTTGCCGAATTTCGGATGTTTTATTCATGTTGCCAAAATGAGTAAGGTGATAATTAATTTAAGCTTTATAAAACTAGCTACAGCAATATATAATGTTTGCTGCAACTAGTTTTATGAGGACAATAAATGATGCTATCCACCTAAAATTGAATATGCTTCGATCAAGCATATTCAGCGCAAATATAAAAATCTGTATCCATATCAACAAGAGCAAAAATATTTAATATCGTCGTCAATGCCACAGCATAATTTTGCTACTATAACTGACGTGCAAGCAGCACAAGAGCGAATTTTGGGGATTGCCCACCGCACACCGGTACTGACTTCTAGAATCGTTAACGATCGCACCCATAGCCAGGTGTTTTTTAAGTGCGAAAACTTTCAACGCACTGGATCATTTAAATTTAGAGGTGCATACAATGCCCTAGCCCAACTATCAATAGCACAAAAACAAACAGGCGTTATCACCTATTCATCAGGAAATCATGGCCAAGCGATCGCTTTAGCTGGACAATTACTAAATATTCCCACCACCATTGTCATGCCCGATGATGCACCCACTGTCAAACAAACTGCCACTTGTGGTTATGGTGCAGAGGTAATTTTGTACAATCGCCAAGAAACAAACCGAGAAGAATTAGCCCAAAATCTAGCACGCAATGGCTCTTTGACACTGATTCCCCCTTACGATCATCCGCACATTATCGCCGGACAAGGTACAGCTGCTTTAGAACTGATCCAAGAAGTTGGTGAGTTGGACTTACTATTAGTTTGTTGTGGTGGTGGCGGATTACTTTCAGGAAGTGCGATCGCAGCCAAAGCACTTTTACCCAATTGTAAAGTAATCGGTGTAGAACCAGCCCTTGCCGACGATGCTACTAGATCCTTTCACACCAAAACCCTACAAACTGTCAAAAATCCCAATACCATCGCCGATGGTGCGCGGACTCCTAGCCTTGGTCAAATTACTTTCCCCCTAGTGCTGCATTATGTCGATGATATGGTGACGGTATCAGAAGAAGCGATTCTTCACACCATGTTTTTCTTGTGGGAACGTCTGAAAATTGTCGTTGAACCGACTGGAGTCCTCGCCACCGCCGCCTTACTCGAAGGTGTGGTGACAGCACCAGAGGCGAAAATTGGTGTCATCATCAGCGGTGGAAATGTAGATTTGGCGCAAGTTGGTAAATTGTTTTCTGACGCAGACTGACCGAAAATTAACGTTTCTAACCCGCACAGGCGGGTTTTGCCTGTGTAGCCGCGACAGCTTAGTACAACACGGCGTAAATAAACCACCCATTTAAAATAGCCAGAAAGCTTACAAAATAAGCATTCTTTCTTTTTACTTTTGCCTTTTTACTTTTGCCTTCTTGTACTAGTCGCCTGGTACAAGACTAGATTACCCGCTTTTGCCAACAGGGAATTTGAATAATAAACTCTGCGCCCTGTCCAGGTTCAGAAATGCACTCTATTGTACCGTGATGTTTGTCTACTACGATTTGATAGGTGATTGATAATCCTAAGCCAGTACCTTGTCCCACAGGTTTAGTAGTGAAAAAAGGATCAAATATTCTTTCTCTGACACTATCACTCATCCCTACCCCATTATCCTTAATGGAAATGACGACTAAATCAGCGTTGACTGCTTGGGTACGAATTGCGATCGCGCTAGAATTACTCTTAATATCCTCTGCTTTTATTTCCTGATTTGACTTTTCTAAAGCATCAATCGCATTATTCAGAATATTCATAAATACCTGATTTAGCTGCCCAGCATAACATTCAATTTTTGGCAAATCACCGTAATTTTTGATAATCTCAATTGCAGGCTTACCTGGTTTAACTTGGAGACGGCTTTGCAAAATTAGTAAGGTACTCTCAATTCCCTCATGAATATTCACCGGTTTCATATCAGCCTCATCTAACCGAGAAAAATTACGCAATGTTAGCACAATTTCTCGAATGCGTTGTGTGCCAATTTTCATAGAAGATAAAGTTTTAGGCATATCTTCTTTAATAAAATCAACATCAATATTCTCTAAAAACTCTTCAATTTCTGGTGCTAAGTCGGGATAGATATTTTGATAAATATCAATTAAGCTAAGTAAATCTTGTGTGTAATTATCAATGTGAGCTAAGTTACCATGAATAAAACTTACAGGATTATTAATTTCATGAGCAATACCAGCAATCATTTGCCCCAAACTTGACATTTTTTCGGTTTGAATAAGCTGGCTTTGAGTTAGTTTTAATTCCCGCAGTGTATGCTTTAATCGCACATTATTTTCATTTAATTCCCTAGTTCTTTCTTGTATCTTCTCTTCTAAGTTAGCGTAGAATTGGGCATTTTCTAAGGAGATAGCTGCTTGTGAAGATAGCATCTTTAATACTTGTATTCTATCGGAAGTAAATGCTCCCACTGTTAAATTATTTTCTAAATAAAGTAATCCAACTAATTTGCCTTGATTAACGATAGAAATACATGTAAGTGATTTAATTTTATGACCAATAATATACGGATCTATTGTAAAATTTCCTTCATGGCTGGCATCAGATAAAACTACATCTTTTTTAGTCCTTGTAACATAATTAATCACAGAATTAGGTAATTGCTGACTATTTTCTACTGGAATTGATTGACCAACAATTAAATCATCTTTATCTACAGTTGCTTTAGCTTCAATAAATAACTTTCCTGCTTTATCTAGAAGCAAAATACCAGTCTGAGCGCCAGCATTCTCAATCACAATTGTCATTAATTTTTCTAGTAAGTTTTCCAATAAAATTACTTCTGACAAAGCTTGTGATGCTTTAATAACTGTGATTAAATCTAGCCCACTTGATTTTTCACTAGCAGTGGAAGTAGTAATCGTATTACTTGTAAATCCTACTTGAGATTGAGTGGAAACCTTAGTAATTAATTCTGGATATTTTAATTCCAAATCCTTAAATTTAGCACTCGCTCCCCAACGACGATAAGCATAGTGTGCCTTTGTCATATATAGCGACGCAAATTCATTTCTCCCTAGACTGAGATAAAATTCTGCCGCACATTAGACCCATCCGAAAACTCACAAGCCAATATTTACAAGGCTTTGAGACCATTCCTTGCAGATTCTGTTTCAACGAAGAAATCAGGGTTTGAT
>NZ_JBALDZ010000225.1:0-115407 GCF_036917155.1 Nostoc sp. | reverse complement strand
ATGGATGTTTGAATGGTTTATTCGACACACTACCTTTGATTTTGCCACTCTTAAAATGTACGGAGTTTTTTCAAAAATCAAATAGGATTCCTATAATTCAACGCTAATTTAATATCCTAGTACAACACGACGTAAATAAACCACCCATTTAAAATAGGCATAATGCTTACAAAATAAGCATTCTTTCTTTTTACTTTTGCCTTCTTGTACTAGTGGCGTGGCAAGCAAAAAAATTGTGCATTAGATAGACGTAGGTTGGGTGGAGCGGAGCGCAACCCAACATATATCAGGATGTTTGGTTACGCAAAGCCTCCAACGCCACTTGCTACAACGCGGGTTCCCCGCGCAACGCAGTGGCTCCCCAACCTACAATTTTTTTGTAACATTTTAGTCTTGCCACGCCACTAGTTATGATTATTCAACAATTTTGTGTCTTTAAAAAAGCTGGATAGTAAAATCAAGTAGCCGAATAATGAAAATTAAGTTTATGAAAACACAATTTCTAGAAACGCTAAATATAGTAGCTTTCGCGGTTGAATATCACATCAACGCCATTGTACATCAATACACAGTTAAACTGATACCTTGGCGATCGCAAGCAGTTTTCTGGTAGAAAGTTAAGGTTTCAAAAGGCAACCAATACTCTTATGAGTAGATGATTTATAGAACAAGTGTATTACTTGGCTAATAAATTTTCAGGAATACACACAATCGCGATATTTACCGAAGCCTCTTGATATTAACTTGACGTTGAATTATAAATTTGTCATAATCTGGCGATCGCTTCTAGTCGCATCAAGTTCAGATGGGCTATAGATAGTAAAATGTTGAATCTTGTTACTCTCTAAAATAGCTCTTGCACCAGCTACGTATATATCAGTGCTTTTTAGGACTACGAGGTAATGCTCCAGGGTCAGATGATGCTCATAATACCTGGCTAGATCGTCAGAAATTCCTAAAACAGCGTATTTATCCTGGGAACTGCTGATGTTTACCTCCGAAATACCATCTAGACTGCTTGTATTTTTAGTAACTATCGATATTTGACTCATTGGAAAGCCCGCAGTTCTCAGTTCAGTAAGTGCTTTTTCCGCATCTTGGCACGTATAAAAAATACCAAGTGCGTGTTTATAGCGACTATTTGGGGTAGAGTATGGCTCATAAGCCCCCCACTGTTGAATATCACGACGATTAAAAATCCTCTTAGCAATGCGAATTTCTATCTCTATGCCAGTTACTATCACTAAATAGTAACCTTTGCAGACAAGATCGCTATAACCCTGTGCTTGCTTTTCAGCGATTCCCAAACTTAGCAACAAAGCAGGCAAACCACCTGCTAAAGTGGTAGCGATCGCAGTTACTTCTGTTCCGGCTAAGATGACTGGACCGATACCAGGAATTACCAAGAGTACTAAACCGACCAATAAGCCAGTAAGACCATCTAAATCAGCACCAGTAACGGCTCCAGTAGCATCTCCTGAGGATGTATTGCTAGTGTGTTCTCTAATTTTAACACCAGCAATATCACTTTGTTTTTCTGTATTCCGTGCAACAACAGAAACTTTGTGCATTGGAAAATTAGCAGCTTTTAACTCCTGAAGTACCAATTGTGCATCGGAATACCCAGCGAAAACTCCTACAGTTCTTCGCTCTTTTTCTAGTGTCATTTTATCGGTTTATTGCAGCTAGAAGTGATTCCCAAAACTGTTAGCTAACTTGAGGTAATTACACAGCTCGACGAGTCAGTAAACCCCAAAGGAAAATCAGTATCATCGCCCCAATCACAGAAAATAAAATGCTTCCCAGAGATAAAGCTCCTACAGATGCGGCGGCGGCTGAACTACTTCCTAGCAATACTTGACCCAAATAACCCCCGAATACGGCTCCAAGGATTCCTAATACAATGGTGGAGAGAATACCACCACCTTGGGTACCGGGATAAAATAACTTAGCTAATGCACCTGCAATTAAACCCAAAACCAGCCAAGCAATAATGTTAGTCATAGAATTTCTCCTTCTTTGAGGATCGGCTTTGTTTGTTTTTGACTTACTTTATATTAAAGTTTGCCTGCAAAATTTCTGATCTATCTAGAGAACTAATATCAAAAATCTTTAGATATTACTGATAGGTAAGCTGTTCGACTTTTAACTTGCATAATTAAAACGGGTTTTTCGACGCATCCCACAAGAGCTATATAAATTTTAGATATGCAAACTAGATGTCATTTAGCTTATGGCGATCGCCAATTGATGATTGTGCTGATTTTGCGACTCGAATCGGGATTGCAATTACAAATTCTGCACCCTGTCCTGGTGATGAAATACATTGCAAAGATCCAGGATGAAAGAATGACTGGGGACTGGTGACTGGTATTTTTACTCAGCACTCATTACTCAGCACTTAGGAATACTGCCCGACGCATTTTTTCAGTAGATTAACAATAGACTAAGATTTTGAATTCGGAGCGAAGCGACGTGACTTCAGTTGAAGATTTGGTACTAGTTGCTGGTGCTACTGGCGGAGTAGGGCAACTGGTGGTAGGCAAGTTGCTAGAGAAAGGCTTGAAAGTTCGTGTCTTGACACGCAATGCCGTAAAAGCTGAAGAGATGTTTAACCAGAGAGTGGAAATTGCTGTTGGTGACATTCGCCAGCCAGCGACACTGCCAGCTGCAACCCAAAATGTTACCCACATCATAAATTGTACTGGAACTACTGCCTTTCCCTCTGCGCGCTGGGAGTTTGACCAACCCCCGAACTTGATTGAATGGGGAATCACTTTCCTTAACCCCAAATCTAGTGAAGCAAAAGCAAAGAATAGTCCGGCAAAGGTTGATGCCCAAGGTGTCAGCAATTTAGTGGCAGCAGCACCCCGGAATTTGAAGCGATTCGTTTTCGTTTCTTCTTGTGGAATTCTCCGTAAAAATCAGTTTCCTTTTAGTATTCTTAATGCCTTTGGCGTGTTAGATGCCAAACAAAAGGGTGAGGAGTCCATTATTAATTCAGGATTACCCTACACCATTATCCGCCCAGGACGGCTTATAGACGGGCCCTATACCTCATACGACCTTAATACCCTCCTGAAGGCAAAAACAGGGGGTAAATACGGCGTAATCGTAGGCACTGGCGATCAACTTTCGGGTGATACCAGCCGGATTGACGTAGCCAGCGCTTCTGTGGAATGCCTTTTTCAGCCAAGTAGTTCTAGGAAAGTTTTTGAAATAATCAACCAAGGACAAAGACCGCCTGTAATTGACTGGGGAACTCTTTTATCTAAGCTGGAGTGAGTAATGCCTAATTCTGGGTTGACCATCTCACCCAGGTCTTTCCGTTTCAGTTACCCTGAAGTTAGTTATCCAACTAGTATTGACTGTCCCATAGTATAGAATAGATGACTCAACAAACTTCTAGAATTTGTATCCTTGGCGGAGGCTTTGGTGGTCTATACACAGCCCTGCGCTTAAGTCAATTACCTTGGGAATCTACGCAAAAACCTGAAATTGTTTTGGTAGATCAAAGCGATCGCTTCCTATTCTCTCCTTTACTTTACGAATTACTCACTGGCGAACTGCAAACTTGGGAAATTGCCCCACCCTTTGAAGAACTTTTACAAGGCACTGGTATACGTTTCTATCAAGGGGTTGTGTCTGGAATTGACATCGACCAGCAACGGGTAAATATCCAAGAAGGGCCAGAAATCCCTTACGACCGATTAGTGCTGGCGCTAGGAGGTGAGACACCGCTAGATTTAGTACCTGGTACAGCAGCTTATGCCTATACATTCCGCACAATCTCTGATGCCTATCGTTTAGAAGAACGCCTGCGATTTTTAGAAGAATCCGATGCTGATAAAATTCGAGTAGCGATCGTTGGGGCTGGCTACAGTGGTGTAGAGTTAGCCTGTAAATTAGCCGACAGACTAGGCGAAAGAGGACGCTTTCGGATCGTTGAAATCGCTGACCAAATCTTACGAACTTCCCCAGAGTTTAATCGGGAAGCAGCAAAAAAAGCAATAGAAGCCCGTGGCGTGTTTCTTGACTTAGAAACCAAAGTCGAATCTATAGAGCAAAATTCCATTTCCCTAGAGTACAAAAACCAGTTAGATACGATTCCCGTAGATTTGGTAATTTGGACTGTAGGAACTAGGGTTGCGCCCGTAGTCAAATCTCTTTCTCTCAAGCAAAACCAGCGTGGTCAAATCAGCACCACACCTAACCTGCAAGTTATTGATCATCCAGAAATCTTTGCCTTGGGAGATTTAGCAGACTGTCATGATACTGAAGGACAGCAAGTACCCGCTACCGCACAAGCGGCTTTCCAACAAGCTGATTATACTGCTTGGAATATCTGGGCAACTCTGACTAATCGCCCTCTTCTTCCCTTCCATTACCAACAGTTAGGAGAAATGATGGCACTAGGAATAGACAATGCTACTCTCACTGGTTTAGGAATTAAACTAGATGGTCCATTGGCATACGTCGCCCGCCGTGCTGCCTATTTATACAGACTACCAACTTTAGACCATCAGCTTAAAGTTGGTTTTAATTGGCTAGTCCGTCCGATCATCGAAACACTTTCTCACTAACTTAAGGTTGGGCATTGGTGAAGAACCAAGACATTCCAAGACATTTACGATGATTTGCTTTATTTTCGCCAACCTACTTAGCAGATGTTAGACTCTACCCACAGAAACTTTCTAACAAGCCAAAATCTAAAATTCAACATTGATGGAACAACCGAAAGTTATTTTTTTAGATGCTGTGGGTACACTCTTTGATGTCAAAGGTAGTGTGGGTGAAGTTTATAGTCAGATAGCCCAAGAATTTGGCGTTATAGTTTCAGCCGAAACATTAAATACAGCCTTCAGCCAAAGCTTTAAATCAGCGCCGCCACCGATATTTCCAGATGCGGAACTGCAAGATATTCCCCAGCGCGAGTTTGATTGGTGGCGGATAATTGCCCTGAATACTTTTGAAAATGCAGGTGTTCTCAAGGAATTTTCTGACTTTTCGGCTTTTTTTAGCGAACTTTACATTCACTTTGGCACTGGCGAACCGTGGTTTGTCTATCCCGATGTCTTACCTGCTTTAATCAACTGGCGGCGCTTGGGAGTTAGCTTGGGGGTGCTGTCCAATTTTGATTCTCGGATTTATTCAGTATTGCAAAGTTTGGGATTGAGAGAGTTTTTTACCTCCGTCACCATTTCTACCCAGGTGCGTGCAGCTAAACCCGATCCTCAAATTTTTGCTATTGCTTTAGATAAACATAAATGTTCCCCAGAGGCCGCATGGCATATTGGCGATAGCATTGTAGAAGACTATCATGCAGCTAAAGCAGCTGGATTGAGAGGCGTTTGGATCAATCGGGGAAAATGAGGGTTGATTGACAGTAGTCAAAATGTCAATTTAATGCCTAGAAAACTGTGCAATCTCAACTGTAATACACTAAAACATAAACTACTTAGTTAGCGATCGCAGCAGAGTTAATTCACCAGATACGAGATTATTTGCCGTTGTACACGGGGGGCAGTAATGTATTATTAGCTCAAAAAAGGTATGCCGGCCCTCTAATTATCGTTAAATGCTGAAGCAAACTTTTCCTTCCCCTGAGGCACTCCGACGGTTCCCTTTTGGCCTGGCTGATATTGCCCTCATCCTTGGCACATTAGTGCTGCTGGCGTTGATTGCACGTGTCGGTGCTGGAACATTGGTGAGCTTTGTACCACCAGATGTAGTGCCAGGCATCAGTCTTGACCCGCGTAATCTCCCCTATTACGCGGGGCGCTCAACCCTGCGAATGTTTATTGCCCTGTTTTACTCAACGCTGTTCACTTTAATTTATGGTTACATTGCTGCCAAAAGCCGCCGGGCTGAACGAGTTCTGATTCCGCTACTCGATATCTTGCAGTCGGTTCCAGTACTAGGCTTTTTATCCATCACGGTTACAGGTTTTATTGCCCTGTTTCCTGGAAGCCTATTAGGACTAGAGGCAGCATCAATTTTTGCGATTTTCACCAGCCAGGTCTGGAACATGACCTTTTCGTTCTACCACTCACTGAGAACACTACCACCGGAACTGGATGAGGCCGTCAGGCTTTATCGGTTGTCGGGATGGCAGCGGTTCACCAAACTAGAATTTCCTACGGCCATGATTGGGCTGCTTTGGAATGCAATGATGAGTTTTGGAGGTGGCTGGTTTTTTGTAGCTGCGAGTGAAGCGATCAGCGTACTCAACCAGCAATACACTCTACCGGGAATTGGCTCCTACGTAGCAGCCGCAGTTGCCGCCGAGAATTTACCTGCCTTGGGTTGGGCGCTATTGGCGATCGCTATCGTAATTATCCTAGTAAATCAACTATTTTGGCGGCCGTTAGTCGCTTGGGCAGATAAGTTCCGCTTGGAACAGAGTGCCGCAGCCCAAGCGCCCGAATCCTGGGTCTACGATCTGCTAAAAGCAGCCCGAATTCCTCATCTGCTGGGGCGGGTGTTAGCTCCTTGGGGTGAAGCTATCAACCGTATTCTCTCATTGCTAACACCACCGCGAACTCCCCGTGTTGTAGAGACTGGTGGGCAAGCAATGGGCGATCGCCTCTACAACTTGATCTTACTGGTTGTAATTGGTGGGCTGTTGGTTGTCGGGTTACACTTCATTTTCACAACTGTGGGACTGAGTGAAGTCATCAAAACCTTTGGGCTGGGATTACTCACTCTGTTACGTGTGCTGGTATTGCTAGTATTTTCAACTCTAGTTTGGACACCCGTTGGAGTAGCCATTGGGTTTAATCCCCGACTAGCAACTTTGTTGCAACCTGTGGTGCAATTCCTGGCTTCATTTCCAGCAAACTTTATCTTTCCCTTCGCTACCCTCTTTTTTATCCGTTCCCATATCAGCATTGATTGGGGTAGTATTCTGTTGATGTCCCTGGGCGCCCAGTGGTACATCCTCTTCAACTCCATTGCTGGAGCGATGAGCGTCCCAACAGATTTGCGCGAGATGGCAACCAGCCTCGATTTGCGTGGTTGGCTACTGTGGCGCAAGTTAATCATTCCCGGCATCTTCTCCGCCTGGGTAACAGGTGGTGTCACTGCCACTGGTGGCGCATGGAACGCCAGTATTGTCTCTGAGGTTGTCGCTTGGGGGTCAACTACCCTGACTGCCAGCGGATTGGGAGCATATATTGCTCACGCCACCGGAGCAGGTGACTGGCCTCGGATTACCCTGGGGATTGGAATGATGAGCCTATTCGTTGTTGGGCTGAACAGAGTTTTTTGGCGACGATTGTATGAGCTAGCAGAAACCAAATACCATCTCTAAACCATCGCTCGCTAGAGGAGCAAGCATGACTTCTACCCAAGTTACTAATAACGTACTAATTGCTGTCGAACAGGTCAATAAGAGTTTTCCACTACCAGAGGGCAAAGGGGAATTTAAGGTTCTCCGCAACATTAATCTGACGGTAGCTGCGGGTGAAGTAGTAGCATTACTGGGGCGTAGTGGCAGCGGTAAAAGTACCTTACTGCGGATTATGGCAGGCTTAATTCCACCAAGTGAAGGTAGGGTAATCAGCAATGGTAAACGCCTGCAAGGTGCTAACCCTGGTGTCGCAATGGTATTTCAAAGCTTTGCGCTGCTGCCCTGGCTGACAGTACAAGAAAACGTCGAGTTAGGGCTAGACGCCCAAGGTGTTGGTCGCGATGAACGACGACAACGAGCGCTTAAAGCCATTGACTTAGTAGGTTTAGATGGTTTTGAAAGTGCCTATCCTAAAGAGTTGTCTGGGGGAATGAGACAGCGGGTTGGCTTTGCCAGGGCATTTGTGCTGGAGCCACAAGTACTATTTATGGATGAGCCATTCAGCGCCCTCGATGTATTGACGGCTGAGAACCTGCGGGGGGAAATTGATGATTTATGGAATGCTGGCACATTTCCATCCAAAAGCATTTTGATTGTCACCCACAACATTGAAGAAGCCCTGTTTCTGGCAGATCGGGTAATTATCTTGGGATCAAATCCGGGGTATATTCGCGGTGAGGTGGTGATTGATATGCCGCGGCCTCATGACCGCACCAGTATCCGCTTCAAATCACTGATAGATTATATCTACACGGTGATGACTAACCCAGACGTGGAAGTAACTGGGGCAGTTACAGCAACCACATCAACTACTATAGAAGTATCGCGATCGCCTGGTGCAATCCAAGAATCACCTTATGCCAAACCCCTGCCTCATGTCAGAGTCGGTGGTATTAGCGGTCTATTGGAGTTAATTGTCGATCAACCAGAGGGCAAAGATGATATTCCCCGTTTGGCAGAACGAATCCGGCTAGCCGTTGACGATCTCCTACCAATGCTTGATGCAACCGTGATGTTGGGCTTTGCTGAGGTTGCACAAGGGGATGTCTTTCTTACTGAGATTGGACAAGATTTTGCAACTACAACTATTCTTCGTAGTAAAGATCTATTCCGGCAGCAGGTGCTATCAAATGTGCCAGTCGTAGTTAGCATGGTGCAGACATTGCGGGAAAAACGGAATCGCTCAATGCGAGCGGATTTCTTTATCGATTTACTTGATGAATACTATCCCCATGAAGAAGCCGAGCGGCAATTTGCCACAGCCGTAGATTGGGGGCGTTATGCCGAATTGTTTGAGTATGATGCTAGTGAAGATAGATTGTACCTGCCAGAACTAGCAGCAACGCCAAGTAGTGAATCTGAGTCGATGGAATGAGGGTTAACAATTCAAAATTCAAAATTCAAAATTAAAGACATTTCAGACGGGGATTTAAACCCCGACTGAAATGGGTGCTAAATGTAGATTGCAGGTTCTTAAACCCTTTAATTTACGATCAGGGGGAGGAGGAATTCAGCAACGCCAAATTTTAAAGTGGAATCCAAGCCTTGGATTCAGAACCTAGATAACTGAGTATAGAGGTGAAATTGGAACCAACACCAGAGCAGTTAAAATCGCTCTACCAAAGATCAGTAAGAGTCACCGCACTACTGCTACCGATTAACTTAGTACAGCTTTGCATAAGTTCGTAACTTTTTTAAACGCAGAGGAACACAGAGGTAAACGCAGAGGAGCGCAAAGTTTATTTTAGTCCTATTCGCTATGAATTAATGAAATGTTGTACTTAGTTCGCTTGGACTCTCGCACCAATCGAATAGTTATGCTAGTTGGAGACACAATACAAATAGAGATACTTCCAACCGGAGAGGTACTAATCGAATGACTGCATCAAATTATAAATCACTCACAGAACAAGAATTACGTGATTATGTGCGGCGGAATCCTCAAGATGAAGATGCATTTCAGCACTATTTGAACATTATTCGCTCTCGCCCCGGTGTGCTTTGCACCACCGATGAGGAGTTTGAAGCAGAATTGCAAAAGCGAATTAATTCTTCACCTCAAGAAACTTAAGCTGCACACTTTTGTAAACACCTCAGAACTCCATTCATCCCCCACTCCCCACTCCCAATTCCCAATTCCCGATGCCAAATGCTGCCCCAAGACTCGTATGATCAACATATCAGGAAAACATAACAGCCAGATTTTTACCGCAAAACATGGGCAGTATTTGGGAAATCGATTTTTACTCTCGTCCGATTTTGGACGCTAACCAAAAAAAAGTTTGGGAAGTCTTAGTCTGCGAAAGCCCCTTGGATATCGGCGCAAAAGCTGATTCTTTGTTTCGTTATGCTCAATATTGTCCCAGTACCCAGGTAAATTCGGGCTGGTTACGGACAGCATTGCAGGAGGCTATTAACCAAGCTGGAAAAGCACCAATTAAAATCCGCTTTTTCCGCCGCCAAATGAACAATATGATTACTAAAGCCTGCCAAGATTTGGGCATTCCCGCCCAGCCTAGCCGCCGAACCTTAGTTCTCAACCAATGGTTAGAACACCGGATGAAGGAAGTCTATCCCCAAGAACCAGGGTATCAAGGGGGGACTAATCCCTCAGTCCGCCTGGAGAAACCTTTGCCGCAACGTTTACCAGATGCTTTGGAAGGACAGCAGTGGGTATTTGTCACCTTAGATGCTGCGGATTTGGCAGAAATGCCAGAGTGGGAAATTGGCTTTGGTGAAGCTTTTCCTTTAGAGTTGGTGCAAGTGTCACCCGAAGCTCGTATTCCTGGTATTTTAATTTTCTCACCAAGAGCCTTGCCCTTAGCAGGTTGGATGTCTGGTTTGGAATTGGCTTTCATAAGATTTGATACCAGTGAAGAGGCGAGATTGCTGTTAGAAACTGGTGTCACTGAAAGCTGGATTGTAGCAAATATCAAAAAACCTCAGATTTTAGCAGAAGCCAAAGGTTTTGAAGAAGCCAAGCAAAAAGCTAACGGAGTGCATTTTATCGGTGTACAGTCTGATCCCAAAGCCCAATCTTTTGCTGGTTTTTGGCTGTTGCAAGAGGTTAATCTTTGAAAATGGGGATTGGGCATTGGGCATTGGTCATTGGTCATTGGTCATGGTTATTCTCCTTGTCTCCCCAGTCCCCAATCCCCAATCCCCATGCCCCATGCCCCATACCCCATGCCCAATGACTAATGACTAATGACTAGAAACGTTGAGACATGGCAATGATTTGGGATAATTAACTGCGTCCATCAGTGTTGATCTGTGGTTTCAACGCAACTGCTGAAACATGCTGATGATTTTTGGATGGTTATCTGCGTTTATCAGCGGAAAGTCTAATCGTCGGCTTTTGGCGATTCAGACTTTCTTGGACAGCGTTGATATGCGGTTCAAAATCCACAATTCACTAAGGGTCATGGGTTCTGAAAATTTGTCACAAGATACACTAGCAGAACAGCTGCTGGAACTAGCTATAAAATCTGGAGCAGAAGCAGCTGAGGTGTATCAGTCGCGATCGCTTTCTCGTCCAGTGTTTTTTGAGGCAAACCGACTCAAACAGCTAGAAACCAACCAATCTGAAGGTACAGCACTACGGCTTTGGCAAAACGGGCGTCCGGGACTCACGGTAGCTTACGGTTTTGTCACGGCCGAAGTTATGGTGGAAAAAGCTCTGGCACTAAGTCAACTTAATCAACCGGAACCAGTAGAATTAGGCTCTAACTTTCAGCCCTCCTACCCAGATTTAGGGGAAAGTGTGCCCATAGAGGTTTTGGTAGATTGGGGCAAAGAAGCGATCGCACTCATCCGTGATTCCTATCCCGATATTGTGTGCAATGGTGACTGGGAATGTGATATTGAAACCACTAGATTAGTCAATACTAAAGGTTTAGATTGTCACTATACCGACACTACCCTCAGTTGCTATGTATCCGCTGAATGGGTGCGTGGTGATGATTTTTTGAATGTTGCCGATGGACAAACTCAGCGGGGAGAACTCGACCCGAAGAGATTAGCTAACCAAATTTTACAACGGTTAATTTGGGCTAGAGAAAATATCTCACCTCCGACTGGTCGCATCCCGGTTTTGTTCACTTCTAAAGCTGCCGATATGCTTTGGGGTACTGTGCAAGCAGCGTTGAATGGCAAGCGAGTCTTAGAAGTAGCTTCCCCTTGGGCAGAACATCGGGGTAAGGCAGTAGTTGCACCCAGCCTCACCCTCTACCAAGATCCGGAAGCTGGCCCTTACAGTTGCCCTTTCGATGATGAAGGTACTCCGACTCAATCTTTAGTATTTATCCAAAATGGGATTTTACAGCATTTCTATGGCGATCGCACCACCGGACGCCAACTCGGTACTGACACCACCGGAAATGGTTTTCGCCCTGGTTTAGGCAGCTATCCCACCCCTGGTTTATTTAATTTTCTCATCCAGCCAGGTTCGGCATCACTACCAGATTTGATTAAACAACTAGATGATGGCTTAATTGTGGATCAAATGCTGGGTGGTGGCGGCAGTATTTCTGGAGATTTTTCGATCAACGTTGATTTAGGCTACCGCGTCCAAAATGGTCAGGTAATTGGGCGCGTGAAAGATACGATGGTTGCAGGTAATGTCTACACAGCCCTGAAGCAATTGGTGACACTGGGCAATGATGGTGATTGGAATGGTTCTTGTTACACTCCATCTCTGATTGTAGAAGGGCTATCCACCACGGGGAGAAGCAATTGAAGAAGAATTCAGAATCAAGACACTCTTGCTTCTTGGTAGGAGTACGCTGACTTGCTACCGCTACACCAGTGGGGGATTTAGATCCATCACTTTTTTGTTGATCTAACTTGCGATCGCTTCGCTAACACCACTAGTTCTCAGTGGGTAAAAGCACAATTAATTCTCCAAGGCGCTTCAATATAGTGAGTACTTGGTGTAGTTCTGAATCACGTTCAATTGATAGCGCATCAGATCGGGCATACCAAGGATGTTCTTGTTGAATCAATTTGACAAAAACAAATTCTCTCCCGTTGATTAGTAAACCAAAAATCGGTTGTGCAGGATTTGGACGATCAAGCATATAAGCGAGTGCTTGAGGTAGGGCTGTCATCACATCAAATTTACTGCTTTTAGATTCGATGACAAGTACCCAAAAACGTTTTTGGATGACAAGAACATCAATGTTTCCTTTAACGAGAAAGCTTTCGTCTTCGGCAGAAATCTCCACAGAAGTCTCGGTTTCAATCTCAAAAGGAGGTTGATAAAACCCAGCTAAATCGAGTAAAGGAGATCGCACTACCATCTTTACCGCCTCTTCTGACATCAGACGGTGCTTATTCAAGTTTAAATAGTTGCTTTTGACTCGTGCGATTGCTTGCTGTTCACCATCAGTCAGAGTTGGTAAATTTTCTGTCCATTCTGGAAAGAGGTTAATGTCTGTAGCAAGTTGCAAACCAAATTTTTCTTCTAATTCATAAAGACTTATATCTCTAGCTGGGATTGTTTGAACCATAATCTAACATTCCGAATAGCGTTGCCATGCCAACTTTGCTGCACCTACCATCCCCGCAAAATTGCCTAACTCCGCTGGCAATATTTGTAAATCCACTCGTGATAAAGGCTGCACTCGCTTCTCAATTTCTGCCTTCACACCTGGTAAGAAAAACTCAAAGCTGCCACTGATACCACCACCAATCACGATCGCTTGCGGTGTGAGTACATAAATCAAACTCGTCAGACCAATTCCCAAGTATTTACCATACTCTTGCCAAAAAGTCAATGCTATGGCATCTCCTTGTTGGGCAAGAAAACCCAATTCGATGGGTTCTTTGAGAGTGCGGCGGCGAATTGCAGTCGCACAGGCATATTGTTCCAAAGAGCCTCGATTGCCACTATTACAAATTGGGCCATCAGGATTTAATGAAATTAAACCCAATTCTCCGGCGGCTCCTTGATGTCCAATAAATAGTTTGCCATCGAGGATAATTGCGCCACCAACCCCAGTACCTAAAGTTAGCAGAATCAGATTTTGAAAGTGGCGACCGGCTCCCAGCCAAGCTTCTCCTAAAAGAGCGCAATTAGCATCGTTAGCGATCGCAGTTGGCTTGCCAGTTTTAGCTTCTAACCAGTCTGCTAAAGGTACATCGATCCATCCAGGTAAGTTAATGGCGATTTTAGCAATGCGTCCTGCGGCATCGGATGGGCCAGGAGTACCAACACCAATCGCAACAGCTTGATTATCTGGATCAATTTGTGCGATCGCATCTACCATCACCGTCAGCACCGCCTCCGGCGTTGTCGGCTGGGGAGATACCACAGTCAAAGATTCCAGACAAGCACCATCAACTGCAAAACGCCCCAGCTTAATTGCTGTTCCTCCCACATCAATGCCAATTACTTGAGAACTCACCACTTTAAAACCTCACACCAAGCCATAAACCTTTGCGTACCCTCTGCGCTCCTCTGCGTTTAAATTTCACCCCTCAATTCGCCATTATTTTCCGCAAATCTATACTTAGCATCTTGGCGCGAAAAAATTCTAATTTTTCTATTTTATTGAATGCGAGTCGTTTTCATCACCGATATTAAGACGTGGGGCTTTCAACTCTGCTCTCTGTAAATCAGCAACAGTCATGATACGAAAATTCGATTGCTCCTGCCAAGCTGTAATTGGCGCACCTCGTAAAATACCAGCAAGGGCAACAGAAAGGATAAACCCGCCAGTAGCGGCAGCAATTAACGTTAAATTATCTTTCATACAAATCTCTCTATTGTTTATTTGTCCTTTGTCCTTTGTCATTTGTCCTCCGTCTTTTGCTAATGACTAATGACCAATGACTACTTTCGGATTCTATTTTCTCTTCGTAATCGGGGATTGACAAATTCATTTAACCCTTCACCAAGTAGTGATAACCCTACCACCATAAATGTCATCGTTAAACCAGGGAAAAGCGTAGTCCACCAAATGCCAGTAGGTAGAGCTTCTAGGGCTTGTTTTAAATCATGTCCCCATTCTGCCACTTCTTCAGGAAGTCCTAGCCCCAAAAAGCCCAAACCGCCCAACACCAAAATCGCATCAGCGGCGTTGAGTGTAAATAGAACGGGTACGCTTTGAATGACGTTGAAAAACAGATAACGAGAAAGCACAACCCAAGTAGAAGCGCCCATTGCTTGAGCAGCTTCGATGAACACTTCCGTTTTCACGCTGACGGTGTGGTTGCGAACAACGCGGTAATATTGGGGAATGTAGGCAATGCTAATCGCGATCGCTGCATTTAATATCCCACGCCCTACCACAAATGCCAGCGTCACAGACAGCAGTAACCCTGGTAGAGTGTAGATGCTATCCATAATAAACAGCAACACTTTATCCAATTTCCCGCCAAGATACCCACTCAGCATCCCCAAAGGCACACCGATAATCATACTCAGCGCCGTTGCCAAAATTACCACTTGCAAAGCAGCTTGAGCGCCGAATAATGTCCGGGAGAACACATCATAACCCAGGCGACTAGTACCAAACCAATGTTTTGCTGAGGGTGGCTCGTGAATTGGATTAGAGAGAAAATCTTTCGGGTTTTGCAGCCATCCCCAAGCCTGCAATACGGGAGCGAAGAATGCCAGGAAGATGAAAAATAGGGTAATGGCTAACCCGATGAGCATGAGTTTTTGGGAAAGATTGGGACTTTTGCCAAACTCTAAAAATGTCGGTAGTCGCCGTTTTGTAATGGCCATAAAGCGATCTCTTGGAGCAAAGCTTGATACGCTGACCATTTTACATATTAGCTCGGGGATTGCGTAAACATCCTCAATGAAAGTCCGACTAATTTACGATAAATACAGAGCTTGACTGAGTTAGAGGTGAAATTATCGAACAGAATTCAGTAGTCAGAAGTCAGAATGAATTTTGACCGAAAAAGCGGATAGCGCAGCGGGCCTAGCCCATTCTGACTTCTGAATTCTTCTTCAAGCCTTATTTTTGCCACGGGATGACACAGAAGATGGTGTAACCTACGAATTAATAGCAGCCGGAATTCCTAAAGATAAAATTGTCTTGGGATTTCACCCGCCAAATGTTAGGCAACACACAGGATATGCTATTGCCTAACTTATTAAAGCTAACAGTCTTGGGCATTGGGCAAAACAGTTCCGAGTCCCGAGTCCCGAGTGCTGAGTAAAGAAATTAGATTCCCTACTCAGCACGGCCTAAACGCCCCGCTACCGCTAACAGCACTCCTGAAGGCATTGGTTATTTATCCCTCATCCCCATGCCCCATGCCCCATTCCCCATTCCCTAAAGATTACTTTCAATCAACTGGCGGTATTCGCTCTTTTGCTTCACGCCTTTGACTTCCTTCACCAGTTCCTTGTTTTTGAACAATTGAACCGTTGGCGTTCCTGTCACACCAGCATTTTCAGCAATATCTCGGTCTTTGTCGATGTCAATTTCGACAAAGTGAATTTTGCTGTCAAATTCATCCACCACTTTATTTAAAATTGGCTTCAGGGTATGACAAGGGCCGCAACCAGGAGAGACGTATTTAACAAGGAGTAAGCGATCGCTTTCATGGAACAATTTCCGTAAAGCATAACCTCCCTCATGGCGTGTCCCATCTAAGTTAAATCCCGCTTCTTCCTCGGCTTCAGTCTTTTTGGCTGGCTGATGTTCTAATTCATTAACCGCCGTTTCTGGCTGTTGATGGAATTCTTGAATCAAACCACTGGATGACAACCAGCGTTCTGCTAACATCGCCGCCATACAACCAGTACCCGCAGCCGTAATTGCTTGCCGAAACTCATGATCTTGTACGTCGCCAGCAGCAAAAACGCCTTCTACACTGGTTTCCACAGTACCGTGCTTGGTGACAACGTAACCTACCTCATCTAGTTCTAATTGCCCTTTAAATAAAGAGGTATTGGGACTGTGACCAACGGCGTAGAATAAACCCTTAGCGTGCAGTTGACTCTCTTCACCAGTTTTAGTATTGCGGATTTTCACCCCTTCCATGCGATCGCTACCGAAGATATCCACGGCTTCTGTATTCCAATGCACCTGGATTTTCGGGTTGCTCAAAACCCTGTCTTGCATGGCTTTAGAAGCTCGCATTTTATCGGTGCGTACTAACATATTTACCTTAGAACCGTATTTGGTGAGGTAAATTGACTCTTCCGCCGCCGAGTCGCCAGCACCAATTACAGCTAATTCTGCACCGTGAAAAATTGGTGTTGCACCATCGCAAATTGCACAAGCGGAAATACCCCGACTCCAAAATTCATGTTCGCTGGGTAAACCCAAACGCTTTGCTGTTGCACCAGTAGCAATGACGATGCTGTTGGTTTTTATTTCCCTTTCTTGCGATCGCACTGTAAAGGGATGCTGACTCAAGTCAACTGATATAACATCTTCAGTATATAGTTCAGCCCCCCAGCGCTCCGCCTGTGCCTTCATCTGATCCATCAATTCCGGCCCGGTAATCCCTTGGGGAAATCCTGGAAAGTTCTCAACTTCCGTCGTTGTCATTAGTTGCCCACCAGGTAATCCCCCGGCTTGGAAACCTTCAAATACCACGGGTTTCAGGTTAGCGCGTCCGGCATAGATGGCGGCTGTGTAGCCTGCTGGCCCAGAACCGATAATTACCAAGTTTTCTACAGTTGGGTTAGTCATGAAAATATACGAACTCATAACGACTACGCTTAATATAGCATAATAATTCACGATTGGCTACGTCAGATGGTAAGCGATCGCCTTCAAGCGAGCATTTGCCAGATATTTTGTATACTATTCTGTACTAGGACTTACGCACACTCTATGAATTCCAAGTGAGTGATTCTAATTAAGAGTTTGAATGCGCTCCCGAACCTCTGGGCGAACGTTTATGTGGGTAAATTAGTCGTAGGTCTTTTGCGATACCGCCACATTACAAAGCCGGAGATAAACAAGATTAGCGGTGCAAGTCCTACAAAGACGTAGAGAATACGGGTGGGTAAGCCACCAAAAGTACCGTAGTGCAGGGGTACAAAAGAGTTGAGGAGGCGATTGCCCAATGGCATCTTTAAAGCATTATCAACTCGCAAAACCTCACCACTGTAATGGTCGAGATAAACATTACTATTCCCATACTCTTCATTTTCCTGCGGTAACTTCATGCGAATTCGTAGAGCATCTTCTGGTTTACTGGGAAAATAAATGCTTTTGGTAACAGCACCAGGTAAGGCAGCATCAGCAATTTTCAGTTGTTCTGTCAATCCTAAGGTTGATTTACTAGGAATTGGCTTGGATACTGGCTCGGATGGTTTTGAGGTGAATGTGACAGCGTAAATGATCGGCTCAGTCAAATCGTTGAAGTTCCAGCAAAAGCCTGTAAAACCAGTAAAGAATAAAAAAACTACAGTGATAATGCCAGCCACTTTGTGAATGTCAAAGTTCGCCCTTTGAGGATGAGCATCGAGCTTAATTTTGAAGCCGACAATTAGCTTACGCCAACCAGGCCAGAGAACTAAACCTGTGACTAATATTGCGGCGTTGCACGATTTGAATTTGGCTGCTAGTTATTGCTGATTTTTATGCAAGCAGATCGCAGTTGTGTTAGTATTCAGATGAGTCTCGGTTCTAGTGGGGAACAGCCGCTAGAGGAAACGGGGAAAGTCCGGTGTAAATCCGGCACTGTCCCGCAGCTGTAATCAAGGCTTGCCTTGTGAGTCAGAATGCCCGCCGAAGTGAACTTGTAAATTTTGTACATCTGCGAGGCACAGATAGGTATTCTTATGAAGATTTCTACAACTACTCAGCTTTACGTTCTCATAGCCCCACATATCATGATGCTACAGATTACGACTTTCTATGAGAGGGTAAGCAATTAATTTCCGGTATAAGTTGTGTCTTTAGATGCAGCGATCGCAATTACTACTCCAGATGAGAGTATCGCTTGCAAATAGTCACAGCAACAACGAAATGCTGTATTACCTAACAGGTGGAAGTTGTTCAAAAACAGGTAGTCAATGGCGTGTATATTGATATTGCAATCGCCTCCGTCGGGCGGTTACGACATCGCTGGTCTGATTCGGGACGAGCAGCAATGAGTAAACCGTTAGATCGACTCAAATAGGCGTACAGGAGCATTTAAAAAAATGTCAACTTTATTATATTCTATAATTGGTTTTCTTCTGCTTTTAGTAATTGGAATTGCGGCTTATTTCCTGACTGCCCGCAAGTATCAATCCTCATCCACAGTCGCCAATTCCTACGATCAATGGACACTGGACGGCATCGTAGAGTTTTATTGGGGGGAACACATTCACCTTGGTCATTACGGTTCGCCGCCACGAAGCAAGGATTTTTTGGCTGCTAAATCTGATTTTGTACATGAAATGGTTAAATGGGGTGGGATAGAAAAATTACCTGCTGGTACTACCGTCTTAGATGTTGGCTGTGGTATTGGCGGCAGCAGTCGGATTTTAGCGCGAGATTATGGGTTTGCTGTCACAGGGATTACCATCAGTCCACAGCAGGTGAAACGCGCCCAGGAGTTAACACCTCTTGGGCTAAACGTCCAGTTTGCGGTCGATGATGCGATGGCATTGTCGTTTCCAGATGCCAGTTTTGATGTGGTTTGGTCGGTTGAAGCAGGCCCCCACATGCCAGATAAAACCGTTTTTGCTAGAGAACTAATGCGGGTGCTAAAGCCTGGTGGAGTCTTGGTTGTAGCTGACTGGAATCAAAGGGATGACCGCCAAAAGCCCCTAAATTTTTGGGAGAAACCAGTAATGCGGCAACTCCTCGATCAGTGGTCTCATCCAGCTTTTTCCAGCATTGAGGGCTTTTCTGAGCTTTTAGTAGAGACTTCCTTAGTTGAGGGGGAGGTAATTACGGCAGACTGGACGCAAGAAACCCTTCCTTCTTGGTTCGATTCGATTTGGCAAGGAGTGGCTCGACCAGAGGGATTAGTGCGTTTTGGGCTGTCTGGTTTCATCAAGTCTGTGCGCGAGGTACCGACACTTTTGCTGATGCGTTTGGCGTTTGGTGCAGGGTTGTGTCGATTTGGAATGTTCCGGGCTGTGCGGGGGAACGGGAGTACAGAATTGATGGACAGAAACTTTGCCAACCAAAATCCCTCAAGCTTGGTTAGGTAGCTAATCTGACATAACTTTAACTAAGTACTGCTTTGCGCGAATTGAGGATTGAAATTTAAACGCAGAGGGACGCTGAGGAAAGCCCAGAGGTACGCAGAGGATTCGCTACGAAGTTGTGAAATCCTGTACTTAGGAACGAATTTAAGTTTTGTTTTGGGCGATCGCAGCTAGTTATGAATATTTGGATTTTAACGCTGGCAACATTGCATGATATCTGCGGTTAAAACTTCTTTCTTGTGATTGCAAGATTAATTAACAAACAACATACTTTAATATGCAAAAAATTCCCGTCACAGTAATTACAGGATTTCTAGGTGCAGGCAAAACGACGTTAATTCGCCATTTACTGCAAAACAATGAGGGACGACGCATTGCTGTTTTGGTAAATGAATTTGGGGAAATCGGAATTGATGGGGAACTTTTGCGTGACTGTCGAGTTTGTGACGATGAAGAAGACTCCAACAGTAACATTGTTGAACTCACCAACGGTTGTCTGTGCTGTACGGTGCAAGAGGAATTCTTACCAGCTATGCAAGAATTACTGAAGCGACGCGCGAGCCTTGATTGTATGTTGATTGAAACCTCTGGACTAGCACTGCCAAAACCATTGGTGCAAGCATTTCGCTGGCCGGAGATTCGCACAGGCGCTACAGTAGACAGCGTAATTACTGTGGTGGACTGTGAAGCGTTGGCAACTAATCAATATGTAGGCGATTTAGCAGCCCTCTTAGCACAGAGACAAGCCGACTCTAGTCTAGAACACGAAACACCCATTGAGGAGCTGTTTGAAGATCAACTTGCTTGTGCTGACCTAGTATTACTTACTAAGAGCGATCGCGTTGACGAACAAACGCAAGTTAGGGTGCAGGAATGGCTGAAACAGAACTTATCCCCTGGTGTAAAAGTCATTCCTTGTCAGGACGGTAAAATCAGTGGTGATTTGTTACTCGGTTTCAACGCTGCGGTAGAAGACAACTTGGATAGTCGTCCCAGTCACCACGACACCGAAGCTGAACACGAACATGATGAAGGAATTAATGCAGTGCAACTACTGCTAGACCAGCCATTTGAGCCGTCTGTCTTGGTTAAACGCTTGCAAACATTGGTGCAACAGCAAGAAATTTATCGAATTAAGGGATTTGTGGCAGTTCCGAACAAAGCCATGCGTCTGGTATTACAGGGTGTTGGTAATCGATTTGACTACTTTTATGATCGTCTTTGGCAACCCCAGGAACCCCGTCAAACGCGATTAGTATTGATTGGACGAGAACTTGAGCAGGTTCGCATTGAATCATTGGTGTTGGGGGAGGAAGTCAATGCAACCATCCAATAGTGTTTGGCAAGGAAATTTTGGCTATTACAAGTCTTGATACAGTTCCCTTCATCCTTCAATTTCTCCCCTCTGATCTGATTGGGTTTTACTTGCGTTCGCGTCAGCGTTGCGGAGCAATCTCGCAATTACTTAACTCATCCATGATCTCATCAATTTTCCCAGCAGTCGCAACATACAATCTCCATCAAGATATTCTTCTGGTGCTGAAAGCTTCTCCTCAGATTGAGGTTAATTTTTTACACAAACTAAAAATTACTCCACCTGATTGCTACGAACAAGTTTGCAAGCGTTGGTCAGAATTTAAACCAAGCCTAATACCCTAAAACTTACTTTTTAGTTCTGTTCAGCGAAAGCAGTCAATATATTGCTGTTGACGATTTGGCTCAAGGTGCAGCTCATTGCTGATGTTGTGGCGATAGCGAAGCGCTACGGCGAAACGCCGAACGCACTCCCACCATTATACTCACTCGGTCGTTGGGCATTTAAGTTTTTCTATTTAACTAAATTACCAATTACACCACTCCAATGTTACCAAGCTGTATGCAAAGAATGGGCAGAATTCCAACCTCAGCACACCCTCTCAATAGGAGCAAAAACACAATGAGACTCATCCAAAATAAAAAAGGTGAGTATTTTTCACCAGCAGAGAAAATCACACCCTGTACAGATAAAAAGACACAGAATGATTCTCAATAAACTAATACTCAATAGTAAAATCCCAAGCTAATGGGTGCTTCTAGAGTAATTTGGGAAAGCTTTGTCCACCTGTTTTTTTAACGGGTGTGAATTTAATTATACCGACTTTCATAAAGCCGAATCTATATTCACTGTATCAGCTTTCATTTACTATCTAAAATCCTTGACATTTTATATTTTCTTGCTTATGATTCTCAATCAGTTCTGATTTGATTTACTTCCCGAAAAATCTCTCTAAGTAAATTCAATATTATCCTCACAATACTGTATGAAATTACGCTGGTTCTTATTGAGCTTAATAAGTATTTTGCTCCTATCCTCTCCTGCAAGAGCAACTCGATTAGAATCTTGGCACTTTGACCCCAATCATAATCAGCTTGACCTAACTACTGACTCAGGTATTCAACCGAGAGTTTTTTTAATTGATAACCCCAAAAGGCTTGTCATTGACTTATCGGGAACTACTTTGGACTACCCTACAACCAAACAAAACTATGCTTGGGCAATTCGAGAAATTCGGGTAGCACAGCTTGACCCCCAGACAACCCGACTCGTAATTGAATTAGCACCTGGTTATAATGTCTCTCCGCAAAGTGTAATAGTCAGAAGAGGTTCTAACTTTCATTGGGTCGTAAAACTATCATCAATTGAAAAAATGCCTGCGACGGGAATTATGGAATGGGGAATAGGGGCTGGGGAACAATCCTCCCAAACACCAATTTCCATTACTCCTAATCTCCAGCAAAAACGCCAAGTTCTCTTATTCCAAAGTAAAGCGCCTTTAGAAAATATTGCAACTATTAATAAACTGAGTCCACCAGATATACTCACTAAACCAATCAATGCTTCTATGTTTGCTGGGGTAGTTCCTTTAGGTGAGGAAATACTACAACTAAAATCTCAAATTAATGCCTTGATGGCTCGTTACAGTTTTCTCAAGCCAGGTATGTTTTTTGTGGATTTAGAGACAGGTAACTATTTGGATATTAGTGGCAACAAAGTATTTCCCGCCGCGAGTACAATTAAGTTTCCAATTCTGATTGCTTTATTTGAGAAAATAGACGCTGGCACAGTCAAACTAAATGACACTCTGGTAATGCGGCGAGACTTGGTTGCAAGTGGCTCTGGAGACTTGCAGTATCAACGTGTGGGAACCAAGTTGACTGTGCTGCAAACCATAAACAAAATGATTAGCATCAGCGATAATACCGCCACAAACATGATTATTGACCGTTTGGGTGGTAAGGCAAAATTAAATCAACGGTTTGGTAGTTGGGGATTGAAAAATACTGTAATTCGTAATTTACTGGGAGATTTTAAGGGAACTAATACGACAAGTCCCGCCGATTTAGTAAAATTGTCAGCATTGATTCAGTATCATAAGTTAATTTCAGATGCGAGCCGCTCCCAGGCAATAGACATTTTAAATCATTGCCATAACAAAAAGTTGCTGGCAGCTGGTTTGGGTTCGGGAGCAATGATTGCTCATAAGACAGGGGATATTGGGTTTGTTATTGGGGATGCAGGTATTATTGAGATGCCCAATGGCAAGCGTTACTTAGCGGGGATTTTTGTGAGAAGACCTTACAATGACAACAGAGGTAGGGATTTTGTTCGTCAAGTTTCTCATCTGGTATATACATACTTAGACCTGGATTTCTCACAAGCGAGAAATTGAGGGGTGTGGGGGGTGTGGGGAGTGTGGGGAGAATGAGGAGGAACGCTTCATATCGAGCGCTTTGTGCAACGCAGCACCTCCCACACCTCCCACACCTCCCCACCCAAAAGCGTGAGAAATTCGGGTTAAACCTTGCTCTCTCTGGTTACGGCATTTGAGAGAGCGTCATTTTGAATTTTGAATTCGGAGCGTTTAGCCCGTGCGATGATTACTTTTTTTACGAAAAAGATAAGGTTCAAAGCCGTACTTCGTCCCGCTACGCTAACGCCCGCAAGTGGCGCGATAGCTCCCTTGCTCCCTAGCTTCCTTGGTTGAAGCCCCACCCGCAAGTGGCGTGGTTTTTCTCCTCTGCTCCTCTGCTCCTCTGCTTTTTCACTCAGCACTCGTTACGGGCTAAACGCCCCGCTACCACTAACAACACTCAGCACTGTTTTGGTGACTCTTGTTGTATGAATATTTCCTGACTTATGTCAGCATTTTTTGTTTTAGAAACTGTTGAAAAAGCGTATTTTCAGGTGATTGGCGATTTTTCGTCAATTTATTTTTGATTATTTACTGAGCTAATCTTCATTTGGGGTGTACTCTCAATATACGGTAACTATCACACTCGACCTTTGAGATAAATTACACCCAGAGGTGAATACCATGAACAATTATGCTGAACAGCAGGAACTTATATTAAGTCAAATCACAAATAAATATTTTCAGCGTCGAGATTTCAGTGGATGTGACTTGAGTGGAATTGACCTAAAAGGAATTGATTTAAGTGGTATTAACTTTATCGGAGCGGATTTGCGCGGTGCAAATTTGTGTGGCTGTGTTCTGACTCGTGCTAATTTAAGTGGCGCAAATTTGATGCAAGCTAACTTACGTGAAGCTAACTTGTATGAAGCATCTTTGTGTGAAGCCAATTTGACTAATGCTGATTTAAAAGGAGCAAATTTGTGCGGAACTTTTTTATGGCGCGTGAAATTTACAGGTAGCAATCTTTGGGGTGCTTCCTTGTGTGATGTGGATTTGAGAGAAGCAGACTTAAGTGAAGCCAAATTAATTGAAGCATCGCTGATTGAAGCTAATTTAAGTTTTGCAAATCTCACAGGGGCAAATCTTGCAGGAGCAAAATTACTAGAAGCTAATTTGACTGAGGCTAATTTAACTGGTGCAGATTTGACATGGGCTAATTTAACCAAGGCAAACTTGAGTAAGGCAAACCTCTGGAAGACAAATCTGATTTATGCGAAGTTCCGGGATACTATTATGCCTGATGGCACGATTGAGCAACCTCAGATAGTCATTTGTCATTAGTAATTGGTCATTAGACATCTCCGAAAAAGAATGTAGAGACGTAGCACTGCTAGGTCTCTACAAGGGTTTTGGATAACGCATATTTAGTTTCTGGAGATGTCTATTGGTCATTGGTCGGGAGGGAAGAACTTTCTGTTTATTTTCAATGCTCAATACCTAAAATTCGCGTTGTGAAAAGATAAAAATAGCGATCGCTAACAACATAGCACTATAAAGTAAACCATAGCCAGCATTCAGAATCAGTGCAGTTGTATCAGGTAGTGCTTGTAGACCATAAACGGCATGATTTTTTAAATCTAATCGAGATAGATCTGGCAAGATGAGAAATAAACCTTGAGTTAGACGTTCCATTCCAGGGTTACGGCTAAGACGACCAAGTTGCACTAAATCTTGAGTAATATTGCCGATTAAATATACCGCAAAGGTTAAGATAGTAGCTAGCAGAGACGCAGTAAAAACACCGAAGGTAATAGCCACGGCGGTGATTAATGACAACTGCAAAAATAAGAAAATTGCAGCAATTAAAATACTCGCTGTTGGATGAGGAATATTACCAAATTGCAGAAATACCAGATAAATTACTGTCATTATAGCGATCACTACAGCTAGTACTGCGGATAAACCCAAGTATTTGCCAACGATAATTTCGCTGCGACTGACAGGTTTAGCAATCAACACCAAGATAGTGCGCTTTTCAATTTCTTTATTAACCAGTCCCGTACCAATAAATATCGTAATAATTAATCCGATGGCATTCATCGCTGCCATCCCAAAGTCTAAAAACATTTTGTCTTCAGTCGTAGCTGCAAATTCAGGAAGGGTACGGAAGGCAATGGCGAGTATTAGCGCATAAAAGCCAATAATATATAGGATGCGATCGCGTACCACTTCCTGAAAAACATTCTTTGCCAATACAAAAATTCTGTTAATAGTCATTTGTTATTTGTCATTTGTCATTTGTTATTTGTTATTGGGAAGAGGTAGCGGAGGGGAAAGAGGTAATTCTATTCTCCCCCTTGCTCCCTGCCCCCTGCTCCTCTGCCCCACTCCTCACTGCTGTGGAAGCGGTGAACCAGGAATCAATTTACTGCCAGGATCGCATTCAATGTCTGCAACTGTAATCTTATTGCCTGAAGTGCTGGTTGCTGGAAGTTGTTTAATCCGACAAGATTTTTTCAAGTAATAGCCCCGTGGGTTAGAACTCGGGCCTATCCAAATACTTAGTAAATCTAATATATATCCAGACTTATTATTATCTACACGCGGTTCAACACGCCATAGTTCCTTTTCTTGATATTTACCGAGATTTTTTTGAATTACTTCCCTACCCAGAGTTACTACCCGATGTTCCCGATCTTTCTTAGGGATCAGCCATTTCTCTACTTCCGACCAAGGTTTTTCGGCTATTTCTTCTTCTACTATTGGTTGAAGTTTCTCCAGAATTATAGCGCCGTTTTGTGGGATTTTGACTGGTTCTTCTGTTCTGACAACAAAGGTACTACGTTTAAAAGTATCTGCCTGCAAACTAGGATATTGTTGTAACCAATTATCCATCACAAAATAAAACTGAATCCAGCAACTTAGCAGCATACTACTAGCAACTAAAATTATGATTCTTTGGCGGTCTTGTGGTTTAGGAATTCTAGCTTTTGCGTCGGTGTCATTTCCTTCAATAAATTCTGGTATTGCCGTAATTAGTGCTGAAAGTGTCGGCCAAAAAACAATTGTTTTTGACGTAATTACATCCTGTTGATTTCCAAAGGCAAAAACACTCACTAAGAATCCAGTGATTACTGCACCAACTGGCATAAAAGTACCAGGAACCCTTAAAGGATCTTCAGTTGTATACCAAGCTGTGCCAGCAATTAAAAATAACCAACCAAAAAAGGCAATGATATCTTTAATATAACCTGTAGCAAAATATGAGAGTCCCCAAGAAAAAACACTCATATAAATAAATGTCTGCCACGAATAAGCTTTGGGTGGGGCTAATACTTTCCGGACTCCCGCATAAAGCCCTTGCAAAAATTTAAAAATTCCAAATGCATCTATAAGGTTAAGTAGCGTATTCATTTTATTCCCTACACCTGATTATTCAATCACTAATCTTTCTCGGAATTAAACAAGTAACTTCTTGTTATTTTGAGCGAAATAATAAAATAATAGTTATCGCAGTATAGCTCAGAGAATTCGCTATTAATATAGTCGTAACTAAATTAGTATTTTGAAAGTTAACGCTGCTCAGACGAAGCCTTTGCTGTCTCTGAGATATTGGAGGTTCTTCTTCTTTATTAACTTCTTTTTTACCAATTGGTTCATGTAATGAAAATAGCAAAACTCTCAAAATGAAAAATTTCATCAAAAAGGTAGCAAAGAAAATTATACAGGCAGTTAATATAATTAAAGTTTGGGTACTTGGCAATTTAAAACTATTAAAAAGCATATAGTTAATTAATTCTGATTTCACCTGTATCGGTAACATTGGTTCAGATACAAAAAATATGAACCAACCAATTACACTAGAAAACAGATTAATAGAAATGGCATAAAAAATACTAGTTTTTTTGTCAAATTTTAGTCGAGAGTGCAAAATATAAGCTTCGATGGGGATGGCAATCAGTACAAATAAAAGGTCAAACAAAATTCCACCAATGGGAAAAATCCTGGGAGGCATCCAATTTTCAGGCATAAATCGTCAAGGGTAAGGGTTAACTGTAGAGAGTATAACTGGGATAGTGAGGGTAATGGGGGAAATTATCTCATTGTTCTTGTCCTTTACTATGTTGGTGTGCCAGTATTCAGTTATTGATATTTTTAATACATTAATTTAGCCATTGCACAGACACCCTAGAGGGGCAGTTTCTCTACCTGAGAAGACAAGACGTTAGGTAAGATTAAAGACTGCCACGTTATAGCTTTTCGAGAAATGACAAGGAACGGTATTGGTATTCGCACGGCGCAAGTGCGTCAGGAACGGCTCGTTGGTCAAATTCACGTCTACGATGGCGTGGGTAAAGGTAAGTCCCAAGCGGCTTTAGGGGTGGTTTTGCGCTCCATTGGCTTGGGGATAAACACGCCTAGCAACTCTAACCGCGTTTTACTGTTGCGGTTTTTAAAAGGGCCAGAACGTGATTATGACGAAGATGGTGCGATCGCCGCTTTGCAACGCGGATTTCCCCATTTAATTGACCAGGTTCGCACCGGGAGAGCCGAATTTTTTGGGCATGATGAAATTACCATCTTTGATCGAGATGAGGCGACGCGGGGTTGGGATGTAGCCAAAGGTGCGATCGCTAGCGGCCTATATTCAGTTGTCGTCTTGGATGAAATTAACCCCGTTTTGGATTTAGGTTTGCTACCAGTAGATGAAGTGGTACGGACATTAAAATCCAAACCCCAAGAGTTAGAAATCATCGCCACTGGACGCGCTGCACCGCAAAAATTGCTTGATATTGCAGATTTGCACTCAGAAATGAAACCTCATCACCATCCAACAGCCAAAGCCCTCTTACTTGAAGGGATTGAAATTTATACTGGTGCTGGTAAAGGTAAGTCTACTAGTGCTTTGGGCAAAGCCTTGCAGGCCATTGGTAGGGGAATTAATCATCCAGGGTCTACCCGTGTGTTGATTATGCAGTGGCTTAAAGGTGGTAGTGGCTACACAGAAGATGCTGCGATCGCCGCTTTGCAGCAGTCATATCCAGAAGTGGTGGATCATCAGCGCTGCGGTGGAGATGCCATCGTCTGGCGAAATTCCCGGCAAGAATTAGATTATGTAGAAGCCGAACGGGGTTGGGAAATTGCGAAAGTTGCGATCGCCTCTGGTCTGTATAAAACTATTATCCTTGATGAACTCAATCCCACCGTTGATTTAGAACTACTCCCCGTTGAACCCATTGTTCAAGCTTTACTTCGCAAGCCCCGCGACACCGAAATCATTATTACTGGCCGATGTCAAAACCCACCGGCGTACTTCGACTTGGCTAGCATCCACTCAGAGGTTTATTGCCACAAACACTATGCTAATCAAGGTGTAGAACTTAAACGAGGCGTAGATTTTTAAGCGTTGCTGATTAGTTTATATGCTAGATTATCTGGGAAAATAACAAATTTGTTTACCAAAATGATAAAGTTGTAAAAGTTGTGCTGGGAAGCAGGGGTTGTGCTTGTTTTAGTACCATCAATCAAGAAAGCGCACGTGAGTGGTGTTGCACGGTGGTTAAACCCACATAAGGCACTGATTGAACTTTCGCTTTACGGTAAAACCAATGACCGCTTCTGGTTTAATTTTTTCCATGAAGCTGCACATATTTTGCTACATGATCAAGAAAATATTTTTCTTGATGAATGAGACAGTGGGGAAAGTTTGAAATCGGAACAAGAGAGCGAAGCAGATCAATGGTCACGGGAATTTTTGATCCCATCTGAGTATGAAGGGAAATTAGCGGAGCTTAAATCTAAAACTGATGTGATTAGATTTTGCAGAACGTATCGGTATTCATTCGGCTATTGTTGTGGGTCAGCTGCAACACGATCATCTAATCGATCCTTCTTGGATGAATGGTTTAAAGGTAGGTTTGCATTTTCAAGGCATAGAATAAGCAGATGCTAATACCAACCAATACATTAAAAACAGGCTGGAATGTGTGAAGTTTGCGTACTAGCAGGAATTTTTACTTCTGGGTAGTAGAATATTTTGCACAAAGCGATCGCGTCCTGCTGCCTTTGCTTGATACAACGCCCGATCCGCTGCGGCAATCATTTCTTCTAAGTCAGAATCGGCCTGAGGAATTTCCGTCGTAAACCCAACGCTAATGGTTACATGAGGACTAACTTGGGAATTTTTATGAGGAATTGCTAGTGTTCGGACAGCATGACAAATTCTGTCCGCAACATGAGTTGCCCCCTCGGTGTCTGTGTTAGGTAAAACTACAGCAAACTCTTCCCCGCCATAACGGGCAACTAAATCTCCAGGACGTTTAATAATGTCTTTGATGGCTTGAGCGATTTCTTGAAGACAGCGATCGCCTACCCGATGACCATAAGTATCATTATATAATTTGAAGAAATCAACATCGCAAAGAATCAAGGAGAGCAGATGTTGTTCGCGTTTTAGGCGCTGCCATTCTTGGTTAAAATACTCTTCAAACCGTCGGCGATTAGCTACTTGAGTTAATCCATCGATAGTAACTAATCTCTGCAATTCCATATTCACGGCTTCCAGTTTTTGCTGTAACTGAGATTGCTCAATCAAGCGTTTTACCCGTTGTCGCAAAACTGGCCAGTGAATCGGTTTGGTAACATAATCCATTGCTCCCACTGCAAATGCACGGTCAACTGACTCTTGATCCTCAAGTCCTGTAATCATTAAAACTGGAGTGTGCTTGCTATAATCTAGAAGTTGTAACTGAGTGCAACACTCGAACCCATCCAGATCCGGCATTATGGCATCAAGTAGTACTATATCAGGGTGCAGTTGCTTAAAAACAGTTAAAGCCTCTATACCATTTTGAGCTTCCGCTATTTGATAGCCTTCCCGCTCCAAGAAATGCCGCAGTATCAGGCGAATAAAAGGTTCATCATCAACAATTAGAACTAAAGATTGGCTTTCTTGAGCAGTGGCTTTCATGGTGCTTCCTTCGCAAGTTCTTTTTCTAAGGCAGTTTTAACTTGTTCATATTCCTGATATAGTTGTGAAAATAATTCTAGGCTGTTTTCTAATTTACTACTGCGTCCCTGTGTTTCTAACAGCTTGCAAAGCTGCGCCAAGGCGATCGCTCCAACAGAAGCACTGCTAGACTTTAGTTGGTGGGCTGTCTTCCATACAGTTTCAGCATCTTGGCTTGTAATAGCTGTGCTTATATCTTCCACTAATCTCGGTGTTTCTGTAAGATAACACTCAATTAGTTGAGCAAATACCAAACGATCTCCTCTGACCATATTCCGCAAGGATTGGAGGATTTTGGCATCAATATTATTGGCACTTTTTAATCTCTGATTTTGCCCTGACTGTAAAATATTTGGCAAAGGTTGCAATTCTGGCCAAATCACTTTCCCTTGTTTGTCGATAGAAGTGAATTCAGAACTTCTTTGAGGTTGACATTTGCTGAGAGCCTGAGCTAACTCTGGAAGCTGAATTGGTTTGCTAAGGTAGTCATCCATACCAGCAGCAAGACAAACTTGGCGATCGCCCTGCATTGCATTAGCAGTTATGGCAATGATATAAGGACGAAAACCCACTCCCCATTCTTGACAGATTCTCCGAGTTGTTTCTAACCCATCCATTTTTGGCATGTTGACATCCATCAACACTACGTCATAAGGCTGTTTTTGCAAAGCTGCGATCGCTTCTAGCCCGTTGGTGACGACATCTGCTCCATAACCTATTTTTTGTAGCATCAGTAGGGCAACTTTCTGATTGACAACCGTATCCTCTGCCAAAAGAATCCGCAGTGGCAGTCGATGGGCCAAATGCCGATCAACCAGGGGAAAATGAGAAATACTAGCTGGGATCGGCTGATTTCCCAAAATACGGGTAATAACATCGTAGAACTGAGACTGTTTGATGGGTTTACTCAAAGAGGCAGCAAACTGGATATCATTAAAATCAGGGGGAGTTTCTACTTTACCCAAAGAAGTCATAATCATCAAAGGCAGATTTTGACAACCAGATTGCTTACGGATTTGACGAGCTAGGGTTATGCCATCCATTTCCGGCATCTGCATATCTAAAATGGCAATATCAAACTGTGTTCCCTGAGCCAGTTCAGCTAAAGCTTCTTTCGCAGATTTGGCAGCATAAGTTTCCATCTTCCAAGACTCTGCTTGCAAGCTAAGAATTTGGCGGTTGGTCAGATTGTCATCCACAATCAAGATTCGCTTGGATGCAAGCTGCACTGGCGGAGTGCTGAATTCAGGTTGTTCTGACTGAGCAGCTACTTTGGCAGTAATAGTGAAGTAAAATGTTGAACCTTGGGAAGAGTCAGGAGATGATAATAATTTTCCATTTTTCCATCTAGGGCTAGGATTGCCACCGACAAATCCCTGGCTTTCTACCCAAAGAGTGCCACCCATCATCTTACTCAGCCGCTTGCTGATTACCAATCCCAGCCCTGTGCCGCCATACCGTCTAGTCATGGAGACATCAGCCTGAGTGAAAGGTTGAAATAATCGCTCTATTTTATTTGGTGCGATGCCAATACCTGTATCTTTAATAGCAAATTGAATTTCGTAGAGAAATTGCTCTTTTTCAATAGGTATGGAGGATTTGGGACTGGGGATTGGGGATTGGGTACTGGGGATTGGGAATTGGAGATTGAGGACTAAGGATTGGGAAGAAGTTTCTTGATCCAAATCCCTATTACTCCTGATCCTGAATCTCCGATCCCCGATCCCCAGTCCCACAGAGAGTAGCACTTCTCCGTGTTCAGTAAATTTAATGGCATTGTTGAGAAGATTCATCAAGACTTGGCGTAGACGAGTCATGTCGCCGATAATCTGAGTTGGAACTTGGGGCTGGATCAGGTAAACTAATTCGATATCCTTTTGGGCAGCTTTTAGAGCGACAAGGGAAATAGCCTGCTCCACACAAGCCCTTAAATCAAAAGGCTGTTCTTCTAATTCCAGTTTGCCCGACTCAATTTTCGAGAAATCTAAAATGTCGTTGATGATGGTGAGCAAAGCATCTCCGCTACTGTGGACTGTTTCCACAAAGTCTTGCTGTTGAGGCGTGAGGTCAGTATCCAGCAGTAAACCTGTCATGGCAATAACAGCATTCATTGGAGTCCGAATTTCGTGGCTCATCATCGCCAAAAACTCACTTTTTGCCCGATTTGCGGCTTCTGCGTGACGTTTTGCCTGCTCCAAGGCAAAGTTTTTCAAGGTAAGTTCTTCACGTCGGCGCGTTTCTTGTTCCAGTAATTGAGCTTGTGCTAGAGCAATACCTAGTTGAGCTGCCACTGCTTCTAGTAATTCGATTTCGTCTTGTGTCCACTGGCGAAAATAGCTGCACTGATGTAAAACGATCGCACCATTAGGTTCTCCTTGATAGGATGTGCGGATTGATAGCATAGACTTCAGCCCAATTTTTCGGCAGATGGCTTCAGCCTCCTGGAGTAAAGGATCAACATACACATCACAAGAAGCGATCGCACTTTCTTGTGCCATCATCTGCTCTGCATAGGGATTATCAGTCAGGGAAACTTCCGATTTCAACATATTGCAGCGATCGGGGAGTATATTATACTCTGCCACGAATGGAATTCGGGGTGTGGGGTAACTAATATAAGAATGAATCAGACAGCGTTCAACTTCAAAGGCTTGTCCAATTTGGGTAGCAGCCGTCTCAAAAATTTTGCTAGTATCAAGACTTTGACGAATTTCCTGAGTAATTTGTTCAAGTAGTAGAGTGCGATGCAATTGCCTTTGCAGCGCCTCTTTAGCCCGTTTGTTTTCGGTAATGTCGTGATTGATGCTAACAGTGGCGATAGTTTTCCCCTGTTCATCCTGTAAGGAAACTACGGTTGTTTCAGAAATTCCCTCACTACCATCTTTACGAATAAAGTGTATTTCCCCCGACCAGCGTCCCTGCTGGTTGATTGTTTCGAGAATTTTGCTACTTAATGTTGGGGCTACTTCTGGCTGTTGCAAAATACTGGGAGTTTTAGCTAAAACCTCTGCTTTGCTATAGCCATACATGGTTTCGGCAGCAGGATTCCAGTCAATAATATTGCCGATTAAATCTGTGATAATTACACTATCATGCATGTTTTCAAAGGTAAGGGCTTGCCGATGTAGACTCGCTTCGGCAAGCTTGCGTAAGCGCAGCTCCTCGTAGACATCGCTAACATCTGTCTGAATCCCAATAAAGTGGCTTAACTTGGTATTTTCGTCATAGATCGGAGAAATACTCAATTCATTCCAAAACAAAGTACCATCTTTGCGATAGTTGCGGAGAACCACTTTACAACTCGTTCCAGCTTGAAGGGATGAGCGCAATTCATTGAGTGCTGGTTGCTGGGTATCTGTGCGTTGCAAAAATCGACAGTTTTGCCCAATCACCTCAGTCGCACTGTAGCCTGTTATTTGCTCAAAGGCGTGGTTGACGTAAATAACTGGATTGTAAGCGAGTCTAGCATCGGCAATAATAATTCCATTACTGGTAGCAGCAAGCGCCCTTTCCCTCAGTCTCAAGGTTTCTTCAACCATCTTTAAATCAGTAATGTCAAACATAAACCCCCTCAGCATGGTAGGAGTTCCTGCTTCTTCAACTACACTAACAATGTCTCGTAGCCAAATAACTCGCCCACCGGCTGCTAACATTCGGTATTCTAATTCGTGATTTTCGCACCTAGCAGTTGCTTCTTGGCGAAAATAAACAGACTTTTGCTTGTCATGTGGATGCAGATGATTAACCCAAAAATTTTCTTCGTACCACTCTGCGATCGGATAATTTAGCAAGTCTACCGCTTGCGGCCCAACGTAAGTAAATCGCCAAGTCTTCAAGTCTAATTCCCAAGGGATGACTTTGACAGTTTCCAACAGCTGTCGCAAACGATTTTCACTGGTGCGGAGGGCAATTTCTGTCTGTTTCTGTTCAAGAATCCGATGAGTTAATTCCTGATTTATTGCTTTTATCTGTTGGTTACTTGCTTTCATCATCAAGGTTAAATAGATTGATAATATCAGAGTGATAACAATAAACAAACCTGATATTATCAATACTACTTGTATGAATAACCCCGGAGTTTGGATTAAAAGTCTCTGCCAGAGTAGGATTACAGAGATTAAGAAGAAAATCCCCAGCAACAGCGCTAGTAATTCTTGTTTGCGGAAAAATTTCACAGCTTTGAACCACTCATATCAGTGCTGTTTGACCATTTCATTTATTAACCCTCCAGCACTTTTAGGGCTTATCAGATAGATAGCACAGCCTAAAGCCTTCTCTTCTGCCTTCTCTACGAGACGCTTCGCGTTCGCGGAGCGTCTCGTAGAGAAGGCGCTAGCCTCTCCCTTTGGGATTCGGGGAGACGCACTCGCTTTCGAGAGGCTTGTCTGCGACACGCAAAGTCTCGTAGAGAACGTCGGGCAATTCTTGCAAGAGGAAAGAATTATAAATGATTTCTGGGCCATTACCCAGTTTAAAAAGAAGAATTGTATCTCTTACTATGCGTCTTGATACAAAGCTTCCAGTCTTGCTTCAATCCCACATTTAAAAGCGTGGGTTACTTCTGCCTCCATACGTTTTGCCTCCTTCCTTCTGAATGCACTAACTTTTACTTCTAAGTAATCTAAAATATCAATGGCAAGGGGGCAATTACGGAATTTTTTTAAGTAAAATATTTGTATATAATCTCGGCAGAAAAACTTAATAATTTATAGTTATATAGGAATCATATTTGATTTCTGAAAAAATCAAATATGATTCCTATAGTTCAATACCGTTCAGTTAAGAAAAATAGTAGGTTGGGTTGAGCTTAAGCGTTACCCAACAAAACCGTGATAATGTTGGGTTTTGTTCTTCAACCCAACCTACTAGCCCAGCAAGCTTAATTTGTTGGGTTGAGTAATCATAAGAATAGTTCTATTTGGGACTTTCTAGATTTTTTGAACCCAATGTTTTAAGCTTGCCGCGCTACTACACCAGTTTTAGTTTTTAGCCTTAACCCAAGCGTATTGGGTTATTGTCACCTGTAAGCTGTTCCCTATTTTCAAGATAGGTCTATTCCTATACTTGTTTTTTAAATTACAGCTTCTTGGCGTTGACAATCAAAAACAACCATATAGGAAGCATTTGGTATTTCCTGAGGGAGGTGTCGCATATAGCCATCAGCATCAGAACGGGTGCGGAAGCGAGCAACAATTTCCTGTTGTGTATTAGGAAGTAGACGAGCGATCGCCCAAGAATTGAGGCGTTCTTTATAAGCAATAGCCTGATTGTCTGATTTGGAAGCCTTGTTATCCGTATTTTCTGGCATAATTATGTTATCCGTATGAAGTTTAATGAAGGGCGTTAATTAGTTTCTAGGTAGGAATGCACTAACGCTTTTTTTAATGCTGCTGCCACCTTGTTATTCGATTATTAATAAATTGTCAACACTTAGCGCTATATTTTAGACCAATTAAGTTGAGATTTTCAGATAGTTATGAATCTCAAATCCTTAATCTGTAATTGTTTCCAGGACACAAAAATGCTCAAGCAAATAGTTTGGCAATTATTGGGTTTGCATGATTTATATGCCTACACATAAGTAAAGTCCGCATCAGTGGTCAAACAAACATCAATGTCTTAAAAAAGACTATTAAAAGCTCACTAAGTATTACAAAAGATATGGAATTGAGATTAGCAGGTGTGGACATTCTCACTAACGATCTAACGTCACCAATGCTAGATTACACGCTCATTGAAGTAAATGGCGCTCCTAGCTTAACTCACTATGCTTCATTTGGTGAAGTTCAGACGAAAAGAGTAGAAGATTTATATCTCAAAGTTCTCAAAGTACTGGAAAACGAGAATAATAGAGAAAAGCATTGATTTTGATTTGAGGCGGAGTCATATCATGTCCAGTTAAAGACTTATCATTAAGGCAGCAGAGGAGAGGGGCTTTTGGGCTTTCTGCATAGATTCGGGAATTACAACTAATTAGCCGGACTTGATATAACTTCTACTCTGCTTTAGCTATCTCTTCATAACTCCTTATCTAGTAAGGATTCAAACTCAGCTTGTAAGGCGGTTATGTCTGCTAATCTTGTGACTAGTAAATTATCTTTACCAGCATCACTTAAACGTACTTTCCAATAACGAATACTATCTGAGTTGTTCAACCAAAATTGAATTACGGTATCTACCACTTGATCTAGATTCCAACCCCACTTTGCTGGAACTGATTCCACCGATTCTAGAAATGTATCTAGTGTACACGTATGCATCCCCAAGTATTCCACACCTTGGTGGGGTGATTGTTGCCCACTTTGCTGTTGATGATTAAAAAACTGCAAAAGTGGAGAGACTCCTACAATATCAAAAGTGTATTTCATGCCAGTACTCCCAGTTTTAAACTATTTGTAGGGAAGATTTAGTTTTTTCTAAAATCACGTCTGGAAAGGAACTAAAGCATCTAGAAAAAGTTTAGGTTTGGTTTAGATCATCGGCATTAAACCTCAGTCACGTCGCTTTTCTACGAGACGCTGCGCGTAGCAATATCCCCAAAGGGGTACGCTCCGAATTCAAAATTCAAGCAGGACGCTCTCTACGAGACGCTGCGCGTAGCTTGCTTCCCTGTAAGGGTACGAAGATTCGCTAACGCTGCGCTAACAAAATTCTTGCATTATTGATCCCCATAAATAAATTTAGTTGCTCTGTATATGAGTCGTTTTCGGTCATAAATTAGCACTGGCGAACGTTGAGTGCTAATATTTATTTAGAAATTTGATTGATTATTAAAGAGTTTCAGGCATTAATTAAGGGAATGTATATATTTTTAATAATTATTTAATGTTTTGCGGAAGTCCCTATTTTGTCTGCGAGATGCTAACGCGAACAAGGTACTCCCAAGATATAACTTGAAAAGCGCTGTAAATTGGTGGTGCAGTTCTGAAAGTGTCACTCACCATACTCGCCTTTTGATTGAAGCAGTGATACGATTTAGTTGTGTGAGGAGCAAGTTAAAAATAAAAAGCGTCTCGGGTGGAAACACGGCAACACTCCCAGGCGCTTTTTAATTGGTATACAGAAAAAGTTTTTGAGATAATTACCTACAGTTCAAAGTATCGTATACAGCCTTTGCTGCATAATCAGCAAACTCAAAGCGAAACTTGGTGCATTCATGGCATGAGGCGCGCTCGATGTGCATGTTGGTCAAAGATTCTGCACCAAATACTTAAGCAAACAAATCGGCATCAGATGTAGCAATAACCAAATCTAAAATCTAAAATCCAAAATTCCTTAATTCGCACCGAATTCAGACTGTAAAGCTTCATCGTTATTATCAGCGATCGTTGCCACAATGGTAATTAGCCGAGATACTTCGCCAGGAGCTAATTCTGCTAAGGTGCGTGTCGATATTACAACTACGCGATTTTCAATAATACCGAAACGTGCTTCAAAAGTGCTAGAGCAGTTCAACTCCAAAAGATAACGCAGCAATCTAGGTTCATCTTTAGCAGGTAAATTTAGCACTGTAGACCAAACCGTTATGGTGTCTTCATCGGTTGTGCCATTGAGTTGGACAAAGACTTCTACACTTCCGTACTTAAACTTCCAGAGATAACCACCTTCTGGAGTGTGGCTAACCATCGCACTACCATCTTGTTCCAAAGAGTCGATGACATTTTCAATTACATCCACATGGTTAATGCTGGTTGTCTCAGTGATTAGCCCATTAATGGATTCGTTACTAGTTAGGGTTTCTGGGTAGCTTGTCATACAGATTTTTTTCTCAACATACTCGCTATTTTATCTACACATACTTGATAATACCAATTTGAAAAAAGAATGCGGCAAATGGTAAATATTGTCTGGAAGCAGGATTTGGGTGGGTGTGACGGTAAGGAAACTAGAGTCACTGCTATATCAGCAGAAAGCGATCGCTAATTTTTGTAATGATCATAGTTGCCTGGATGAAGCGATCGCAAGCGATTACTCCCTATTCCCATCTTCACCAAGGATTACCAACCATTGTGAATCCAGCCCAGTAATAAGGATGCGTAAGGGATTCATCAGCACTGTCAGCAGGTAAAGGCAAGTTCCCGACTACTCCCAAACCTTGTACTTGTCCATCCTTTACGTAAATCTGCCCTTTGGCCATAGCTACCTGAGCCTCTCTGAGGGCTTCTGCCTTAATCGGGGCTGTTTTTAAGTTCTCATAAAATTTCGTCATCAGCGCTGCTGTCCCAGCATCATTAACCGACCAAAGACTAGCAACACTAGTTTTCACACCTGCCAGCACTGCTAAACCCGCAAATCCTAGTTCGGATTCTTCATCACCCAAAGCTGTTCTACAAGCACTCAGCACCAGCATTTCAACTTCGGGTTCATTGAACCGCAACTGTCGTAGTTGATTCAAGCGTAACTTGTCTTCCCACAGTTGAATATAGGAATTACTCAAAGCGCCAGTAGCAAAATCGGCATGGGTTGCTATATGAATAATTCCAAAAGGTTGTTGGCGGCGGATGGTTTTGAGATTTTCTAAGGTGGCTTGCTTGTCTAACAATAATTTGCCCTGCCAGAGTTTAGACACCAATGTTGATAACTCCAGGGGAACTGCTGGTAAAGGCTCTTGTCCTTGTGTACTCTGAGAAACCCCCAACGCTAAAATTTGAGATTTTCTAATGTCTTTATAAAGGGTGTTAGTCAAGCTAAGACTAGGCATCAAGCCAATGCTGTATTTTTCTACCAGAAACCCCTTACCATCATGAAGTGCTGCCATAGGGGTTGAACGTAACCCGATGTCTGGTAAAAAGACCAGATTGTTGATTCCTCTTGCCTGTAAATCTGCCTCTAGTGGTGCAATAATCCAGCGATAAAGTTGTTGAGATGAACGCAAATAACCAGTGCGGCGACGGTTTTGTGGACTAACGATTTGGTCACGAAATTCCTGAGCTACTTGGAGAACTTTGGCTCTGGTCGTTTCTGGGATGCGCTTGCGGATAGGATCACCTTTTCCAGTGACTACCACTAGTTCAAGTTGGTCAGTATCCTGTTCTGCTATGGTATTTAACTGTTTAGTAAATTTTTGAGCTTTGCCAAAATTTACCGTTGGTTGAATCTCCACAGGAACAAAACTGGTGTAGATAAATGCAGGTTTAGCACCAGTAGCTTCTTCAATTTTGCGAGCAATATCTTTGGCATCATCCAGTGTTTTGATTTGAGGAGTGGGTATGCCTAAATGGTTGGCAAAATCATCTGTGAAATCACCTTCGGGGGTGCGATCGGTATTCAGAACGGGGTTATCAATCTTAGGATTATTGGGGCCAGGGTCAATGGGTTTAACTGGACTGCACATTACAGTGCAGATGTTTGGCGTGACGTTGATTTCTACCTGTACAGGTGCTGAGGATGA
This sequence comes from Nostoc sp., assembly GCF_036917155.1. GTDB lineage: Bacteria > Cyanobacteriota > Cyanobacteriia > Cyanobacteriales > Nostocaceae > Nostoc. Next base: position 75,858 of record NZ_JBALDZ010000225.1, on the reverse strand, counting down.
AACGCGATCACTAGCTCTGACGCTGAATGCATTGACTAGCCCTATGGTATCAGTTGGTGGTGTGTAATTTAATGTCTCACCTATAGTTAATGTGTCTCCCGCAGCTAAAACCGTATTGCCTCGTCTCAAGGTTCCTGCTTGGATGGCATCAATGACAACGGTGGTGTTATCTAGATTGATATCGCTAGTGCTGGCAGTAAATGTGAAGCTCAAGGTTTGATTGGCTTGAGCATTGGATGAGAGGGGTGAGTTTGTTGTCAGTGTAGGCGGGGTGTTGACGGAAGTAATGGTGATGCCGGTTGGAGTACCTGTAGCATCTCCGCCATTAGGCAAAACTGGAAAGTTATTTAAAGCGGTGATTGAAGTTGCTCCCGTATTAATTGCCCCGGCTGTGCCATTGACACCAGCATTACCGACGATAAAATCCACATTGTTTGGGCCACCATCATGTCGAATGCTGACAGTACCTCCCGCTAAAGGTTGAACGTTAGTACCTCCTTCACCAGTAAAAAACCCACCAGTTGCGATGGTGTCACCCGTCCCTATTCCTTGAATTAGGCCATTAGTTAGCACTTGCACCTTGCCACCTTGAACGGTGTTACCCTCAACAAAGTCGTCGGCTGTGGCCTGAGTGTTGATGCGGGTAAAACGAATATTGCTGCCAGCAGTGTTAGTAGTCTGTAAAGTCACGTCTCCAGCTGCAACCTTTCCAGTCCCATCCACTCCGGTGGCGCTGGCTGAGGCATCAATAGCGTCATTCACAGTAATATTATCTGTGGCAGTTAAGGTGACTGCACCAGCTCTGCCGATAAAATTGCCACCTCCTTCCTTGACTACAAAAGAGTTAATTGCCCCAGTGGTGATACTGCCATTTGTCGTTGTTGCTACTACACTACCACCCGTACCTAAGCCACCAGCACCATTGGAAGAGGAGTCAATCCTTTGTGTAATAATGTTGCCACCCGCAGACAAGTTTACATTCCCGCCAGAGTAGCCCCCACCAGTGGTAATAATGTTACCTACTGTGATGCCGCCGATCGCCGATAAATTCACGTTGCCACTAGTTCCACCACCATTACTTGTATCTAACTTTCCTAGTGATAGGCTGGCTCCAGAAATATTTATTGCTCCTCCGGTTGTAGCAATTGTGTTGGTAGTGTCAACAAAGTTTACAGAACCAGTTTGTGAACTGAGGCTGAAGCTACCACCATTACCCAAGTTTAATGTAGCGACACCAGCGGCGGTCGTGACTCCAGGTGTAGCTCCGGTAACGTCATTGATGGTAATATTCCCTGTGGCTTGTAAGTTGATATTTGCACCCGAAGCGGCGATCGCACCCCAAGAAACGGTATTAGCCCCAATATCTGCATCGCTAAAGGCAATATTGCCTGCTGTGGCATCAAAATTACCTGTCCCTGCTGCACCATCGATAATGGTCAATGTGCTGGGGTCTATTAATAAAGTCCCAAAGCTGCCATTGGCGGCTGAAGTATCTACTAAACCTCTGAAGGTCAAGGAATCTTTGCCTGATACTTCTACAAAACCACCATTGCCGGCATTTGCTCCTCCACGAGCCGAGATGTTACCAAAATATTGGGTTGTGTCATTACCCCAAACAATTACCCGTCCGCCGTTTCCATTCAAATTACTATCAGCATTAATGACGGAGTTGGAGTCAACATAAGTCTGATCTGCGTTCGGTAAAGTCCCCTTACCTTGGTAATCACCACCAATTAGCACAGTACCGCCGCCATTGTTTCCAGAGGCGTTAATATTGGCATCAACTACCGCGACTCGTTTGCCCAAAGCAGTTACCGTACCGCCTGTTTGACTCGATACATCTACTTTACCAGAAACAATGGTTGTCCCTGGAGTTGTGGGAATTTTGATATTAGAGCCTGTTAGTTGCACAGTCCCATCAGGATTAGCAGTTAACCCTGTGTTTCCGACTGTGAGCAATTCGGGTAAAGATGCAATGGGAATTGTCCAGTTATTGGGTTGGCTGCTACTAGAGGCGAGGGGCTGAATTTCTAGACTTAACAGATTTCCTGGTTGACTAAGACGCACCCAATTTTCCCCTGGTACGGATGTGATAGAAATCTGCCCTCCTGGTGCTGAAAGTTGCCCGGTATTAACTACAGTACCGCCCAATAAATTCAAATTCTGCCCAGCACCTACTGCCAAATTTCCAGCATTGGCGATCGCCCCCGGCTGGTTCGTACTAAAGGCAAATCCGTTGGGGTTTCCAACTAAATTGCTGTAGTTATTTACACCAATTGCATTGAACCAACTGCTGCCAAAACCAATGCCATTAGCTGTTGTCACCGTGAAAGCACCAGGCACATTTAAACTGGCGTTTGCTCCAAAAATAAATCCGGCTGGATTCATCAAAAAAAGGTTAGGATTGCCACCTGTTACTTGAATTAAGCCATTAATAACCGAGGTATTCCCGCCTGTAATTCGACCAAGGATATTTTGCAACGCCGGACTAGCTTGAAAGTTAGCAATTTGTTCTGGTGAAATCCCAAATTGTTGAAAGCTGTGAAAAAGATTTGCGCCATCCCTAGAAGTTGTACCGCCAGTAATATCAAATCGATTGCCGTTGGGTGTAACAATTGTGTTTGTCCCATCAGCAGCAGGAACTATTTGTTGTGCTTGGGCTAATCTGGGACTTACCAGCGAGGCAATAACTAGCACTGAAGCGGCAATGCTGGGCAGTAGAGATTTTTTGCGGCGCAATATGAAGCGACTTGTGGGTAATTCTACATCGATTTGTAACTTATCTGCTAATCCGCGCCGCCAGAGTGCTTGAGCGATCGCTCGCTTAGACCAGAGTATTTGTTCTTTTTGTCTAGTAACAGAGATGCTTTGAGAATGATTTCGATACAAGTAGAGAGGCTGTTTGATTTGGCGTACCTGGGTTATTTCTGAAAGTCTTAGACACAGTTCGTAATCATAAGCACTACCACTAAAAGATGCATTTACACCTCCCACGCGATCGTAAACCGAACGGCGCATGAGGCGGAAATGGAAAGTCATGAAGTTTACCAACAGACCTTCTGGAGAGTAGGGAATGTCACAACGATCACCATAGCCGATAACTTTGCCATCTCGATCAATATTTAAGTAGTCGGTATAAACAAATCCTGTTTCTGGGTGCTGGTTGAGAACTGTAGCGGTTTGAGCAAGAGCGGTAGGAGCTAGGATATCATCACTGTCTACGATCCCAACGTAATTGCCGCTAGTTTGGCTAATCGCCGCCTTGCAAGCCGCAGCAACTCCCTGATGGTGTGCTTGAACTACCCGCACTCGCCCATCTTGTTGAGCATATCTGTGAGCAATTGCCACTGATCTATCTGTAGAGCCATCATCCCAAATTAGTAGCTCAAAGTCTTGCCATGTCTGCTTTAAGACGCTGGCGATCGCTTCTTGAAGGTAAGACTCGCGGTTGTAATTGACGATGACAATGGAGATCAGTGGCGACATCGAAGTATTCCCAAGTTTTTTACCTGTTACCACAATATAATGCTAGGGACTATCACTTAGAATAAATCGCTGTTAATTATAGTTTTAGTTACAAATCTTCTGAAATATGAATGTCAAAAATATGATATTGAAATACTTATCGTGGGGATTGGGTACTGGGTACTGGGTACTGGGTACTGGAAAAAATTCTTTTAAGATTTGGTTGCGGTATGAATCCACATACTTGTCTTCAAGGATACCCAGCGCTTAGTCCCCAACCCCCAATACTTCTCTACGAGAGCTACGCCAAAGGCTTGCCTCGGCTCCAGTTCTATCAAGCGAAGTCAAGATGCTCGGTACAAGTTCCCAATCCCCATTACCCCTTATCCCCAGAGGGGGCCCCACCTTCCCCAATCCCCAATCCCCAATCCCCAGTCCCCAGTCCCCAATCCCCAATCCCCAATCCCCAGTCCCCAGTCCCCAATCCCTAGTCCCCAGTCCCCAGTCCCCAATCCCTAGTCCCCAGTCCCCAGTCCCCAATCCCTAGTCCCCAATCCCCAATCCCCATCAGCCCAGTCGTTAGATAAGGCACTCTATTGAGAAATGAGCAAAGAAACAGAAACTAGTGTTAAATCTGAAATAATTACTCAGCAAAAGATTGTCTGTTTCTCTCATCAGTTAGACACTTGGCGGAGTTTGGCAACTACTAAATGGAGTAAGCACAGTTTCAGTTTTCAGTGTGGCTTGCTAATTCTGCCTGCGGTCTGGATTTTAACTGCAAATGAACTGAAAGCTACAGCGAATGTTTTTACACCTGACTCGGCTAAAAATAGTAGTCAGCCAGAGTTACAAATAGTACAAGAAACAGAACCTACCCCGACAACTAAGCCCAATCAAACCGAACTGAATCTGCAACCAGAAACACCGCAACGCATTCGGGTTCGGAAAATCCAGGTTGTAGGTAGCACAGTTTTTCATGAAAATGACTTTAATCCAGTAATCAAACCCTTTGAAGAACGGGATTTAACTTTAGAAGAAATTAGACAAGCCGCAGATGCAGTTACCCAGCTTTACCTAAATAAAGGCTATATAAATTCCAGGGCAGTTCCAGACACTCAACAATCTAATAGCGCAGATGGTATTGTGGTAATTCGTGTCATCGAAGGGCGTTTGTCAGAGATTGACATCGAAGGGACGCGACAATTAAACCCATCTTATATTCGTAGTCGCATTCAACTAGGTGCTGGTATCCCTCTCAATACTGGCAAACTCGAAGAACAATTGAAACTATTACGACTCGATCCCCTATTTACAAATGTGGAAGCACGTCTGCGGCCAACGGGTAAGGTTGGTCAAAGTGTTCTCATTGTGAGAGTTGAAGAGGCAAAACCTTTAACTGGTAGTTTGGGTGTAGATAATTATTCGCCGCCGAGTATTGGGGCAGAAAGATTGGGTGTTGAACTGCACGATCGCAATTTAACCGGTATGGGAGATGAGTTAGCAGGCTCATATTACCATACACTCTCTGGTGGTTCCGATGCCTTTGATTTTAGCTATCAGATTCCTGTGAACGCCATGAATGGCAAGGTGCAGATTCGAGCAGCATTGAATCGCAACAAAATCACTGAGCCACCCTTTAACGCCTTTGGCATTCGGGCAAACCAGGATCTTTATGAAATCAATTATCGTCAACCATTAATGCGATCGCCTAAAGAAGAATTTGCTTTATCTTTAGGATTTACCTATCAAGATGGTCAAACTTTCCTCTTTGATAATCTTGCAACTCCCTTTGGCATTGGGCCTGATGCCAATGGTGTGAGCCGCACCAGTGTAATTAAATTTGGTCAAGATTATATCAAGCGCGAACCTCAAGGAGCTTGGTTTTTGCGATCGCAATTTAACTTTGGCATTAATATATTAGATGCAACTATCAACAATGACCCCATACCCGATGGTCGTTTTTTTAGTTGGTTAGGTCAAGTCCAGCGCGTGCAGCAACTCAGCAACGATCATTTATTGCTCATCCAAGCAGACTTGCAGCTGACACCAGATAGCCTTTTACCTTCCCAGCAATTTGTGATTGGCGGTGGACAATCTGTAAGGGGATATCGCCAAAATATCCGTTCTGGGGATAATGGATTTCGGGTAGCGATCGAAGATCGGTTTACAGTGCAGCGTAATGAATCTGGATTATCCACAATTCAACTTGCGCCATTTGTGGACATGGGAGCCGTCTGGAATCAGTCTAATAATCCTAATCAGCTACCCAATCAAACTTTTTTAGTGGGTGCAGGCTTAGGATTCTTGTGGAATCAGGCATTGGGAATTGATAATCTCTTTATGCGCCTCGATTATGGATTTCCATTTATCGATCTGAGCGATCGTGGTAATAACGCTCAGGATGATGGCTTTTACTTTAGTCTTCGCTATCAACCCTAATAATTTCTTTTCCATACCGCAGTGCAAAAACTTGAAAATTCTTCTCCCCTTGCACCCTTGCAGTTTCAATAATAAGTCTTTAACCGGACATGATATCACTACTGTTTCGGTGACATAGTGTAGCACATTAGTGTTTTCCGCAAGCAAAATGCCATTTGACTTGCTCAAAATGCCATTCAACTTACTTATTTCAGTATTTTCTACAGTTAACGACCTTTTCTTGCTGCGTTACTCTAATCTTTAAACCTAAGAATATTCACTTTTTCTGGAATTTAAATTTTCCGGTGTGTATTTACACACAGATAAAAATTAAGTCTATGACTTTAACAAAGAATTACAAGGAGTAAACTTATGACAGAATCTAACTCGCAAGACAAAAATAGCTTTCTCTACCCTCGTAGTCGATATTATGGTAAATTCCAGCCAGAAAACTTAGTGTTTAATGCCAACCTCCAAGAATTTGCCCAAAAAATTAGCTACATCACTTGCCTAGAAACAGGGGGAAAACTGTCTCAGGATGAAGCTTACGAGCAAATTAAGGCACTTTGGAAACAGTTGAAACACAGTAAAAAGCAACTGGCTATTAGTGAAAATAAAGAAGTTTAAAATAATGGGCATTGGGCATTGGGCATTGGAAAGAGGCAGAGGGGAAAGAGGTAATTTTATTATTCTCCCTCATCTCCCTCATCTCCCTCATCCCCCTCATCTCCCTCATCCCCCTCATCCCCCTCATCCCCCTCATCGCCCTCATCTCTCTTCCACGAGTTAATTACCTTCTACCAAAGTCCAAAAATAGCCATCTGGTGAGACAAAGGAGAAACTTGTCTCGCCAAATTCATTACTAATTATGTCTGTAACTTTTTGTGCAATACTTGCCTTGATGCGATCGCGATATTCCTGTATTCCCTTAACCCGATAGGTATATAAAGACATACCCAAGCTACCTGGTTGGGCTGCCTCAAAGCGCGATTCTAAATCAATGGATTCTGGGAATCGAATCACATAAAGTCTACCACTGCGTGCAGCCATCAGGTCAGACTGAGAAGAACGAGGATCGTCAAAGGTAGTGACAATAAACTTTTCACCAGGATTAAGGTCAAAAATATCTTTACCTGCTGGCGAAGATTCATAGCTAGTTTCGACACCATCCCGCACACGCAGCAAACCCAAAACTTCTTCATAAAACTTCAGGGTTTCTTTGCTGTCATCCTGAACAATAATCCCCATGTGGGTAAACTGACTAGTCTTGAGTGCCGCATTATGATTAACTTGTCCGTAATGCGGTAGTGTATAGCCAAACCGTTGAAACAAAACCTGTCGAGCGAAGGGTTGCAGTACCAGCATTTCTCGCACGCCAACTGCTGGCTCAATAAAAGGACGGCTTTTCCTCTCTTTGTTGTAGATGACTTCCCAATAAGGGTTAGAGTACCTAATAGGGAAACCTGCTGCCTTTGCATCTTCTATATGATTTAAGATACTTAAAACATCCGCAGTTAAGCTTGTCGCCCAGCGATTTCCTTTAATTTTCATTGACGCTGTTCCCAAACCTTCATGGGTGGGATTTTGCCAAACCATCAGCCGAATCAAACCATGATCTGCATTTTGGTGGTATAGGCGAATTGAGCGTAAAGACGAATTCACCCCATATAATTGATGGGCTACATCTGCGGTTAATTCTCCCACTTCACCAATGCGATAGCCAAATTGCTCCCAATACTGAATTGCAGAAATTGGCTCTGGGATGCCGATGCAGACTTCATAGATACCTTCAATAGCGGTTTGTTGTTCGTGAGTCATAATGAGTGCTGAGTTAGAAATAGAGACGCGATGAATCGCGTCTGTACAAGGGTATTGAGTAGAGACGCGATTCATCTCGTCTGTGTTTACAAAAGTATCTCTTAAAAAATCAGAAAAGCAACAGCTTTATTTAGCTAACAAATTGGCGATCGCCCCAGTTACCCTGACTAGATGTATAATTTATAACTTATCTCAAACCTCTTTCCATAAGCATTTGAGGTTCGATATTCTCAACATTAGCGATCGCTTCTAACTGCGAAATCCCAGCGATCGCATCAAAAATATTACCTGATTTGGCACGCAACCAAGCGGCATGAGGCGCATAAGAAAAGCTTTGTGCTACTTCATAACCCGCTTGATTAATGACCTCGCGCTGCGACTCCACGTCAACGCCTTCAGCAAAGCGAATGAAAACCAGTCCAGTTGGTACTACTAAGGAAGCATTTGCTTCTAGTGTATAAATCGGACTCAATATACCCTTTTCTGATTGATTGGGTTCGCCTGAAAAAACTGCGATTTCACCGTTATTAAGTTGTAAAATAGCTCCTGCTGGCACGGTGCTGGGTTGATTGTAATGTATTGCATAGTATCCAGACTTACGAGTGTAGGATACAGCAGTACGACCGCTACCAACGCGAATTTGTTGGGGATACTCAGAAAAAGAGTCTTTTTGCAATCTCACTTCAGCACTCAGGGGTAGAGAGTAAACCTGTAGAAAATACCCAGATGGAAAATAAAACATTTTTCTCAAGTTCTAATGATGTTATAGCGTTTTTCAGTGGTATGGAATAGATTTTTTTCATCGTGACGCACAGTTTACCCCTACTGGTAGTGAAGATTCTTAAAGTAACCTGATTTTGAATCTCCTCTTTTCTGGAAAAACGAATCGAAGGCTTGTATGAACTTAGATAGATTAAATTCTGTATCGTAATACACATATAACACATGAAATAAAAAACATCCATAAACTAAACGGCAGCTCACTATGTATGCAGCAGTCCTTCAAATTAAGGCATAATACGGTTTCCCCATGCCCGTTGGGAGTGCTGAGTAATGAGTAATGAGTGCTGAGTGCTGAGTAATGAGTGAAATTCCCCACTCAGGACTGGGAACTGTTTTGCCCAATCCCCAATACCCAATTTTCAAAACATTTAGGAGATTAAACAATGGTTCAGGTTCGCTATGGTGGACAGAACGGCCAACAGTATGAATTTGCTATCAGTAACGAACATGTTGTAGTACGTACTGAAAGCCGCAGCACTATTGTGGGTGCAAGATCCTTTGAAGTCGCACCTGTATCACCCATAGCTCGTAGTATCCTCAATCAATTTGAGTTAACAACACGGTTTCGGCAAGCGGGTGTAGAAATTTTGCAAGCGAAAGTTCCGAATCAGGGTGTTGCTTTGCGCGATCGCGCCCGTGAAATTCTCAACAATGAGTCTGAAGTCCAATTTGCCGGACGTGTCCTAATCGATCCAATATCCCAACAACCTGTAGTTTACACTGAAAACCTTTTTGTTAAATTTGACAGCGAGGAAGAGTCAAGGGTCTGCCAAGAAGTTTTAAGACGTTACGGCTTAACAATTAAACGTCAACTTGAATACGCACGAAATGCTTATTTTGTCAGCGCGCCTGCAAATACTGGTATGGCCGTCTTTGACATCGCCGAGAGACTTCTGAATGAGGAATCAGTTGAACTGTGCCATCCTGAACTAGCGCGTGAGTCACGCCAACGTCAGGTTTTCCCGCAGCAGTGGCACTTAAAGCAAACAACAATTAATGGTAAGATAATTAACGCCCACGCCAACGTTGAAGCAGCTTGGAAGTTGGGCGATGGTACAGGGACAATTATTGCAATTATCGACGATGGTGTGGATCTCGATCATGAAGAGTTCCGTTCCTCTGGCAAGATTGTTGCCCCGCGTGATGTCACACGTAAAACGAACAATCCCAGACCGGGAAACGATAATAACCACGGTACATCCTGTGCCGGAGTAGCTTGTGGAAACGGCAACTTTGGGGCATCTGGTGTGGCACCAGGCGCAAAGCTGATGCCGATTCGTTTAGCTTCGGCGCTGGGGTCACAAGATGAAGCAGATGCTTTTATTTGGGCGGCTCAAAATGGTGCCGATGTAATTTCTTGTAGCTGGGGCCCAGCGGACGGTACTTGGTTTGAGCCAGACGATCCTGTACACAAGCAAAAAGTACCTCTGCCTGATTCCACACGACTTGCTATAGACTTTGCAATCAATAAAGGACGCAACGGCAAGGGTTGTGTAGTTTTATTCGCCGCTGGCAATGGTAATGAAAACGTCGATAACGACGGCTACGCCAGCTACCAAAAAGTGATTGCGGTGGCAGCTTGTAATGACTACGGTAAGAGAAGCGCTTACAGCGACTTTGGTCAAGCGGTCTGGTGCGCCTTTCCCAGCAACAATGGTGATAGTTCTCAAACCTCTGGAATTTGGACGACTGATCGCTCTGGTGTACTTGGTTATAATTCGGGTAATCAGAATCTAGGTGACGCCGCAGGCAACTACACAAATGAATTTGGCGGAACTTCCAGCGCTTGCCCAGGTGCAGCGGGTGTTGCAGCCTTGATTCTTGCCAGAAACCCAAATCTGCGTTGGGATGAAGTGCGAGATATTTTTAAACGCTCTAGCGATCGCATTGATCCCACTGGAGGTAAATATGATGCCAATGGTCACAGCCCTTTCTACGGTTACGGTCGAATCAATGCTCTCAAGGCTGTAGAGTTGGCCAAGCCTGCTCAAACATCACCCATTAGCATATTTAAAGCAGTCCAAGATATTCCAATTAATGACTTGCAAGTATCAACATTATCGTTGGCGATCGCTAATACCACCCTTTTGAAATCCATCAAAGTTCTAGTAGATATCGAGCATACTTATATTGGGGATCTTATAGTTACTCTGCTTCCCCCAGTGCAAATCGGCATACTGCCAATAGTTCTGCACGATCGCCAGGGCGGAGCTACAGATAACATCAAAACAACTTATGATGAGGTAAACACCCCTAAACTTGCTGCCTTCAAAGGTAAAAGTCCTCAAGGAACCTGGACTCTAGAAGTTGCAGATAAAGCTAACGCAGATATAGGAAAGATTCGGAGTTTGACCATTGAAATTGGATTTTGAGTTAAGGATAATTGTTGGTTGGATAGAGCGATCGTTCTATCCAACCTTTTTACATAAATTCGTGGTGAATTGAGAGTTGAAATTTAAACGCAAAGGATCGCAAAGATTAGCGCAGAGGAACGCAAAGGTTTAATTATCACAATGGTATTAGCTTTGAGTCACAGCCTCTTTCGCCAAGAACTTCTCTAATTCTGTCAGCGCATCAGCATCAACCTTAGTTTGCATTGGGCAGAACTTAGGCCCACACATCGAACAAAACTCAGCAGTTTTATAGATATCTGCTGGTAGAGTTTCATCGTGATATTCCTTAGCTCTTTCTGGATCGAGTGATAATTCAAACTGACGGTTCCAATCGAAGTTGTAACGCGCCTTAGAAAGTTCATCATCTCTATCTCTTGCACCAGGGCGATGTCTAGCAATATCAGCCGCATGAGCCGCTATTTTATAGGCAATCAAACCATTCCGCACATCTTCGGCATTTGGTAGACCCAAATGTTCTTTAGGTGTTACATAGCACAACATTGCAGTACCGTACCATCCAGCCATTGCTGCCCCAATCGCTGAAGTGATATGGTCATAACCAGGAGCAATATCTGTCACCAAAGGCCCCAACACATAGAAAGGTGCTTCCGAACACTCTTCCATCTGCTTACGGACGTTGAACTCAATTTGATCCATTGGGACGTGTCCAGGCCCCTCCACCATCACCTGTACATTATCTTCCCAGGCTTTGCGAGTTAGCTGTCCCAGGGTTTTCAATTCAGCTAATTGTGCTTCATCTGAGGCATCATGGGTGCAGCCGGGACGCAGGGAATCTCCTAAACTGAAGGAGACATCATATTTTTTGAAAATCTCAATAATGTCTTGAAAGTGGGTATAAAGCGGGTTTTGTTTATGGTGATGTAGCATCCACCGCGCCAAAATGCCGCCACCACGAGAGACAATCCCAGTGATGCGATTTCTCACTAAAGGCAAATGCTCAATTAAAATCCCTGCGTGGATAGTTTGATAGTCTACTCCTTGCTGGGCGTGCTTTTCGATGATATGGAGAAAGTCATCAGCAGTCAGATTCTCAATTGTGCCGTGGACACTTTCTAAAGCTTGGTACACTGGTACTGTACCAATGGGAACAGGTGAAGCTTTAATAATCGCGGTGCGAATTTCATCCAAGTTACCGCCACCTGTGGATAAATCCATCACGGTATCAGCACCGTATTTCACCGCTAGGTTTAGCTTATCAACTTCCTCCTGAAGATTAGAAGAATTGGGGGAAGCACCGATATTAGCATTTACTTTACATTTAGAGGCGATGCCAATAGCCATCGGCTCTAAATTAGTGTGATTAATATTAGCCGGGATAATCATTCGTCCCCGCGCCACTTCCTCACGAATGAGATCGGCTGGGAGATTTTCCCGTTGGGCGACATAGTGCATTTCTTCAGTGATAACACCTTGGCGGGCGTAGTGCATTTGAGATACATTAGCCTGCCCACGCCGTTTAGCAACCCATTCTGTCCGCATATTGTCATTCCTCAATAAACAGCTTCCCTCCGCTGGTATTACCCAGACTCAGGTGTTAAGGGTGTGATCTCAGCCTGGTTATATAGGCACCCCTAGCATGGATGTAGTGTACCACTTTGGTCATATCTGGGGGCAAGGGTGTTAAAAATTTATGCTGTTTTTTTGGAGTCTGGCGATGTCTACGACGAGCTGCGCCTACGCTGTTTTTGTTGAATAATGTCTAATACTGCCTTGTGGATTTCCTCTGGAGTCATTGAAGCGGGATAAGTCGCAGAGGGAGGTTTTGCCGTCAAACGATCCGCAAGTGCGTAAAAAGCCTCTTGATCGTCTTGGTGTGCAATGACGTAGGCGCGTAATTCTGCCTTGCTCATAGCATCAAAGTTTGGTTTACTCATGGATATTCCCAGTTGCCATCACGACTAATCAGAATTTCTATATCTTCTCCAGCCAAGATGAATATTTTTCCAGTGCGCTCATCCAGACGCACCATGTAAATTGGTTTGTAGGTATTTTTGACACTCCCCGCCATTTATGGCTGGGGAGTGTCAAATAAAAGCTTATCTATATTTTATAGTAATTTAATGGAGCCAAAGCGATACCATAGTCTGTTAATTTGGCGTAGTTTATAGATAGAGGCATCGCTGAGATTTATGGCTATTGGCGTGTAAACATCTTGTGGTTTAGCAAGCTGTAACTCGAACATCAGAAGTGACAGTCCAGCGCGAATTGCACCTGAGAAAAGGCACTACCGCTGCCATCTCGATCAAAAAACTTTGTACTTTTTAGAGTAGATTTTTGCGTATTATTACTAGCATAAGGACTAATTGTAAAAGTTAAGATGTACTCTTCAAACACCGATTAAATAAGCCTTAAGGTGATGTGTGGGTTAGACTAAAAGCGATCGCTAACAGATAAATATCTGCAATATCAGGTCAAAGAACCCAGGATAATGAATCATAATTAATCTCTATAGCTTTGATTTATCAGCCATCAGCCACCAGTTACAAGCCGGAAGCTGAGATGCCGATTACTCAAGGCTTTTGATTCAACTTAACGAATTGACTATGAATTCTGAAAAAATCAAAAATTCTCTAAATATTTCGCCAGCGATACGTGTGGGAGTACTGGGTTTCGGTGGACTCGGACAAGCGGCCGCCAAGGTACTTGCTGGCAAACGAGAAATGATTTTAGTTGCAGCAGCAGACCAAAAAGGCTACGCTTACGCTGCTGACGGTTTAAATACTGAAGCATCCATTGCAACCTATCAGTCTCAAGGTTCGGTGGGTTATTTAGAGCCAATTGGTACATTAACAAATCAAAGTATTCAAGATTTAATCGAAATAGCCCAACCTGTAGATGGGTATTTTTTGGCTTTACCCAACCTGCCAAATGACTTTATTCCCACTGTCGCCAAGGAATTTATCAAATCTGGTTGGCGTGGGGTACTAGTAGATGCAATTAAACGCACTACTGCTGTAGAACAACTCCTCGCGATGAAAGAGGAACTACAAGCTGCCGGGATTACTTATATGACAGGATGTGGTGCTACACCTGGACTGTTAACAGCAGCAGCAGCTTTAGCCGCCCAAAGCTACGCCGAAATTCATCAAGTTGAAATTACCTTTGGGGTAGGAATTGCTAACTGGGAAGCTTACCGCGCCACTGTTCGGGAAGATATCGGCCATATACCTGGTTACACAGTGGAAACTGCTAGAGCGATGACTGATGCCGAAGTAGAAGCACTATTAGATAAAACTAATGGCGTGCTTACCTTGACAAATATGGAACACGCTGATGATGTGATGTTAGAAGTAGCGGGGATAGTGGGACGCGATCGCGTTACAGTTGGTGGCGTAGTCGATACCCGCAATCCCAAAAAGCCCCTCAGCACCAATGTGAAGGTAACAGGACGTACCTTTGAAGGCAAGATTTCCACCCATACCTTTACTCTGGGAGATGAAACCAGCATGGCAGCAAATGTTTGCGGCCCTGCCTTCGGCTATCTCAAAGCTGGTAGGCAATTGCACCAACGCGGCATCTATGGAATATTCACTGCTGCCGAAATTATGCCGCAATTTGTTAGGTAAGTAGGGAATGGGGCATGGGGAGAAGAGTTTTCTCTGCTCTGTGCGCCCCACGCTCCTCTGCCTCTTTTCAATGCCCAATGTCCAATGCCCAATCCCCAATGCCCAATCCCCAATACCCAATCCCCAATCCCCAATACCCAATGTCCAATGCCCAATCCCCAATCCCCAATCCCCAATCCCCAATCCCCAATTCTTATAATAGAATTTCAGTGCTGATAAATCGGAGGTAAGTGTGACCACTACGGTACACTGGCAGGAACGGGTTGGTAATCAAAGGGATTGGATTTGGCGGGGCTGGCAAACCCGCTACACTTACATTCGTCCTAGCCAAAATCACCACAATACAACACCTCTAATTCTGTTACATGGCTTTGGCGCTTCCATTGGTCATTGGCGACATAATTTAGAGGTTTTGGGTGAACATCACACAGTTTACGCCATCGATATGTTGGGTTTTGGCGCTTCTGAAAAAGCCGCAGCTAATTACAGCATTGAATTCTGGGTTGAGCAAGTTTACGATTTCTGGAAAACATTTATCCGTCAACCAGCGATATTAATAGGCAATTCCAACGGTTCACTAATTTCGATGGCCGCTGCCGCCACCCACCCCGATATGGTGCTGGGTATGGTAATGATGAGTTTACCTGATCCTTCATTAGAACAAGAAGCAATTCCTTCTGTGCTGCGCCCACTCGTCACAGCAATTAAAAATGTTGTTGCTTCGCCGTTGATACTTAAACCTGTATTTAACTTCGTGCGCCGTCCTGGGGTGCTGCGTCGCTGGGCTAGTATCGCCTACGCTAATCCAGAGGCGATTACTGATGAACTCATTGAAATTTTAGCAGGGCCTCCCCAAGATCGGGGTTCTGCGAGGGCGTTTAGTGCTTTGTTCAAAGCTGCGATCGGAATTAATTTTAGTCCTAGTGTCAAGGTAGTATTACCAACCTTAACAATTCCCATGCTTTTAATTTGGGGACAAAAAGACCGATTTGTTCCGCCAGCCTTAGCTAGTCAATTCGCCCAATACAACAAAAAATTGGAAGTGCTGAATCTGGAGGATGTCGGGCATTGTCCCCATGATGAATGTCCAGAACAAGTTAACCAAGCGATTTTAGATTGGATTGAGAAATGGGATGGCGTAGGCGAAGCCCGCCGCAGGCATCGCCATCCATTGGTTATTCCCTAAATGTTATGGTTATGCAATGGGTGCGATCGCATCGGCAGTACCTACTCAATCGTCGCTTGGTTAGTGTCAACATCTGTAGTGCCATTCACAGAACGCGCCACAGAAACCATTTTATTGAGAATTTCTTGACTGGGGACTTTACCTTTCAACACTACAGTGCTACCAGTCTGAGCAACCCAAAGGGTATTAACATCGTCAAGTTGATCGTCTTCATCAAATGCCAACGCTACCCGTTTTGCTAAACCACTTTGGTCATATTCTCCGCTTAATCCTAGACGTTCTGGGGGTATCGATTGCGTAGCAGTAGCAACATCACTACTAGGAGCTTCCACCACAGCCTGTGGAGCCGGATTTACTTCTGCATTTTCAGGTTTTTCCATTCCAAACAATCTTTGCAACCAACCCATATATTTTTTCTCCTATTAAAAGCTCATTAAATCTGAGTATAAAAGCTTTACAAAAATGCCGCATCTGCCAATAAAAAGATATACATTCAATGAAATTTTGGCTTGCAGTATGATTTCTAAAGAATTTCTCGATTCAGAATGCAATGAGTGCATCTCTTAAGTTTACAATAGGAGGTCGCACTAAGTTTTTAGTGCGGTAGTAGGTCTAGCGTTGCCTTTTGCTAGTGTCTGCGTTCCTCAATTCCTGCTCTAGCCTCTGTTGGCGAAGATGAAACATACCCTTTCAGTTCTCGTAGAAGATGAGGCGGGTGTTCTTTCCCGCATTTCTGGTTTATTTGCACGTCGCGGCTTTAATATTGAAAGCCTTGCTGTTGGCCCTGCTGAACAAGGAGGAGTCTCTCGAATTACAATGGTTGTCCCTGGTGACGATCGTATTATCGAGCAACTTACCAAGCAACTGTACAAATTAGTCAATGTCTTGAAAGTCCAGGATATTACCGAAATTCCTTGTGTTGAGCGGGAATTGATGCTTTTGAAGGTGAATGCTAGTACCAGCAATCGCTCAGAAGTAATCGAACTGTCTCAAATTTTCCGGGCGCGAGTCGTGGATGTGGCAGAAGATTCTCTCACCTTAGAAGTTGTGGGAGATCCAGGTAAAATGGTAGCGATCGTGCAAGTGTTGCAAAAATTTGGTTTGAAAGAAATCGCCCGCACCGGCAAAATTGCCCTAACTCGTGAGTCAGGCGTCAATACTGAGTTACTAAAATCTTTGGAAGCAAAGGTTTAGTTGGGAATTTAAATCAAGGCTCAGAAATACTCAACAGCAAGGGCATAAAACAGGAGTCAGAATACAGAATTCAGAATTCAGAATTGGTGAATACTCTACCCATAAAGAGATAGAGTTTTAAGGTGAGAATATTTTAATTTTTTTCGCTCACCAGGGGCGAGGTTTTAACCAATATTCAGACGCTCGCGGACTCGCTTGCCGCCGGCGCTATCACCCACTCGTACAGAATTCATACTGAATTCTGACTCCTGAGTTCTGAATTCTTCTTATAAATTAAACACAGCAGAAGTCATAGTAGCAGTTGTTACTATGACTTTCTGCTTGGATAAGCCCAAAACCCTGATGTAGAGACGCGATAAATCGCGTCTTCAAAGACCAATAACCCTTAACCCAAGCGCATTGCCTTAAAGACGACCAAAAAATTGAAGGAAGCAGGAGGTTTTACAATTCGTGTGATATTAAAAGCTAATAATAAAACTGTGTTCAGTAAGTTAATACCCGACAAAATTTGGGATGTTACTCATGCTCAGACGTAAAAGTAGTCGTAAAATATCCTCAGTGGTTATGCTTGTGCTTGTTATATGCTTTACTCTGATAAGTGTGCGTTCATTTGGGCAAACAATTATGACATCAGCACCCCAACTGCTCACCGATCCATTTTTGCAACTGCCAACTGAAAACTCAGTGCGAGTAGTCTGGTTTACTGAGTTTGCTGGTGTTAATCACACAGTCTTCTATGGAGAAAATCTCAAACAAACTGCTAAGGCAAATATTACCAAACTCAGTCGCACGCGCGAAGACCAAAAGTCAAAAGTTGCTAACCAAACCAAAGACGGCCAAATTAATCAAAAACCTATCCAGCGTCACATTTGGCGACATGAAGCTGAGGTAACTGGGTTAACTCCTGGTTTACGGGTAAACTATCGTGTGACAAGTGTGCGAGAAGATGGCGAGAGTGTTAACAGTGATGTTTTTACCCTTACAGCTACTCCCAAACCCGATACGCCACTCAAAATTTTACTCACTTCAGATCATCAATTAAAGCCCATGACCTCTGCAAATCTGCAAAAGGTGGTAGAAACAGTTGGCAGAGTTGATGGGGTGTGGTTTGCTGGTGATTTGGTTAATGTCAGCGATCGCGCCTCAGAATGGTTTGATGATAGTAGTGGTGGTGCATTATTTCCGGGTTTACAAGGTCGTGCTACTTATGACATCACTCACAATGGTGTTAAGACAACCTACATCGGTGGACAAATAATTCAACACGCACCCATGTTTACTTGCATTGGCAATCATGAGGTGATGGGGCGCTTTGCCAGAACAGGAAGTTTAGATGGTGAATTTGATGATACAATTCCCCGTGTCGTCGCTCAAAAAATCTACCAGGATAAATCTTTAATAGATAATTCTTTTAATACTAATACCTACGAAGAGATTTTCTCTTTACCAAAAAGTAAAGAGGGTGGAAAAAAGTATTATGCAGTCAGCTTTGGTGATGTGCGTTTGGTGGTACTCTACATTACAAATATGTGGCGGACTCCCAGCTTAGATGGAAAGCGTAGGAGTAGATATCAAGAAGCTGAAAAGGATTTAAATAATCCTGAGAATTGGGGCTATGGACAACTGATTTATGAGCCAGTTGCTAAAGGCAGCAAGCAGTACAATTGGTTAGATTCAGAACTCAACAGCGTGGAGTTTAAACAAGCAAAATACAAAGTTGTGATGTTCCATCATCCACCCCATACTTTAGGTGATAATATAGTTCCTGCTTATACAGAACCAGTAAAGATAATTGAACGGGATGGTAATAATATCAAAGCAGTGCGTTACGAGTATCCCAAAGACGCAGATTATATTATTCGTGATGTTGTCCCAATACTTGAAGCCGCTAATGTGCAATTAGTATTTTATGGGCATTCCCATTTGTGGAATCGCTTTGTTAGTCAAAGTGGAATGCACTTTCTAGAAACATCTAATGTGGGTAATACTTACGGTGCTGCCTGGGGTGACAGAAAACGAGAAGTACCAATTGGATATCAAGAGGATTATGTTAAGGTTGGCGATCCCAATGGATTAGAACCGATAGTGCCAACAATTGCCCCCTTGCTAGGCGAAGATGGAAAGCCGATGCCTTATATTGCAAGTAATGATATTACGGTTTTTAGTATCTTTGATACGGGGACAGGTACGATAAGTAGTTATCGTTTTGATACTCGCAAACCTGATTCAGAAGTATTGAAGTTTGATGAATTTAAATTGAACTGAATCAAAAGGCCATTAAGGAATTGTGTGTAAGTAAGTCGGTGAGAAAAATTCAATGTATATGAAGAAATATAAATTAGCTGTAGGGTGTGTTATGCCTTATAGCAACGCACCTGGGATTGTTGACGGTGCGGCGCTTGGCGACAACACACCCGACATTAAAATTCCTTAACATAGCTGGAAATATTAGCACCGACTTACTTACACGGTAGTCTTTATAAGGAGAGGGATTGAGGGTGAGGTAAACCAGATATATAAATTGTATCTTATCTAACTCTTATTCCTAAGATATTTTACTTATTAAAAGGGAACAGGGAACGGGCAACAGGCAACAGGGAAATCCCCATAATTAAAATCAGGGGATTTGTACAAGGACACATTGAAACATCGTGGCTGACGCCATCTCGTTTCAAATATTTTTATCTCTTTTCATAAATAAATTTAGGGGCTTTAAACCCTGTATTCGGGGCTAATTTTTTTTCTGTTCCCTGTTAAGAGTTCCCTGTTCCCGCCCCGAAGGGGCTTGGTAAAATTGTCCCTCTCCGATTCAGAGAGGGACAGAATTGAACTTTAGTTCAAAGCTGGGAAAAGTTCGTTAGAAATCACATTAATTGAACTTTATCTACTCCCGGCTCCAACCGTTTGTCGTTCTCGCCGTGCGACTTCTGCATGTACTAAAGGAATGACATCACGCCCATAAGCGATCGCATCCTCTAGGGGATCAAAGCCGCGAATCAACAAGGTAGTCACACCTGCATCGTAATAATCAACCAAAGCCTCTGCTACTTGTTCTGGTGTACCCACTAGGGCTGTAGTGTTACCTGCCGCACCAGTAGCCGCTGCGATCGGTGTCCAGAGACGCTTATCGTAAACCTCATTTTTGGCTGCAAAATCCAGTAGGCGTTGTGACCCTACCGCCTGAGGTCTAGCTGGGGCAGCTACTTTCGCCCCTCCGCGCAACTCTTGAATTCGCCCTAAAATGTTATGTGCCTTCTCCCAAGCCTCTTGTTCTGTAGCACCAAGAATCGGTCGCAGGGAGACGCTAAAGCGAATCGAACGACCGGGTGGTAAGGCAGCACGAACCTCTGCGATTCGTTCTTTAACTGCGGCAATTGGCTCACCCCACAAGGCGTAGACATTACTATGTTTGGCTCCTACCTGCACGGCTGGCCCAGATGCACCACCAAAGTAAAGGGGGATGTGGGGCTGTTGCAGCGGCTTAATCGCCGAAAAAGCATCTTTGATGCGATAAAATTCACCTTCATAATCAAAGGGAGTGTCGCTCGTCCAGACGCGACGAACAATTTCTAAATATTCATCAGTGCGGCGGTAGCGGCTGTCATGATCTAGCCAGTCACCATCTTTTTGCTGGTCAGCATCACTGCCACCAGTAATAATATGTATTGCGATTCGACCGTTGGTAAAATGGTCAAGAGTAGCTGCCTTGCGAGCTGCCAGAGTTGGTGCTACAAAACCTGGACGATGAGCAATCAAAAAGCCCAATCGCTCGGTTGCCGAAGCTGCGAAACTAGCAACAGTCAAACCATCAGGGCTGCTAGAACTATAGCCAATTAATACTTTATCAAAGCCTCCTTCTTCATGGGCTTTGGCAAATTCACGAACATAAGCTGGATCAATGATGTCATCGCCCAAACTACCTGGTGTACTATTTAATTCCGAAGCTGGCTTTGTCCGAATCAATCCAATAAATTCAACTGGCATAATTAATTCTCCTAAAAATGTTATTGGGGATTGGTTATTCCTAGTCCCCAGTCCCCAGTCCCCAATACCTAATCAAACAAGTCTGGCTGCTCATGGGTAATTTCATCCCACAAATACTGGAATCCACCCCAGCCTGCTTGGTGAGTACCACCGCGTTGTTGGATATTTAAGGCGATGTTATGGTCAATCAGGACAGGTTTTCCTACGGCTTCTGCTAGCAACTGTGCCTTAGCAGTATCCTCTAACCTGATGTACCACCAAGCGGCTTCATCTACACTATGTCCCACGGTCAATATGCCGTGGTTGCGTAAAATCGCAGCTTTGTTCTTGCCTAGTGCTTGAGCAATGCGTTTTCCTTCACTTGTCTCCAAGACAATGCCTGTAAAATCATCAAATAGAGCATGATCTTGATAAAAAGCACAGGAATCTTGGGTAATCGGATCGAGCAACCGACCCAAAGATGACCAAGTTTTGCCATAGAAGGAATGGGCATGAGCCGCAGCTATAACGTCGGGGCGGGCTTCGTGGATTTGAGAGTGAATGGTAAATGCTGCTTGACTAACTTTACCTTCACCCTGGACTACTTGACCTTCACTATTTACCAATATCAGGTCTGATACGCGAATGCGACTGAAATGTATCCCAAAGGGATTTACCCAAAAGTGATCGGTAAGTTCGGGATCGCGGGCAGTAATATGTCCTGCCAATCCTTGAGCAAAACCCAAACGCGCAAATACCCGAAAAGCTGCTGCCAAACGTTCTTGGCGATGACGACGCTCCGATTCAATGGAAACGAAGGTCGGTGGTTGGAAGGGATTGCTGGGGCGGACGAGAGAAGTTTGCACCATAATTTTCAACTCCTACGTATGGATTGGCTAGATGCACAGTGCTGCCTCATTGCTGGTGAGAGCGTCAAGGTTTGTCGATAGACATGGCTTTACCATAAAACTAGCGAGACAATAAAGGATTTATGGTTATTGCTCAGTGGCGATGTCTACGACGGGCTGCGCCTACGCAGTTTTTATCGCTGCAAAATGCGTATTGTTCAATCATCTCCAGTAGACAATGCTACAAATAACTTTTGGCTAATAACCGTAAATACGTTACTAATTACCTGATATCACTTTTTAACTACCTAGTCACAACAAATTTCTTAACTAGAGTAGTTATACTATCAATCAAACTACTGTAAGTCGATCGTATTACAGTAGTTTAAGCTTCAATGAATTTACCACAGTTCATTTAAATAGACAAGCTCAATTTTTAGCTAGCAGCATCTCAATATTGCCGGGAAGTTCTCGTTTATACATTCAGTCAATATAAAATAACTCTAAGTAGGTCGGCAGAATAAAACCAAACTATGTTAACAAAAATGAACGAGACTGAAACCCTTCTGCCTCGTCCGCTGGTTAGAGAATTATGTATCAAGAAGTATCAAAACATATAAATGTTTTAGCGATCGCTCTTTAGAGAAAAACTTTTTGGTTTATTGTTATAAGGGGAGGGTTAGGGTGGGATAAAACTGACGCGAAAACCCAGGTGAGTAAACTATTTCAGACTTGTGTGTACACCGTAGCTCTCCTGCAAGGAGATGGAGTAGCAAAGAAAAATCAGTATTTTAGTGACAAATTCTGTCATCCTATTTATAGGGTAAGCATCTACAGTTACAGTCTGCGATCGCACACCAGTAGCGTAGTAGCCGACAATTTTACAGGTTTCGGCGACCAACTCAGTCTTGAATACGGGTTAACAAAATGTTTAAATATATACAGCATTAGTTATAAATTACCAGTAGATCCTGAAAACGGCACTTTAAACATTCGTTATAGCAACAATAACAGCAGAATTATTGCAGCCCCTTTTGATGATTTAGGTATTCGCAGTGATGCAGAGACATTATCTTTCGGTTTTCGTCAACCATTAATCAGAAAACCCCAAACTGAATTTGCTGTTGGTATCGGATTTGATTTACGTCGCAGTCAAACTTTTTTACTCGATAATATTCCCTTCTCCTTCTCAAATGGGGCGGAAGATGGTAAATCTAGAGTAGACATCTCCAGAAATTAAATATGCGTTATCCAGAATCCTTGTAGAGACGTAGCAGTGCTACGTCTCTACATTCATTTTCACCAGATGTCTAGTTAGCGTTCTGAGATTTTACCAAGAATGGGTACATCGAAATACAACACAAGTTTTAGCTGCGCGATCGCAATTTAGGTATGGAATGGCAAGTTTTTCGTGGTTTGGATGTGCATTTAGATTATGGTATTCCCTTATTTGGGGTCAAGGATCGGGGAGATTCTCTGCAAGATGATGGATTCTATTTCTCATTACAATATCAACCCTTTTGACCTCTCACGTTAAAAAATAAGTTCCTAACTCTTTTATTCTCTCAACCCAACCTTTCACCTCATCAGCCACTTTATACTTCCATTGAAGTTGAAGTACTTCTCTAGTATGAGAATCATCAAATATAACTTTGTCTTTGTTTTCAAAGACAGGTGCCATAAATTCTATCTGAGCAGCTTGGGCAAACATTTTTGACACCTGGCTAATACTCAAATTTTCAGGCGCAGCAAGGTAATGTCCTCCCTTGGAACCAAATCGCGCTACGCCAATATAGCAGTCTGCTAAATCTTCAACATGAATCCACGCTGTCATAAAATCTGGTGGAAATGGCTGAGAGCCTTGGTATGGTTTCCCTGTAATGAACTGCTGAATTGCAAAATCCCAGAAACTACCACGAGTTGGGGCTGAACCATACACTGATGAAGGATACACAATCGAGGCGTTACCTCCATTGCTGATATATTCTTCTACTAGCCCATCTTTCAACACATTTACACCTGCGAGTAAGTCAAGACATGCTAAATATTCTGGCCGTGTATATCCTTTTGGCGGAGGTATCTCTGTTATTCGTCCTCCATTGGCGGTAATCAAAGAGAAATTCCCACTGGTTGTAATTACATGAATATGTGGTGAAACTGCACTAGCACCGTGTAAAGCGGCTTCTAATGGTATACGGTCGAAAGCAAATTGAGCTTCTTTGGTTGATTCTAGAGGCATGTGCCACGCTACATTAATTACCGTTGTAATATCATGCTTGCGAATTGCTTGTGCAACATCATTGCTGGAAATTTCTACCTCTTGAGAGCAGATTATTTCCTTGCAGAAAGTCTTTATACCTTCAATATCGCTACTCGGCCGCACAAGTGCCAATACTGCAAAATCTTGGGTCTGAGAAAACTTCCGGCATAGCGCTCCGCCAATATAGCCGGTTGCACCTATAATCAAAATATTTTTCACGGAAGAGCTTTTTTCGGATGAAAATTCTTTATTCTCTGACATATTTAAAAGTTGTTGCTAATCAAGCTTTTCAATATTTCTAAAAACCAGTATAGCGGAGTATTTAAATAGCTTTGAACTAGAGCAACTTGATATGCTAAAGACGGAATAGAAAGTCGTCAGTATCAGATTATATGGCTACTAGCACAAGGCAAGAAAACAGAGGAAATGAAGAGTGCTGAGTTCCTCGGCGAAGAGAGTGCTGAGATGAAAGACCGCGCCACAAGAGGCGGGGTATCAACCTCCAAACGAATTGTTGATTCCGCTTGACTTCGGGCGGGGCTTTTACCATACTGCAAAAGTACTGAGTATTCAACTTCAAAATTCAGCACTCAGTACTGAGTATGGTAAAGGAAACTGATGAATTCTCCTCCCAATCACTTAATTCCCCATTGAGTAAACATCCATTTCTACCAGTTCATGACCATTCACCTGAAGAAAGTTAATTTGGAGAATTTTGTATGGCAGCCATAACATTGAGTGTATCTACTGTTAAGCCTCTGGGCGATCGCGTCTTCATCAAGGTTAGTGAGTCAGAAGATAAAACTGCGGGCGGAATTTTTCTACCTGATAGCGCCAAGGAAAAGCCGCAGGTGGGTGAAATTGTTGCAGTGGGTTCTGGCAAGCATAACGATGACGGTACCCGTCAAGTGATCGATATTGCAGTTGGCGATAAAGTCCTCTACTCCAAGTACGCTGGTACTGACATCAAGCTTGGTACGGAAGAATATGTCCTGTTGTCTGAGAAGGACATTCTAGCAATTGTTTCATAGTCGATTGCGTCTAAGACTTCTTTGGCTGACTCGATGGCGATTCATTTGCCGCCGAAGTTAAGATATTTATGCTACTAATTGCTGTACATTTTAATACTGCACTGAGCATTAGGCGATGCTTAGGTTGGGCTACGCCTACGCGAATAAACTATAAGTTTTTATACTATACTTACAAAATTGCTACATTTGTGATTAGTCTTTTTAGTTACCATTCATGGTGAGTCGTTTTTAACTAGTGTTCAGTTCATAAACTGTCACTCACTAGATCCCCGGTATTCTTGCAAAAGAGATATTCTTAGTTAGTGCAAGGAGTGATACCATTTCACTACATGTTTGTCACAAGTTATCCCCGTAATACTCCCTCCTCAGGGAGTGTTGCAGATTTCAAATGTTGCATCAAACGAGTGAGTTGGTATAAGCTTTTACGAGAAAGCGCTTGAGTGAGCAAAACCTCAAGCGCTTTTTCGTGTATAAATAAAACAGTCTAACTCTCTGGACGCTCACACAGATGTTTTAAATATACATATAATAGGGAAGGAAACTACTAGTATAATATTTATTGCAATACATACTTCATAGTTTGAGCATCGGTGCGATCGCATCTTAAATATCTCAAGTTTGCGCGTTCTATCAAAACCTACCACCCAATAAAGCTCCCGCCGCAGTTAGTTGCGCCTTATATACAGATGTTAAGATAACTTGTTCCTGCTTCAGCGTCTTCTTTCCTCCAATGTCGTTAAACCCTCTATTTTCCGACACTAATTGAGGCGAAATGATTAAATATCTAATATATGAAGCTTGAGTATTATAAACAGTACTTACATTGCAAAACAGTCGGTCTTCGCTCTCAAGGCAAACAAAATCTTGAATGGTTTATTGCTTCATTTGCTTCAATTACCGAGAAACAACAGTGGACTAGCCAGTTCCTAGAAACTCAAGAATACGAATACGGAAATAAAATTAGCTACGAGCTTTATGAAGAGGTTGTGTTTCCTGCTCTTTTCAGGGGTTATCAAAACCGTGATTTTTGGTCAGCTTTGTGGCTTGCTCGTACAGCCCAAAATTTATACAAGGCAAAGCATCTCCACGAGCAGATTAACTTCAAAACTGACTACGAGCTACTCAAAGAATGTTACTTGCTTGATCGAAGTAATGCTGATGTGCATAAAGATTTGCTAAGTGTTCAAATTCGATGGCTTCAATATTGCATTCATGAATATCCAACTGGAATTCTGTATGGGGTCAACGGGGCAACAATAGACGAATGTCACGAAATTCTTTCAGAAATTGAGTTTATTAGAGAACTCGATGTTGAAAAGATTCATGAGAAATTTCTCAATGAGGTTCAATCAAAAGTGCTTGAATACCTCATTCGCCTTAAAAAATGCCAAATATCCAAAAACTTACACGAACATGAATGAAGGGCTTGATCTAAGCTCGACTTTATCCAAAATTAAGAACTCGGTTTCTTTATCTGGCAAAAATCGTGGCTTTTTGGCAAATACTTTTTCTAAGTCACAGAGCATAGATAAAGTTCAAAAAGTAAAACTACTGTCCCACATAGGTTTCAGCGATAGCGATCGCGTTGCGAAAAAAATGGATAAAGTAGAGCTAAGAGGTTGTTTGAAAAGTCTAAATTATTACCAAGCCCCTTCGGGGCGGGAACAGGGAACTCTTAACAGGGAACAGAAAAAAAATTAGCCCCGAATACAGGGTTTAAAGCCCCTAAATTTATTTATGAAAAGAGATAAAAATATTTGAAACGAGATGGCGTCAGCCACGATGTTTCAATGTGTCCTTGTACAAATCCCCTGATTTTAATTATGGGGATTTCCCTGTTGCCTGTTGCCCGTTCCCTGTTCCCTTTTAATTGCCCTGGCGACTAGAAGTCGCGGCTACACGAGACTTTACCTGCCTAGCCTGTGGCAACGCCAAGGGCGAACGCAGCTTTCTTTCGCCCTTGGCGTAGATGCGCCTCCATTGGAGACTCACGTTAAATTTATTTTGATACTCAAAATGGGTATTACAAATAAGTACTTCAGATGAAATAGGTTTTCAAAGATGATTTTCAGCTTCAGAAATACTAGTGCTGTGTGTGCCGTATTTTTATTAGTCAGCGTTAGCAACTTCCATCAGTCAGCTATAGCTACTATCGACAAGCAGTCCCAACTGATAGCACAGCAGAGTAAAACCCAGCCGCACCCGGTTTTTAAATCTATTCTGCCTAAATTAAAGCAAAAGACTCAAATTAAGATTTTATTACCGAAGTTTATTCCTGAGTCGGATGGGGAAAATCCAATTTACGCAATTATAGAAGCTGCTACGAAAAATAATTATGATATTCTACTGGGTTTCAGTCCAGACTGTAGTGGTGGAACTGCTTGCCGTTTGGGTGTGCTTTCGGCTGAAGCTGTAACCCGCAAAACACCCCGTCTGACTGGTAAACCTGTATCTTTAGCTAAGGGTATCACTGGCTATTTTGTGGATTTTGCTTGTGGTGCTAATTGTTCAGATGCTACCTTGACTTGGAGACAACAGGGTGTGCAATATATTGTTGGGTTGAAAGCAGGCGATCGCACTTCTCTAATAAAAATGGCTAATTCTGCGATTAATCCCTAGCTAACGTCAGAGTTAGATTGTACTTCCCAGCGAAACAGCCGTGGCAATTGAGATACATCGATGGCGTAGCTAACAATCCACAGCACCAATTCAAAAATCAATAAATACCGTACCCACAGCAACTCGCTTTGAGAATCCAAAATTGTCAAACCCTCATACAATTGCCAGAAGCGGTAAGGGAGATATATATAAGGAACCATCACCCACACGACATTTTGCAACTGCCTAAGGGTCACTCTTTCTGAGATAATTTGCAACCCTAATACGATAAAATACCAACCAAGCACAGTTAACACAGTGCGATCGCCCCACCATACACCCCATAATAGCATAAACACTAATGGCAGTAATACTCCTAGCAGTTGCACTGATCCAAACCATATTTTATACCAACCGGGAAATGGTAAAGGTAGAGTATAAGGTTTTGTGTCTTTCCATCCCCAGTTGATAGCCACAATCAAAAGTGTGGCAATTAAGAAAAAGAGGAAATTTTCTACGAACAGATAGAGATTGAGTTCCATAAATAAATTTAGTTGCTCTGTTACCATTGTTCTTTTTCTTTACTTTTGCCTTGTTCGGTCATTCTCCCTAAGTAGTATTTTTCCAGACTAAAGACTTTGCCCTATACCCTACGCCATATTCTCTTTATGGGGCAATCTGCTTAAGATTCAGATAATTAATTTACCTTTCTAGAAGTACCAAGAGGACTTTAACCTTTATTTGCTCGACTTTCTTGAATTACATGGATAATCGATGGTAATAAAGAAATAACTATAATTAATCCAATAATCGGTAACAAATACTTATCTACCTGTTCACCTGGCAGAGATTTTCCTAAGAAAAACCCTAAAAAGGTGATGCCGAATGTCCACAATAATCCGCCGATTAAGTTGTAAGACATAAATGTTCGGTAATGCATCGAACCCAGCCCAGCCACAATCGGCGCAAAAGTGCGAATAATTGGTGTAAACCTCGCCAATACTAGCGTTTTCTTGCCATGCTTCTCATAAAAATCCTGGGTTTTTACCAAGTGTTTTTTATGAAAAAACCATGAATCTTCTTTCTGAAATAATTTTCTGCCAAATCTGTGTCCTGTAGCGTAGCCAACATTATCACCAAGGACTGCACAAACAAAAGCACCAAAAACCAAAACCCAAATGTTAAACCCTGATATCGGAGAAGATGCGAGAAATCCAGCAGTAAATAGCAAACTATCTCCCGGCAGAAAAAAACCAATTAGCAAGCCAGATTCGGCAAAGATAATCGCCCACACCCCAAAGTAGCCAATTTTTGTAATTAGGTCTTGTAAATCTAAATGCATAAAATCTTTTACCGTTAAATAATAAGCCTAAAATATCTTAACGTTTAGCAATTTTCCTGAATAAAAAGTAATATTAAATTTACATAAAGTTATTGTGTGAACTTGGGAAATATCATAATAAATGACATATTTTATGGTAGGGGTGCAAGATGCAAAGATATTTGAAAGTATTAAGACTATTTTGGGGTACTGCGATCGCCGCAGAATTGGAATATCGGATTAATTTTTTCATAGCTACCCTCAGCAGCTTGGGAAATCTTGTCGGCAGCCTCTTTGGACTATTCTTGTTTTATCGGACTGGCTACACTTTTAGTGGCTGGACATGGGAAGCAGCTTTAGTGGTTTTAGGAATTTTTACCTTACTCCAAGGATTTTCTGCTACTTTTCTGTCGTCGAACTTAAATCGTATTGTCCGCCATGTCCAGGAAGGCACTTTAGACTTTATTTTATTAAAACCTATTCGCAGTCAGTTTTGGCTTTCCACTCATACCCTTTCACCTTGGGGACTGCCGGATCTAATTTTTGGTAGTATTATCATTGGCTATGCAGGTAAACGCCTCGGTGTAGGAATAGACGGTTATCTACTTGGTGTGTTGCCGTTATTGTTCAGCTTAGTGATTTTGTACAGCCTGTGGTTTATGCTGGGAGCAACAAGTATTTGGTTCGTAAAGATATACAACGCTACCGAAGTACTGCGTGGTTTGTTGGAAGCTGGGCGATATCCTATTCCTGCATATCCCACTGCTTACCGCTTTTTTTTCACCTTTGTAATGCCAGTAGCTTTTTTAACTACTGTACCAGCCGAAGTGCTGTTGGGTCGGAGTAAAATTAGCTGGTTGATAGGTGCGGCAATATTAGCAATGTTGTTGTTTTTCGCTTCTACTTGGTTTTGGCGGTTTGCGTTGCGGTTTTATACTAGTGCTTCGAGTTAGAGAGATTTGAAAAGTAATCAAATTTCTCCTGGAAGTTTTGGTATACCTGTATGGTTAGATTTCAACCTCGGTGAAATGTTCTATGGTATCTCAAATAGATATACATTTGCCTAATAGAGTTTTACAACGCTTGCAAAATGTGAAAGATTTTGTGGGTGGAAGCGTTAACTCTCTAAACAACTCAGTACAACTTGCTGGGGAGTCTTTAAATACAACAACTGATAGAGCAATTGATACAGTTACAACCAGCTTAGAGCAAACTTGGCAAACAGCGGAGCAATTTAAGAGTACAACATCAGGAGCGGTAAAAGGTGCGATCGCATCTTCTGCAAGTGATTGGTTAACACAACATCCGATATTTTTCAGGTTAGTTCAAATACTAGGTTGGGCGACTAATCACCCAATTATTAGTATAGTGATTTTGCTGTTTGCGATCGCTCTCATCTGGAGCATCATCAAAGCAATTGTCCGCTTGATTGAAACAGCTAGTTGGTCAATACTGCAAGTTCCGTTAAAATTGCTTCAGGCTTTGATCAAAGTTAGCCTTTTATCATTGGCTAAAGTTGGGAGTTTTACTTTGCAACAAATCACAGGTGCTAAACAAGCTGATAACATAGCAGCTTTGCCACCTGAAAGTTTTCAAGCAAATAAACAACAAAGATTGGTAGAAATTTCTCAGCGTTTGGAAGCGATTCAAAAGGAACAGAATGAGCTTTTACAAGAAGCCGCAGACTTGATTACTTCTGACACTATTGATATAAAAATATCAAACATTAAACAGCTAAAAAGCGTTGAATCACATCTTGGCTGAGTTCTTCTGTAGAACCAGAGGCGACAATACCACCTTTTTGCATAGCGTAATAGTAATCAGCCTGACGGACAAAGTGCAAATGTTGCTCTACCAATAAAACCGAAATGCCTGTGGTTTCGACGATGCGACGCACTGCGGCTTCAATTTCTAGGATGATGGAGGGTTGAATACCTTCGGTGGGTTCATCCAAGACGAGTAATTGGGGTTCTCCCATTAAAGCACGTGCGATCGCTAATTGTTGCTGCTGTCCCCCACTTAAATCACCACCCATCCGCGAAAGCATGGTTTTTAACACTGGGAATAAGCTAAAAACTTCCTCTGGAATTTCTGCTTTTTTTACTGGTTTGCGTCTAGCCTCCAACCCCAGCAGCAAATTTTCTTTGACTGTCAATCGGGGGATAATTTCTCTTCCTTGGGGGACATAACCAATTCCTAACTTTGCTCTTTGGTCTGGAGATTTGGAGTTGATTAATTGTTCAGCTAAATTAATTGTACCGCTGCGGGGTTTGAGTAAACCCATGATGGTTTTGAGTAGGGTTGTTTTACCTACACCATTGCGTCCGATTAGGCAGACCATTTGCCCAGATGGTACGCTTAAATCTACATTGCGGAGAATGTGGCTTTCGCCGTAGTAAACGTTAAGGTTAGAGATTTTTAGCATATAATCTTTGGCTTCCCACTTACTCCAGTGAGTTGTTTAACTCCATCGTTTATTCTTCTTGTTTTCCCAAATAAACCTCAATCACACGAGAGTCATTTTGCACTTCCTCAAAATTCCCTTCGCACAGCACGGAACCTTCATGTAACACTGTTACTTTTCGGGCAATTTGACGCACAAACTCCATATCATGTTCAATTACTAAAATTGAATGACTCTGCGCTAGTGCTAAAAGTAGTTCGCCAATGTTATAGGTTTCTTCATCTGTTAAACCTGCAACTGGTTCATCAACGAGTAATAAATCTGGAGACTGTGCTACTAACATCCCAATTTCTAAACGTTGCTTTTCTCCGTGAGAAAGTAAAGCGGCTTTTATATCAGCTTTTGGCGTTAAACCGATAGTTTCCAACAATCCCTTAATATTATTCTTTTCAACAGCATTAGAATGTTCAAACAAAGTAGAAAAGACATTTTTCTTTTTATTACTGGTAATTTCCAGATTTTCACGGAGTGTTAAATTTAAGTAAATTCGGGGTGTTTGAAACTTACGCCCAATTCCCAATCGGGCAATTTTATATTCAGGTAAAGAACGCAGATTTCTTCCTTTGAATAAAACTCGCCCTAAAGTTGGTTGTACTTTCCCCGTAATCACATCCAGGAATGTTGTCTTTCCCGCACCATTGGGGCCAATTACTACTCGTAATTCACCCACATCCATACTAAAGTTAAGCTGGTTTAAAGCCTTAAAACCATCAAAACTAACAGTTACATTTTCAGTTTCCAATATTTTCGCGTTCATGTTGCACTTCGGGGTCTTCTTCCAAGGTAGGATATGTAGCAATTTCTTGACGGCGGTAGAAAAGCGAAATATTCTGACTACGTAACCATCCCACGATGCCGTCAGGAAGCACTGTGACGACTATCAAAAATAGTGCGCCTTGGAAAAATAGCCAGATTTCGGCAAATTGTTCGCTTAAAAAAGTGCGGGCATAATTTACTAACAAAGTTCCGATAATTGCCCCAATTAAAGTAGCGCGTCCGCCTACAGCAACCCAAATCACCATTTCAATTGAAAAGGCAATATCCATTGCTCTAGGTGAGACAGAACCACTCTGAATGGTGTAAAATGCTCCTGCTATACCTGCGATCGCACCTGAAACTGCAAACACCACCACCTTAAAATCTGTAGGGTCATAGCCAGAAAATCTTACCCGACTTTCATCATCACGAATCGCTATCAACAACCTCCCAAAGCGTCCAGTTGTCAACCAGCGACAAATCCCATAGGTGATTGCGAGAAACACTACCGTCAGTGTGTAGAAAACAAACTGTGTTTTGGTATCGCTAACTGTTGCCCCAAACAAAGTTGTAAAATCTATCAGTCCATTCGTACCGTTGAAAAATTGTTGTTGACCGTTAAAGAAGTTGAAAAATACAATAGTTCCGGCTTGAGTCAAGATAGAAAAATAAACTCCCTTGAGGCGATTTCGGAAAACTAAATATCCCAACAATCCCGCCAATAACCCTGGAATTAATACCACACCAGCTATTGTCAAAGGAAAAGAATAAAAAGGTTGCCAAAAGGCGGGAAGTTCAGTAACTCCATAAAGTCCCATGAAATCAGGCAATTCTCCACTAGGGACTTGCAACTTCAGGTACATTGCGATCGCATATCCACCCAAACCAAAGAAAATACCATGTCCCAAACTTAGTAAACCAGTATAACCCCAAATCAAATCGATACCTAGAGCCACAATCGCCAGCGATAAAAATCGCCCCAACAAATTCAGACGAAACTCCGTAAGCAACAGTGGCATAATGATAATGAGGAGAAGTGCGATCGCAACCACCACCCCCACCTCAATTAAAATTAACCTTCCTTCCTTCTTTCTCATCTTGGCGTCCTTGGCGTCTTGGCGGTTCGTTTAAACATCAACAATACGTCCCTTCTGCGGAAAAATCCCCCCAGGCTTCCACTGTAAAAACACAATAATCAGCGCAAATACCATCACCTTCGCCATACTCGTCGTAGCAAAAAAAGTAAACAAATCAGCCAAAGGTTTAACAGGAGTCAACAACAAAGCCAGAGTTCCAGAACCAATTAAAAAATTAGCCGTACCAATTCCTAACGCAGCCACAATCGTACCGCCTAAATTGCCCACACCCCCAACCACAACAACCATAAAAGTATCAATAATATAGTTTTGTCCCGTATTTGGCCCTACAGAACCAAGCAAACTAATTGCACATCCCGCCACACCAGCTAAACCAGAACCCAGTGCAAAAGTAATTGCATCAACCTTTTGAGTTGGGATACCCAAACAAGCGCTCATACTCCGGTTTTGCGTCACCGCCCGAATTCTTAAACCCCAGCTAGAACGTTGTAAAAATAAATAAATTCCTGCCACACAGATGATTGTTAAAGCAATAATAAATAACCTGGCAAAGGGTAATTGTACACCACCTAAAGATATCCCCGCTTGTAACCAAGTCGGTGCCGTGACATCCACATTTTGAGCGCCAAACCAAGGTTGAGTCACTGCTAGCTGATAAGTTTGACTCAAGAAATTGCCTGTTGTGATTGTCACCCCCAACGATAATAAAAATATCACTGTCACAATCCAGTTACGAACTCTTCCCAAATCGGTGCGGGAATTTAAAATCCATAAACCTCCAAAAAACAACAGAGAAAATATAGCTATACCAATTATCAATACCCAATTCACACTGCGAACAAACTGCTGAAAAATTAAACTTACTCCCCAAGTTGCGAGTAAAGTTTCTAATGGGCGTCCATAGAGATAACGAATCACGCCTCTTTCTAAAATTAATCCCACAGCAGCCGTGAATATAAAAGCAATAATCAAAGCCAAAAATATATAGACTTCAAACCACACCCCACCCAATTGCTTACAAGCATTTTGCACAACAAATGTTGTATAAGCACCAAACATCATCAATTCGCCATGCGCCATATTGATGACACCCATCAATCCAAATATAATAGCTAGTCCCAACGCGGCAATTAATAATACTGCGCCAATACTAATACCATTAAATACAGCTTCTAAGAATCCTGCTAACACTTATTTCTCCACATACTAATTCGTAATTCGTAATTAGGTATAGGGTGTGTTACGGTACAAGTTAATAAACATAGCAGTAATAAATATTGTAACCGTAACTCACCGAGATAAATGGTGCGTTGCGCTTCGCTATAACGCACCCTACAAAGTTAAGATTGACTAATTCCTAATTGGTAATTAACGCTCTTTTTTTACTCTCGTCAGATTAAATCTAAAACCCTATTTTGGCGTTAGTCCGCGCAGGCGGACGAGAGTTTGTGTAGGCGCGATTTCTAATCGCTTGGATTATTCTCTCTCCAGAGTCATAGAAGAGCGTTAATTACGAATTACGAATTATTTAGATTTTCTTGTACTTACCACCCTTTGCAGGGTCACTCCAATCACAAGCAAATCCCTTAGTTTCTTTCACAAATTGATTCCAAGGAATTGGCTCAACTGCTGTCGGAGTAGCATAGACAATATCAAATAAACCATCTTGTCTAACTTGACCAATCCGCACAATTTTAGATATGTGATGATTGGCACCCATTGTCACTTTACCTTCAGGCGCATCTAGAGTTTGACCATAAGCCGCAGCACTTACCTTAGCTATGTCTGTAGTACCAGCTTTTTCTACTGCTTGTTTCCACAAATAAACTGCAATGTATGCTGCTTCCATTGGGTCATTTGTCACCCGATTTTCACCGTACTCTTTCTTGAAAGCTGCAACAAACTTCTTATTAGCAGGTGTGTCTACTGTTTGAAAATAGTTCCAAGCTGCATAGTGACCTTTGAGATACTCTACACCAATCGCTTTAACTTCTTCTTCGGCAATACTTACAGACATGGAGGGATATTTATCTGGTGTCAATCCAGCCCCTTTTAATTGTTTGAAGAAAGCAACATTGCTATCACCATTTAAGGTATTATAAATCACACCACCATTTGGCAAATTTTGCTTAATTTTAGTAATGATTGGTGTAACTTCTGTATTGCCGAGAGGTAAATAATCTTCACCAACTGTTTTTCCGCCTAAAGCTTCTAGTTGAGCTTTAATAATTGTATTAGCAGTCCGGGGAAAAACGTAGTCAGAGCCAACTAAGAAGAATTCTTTGCCCTTATTTTTTAACAGCCAATCAACAGATGGTTCAATTTGTTGATTTGGCGCAGCGCCAGTGTAGAAAATATTTTTAGAACACTCTTGACCTTCATATTGCACAGGATACCAGAGCATGTGATTTTTGCTCTCAAATACTGGCTTAACGTTCTTGCGGCTAGCAGAAGTCCAACAACCAAAAACTACACTAACTTTATCTTGATCGATGAGTTTGGTTGCCTTTTCCCTAAAAGTATCCCAGTTAGAAGCACCATCTTCGGTAACTGCTTCAATTTGTTTACCTAATATACCACCAGCAGCATTAATTTCTTTGATTGCTAATTTCTCAGCATCAACAACGCTTTTTTCACTAATAGCCATCGTACCACTCAAAGAGTGCAAAATACCTACTTTGATGGTGTTACCAGTAGTAGCCGCTGCTGGGGAAGCCGTAGGAATCACGGCTGGACTTTCTGTAATAGCAGTTGGAGAATTATTCACGCAAGCTTTCAAAAAAAAGCTGCTTCCAAAAGTTAAAGAACCGTAGATTAAAAACTTGCGTCGCTTAAATTGTCTTTTCATAAAAATACCTGGTATGTGGGAAAATCAGCGGCTTTAGCCCTGAGAGGGAAGCGACACGGGCGGTAATAAAGCGCATTGAATCTTTTTAACTTGAGTAGCCATAGCCATCTTTTTTGTGGATAGTTTTACAGGTTTTATATTTTTATTAATTTTCCTCTTGATGAATCAGCCAACTCGTTGGAAGCTGACAATATCAATCTTTAAAGTGTGATATTAGTGCGATAGTTTACTACCAAAAAGTGACGTAATATACAAAATGGTTTGTTTTCTTAATAAAAAACAAATTTCTTAATATTAATCTTTGTTAACTTTATCAAGATTCTTATATTTCAATAGGCTTGGGTTAAGGATAATTGGTCTTTGAAGATGCGATAAATCGCGTCTCTACATGAGGGTTTTGGGCTTGTATTATCTTATATCTATGCAATACGTTATGGAAGAACAAAACCTTTCTCTTCTACAAACGTCTTGCAATTTTTAATTAATAATTTTTAATTGGAGCGTAGCAAGCTACACGCAGTGTCTCCAGGAGTTGCGACTTGACTGCGGGGCTTTTAGATTAGCATTTGTCTAATAATTTCATCTTCCTGGCCATTTGCAAAATTAGCAAAGCGCTTTGCCAAAGGTGGTATAAGTACTAGGGGATTACTAAACCCAGAGAAAACATGAATGCTCTCAAATCCGGGGATAGCACCAATTAAGGGGAGTTGATTGCTACTAAATGCTACTAAGCAGTGATACCAAGTCCCTGATAAATTCTCCAATGTTGGTAGAATTTGACCAACACTTCTTCGCAACCATTTTTCACTTACCTCTGAGTTTACCTTGACATGAGGATCTGCGATCGCACGGCTAATTTGACCGATGCGGATACTACCATCTTGAAACTGAATGGCACCCACATCTAAAATTGGTGCTACTAACTCATTGCCAAGTTCATCCCATAATGCATCAACTTGAGTTGATTCAGCTTCTAGTTGAAACCGTTGCACATTAGCTGGCATAACTAAGGTGCGTAACCTGATATCAAGAGGTGGGGTTTCAATGATTTCTGTATGGGTAAAATACAACTTGATGGGAATACCAGCAGATTTGAGAAGCTGGCGGCTAAGTCCACCGGCACAAATGACAACCTTAGCGCTGTGAAAAGTTGCAGTGGTGGTTTTGACGCCATCTTGTAATACTTGCAATACTTGAAATATCTGCATTTCACCCCCAGCACGTTCAAAAGCTTGGATGTAAGCTTGTGCTGTTTTTTCTGGGTGAATATGACCGTGTTTGACAGTTAAAGCCCCAGATATCGCCTCTCGATTTAGCAGCGGTTCCAACTCACAGGCTTCTTGAACACTGAGTAAACGAGGGGGAATGGCAAAATGATTATATAACGCAGCAGTTACTTCTGGGTCAGAATCGGCTGAAATAGTTAGTAATAAATCTAACTCCCGAAATTGGATATCAGCATCTAACTCTTGAGCTAGGATATGGTAAAGTGCGATCGCTTCCTCGCACAATAGCCTAGTTAGTGGTGTACTACTCGACCAATAGGCAAGCCCACCATAACTATAGCGAGTTGCATTCTGTGATGTACTATATTGCTCCAACAAAAGTACAGAAAAGCCACTTTTAGCCAGTTCATAAGCGAGTGCAGCACCCGCAATTCCACCACCAACCACAATCCAGTCGTAGGTTTTCATAAGTTATTGTACTAGGTCATCCAGAATTTTATACTCGCTTTGGCTTTCAACTTTCAGTTGTTTATGAAATCGAGTCTCCTTTTCCAGTACCAGAGGATGTATTTATGGTTAAACCACTGCAAAGCTATCACCAAAGGTACAAGGGAAAAGTTGTCTATCCACCAGCTTTTCATGGAGTATAATTACAGCTCAGGGTAATTGACATCTTTTAGCACTGCTACTAATTTTTCAATGTGCGCTGCTTCATGAGTTGCCATTAGAGATATTCTGATCCGACTTGTGGGTACTGTGGGAGGACGAATTGCTGGGGCAAAAATGCCAGCATCTCTTAGCTGTTTTCCAGCTTCGAGGGCATCTGTGGCACTAGGCAATTGAAAACATAATATTGGTGATTCTGAAAGCAGTAATTTTAGATTGGGTAACTGTTGTTGCAGCAAACTTTTCAAGTAATGTATATTTTGCCACAATTGGACTCGGCGTTGCGGTTCTTGTTGCACTATTTTGATGGCTGCTAAGGCCGCCGCCGTATCAGCAGGTGAAAGCCCAGTGGTGTAAATCCAAGTGGGTGCGCGGTTCCGCAAAAAGTCAATTAAGGCGCTACTTCCTGCCACATACCCGCCTAAACTAGCCAAAGCTTTACTCAAGGTGCCAATTTGAATTAATGGCTTTCCTGTATACCCAAAATGTTCCACACACCCAGCGCCAGTTTTTCCTAGCACACCAGTGGCATGAGCTTCATCAACTAGCAGCATACAGCTAAACTCATCAGCGAGATCCAACAGTGCGGACATCGGACATAAATCGCCATCCATACTGAAGACGGTATCAGTAAGAATTAAACAGCGTCGGTAATTTTGCCGCTGTTGACTCAACTGAGTTTTTAGAACTTCAATATCACAGTGCGGATATTCCACAACTGCTGCACCGCTAAGAATCGCTCCATTTTTCAAGCTGGAATGATTGTACTGGTCAGAGAGAATTAAATCACGCTTGCCTACAAGGGCGGTAATTGCACCCAAATTGGCTAGATACCCGGAACTAAAGACTAAGGCATCTTCTGTTTGTTTGGTAGATGCGATCGCCTCTTCTAACTCCCTGTGTAATTCTCGATGCCCACTGAGTAATCTAGAACCAGTACTACCAGTCCCAAATTGGGCGATGGCAGCAGTTGCGGCTGCCATCAAGCGCTCATCCCCAGCCAAGCCCAAATAGTCATTGCTGGCAAAATTAATTACCTCTTGCCCAGCTAAAACCACCGTTGCACCTGGACGACCGTGGATCGTTTGTACTGAACGATACCAGCCTACCCGATGAATTGTTACTAAGGACTGTTCTAGCCAGGCATAAGGGTCGGTGGGCATGGGCGGGGGTAGGGGGTAGGGGCTAGTAAGTCAAAAGCTAAAAGTAAAAAGTAAAAAGAACAGAATTAAGACTTCATCAGTTCTCTTTTGCCCTTTAACTTTTGACTTTTAACTTCATCTTGGGGGTAGGGGCTAGTAAGTCAAAAGCTAAAAGTAAAAAGAACAGAATTAAGACTTCATCAGTTCTCTTTTGCCCTTTAACTTTTGACTTTTAACTTCATCTTGGGGGTAGGGGAGAAGTTGCAGTAAGTTTTTCCCCTCTGCTCCTCTGCGCCTTTGCACCTCTGCCTCTTATGCCCAATCCCCAATCTCATTATTTAGGAGGTCTAAGTCTATCCCGCCAGCTAGGCTGTGGTGATGAAGAACCTGAAGAACCGGAACTGTTTGCTGGAGACGACTCTGTCCGAGTTTTTCGAGGTGGGGGAGAATCTGATTCTACTCTTCTTCGCCGCTGTGGAGTAGATGATTCCTCAGAAGATCTACTGGAACTTGATTCGCTGCGATCGCGCCTTCTCCGTCTTGGGGTAGAATCGCTTGATTGCTGTTCATCTTGAGAATAGCTCCTCCGGCTTCTACGTCTCCTAGATGAACCACTCTCCTCAGAATTTCTAGCACTTTCTCTTTCTGAGTCATCATCAGAGTCAATAGAACTATTCACCACTTGCTTGGGTTTAATGGACTGGGCTTTGATTGTGCCTTTGCGACCTTCTAATTTGGGTCGTTTGGGAAACTTTTCTACTGGCATTCCCTCTGCGGCTTTTTCCATAAATTCGTGCCAAGTATAAGCGGCACTACTACTACTGCCGTCTGTGGGACGGTTATCATCGTTACCTAGCCAGACTCCTGTCACCATCTGGGGAATGTAGCCAATAAACCATAAATCGCGGGCTTCGTCTGAGGTGCCGGTCTTCCCTGCAACTGGTCTATTATCTAATTGGGCAGCAGCACCAGTCCCTTCTTCTACGACGTTGCGTAGCATCCAAGTCATGATGGCGGCACTGTCAGCGTCAAGGGCCCGTTTTGACTTGAAATTAGCTGACCAGATTACTTTGCCTTGGCGGTTGAGGATGCGGGTAATACCATGAGGTTCTGTGTGCAATCCAAGAGTAGCAAAACTGCCATAAGCGCTGGTCAACTCTAGCAGGTTGACTTCATTTGAGCCGAGTGCTAAGGAATAGGTAGGCTTAAGTTCAGATTTGATCCCCATATCATGGGCAAGTTTAATCGTGGGCGTAAATCCCACATCAATCAACACCTTCACCGCAATAATATTAACAGAGCGGGTGAGGGCATCTCTCATGTTCATGGAACCGTGGAAGTTTTCATTATAGTTTTTCGGTTCATAGCCATCTACGACAAAGGGCGCATCCTCGTAGCTATCGTAGGGGCTTTTACCGCTAGCGATCGCAGTCGCATACACAAACCCTTTAAATGTCGAACCTGGCTGCCTTTGTGCCTGAGTAACCCGATTAAACTGGTTTTTACCAAAGTCTTTTCCCCCCACCATTGCCTTAATTTCACCGCTGCGGGGGTCTATGGCTACCATTGCTGCTTGCTTAAAGTTTTCCCAGCGTCCTTGATTTCGCAGTGTTTTCGCAACAGCTTCTTCTGCAACTTTCTGCCAAGCCGGATTCAGCGTGGTTTCTACTACTAGACCCCCACTTTTTAGCACGTTAGCAGAAACATACTTGGGCAATTCTTTTTGGATGTAGCTGGTGAAGTAGGGTGATTCTACTTGGACTCGTTTGGGTAAACTGCTTTTGAGGGTTAATGGCTCCTGGATAGCTGCTTGCCTTTGTTCTGGGGTAATAACTCCATCTTCTTGCATCCGTAGCAATACTAAGTTACGCCGCCGGATTGCCGCTTCGGGATTCTTGTCTGGGGCGTACAAGCTAGGAGCAGGGGCTAATCCCGCAATCGTTGCCATTTCTGCTAGGGAAAGTTGGTCTGGCGACTTACTAAAATATACCCAGGCTGCATCTGCCACACCGTAAGCTCCAGATCCCAAATAAACCAGATTCAGGTAACGCTCTAGAATCTGATCTTTGGTTAATTCTTGCTCCAGTTTTTGGGCTAGGCGGACTTCCTTGAGTTTGCGCCAGATTGTCTGTTCTTGTTTTAAAAAGAGAATCCGCGTTAGTTGTTGGGTGATGGTGCTACCACCTTCTACCACACCTTGCGATCGCAAATTATTCAAACCCGCTCTCACAATCCCTTGCGGATCAACTCCGTTGTGTTGCTTAAATCTTCTATCTTCTGAGGCGATGAAAGCTTTTTTTAAATTATCTGGTATTTGTTCCAGCTTTAGCTGTTCTCTGGTTGCTTCACCTTGTTGTTGTAATATGGTGCCATCAGCAGCTTTAATGGTCAGTGTTTGCTCTCTGAGTACGGCATTCAACTCGGACTGATCTGGCAAAGTCCGATCTATTGAATTGATGACGTAGATCAAGGCAACTATTCCACCACCCACACCCAAGCCTGCCCAAAACCATAAGCGGCGGTAGAATGGTTTACCGCCAGTTGACCGATTGGCCTTCGTCCTAGATGGTAAAATTTTCATTTTGCTCGGTAACTGCCTCGTCTGCGCCAGATTTGCTGGTGGTAAGCTCTCATTTGTTCCTCCTTGTCCAGAGTCACTCAAATTAGTTGGTCTTCGCTTGAACCAGGAGGTTAGCTTCCCCACGTCAGTTCCTCGCTCAAAGTAGTAACTATATAACCAACTATCAATCAGCTTTGGGGTTATAGCACTACCTTTGTGTTAGTATAATATCCCATAAATAATTAACTAAATTCATCATAAAAATAATGTTTTTTAGATTTGATTTCTACAAGCCGCACACTCGTGACTTCACATCATATGTTAAAATTAGCATATAGCAAAAACCAATTCTTACTGAACCACGAAAACTAAAGATATTGGGTTCTACTGGGAAATAGATATTTTTGTATCAGTCCTCTAGTAGGTAAAATCTTTAAGGTACAGAGGTTAAACATACTTAACTATTTAGGTACTTGTTTAAAAGTCGCCGTCGGTGCTAGAGAGGCTATAAAAGCCTGTGGAGAACTTGTAAGACCTGAAGTAATTCAGGCACAGATATTTGAAGCAGGAATCACGCGACAACAAGAGTCGTGTGAGGTTCAAATTGGCAATATAACTATTGACATTTTCTGAAACAGGTGCAGCAAAGTATCCGCCAAGACAGCCCAAAATCGCCTTACTTCAAGAAAGTCTGATGCCTATTGCGAGACACCCCGAAGCAAAACCCAGACGTAGTGCCATTGCCCTTGGTAGTAATATCGGCGATTCCCAGACAGTTTTAGAAGCAGCAGTAGAGATTTTAGCCCAAACGCCAGGTATTCTCTTAGAAGCCAGATCCAACTGGTATCAAACCAAAGCCGTGGGGCCACCGCAGCCAGATTACCTCAATGGCTGCGTCACATTGCAGGTAGAAATTGTACCCCAGCAGTTATTAGAAATTTTGTTAGGGATTGAACAACAATTTGGGCGTGTGCGTCAGGAACGCTGGGGGCCACGCATCCTAGATTTGGATTTGTTATTATATGATGACATTATTATGGATACGCCAAATCTCCAGATTCCCCACCCACGAATGCGGGATCGGGCCTTTGTGTTAGTACCACTAGCAGAAATTGCCCCAGATTGGCTAGAACCAGTTTCCGGGTGTGTTATTAAAGAACTGCTGAAAGAGGTAGACTGTTCAGATGTACATTTATGGGTGGGCAATTAAAATTACCCTCCTTAAAGGTAGAAGAACGCTGATTTTGCCTCTGTATTCACAGATAATCAGATTTTAATATGCCATTAGGTAGAGAATTACCACAACTACTAAGACAACGCCTGTTTTATAAAGGACGCAAGTTTGATTTTGAAGTTAATCGCTTGCGTTTGCCGAATAAATCAGAAGGAGAATGGGAATGCATTCGTCACCCTGGTGGTGCCCTAGCTGTGCCAGTGACAGCAGAAGGTAAACTTGTGCTGGTGCGCCAGTATCGTTTTGCAATTCAGGGACGGATATTAGAATTTCCGGCGGGGACAGTAGAAGCAAATGAACAGCCTTTAGAAACAATACAGCGTGAAATTGCTGAAGAAACTGGCTATAGTGCTCAAAAGTGGGACAAACTAGGTGAATTTTTCCTAGCTCCCGGCTATTCTGATGAAATTATCTATGCTTTTCTGGCGCGAGATTTAGAAAAGCTGGAGACACCACCACCACAAGATGGAGACGAGGATATCGAAACTGTGTTTTTGACTCCCGAAGAATTAGAAAAAGCTATTCTGGAGGGAGAGCCGGTAGATGCTAAATCAGTTTCTAGCTTTTTTTTGGCGCGTCCGTTTTTAATTTAATACCCTTCCCTTATGCTGCTAGAGTTAGCGATTGCAGATGCCTACGGTGCAGGCTTTGAATATGCAGACGAGATGATCGTTAACAACGACTTGAGTCGATACGTCCAACATCCGCGTTTTCGACTCATCCCTGGCAGCTATACTGATGACACCCAGATGAGCATTGCCATTGCAGAAGTGATTG
This sequence comes from Nostoc sp., assembly GCF_036917155.1. Taxonomy (GTDB): domain Bacteria; phylum Cyanobacteriota; class Cyanobacteriia; order Cyanobacteriales; family Nostocaceae; genus Nostoc. The sequence goes on along the minus strand of NZ_JBALDZ010000225.1, from coordinate 32,223 downwards.
TTGCTCAAGCACCGTGGACGCCAGAAGTTTTAGCCGATAGTTTTGTTAGAGCCTTCAAACGCGATGAGAGAGAGGGTTATTCTAGAAATTTCTACCATTTTCTGGGAGAAATTCAGGATGGGGAAGAGTTTTTAACGAAAATTAACCCTGATAGTGACAAAAGCGGGGGAGCGATGCGTGCAGCGCCCATTGGCATCTATCCGACACCAGAAAAAGTCATTGAAGCGGCAACAATTCAAGCGGCAATTACCCACAATACACCAGATGGGATTAATGCTGCCGTTGCGGCTGCCTTAATGTCACATTATTTTATCTATCGACTGGGAGCAAAGCGCAAATTAGGACTATTTCTAGAAGGTTACGTATCTGGTGAATGGTCTAAACCGTGGGAAGGTAAAGTAAAATCCAAAGGCTGGATGAGTGTCAGGGCAGCGATTACTGCGGTGATGCGAAATGACAGCATGAGCGAACTTTTACAAGATTGTATCGCTTTTACTGGTGATGTAGATACAGTAGGTGCGATCGCCCTAGCAGCTGGTTCTTGTAGCGAAGAAATTACACAAGACATTCCCCATCATCTTGTCACAGGCTTAGAGAATGGAGCTTACGGTAGAGATTACCTCATCCAACTAGATAAACAGCTAATGAGTTTGGTGGACAAAAACTCATAGTAAGTGCCTCTAGTCCTTGAGAACTTTATCTTACATTTAATTACATCTACCTACTTAGCGCTTCTCGTTTGAATGAGAAGTGCTATTTATTACCTTGGCTAGAGTGACATAGAAATTGACTTAGAGTCAAAGTTGTAAGAGCATGACAGGAAGAAGCCCACAACTCCTAAATATGTGTCTCTATGCAATACACATAGATGTTTCATACAGATGAGAAAAATTACAACTTTTAACAGTGCCGGCAAACTAACTGCTCTTTTGTTCTTGATAACTCTCTTCCTGACGCCTTGTGTGATTGTCAATGCAGGCGAACGCGGCGTATTGATGAAATTTGGCGAAGTACAAAACCAGATATTAGGAGAAGGACTTCACTTAATTATTCCTGTAGTCAATACTGTAAAAAAGTTGAGTATTCGAGTCCAAAAACAGGAAATTTCGGCAGAGGCTTCTTCCAAAGATTTACAAAATGTTTTCGCCGATGTCGCTCTTAATTGGCATATTATTCCGCAGGAAGTAAATGTTATTTTTCAAGAAATTGGAGATGAGCAAAATGTAGTCATTCGGATTATTAACCCAGCAGTAGAAGAAGTACTAAAAGCAGTCATAGCAAAGTATACTGCTGAAGAAATTATTACTAAACGAGGAGAAGTCAAAAGTGGAGTAGATGAGGCATTATCTACACGACTGAGTAGCTATCATGTTGCAGTTGATGATATTTCTCTAGTTCATGTTCATTTTTCAGAACGATTTGATGAGGCGGTGGAGGCGAAGCAGATTGCTGAACAAGAAGCAAAACGAGCAGAGTTTATCGCGCTGAAAGCAACAAGACAGGCTGAGGCTAAAGTTAATTTAGCCAAGGGAGAGGCTGAGGCGCACAAATTATTACGCGATGGTTTAACTCCAGAAATTCTGCAAAAGCAAGCAATAGAAAAATGGAATGGCAAGCTGCCATTAATTGTCAGTAAAGAGGCTCCGAAATTCTTGAATTTAAGTGAACTTTTAAAATTTGATTAAAATTAATCTTCTCATTCATCGATTTGCTCTTAGAAGCTCAGATTCCCGACTTCTTCAAGAAGTCGGGAATCTTTTTGTTCGGAACTCCTGCACAGATTGGTATATTTGCTACAGATGCATTGTAGGAGTGCACATTTGTACGCTCCCATAACCTATCCCTTTGTAGTGGCATGGCAAGGCTAAAATGTTGCAAAAAAATTGTCGGTTGGGGAGCCACTGCGTTGCGCGGGTTAAGAGCGTTGTAGCAAGTGGCGTTGGAGGCTTTGCCAAAGCCAACATGTATCAGGATGTTGGGTTGCGCTCCACTCCACCCAACCTACGTCTAATGCACAATTTTTTTGCTTGCCACGCCAGTAGAAAGGTGTTGAAGAAGAATTCAGAAGCGGAGCCTACGCCTCCGATCAGAATCAAGACGCGACTCGAAAATACTCGCTATCCGCCAGTCATGCATAATTCATTCTGTACATGGATAACGGGGCGTTTAGCCCATTCTGACTCCTGAATTCTGTTCGATAAACTAAATTAACTGTTGGAGAATAAAATAGGTACATCGAGAATCTTCAACTGGATCAATAGTACGATCAACAGCGTATAAACTGTTGAGGAAATTAGACCTGTGAATAATTCTTTTTTGAGGTTATGTTCTTGAGGTTCTTTTTGAAAAATTTCCTTAGAACCGAACTGCATCAATAAAATCCCCACAATATTAGAGAGCCAGTATCCGATAATTGAAGCAGGTAGAAGTAATTTTGGTGAAAAGAAACTACATACATACCCAAAACCATAAGCTATTGGCAGATTGAATAGTAAGTCATTCCACCAACATAGTGGTGACAACAAATATCCCAGTACTATTAAAAATCCACCTCTGAGTTTTTTGAAAATATCTTTTTTGAACTCTTTTGGATTAGACTGTTGTACCTTCTCTAGTTCTGTGTCTTCTGTTACATTCAATTCTTGACTAACGTTTTGGACGCTTTCCATAAAAACCCACTATTCCTCTGATCTTAGTGTAGTTTAATATATAAACTAAATTAAAGTCTAGTATCAGGAGTTATAATATTTTCGATTTTTAATGCTGAAAGCCCTACAATCACACAGTCTCAGCAAAATAATAAAAAGTAAAATTGAGGTTTAAATCAAATGCAACTTCAGAATATCTCATTTAAACCAGAGAAAATGTTTGAAAAGTCTTCTTATTGGTAGCCAAATATTCTATATTCCCCCAAATCCCTCTATAAATCAATACGCTTGGGTTAAGGGCTACTGGCAACAATTTTGGGTTTTTTAGACGCGATAAATCGCCGTCTCTACAAGTGTTTTGTTGATCCTTCTGAACTGTATTGCTCTATAAATAGGGGGACTTTGATTCCGATTACACCCTATTTAGGAAATCTGAGTAAAATAGAACAGTTGATACACTATTGAGACAATCAACACTTATTTATCGCTCAATAAGTTTTAAAATTAGAATATATCTTAATCGAATTATAGCACACGATGACATCCAACACCGATACTACAATAGCCAGAGCTTTCTTCCTTTGGGAGTAGGTAGATGTTGAGTAGCAAAATTTTATTCCTGCATATAGCATGGGCAGAAATTTGAACTAATAATAGCTACAATAAAATTACTGAGGCATCTTAATTGGAAAATGACAGACTTAACTCCAAATAGCAACTTTTTGATAGCAGCAATTGTTTTTATAACAATTGCTGTCATCGGAAAATCTAAATTAGCTTTTATTGAAATCAATCCTGGTTTTTTTGGTAGACTTTTGGCTCTAATTATTGGGACTTCAAGTCTATTATATGCTTTGGGATTGTTCAATTTTTCAGTCGAAAACCTTGACTTATTAAGAACTTCTCTGACAGAACAAATAAAACAGAGCATAAGTTCAATTAACGAGCTTTTGCAAGGCTCATAATCAGTCATAAAATTTATTTCTGGCGTTATAGTTAAGGGGACAATATTGAGTTTAGTCCCTTAACCTTTATATTACTAATAATATGCTCCGACAAGACTATAAGTTAGACTAGCCATTACTAGTAAAGTAACAATCACATAAATAAATTCTCGCTGTAGTAAAAAAGTTAATAGGGAAATAAAAACGCGCAAAATTGGAGTCGCAATTAGTAGTAGCAGTCCGAGTTGAATAATGCCGCGTAGGCGTAGCCCGCCGTAGGCATCGCTACCTGATAAAACTGCTTTTACTACACCGATAGGTGAGCGAAGTTCCGATGGTTCTCCTCGAAAAAAGCGATATTCCGCAGGTTCAGCACCGTGATGAATCAAGTAGAGTATCCCCCCTAACAAAACCACAGCACTAGCTATCAAAACACCATATTTCATGAGGTTACTGAGCAAATATTCTAATTGCTGCTCGCTTAATGTTTTGATGATGTTATTGTTAGCATCAATTTCACCTTCATTAGGTAGCTGTGCTACTGTGCTAGTGTTTTGTTCTTTTAATTTTTCGACATTAGAGTCTGGATCTTCCGGTGGTAAAGTTAGTGTAACCACTTCACTATTTGGTTGTGCTAGTAATGCCCAACGAAAGCTATTATTAAATTTATACATTTTACAGCCCCCCTATTAAACTGTTATAGACCATCTTCAAAGCCATTACCACCAGCACAACACTGAAGATAATTCTTAAAATCTGCGTTTTAGCGCCTGTCAATACTCGTGCGCCTAAGAAAGCACCAGGTAATACCCCCAACATCACCGGCATAGATAGTCCCGGATCGATGTAGCCTCGTGCTAGGTAAACTCCAGTTGATGCTGCTGCTGTCACGCCGATCATAAAATTGCTGGTGGTGGTAGAAACTTTGAAGGGTAGACGCATAGTTTGATCCATCGCCAATACCTTGAATCCCCCAGAACCAATACCAAGTAACCCAGAAAGCACCCCAGCTATTAACATCACACCAAATCCCATTGGTACTGAATGAACTTGGTAAGACATCACTCCCTCAGGAGTTGGATAACTACTATTCAGTTTGAGATAATTTGCGATCGGATCTATTACTTCATCGTCAGCGTGTTCTATTCTGGGTCGTTGTGAAAGATATGCTGAATAAATCAGGACGATCGCTAGCACGATAGTTAGGGCTTTTACAGAAACAAAAGTAGCGATCGTTGCTCCTGCGATCGCACCAATGGTTGTTGCTACTTCTAAAAACATTCCCAATCGCAAATTAGTATAGCCTTTTTTAATATAAGTAGATGCTGCACCCAAAGAAGTAGCGATTACAGATACTAGTGAAGCACCGACGGCGTATCGAATATCAACGCCAAATACCGAAGTTAATAAGGGAACAATTACTACTCCACCCCCTAGCCCAGTTAGCGCCCCTAATAAGCCAGCGCTAAATGAACCAATCCAAATAAGTAATGAAAATTCTAAAGTAGTCAAATTTAATTCCTCTTTTTTTTACATGTATATCAAGATGCCAAAATATTTTTTGTATTATTTAAAACTTAATCGACATTTTATTACTGACTACAGATATAGCTGTTTATAATCGTGTCTAATACCCTCATGCTTGGGTATTCAAGAGTCAGAAGCCAAAAGAAACTTTTAATTTCTAACTTCTCATTCAAAAGCCTCATTAAGTTCCTGAAAGTGTAAAGATTAAATCAATACTAGATACTGGTATTGTCGTAGGTGCAATTACAGCAAAAGATTGCACCAGCACTTCCGAGAAGGAAAGACAATCTAGTTTTAAACCATAATGGGATAACTTTTCTTTTTTCATTAAGCAAGTTTTGACCGTGCCAATTTTAGATTTTAGAAAATTTGCGGTTCATGCCCCGCCCGAAGTCAAGCGGAACAAATCCAAAATCCCAAATTTAAAATCATAATGCCCTGCACCCTTGTGGTCGGGGTCAATCCAAAAGACGCTCGTTCGCCCTTGGCGTCTCCCCTTCTCACATTGGGAGAGGCTAACGCCAAGGGAGAAGACTCGGCTTAGCTGCGCTATCGCAAATCTAAAATCCAAAATTGTTTGACCTTTCCAATGGCGCATATCTCGATGGAGATACAGGGAATTATGGGTTATATTTGAGTAAATTTTCTTCTTTCTTGACTAGTCTCTGACTTATATTTACAGATATCAATATATCTCTAACTTAATGCATATATCTTTGATTGTATTTCTAAAGATATATTTAATACTACCCGATGTATTTCCTAGAATCAAGTATTAGTAAAAATCTAATCTTCCTTTTTATTCACAAAGATAAAATCGCGTTAATAACTTAAACATATAGGAATACTTCAAATTTATTTTCATCAATGAAGCTCACGGTAAACACTTAGAATATTGTCAAAAGCAATACATATTAAACATCGGAATTATTCAAATTTAATCTTAAGACAAAGATATTTAGAGAATTTAACGTGAAAAACTTACTTAAAAGATAAGTGTATTAAATTAAATCAGCCAAAGGTAATACTTCCAAAATACAGTTGAAATGGTAGGGTAAAAATTAAAATTTATGCTCAAGAAAACCGAAGTATTATCGCAGGCATTTTTTACAGAAATTCAATATTTAGCATTAGTTACAATATTGACGATACTCTTTAAATATCCAGCTATGGGCTGCAATTTGTAAAAGATTGGGACAAGAACATGAAAAACTTCAGATACATTTTGATGGTGGTTGTATTATTCGCAAGCTTAGTATTTGCTAAACCTTCCTTAGCCGATCGCCCGAAATATAGCCAAAACCCTGATTACATCACACTGACTCAACAATTGAATAATTTGAAAACGGCGGAAAAAACACAAACTCAATTAGAGGGCTATACGCCAGAGCAAATCGACCAGAAAATCAACGAGTTAGAGTTGCAACAATATGCTTTTGAGTCAGGAATCGACTGGGGTCAATGTAGTAATCAAACAGGAAAAACTCTAGCCATCTACGGCCCAGAACCAAATATTGAGGATGATGAATATTCCGAGGGGGCTGCATTGTATTTTCTGGGTAATGGCCAGACAACTAAAGATCGATGGAATTGTAAGGGAGTTTATCTACCAAATGACGCTACAGCCTTGACTATGGGAATAAATGAACAAGGCACAGAATTGCCGGGTGGGTTTGTAATTAAGGTTCCGAATGGAACTAACTTAGTTTTGAAGACAAATCCAGATACCGGCGTGATTGAATTCAATCAAGCTGGTACTAAAATCTTGAAAAGTGGCGAAGTGAATTGGTTTGTCCCGAACGTATCGCAAGACATTGTAGATGCACGTGTGATCAATGCACCTACCAAGAATCTCTAAATTACTAGTAGTCTGTCAATAAATAATTGATGGATAAATTAAGAGTAGAGACGGCGATTTATCGCGTCTCTCTAACCGTCAAAATGAATTTGACAGATTACTAGAGTGAATTTATCGAGGAAGCTAGTCCCGATGAAACGAGTCTCAAAAGCCTTGCATGTTAATGTTACCGGAGACTGAGATTTATTAAAACATAACTAACAATCACGCTCAATGCCCTCATTCTGAAATTAACTCACGATACACTGTCATTGTTTCCTGATGAACGCGGGCAACACTCAGCCTTTCTAAGTTTTTATTTGCCCGCTGTTTCCATTCGTGCAGCATCTCGGCACTACTCAGTAATTTTACTAAAACCCCAGCCAAAGCATTACTATCTTTTACTGGCACTAAAAGACCTGCTTGCCCATTGTCCAAAGCTTCAGGAATGCCGTCTACCTGAGTACCAACGATCGCAATTCCAGTTTCTCTAGCTTCTGAAAGTACCAGAGGACAAGGGTCGCGATGGGAAGCTAGCACAAATATGTCACAAGATATCAGATAGCGTTGCGGTTCTGGTTGGAAGCCTTCAAAATGAATGCGTTCTTTTACAGAAGTTGTTTGTGCTTGAGCCTCAAATAGTTGTTTATCAGGGCCACTTCCGACTAAATAAAGATGGGCTTGGGGAAAATCTGAGGCAATTTGTTCAAAGGCCGCGATTAACTCAGCAATTCCCTTACGTTGATACATGCCGGCGACAGTGGCGATCGCTGGATGCTTTAATGGTAAAGGTTGATAATCTTTTATCTGTCGGGTGCGAGGACTGCCTAAAGTGCCATTACATACTACCCGCAACTTGTATTCTGGAATACCACGCCTAATCATAGAATCTCCCACAGCCTTACTGACAGCAATTACCCTGTCAGCTAAACCCATCAGCAGGCTGGCACGCTGAAATTCATTGTGGACTGTGGAAACTAAAGCATATTTTTGTCCAAAAATACGTGCTAGTATGACCCCCGTCATCATGTGAGCGTGAACAATATCCGGTTGAAATTCAGCTGCGATCGCTCGGTAACGTATAGCTGCTTTAATCATACTGAGCGGTTTCCTGGTTTGGTCTAGTTGGTAGTGTTTGACACCACAAATCTCTAGTAAAACTTCATATTCACCACCAGCAGAAATAATCGCTACCTCATAACCAGATTTTGCCTGTAGACAAGCTAGATCCACAGCCACATTCACAATCCCGTTACCTATTTCTTGAACGTGATTCAAAATATGTATAATTCGCATAATCTTTGAGATGTGTATAAAAAATAAAGATAAGTAACTGAGTATAAATCAACATAATTATTGAGGTCTTCAGTGACAACTCAAAAGTAGTCAGTAGTGCATAAAATTGACTACTGGCTACTGATTAAGAGCGCTTCTAACAGTTACCTAGCTTAAAGACTTATTCAGTAACGGTTCGATAAATCGGGGTAAAACTCCAAAATTCTGAATACTGAATCTGCTATTTTGAGTCCCTACACCCGGATTTCTCACCAATGCTCAAAGCCTGTGCAGGGGAGCAGAGGAGAGTTCAATGTGCCAAGTTCAATCCCCTCCGCCCCTCTGCCCCTCTGCCCATCAGCATTTCAAACTTGTGAGAAATGCGGGTACAGTATTATTTTCTGTTTCCCAATACCCTGGCATCTAACTTTAGTACGGCACAGATGACATTTAATATTCTTTTTACACCTTAGCGACTTTGGATAATTTCACTGCGACAAATCTGGTAGTTGGTAGTAACGTCCTTGTCTAGCGCTCAGTCGAACTCTGAGCGCTCACAGGCAAGTCCGCCAGTTGCACAGAATCCAATTCTAAATTTTGAAGACTGGCGCTTTTATTCTGGGCATTTTGCCAGACATCATAGTACAACTCAATCAATACAAGTTTACGAACCTGAGAATTGTTTTCTTCAGAGCGGCGTGATGAAATAGCATTTAGCAAAAACTTCCAAGACTGAGGATAAAGTATAGACGGATCTATCATTGATAGAAAACTCTTGATATTTTTTTGCTTCAGTGCTACTAAAATCCAATGGAGTTTCAGGTAATTTTTTATATCCTGAAAGACAGGAATCTTTGAGCGATGTTGGTCATTTACCAAGGCGTAAATTTTCTCTTTCATCAAAATATTTGTCGCCAAGCGCCGAGACAAAGAAAACTTTTGATTATACGCACCCGGCCAGATAGTGCGGTAAGCAAGACACTGGTTGAAGAAAATAGCATCGCCAAACTGGGCAATCCGAATCCAGGAATCGATGTCATCACAGTTAGCATCGAGTGTGGAGTCCCAACCACCAGTTTGCAGAAAAGCATCACGCCGACAAGCTACTTGTACAGGAGTACCAAAGGGTACAAGCTCTAAGAGCATACCGTAGTGAATATCAGCTTGGGGGATATAAAAAGCTAAACCGGGGCCAACTTGGGGGGTGCGAGAGAGTTCAACTTCATTGCCATCGACCTGAGCCGCCACACAAGAGCAGATTACAGCATCGGGACGAAGTGCGATCGCCTTTGCTATCTCTTCTATGCAGTTGGGCGCTAAATAATCATCATCATCTAAAAACTTAATCCAGTTGCCGCTAGCTTTGGCAACTCCTGCATTTACCGTTGCTGCATGACCAAGGTTCACTTCGTTGCGATGGTAAACAATCTTGTCCCCTAAGGTTTTGAGATAGGTTTGGGTGTCATCAGATGAACAGTCGTCGGCAACAACCACCTCACACTCAATTGTTTGGTTACGAGCTGAATCAATTGCTCTTTTCAGCAAATTCAAGCGATTATAGGTACTGATGACGATGCTAAATTTCATAAATTTTACCCCTGTGGTACAGCATTCTGCAATATAGCTTTGATCTTGAGGCTGTTGTATCAGTAAAATTATCAATCTGAACAAGTAGACTGAAATAGGATTATCGATTTATCATTGATGATCGTGAGTTTTTTTTAAGCAGACAGAAAGACTATGAACGCTCAAGAGATTATCCGCTCCATTGAAGCGGAACAGATAAAATCAAATCTGCCCGATATTTATGTGGGTGACACTGTAAAAGTGGGAGTGAAAATCAAGGAAGGCGAAAAATACCGCGTCCAACCCTATGAGGGAGTAGTAATTGCCAAGCGTAATGGTGGCATTAACGAAACTATTACAGTCCGTAAGGTTTTTCAAGGCGTGGGCGTTGAGCGGGTATTTTTGCTGCATTCTCCCCGCATTGACAGCATTAAGGTATTACGTCGTGGTAAAGTCCGCCGTGCTAAACTGTATTATCTCCGCGATCGCGTAGGTAAGGCAACCCGGATCAAGCAACGGTTTGACCGCCCTTTGTGATTCGTCCTTCAATCATTATGGGAGAAATCTCAAGCGGCATCTGCCGCTGACTTGTTTTTCCAGCGAAATTGAGGTATGATATAAATCGCATATTGCGTTAAACTGAAATTTAGTTCAGCGCAATCACTGAATCGAAAACAGCTTGTGCGCTCTTAGTTCAGTTGGTAGAACGCAGGTCTCCAAAACCTGATGTCGGGGGTTCAAGTCCTCCAGGGCGCGCTCAAGAGCAAAAAACCAAGCCCGAAATAATTACGCAGCTGCTATATTAGCAGTTAGCGATAATAATTTCGGGTAAACTTATTGTATTTGCAGTTGTTTTGCTTTCAATTAAGTGGAATAGAGTCGAAACTGCAAATCTGGACGAACAAAGAGTAAGAAACAAGAGGATAAACGGTCGTGGCCAAAAAAAGTGAAGCAGAATTGCCAGAAACTCCCAACGGGTTTAGCTTTGGCAACTTCATACAGGGAACCAAAGAAGAACTTGAAAAAGTAGTTTGGCCCAGTCGGCAACAGATAGTAAGCGAATCAGCTGCTGTGTTGTTAATGGTGGCACTCTCCGCATCTTTGATATACTTGGTCGATGGATTGTTTCATTGGGCAGCAAAACAGGTGTTCTGATGACTTTTGCAACAGATGAACCACGCAACTCAACGTTGCAGTCAGAGGAAACAGCAGAAACAGCAGAAGCAGCGTCCAAAGAAGCACGCTGGTATGCAGTGCAAGTAGCCTCAGGCTGTGAAAAGCGTGTAAAGACTAACTTAGAGCAACGCATTCAGACTTTTGATGTAGCTGACAAAATTGTTCAGGTAGAAATTCCGCAGACGCCAGCGGTGAAAATCCGCAAAGACGGCAGTCGCCAGCATACAGAAGAAAAAGTTTTCCCTGGCTATGTGCTGGTGCGGATGATGATGGATGATGATACTTGGCAGGTGGTACGAAACACCTCTCATGTAATCAACTTTGTCGGTTCAGAACAAAAACGTGGCAGTAGTAAGGGTCGCGGTCATGTCAACCCTATACCACTGAGTTCTTCAGAAGTCGAACGTATATTCAAACAAACCAGCGAACAAGAAGCTGTTGTCAAAATTGACATGGCTACTGGTGATAAGATAATGGTGCTTTCTGGCCCATTTAAAGATTTTGAAGGCGAGGTGATTGAAGTTTCTCCAGAGCGGAGTAAACTTAAAGCCTTACTTTCAATTTTCGGCAGGGATACACCAGTAGAATTGGAATTTAATCAGGTAGAGAAACAGAGCTAAATACAAATGGCGAAGAAAGTAGTGGCGGTCATTAAACTGGCCTTGAATGCTGGAAAAGCCAACCCAGCACCGCCAGTCGGGCCCGCCTTGGGTCAACATGGTGTCAACATCATGATGTTTTGTAAAGAGTATAATGCCAAAACAGCAGACCAAGCTGGAATGGTGATACCTGTAGAAATTTCGGTTTTTGAAGACCGGAGTTTTACGTTTGTACTCAAAACGCCACCTGCATCAGTACTGATTCGGAAAGCGGCGAAAGTAGAAAAAGGCTCGAATGAACCCAACAAAAAGAAGGTTGGGTCAATTAGCAAAGCACAATTGCAAGAAATAGCCCAAACGAAACTCCCCGACCTCAATGCCAACGATATCGACGCGGCAATGAAGATTGTGGCAGGAACGGCTAAAAATATGGGCATAACAGTCACGGATTAGTCATTGGTCATTAGTAAAAAACTAACGACAAAGGACAAAGGACAAATAACTAAAAATTATCGGGGGAGAGGCGAGGCTTCGGAATTACCCCAGGAGAACAAAATGCCAAAAATATCGCGTCGTTTGCAGGGACTGCAAGCAAAAGTAGAAGATAAGGACTATCATCCCCTAGAGGCTTTAGCCCTTCTCAAGGACACAGCAACAGCTAAATTTACCGAAGCTGCTGAAGCTCATATCCGGTTGGGAATTGACCCTAAGTATACAGATCAACAGTTGCGGACAACGGTAGCACTGCCCAAAGGTACAGGACAAATCGTCCGAGTGGCGGTGATAGCCAGAGGCGAAAAGGTAAACGAAGCTAGCAACGCTGGTGCTGATATAGTCGGGTCAGAAGAACTGATTGACGAAATCCAGAAAGGTAGATTAGATTTTGACAAGCTGATTGCCACACCCGATGTCATGCCACAAGTGGCAAAACTAGGTAAGTTGCTTGGGCCGCGTGGTTTGATGCCATCACCCAAAGGTGGAACCGTAACATTTGATTTAGCAGGTGCGATCGCAGAATTCAAAGCTGGTAAATTAGAATTCCGGGCTGACCGAACTGGCATTGTTCATGTTATGTTTGGTAAGACAACTTTCTCACCTGAAGATTTGTTAGTCAACCTGAAGGCATTGCAGGAGACGATTGACCGTAACCGTCCTTCCGGAGCTAAAGGTCGTTATTGGCGCACATTTTATGTGGCAGCCACAATGGGGCCATCAATTAAAGTTGATATCAGCGCCCTACGAGATTTGAAACTGAGCGAAGCAGCTTAACTAAGAGTTAGGAGTTATGAGTTAGGAATTAAGAGTTAGGAGTTATGAGTTTTATTACTAACTCCTCACTCCTAACTTGAAATTAAATAGGCAAAGCCGAAGACAGCAGGTGCTAATAGCTTAAATATCCTGCCGAGGTTAAAACTCTAATTGTCAGAATTACCACCCACAAAGGTGTGATAACTATGGCGTCAAGAGTTTTAATACTCAACCCCGGCTAAATTAGCCGGGGTTTGTTGTTTGGGTTCAGGTTGAGAAAAAACGTAAAAGTAGGGCAATCACCGATTGTTTTAAGGAGGTGAGATTGGAATGGGTAGAACACTAGAAAATAAAAAAGAAATAGTAGCTGACCTCAAAGAAACTTTGAGTGAGTCAACTCTGGCACTGGTAATTGACTATCAGGGGCTAACAGTTTCGGAAATCACAGACTTGCGGCGGCGGCTGCGTCCTAGTGGCACCGTTTGTAAGGTGACTAAGAACACTCTGATGGGCATTGCCATTGAAGGCGATGAAAAATGGCAACCTCTGTCAGAATTACTCAACGGTGCTTCTGCCTTTTTGCTGGTAAAAGACGATTTTTCATCGGCAATTAAGGCATACCAAGAATTCCAAAAAGTCACCAAGAAGACAGAACTTCGCGGCGGTGTGTTGGAAGGTCGCCTACTCAAAGAACCTGATGTCAAGATACTTGGAGACTTGCCATCTAAGGAACAACTCATCGCCCAAATTGCTGGGGCTATCAACGCCTTGGCTACCAAGATTGCTGTGGGTATCAACGAAGTTCCTGGTTCACTGGCTCGTGCTTTGAAGGCTGTGGCCGACCAAGAGCAAAGTGGTGGTAGCACCGAAACCGCTGCTGTCGAAGATAGCAGCACCGAAAGCACTGCTGAAGCTGATAGCAGCACTGAAACTGCTGCTGAATAGACTTCGCGGTTCATCAGTCAAGAGGAGGCAGTGCAGTCTTGGGGTCTCCCCAAGTGGAGCAACTGCCGTTCAAAATCTAATGACTAATGACTAATAAATAATCAAACTTACAGGAGTTATATCAATGTCTGCTGCAACCGATAACATTTTAGAACAACTAAAAACTCTTTCTTTGCTGGAAGCTTCTGAGTTAGTCAAGCAAATTGAAGAAGCTTTTGGTGTAAGTGCTGCTGCACCTGTTGGCGTAGCAATTGCCGGCCCTGGTGTTGTTGCTCCTACTGAGGAAGTTGTTGAGCAAACCGAGTTTGAAGTGATTCTCGAATCAGTCCCAGCTGATAAGAAGATTGCCGTGCTGAAGATTGTTCGGGAATTGACCGGTTTGGGTCTGAAAGAAGCCAAAGACTTGGTGGAAGCTGCGCCCAAGGCAGTTAAAGAAGGTATTGCTAAAGATGCTGCTGAAGATGCTAAGAAACGCATCGAAGAAGCTGGCGGTAAGGTGACTATTAAGTAGTCACAATTACATTAGTAGTTTTTTATTTACTCTCCACCGAGAGGCTCAGATCCTCGACTTCTTGAAGAAGTCGGGGATCTTTTTGTTCGTAATTCCTGCACGGATTGTTATATGAAAATACTATTAAGTATTACAACGCTCATTTATGGAAACGTGTATACTTTTTGATCTGGTAAGGGCACAGCATCATAGGTAAGTTGGAAAAAGTAGGACTAATTTCAATACTGTTTGGTTAAGGCAAGAGACGCGATAAATCGCCGTCTCTACAATAATTCAGTAAATTTTGCATTGAGGTTTATATATCAATACAGTTCAGTTAAGCATTTCTTTCTTCTCTTTGCATCCAACTCTTACGAGACGCTGCGCGTTGGCAAAGCCTCTCGCAGAGAAGGCGGTAGCCTGCGGCAAGCCGCTTCGCGTCTACGTTAAAAAAATTGAATTTGACAAAGAGTTTTAGCCTTAACCCAAGCGTATTGGTTTATATATGATTTGTTTAATGTTAAAACAGCTTGCGTAATGAAAATTACCTCCTCAAAACTTTTCAGACATCCTCTAAGAGTTCCTGAACTTTGGCTATATGAAAATGGGAAGCTACAAATTAATATTCTTGAAGATGGCAAATATATTGAGTCTGAAATTAGTCCCAATACGGTTCGGATAAGGTTTTTTGATGACAAGCCTGATTATTAGACATCTCCAGAAATTAAATATGCTTTACCCATAACCCTTGTAGAGACGTAGCAGTGCTACGTCTCTACATTGTTTTTCGGAGATGTCTATTGTAGAGACGGCGATTTATCGCGTCTCTTGCCTTAACCGAACCGTATTGGATCGCTTGGTTCTGGCGCTGAGATCCACAAGCACTAGAGGTTGATCGAATAGTTCTGCGTCTGGTTTAACCCCGCTTGAATCGAAAGCACTCACGATAAAAACCTGAATTTTATTTATGGTGAATTAAGATAATCTGATACGGAATAAAGATGATTTCCAAAAAAAGATTTTCCTGTTTTGGCGAGATCGGTACTTTCACCTTAAGATCCAAATAAATTTTAATCTACTAAAAATCTATCGGATTGTCGTAGATTGATAATCCCAAATTTTCTACAAGTTGTCAATTTGTTTTAATGTCTTTTTGCAACAAAGATTCAAGGTTGAAAGCAGAGATGTTGGAGCGATAACTTCTCTACGAGACGCTGCGCGAACGTTAAGCTGCGTTAACACATTTAGGCAATGGCTTCAAAATTGCGATCGCTGTGAATCAAAAGTCAGCTATTTTCCAGTTTTGTTTGTAAGCATTATCAGGCAGTAGGCATAGCTCGTCGTAGATATCGCCTGACTTTACTTAAGTAAGCAAGACATTGCACGGGCTATTTCAACTTTTTTTATCCCCTTTCGGGGTGGTGCGATCGTAAAGCTCGAACGCTTCTCCAATCTCGGTTATTGTGAGCAGTTTCCATCCCCTTTCGGGGCGATGTGATTGTAAAGACAATTCGGCTCAGGGTCTTTTGCTCGTCGATACTAAGGTTGGGTTTCCATCCCCTTTCGGGGCGATGTGATTGTAAAGCTGGTGGAGTTTGATTATACCTGTTGCGATTATAATTTGTTTCCATCCCCTTTCGGGGCGATGTGATTGTAAAGAGTTCACTTCTGGAAGCTTTACAGGGAAAGGGTTTGAGATACCCCAATCGACGCATCTCTGAAAAATGAAAAAAATCTTTCAAAAATTTGTCAATTTTGCAGCTTGGAAACTATGCTGCGTAAGGCATCGACGCATCTCAACGAAGTTATGCGGTTTTCAAGGTTCGGGCGAGATGCGTCGATGAGCGACACACTGATGTTTTTAAAATAAAACTTTTTAGGGATTTTGGTCAAATTTATTACGCAATTGTTACAAAAAGCTAGGGGATTTTGAGCGATCGCATTTCCATGCCAAGATTACAAGAAATTTAACGGGAGCGTGAAAGCCCCTGAGAAGTAGGCACGTAGTGCCAAATAATGAAAAACGAACCGCAAAGGACACAAAGGAATAAGAGTTTCAGAGAGTATTGTGTGAGATAAAGAGTAGCGATCGCACTTGTGACAAAAAACTAAGCTGTAATGACGTAAAGTTGTAGTCTGTGCGTAAATCCTGAAAAGTAGCGATCGCACTCATGATGAAAAACTAAGCTGTTAAAATAGACATCTCCAGAAATTAAATATGCGTTATCCAGAGTCCTTGTAGAGACGTAGCACTGCTACGTCTCTACATTCATTTTCACCAGATGTCTAATCATAGACTAACTATCAGACTTGAAAAAACGGTTGATGGGGCGGGTTAGTCCCAGATTTTCGCGCAGGGTGTTCCCTTCATACTCTTTACGGAAGATTCCACGCTGTTGGAGTTCTGGGATAACCTTGTCTATAAAATCATTCAATCCTTCAGGCAGATAAGGGAACATGATGTTGAAACCGTCAGACCCTTCCTCAGTCAGCCATTGCTCCATATCATCGGCTATGGTTTGGGGCGTGCCGACAAACGCCAGTCCGCCGTAACTGCCGACGCGTTGAGCCAGTTGTCTAATGGTCAACTTCTCACGTTGCGCCACCGCCACTAGTCGCTCGCGAGAACTTTGTCCGGCGTTAGTCTGCGGAATTTCCGGCAATGGGCCATCTGGATCGAAGCTCGAAACGTCGTAGCCAAGCGCGCCATTTAAACTAGCGATACCGCTGTCATAGTGTACCAGACTATCTAAATGGGCACGCTTGGCGATCGCCTCTTCCACAGTTTCGCCTACGATGACCAAAGCACCGGGAAGAATTTTGATGCTTTCTGGGTCACGTCCAATGGCCCATGCTCGTTTCTTAATATCAGCAAATAAAGCTTTGCCTCCTTCCAGATTACCAGCAGGAGCAAACACAACTTCAGCAGTTTCGGCGGCTAATTGCCGTCCTGCTTCAGAAGCACCAGCCTGAACAATCACCGGCCAACCTTGGACAGGTCTAGCGATGTTCAATGGCCCCCGCACTGAGAGATGTTTTCCCTGATGATCCAAAACGTGAATTTTTGCGGGATCAAAATAAATTCCTGATTCCACATCTCGAATAAAGGCATCGTCGGCGAAGGAATCCCAAAGACCAGTTACGACATCATAAAATTCTCTAGCGCGCACGTAGCGTTCATCATGCTCTACTTCTTCTTTCAAACCAAAGTTGAGCGCTGCATCTGGATTGGATGTGGTGACAATGTTCCAGCCAGCGCGGCCGCCGCTGATATGGTCAAGAGACGCGAAGCGACGGGCAATGTGGAAAGGCTGATCGTAAGTTGTGGAAGCAGTAGCAACGAGTCCGATGTGTTCAGTGACACTGGCGAGGGCAGAAAGCAGAGTGAAAGGCTCGAAGGAAGTGACGGTGTGGCTGCGTTTTAGCGCGTTGACTGGCATATTTAGCACAGCTAAGTGATCCGCCATGAAGAATGCGTCAAACTTGCCCTGCTCTAGTTTCTGGATGAATTGTTTCAGCGCCGGGAAGTTGAAATTGGCATCAGGCAAAGCCCCAGGATAGCGCCAAGCGCCTGTATGTATGCTTACTGGACGCATAAACGCGCCTAGCTTTAATTGCTTTGATCTGCTCATTAGCTCTCTATAAACATAGTTATAAACGCACCACTCTACCAATGGTTTATACAGGAAACAATTCAACGAAGAGGCAGGGGGCAGGAGGAAGCAAGGTACAAACCTTGCCCCTGGTTGCTCCACAAACCTTGCCTGAAGCGTTTTTTGTTCAGGCTTGCGTGATGGATATTGTTGTAATTTGAGTAAAGCGATGCCTACAGCGAGCTTCGCTAACGCAATTATGCTTTTCTCAATACTGGTAAATTTTTTATCTAGTTTGTAACAGTTGTTAGTATTCGGCTTTTACTTGAATACTGTTTGTCTGTTTAGACAAAACTGTACTGAGTTTATCATTTTTCAGATTAAATTTATCACGAATCAGTCTTTAAACCAATAGACATCTCCAGAAATTAAATATGCGTTACCCAGAATCCTTGTAGAGACGTAGCAGTGCTACGTCTCTACATTCATTTTCACCAGATGTCTAATCGACAAAATCAGCGTAGGCGCAGCCCGTCGTAGACATCGCACTTAAAGCTAATCTCTTCAGATAGCCCTTGTCAATTTGAAATGCCATAAAAATTACAAAATTACTCACAACAAATCTGGATTTTCACCCAATTCTCTTAATTTAGCCGCTAAACGTTCGGCTCTTGCTTTTGTTTCTTCCTCTCGTGCTTTTGTTTCTTCCTCTCGTGCTTTCGCTTCTTCCTCTCGTGCTTTCGCTTCTTCCTCTCTTGCTTTCGCTTCCTCCTCTCGTGCTTTCGCTTCCTCCTCTCGTGCTTTTGCTTCCTCCTCTCGTGCTTTTGCTTCCTCCTCCTGTGCTTTTGCAGCTTCTTCTGGTAACAAAACTAAATTGCCAGCTACATCATAAAATCGCAACCATATCGCCGTCTCTCTGTCTATGGTTCCTTGCCAAGTTCCCAACCAGAAATTTAAACGTCTACACCATAACCAATTGCGCTCATTTAAAGTCAAAGGTTGGTATTGTTGATTATTATCTAAATGCCATCCCTGCAAAGAATTAGGATCAAAGGGGTCATAGACAAAATAATCTGAGGTATGAAAAGTTTGTTCGTAAAGATTTTTCTTAATGCTTTTGTCTATTGCTGCCGTAGATGGTGACATTAATTCCACAATCACGTCAGGATAACGACCATTTTCTTCCCACACTACCCAACCTTGTCTAGAGTTATTACCGTCAACATTCAACACGGCAAAAAAATCTGGCCCGCGAAAGTCACGGTTACGAACTTGGGTACTGCTGTAGTAAATAAACATATTGCCCCCAGTAAAATAATCATTGCGATCAGTCCAAGCCTGCTGCAATGACCGAATGAGGACATTCATCGCAATCCGGTGGCGATTAGATTCCAAGGGTTCACCATCATCAAATATTAAATCTGTAGGTGGTATGGGGGATTCCCAATCCACAACGGCTGTAGGTTGCAATATCGCTGCTGGGTTGTTTTCAGTAGTCATGAGCGATCGCCTTTATCATTAAGCCTTAAAATTCCATCTTAATCTGGGGATTGGGGATTGGGAATTGGGGACTATTAATTTTGAATTCGGAGCGTTCGCCCTTAGCGTCTCGTAGAGAAGCGACGTGACCTTCTTTTTGCTTTAAACAAGCTTTGCGCTAACCATCAAACTGGACGACAACCAGACAAAATACTGTGCATATTCACTACTTGTCCAATAACTGCGATCGCAGGCGCACCAAATTCACTTTCCTCTACCTGTTTGACAATTGTCTCTAAAGTACCAATCAATTCTTCTTGTTCTGGTCGTGTACCCCAGCGCACCAAAGCAATGGGCGTTTCTAAATTCAACCCAGCGGTACTTAATTGTTCCACAATATAAGGTAGATTGTGAATTCCCATATAAATTACGATGGTTTCAGAACCGTGAGCGATCGCACTCCAATTCACAATCGGTCTATACTTACCCACTGCCTCATGACCAGTTACAAATGTCACCGATGAGCTATACAGCCGATGCGTCAAAGGTATACCTGAGTATGCTGCCGCTGCAATTCCCGATGTGATACCTGGCACAACTTCCGCTGATATCCCCGCTTTAACTAATTCTGCCATCTCTTCGCCACCGCGACCAAAAATAAACGGATCGCCACCCTTTAGCCGCACCACAATTGCATGATCCTGCGCTTTATCAATCAGCAATTGCGTTGTTTCTGACTGCAACAACGAATGTCTCCCCGCACGTTTACCAGCATTAATTTGCTCGGCTTGGGGATTAATCATTGCCAGAATTGCCGGACTCACTAAGGCATCATAGATAACTATATCTGCACATTCCAACAAACCTTTTGCCTTCAGGGTAATTAATCCTGGATCTCCTGGCCCCGCACCTACTAAATAAACCTTTCCCAAATACTTGTTCTCCTGTTTTTCTGTGCGGTTCATCTATCTATCTGTTAAATCCCAAATTAGCTCAGCTAATTCTGCACTTACTCCCAATGGCTGCGCCAATTGGAAATTCACCGCAGAGAATTGTAATTTTAGCGCCTCTATTGAGGTGGCGATCGCATCGGTTATTCCACCAGCGAATAAAAAATATGGTAGAATCCCAATTTCCCGATCACCAGCAGTTACCAACTCTTTCACCCGTGATTCTAAGCTAGGAGGCCCAGCCCAATAAGCAGCCATTGCTCCCAACCTCGCCGCCATTGCTTCTACAGTTTCTTGGGAACCTGGACGACGGCTACCATGAGCTAATAGAATCCATGCTTCTGCTTTTATAGTAGCTATTTGCCTGGTCAGTAATTTCTCTAAATTGGGGTGAGAGCCTAAATATGGTTGCAACTCAATGATGATATCTTCACCAATCGCCTGTTGTGCAAGTGCTACTTCGGCAGGAATATCTGTCATGACATGCACTCCCGGCAGCAGAAATAGCGGTACAATTTTTAGGCGGTTCGCATTTTGAGGCGGGTTGCGTAGGCGTAGCCCGTCGCAGGCATCGCCAAAAGCCCTCTTAGCAAATCGTTGAATTTGCTCATGTAAAGGCTGAGAACTCATTTCTAAAGCAGCTGTACCAACCAGATATTCACTATTTACTGAGTTGTGGTTTTGTGGCAATTTGTGACATACTAGCCTAGCTAGTTGCTGCATAGCAATTTCTGGGCGGCGATCGCGACTTCCGTGAGATAATAGCAGATAGGCAAATGACATTGGTAAAGCTTAAACTCTCAGTTACTATTCTTATTTAAGATTAAAGCTGGGGGCTAAACTAAATTGCAAAATACTTGTCTAAACCTAATCAATATTGGTTAGTTTAAGTATGTTTTTCGTTTTTAGCGATCATCTTATTGTTCTTCGGCAGTATAAGTATAAAATTGATCAAAAGCTCCCACCGTTTCAAATTTGTAAGAAGGTATCCAAGAATTTATTTTTAAATCTGTACGGTAAACACTAAAAACAACAAAATCTTGCCTTTCTGTAGTCCTAGCAATAACTTCTTGGATTTGCGGGTTAGCTGAGTCAACCAACTTATCACAATTAAAACGGATTAAATTTTCAATAATATTCGTAGTTTTTTTGCATACATCGGTTTTTAAGTATTTTGTCAGCCGTTGAACTGCATATTCTTCATATTCAACCTGACTGGGATTGGTTTTCGCCATTGTCACACCCAAGGCGGCGACTCCTACTGCTGCTCCAGCATACGCGATGATGGTCAATGGTTTCATATTTGCCAAGTAAAATTCATTGTAATCGTTAGATTTCAGAGACTCTAAATCAACTAAGTCCGTTCCTTGAAGAAAAACTCTTGATCGCTTGCCAAATTATTGCTATAATTCAAATTGTTGAATGGCGAGCGTAGCCAAGTGGTTAAGGCAGTGGTTTGTGGTACCACCATTCGTGGGTTCGAGTCCCATCGTTCGCCCTACATAATCTCATATTGATCCATATATTTCTATATAAAGATGGGTTGTGGTTTTGAAGATTCATAACCATTACTTTAGCAAGGATCTGCCATCTACAAGTTCATAGACTTGAAAGGGTTGCAAGCCTACGATGATTTATTAGTTTATCTTATTAATAAGTTGACGTATATAAGCAAATCTACTTTCTCAATGAAAATTAGGTGTACGATGTCAAGACATCCTACTTCTCTACGAGACGGGCTAAGGATAGAGAAGCTGTTACTGTGCTATCGGACTAAGCAGATGCTCATACTTCTCTAGAGCATGAGCTTTTTATATTAAGATTCCTGACTTCTTAGAGAAGTCAGGAATTTGAGTTTCAGAAGTTTTTAAACGCACACAACCTGTTAGAAAATGCCTAAAAGAATGATAAAAGTCAACGCACAGAAGGCAAGTAAAGAGATAATCAAAATATTGCCTATACTGTGGTCGAAAGCTGTTAATTTATGTGTATTGGTAGCCATATAAATCGACCAGATTTAAACAACTTTATGTTTATATTATAAATATGGCAAATCGAAATTATTCTATTTATAAACAAAAATTTATAATCCACGTAAATAAATGATATAGTGAGAATTATACCAAGAAGATGAGGGCATAATCTGTTGTGCCTATTTATTCTTATGCAGTTATTTACTAACATCTAACTAAAGGAATAAAAATTGTATTCCTTTGGTTAGAGCCAAAAATATTGAGCCATAGATACTTTAGTTAAAGTAGAACATGATTTAAGTGCCTACTGAAAATTTGATATTTGTAGGTACACAGATAAATGTGATTTATCTGTGTTGTTTCGTGTTTATATGCGGTCTAACAAAAGGTGGAGGCTTATTTATCTAGCCTTGAAAGTTAACAATGTAAACATCGTTATCTAATGGAGTTACCATGTCTGAATTGCTTCAAGCAGTCTTAGATAGTGAAGAGAGAAGTGATTTGCGTTCCTTTATTAGTGAATTACGCCAACAAGAAAAGAAGTACTTGTTGCGGAATGACATACTCAATGTATATAGTGAGTATTGTTCAAAGTCTCAGAAACCTGAAACTTTTTACACTTTCTCTGAGTTAGGGAAACTCATTTACCATACTCAGGAAATTATTCAGGAGGACTCAAACTTTTGTTTCATTATCCGTTCTAAGATTGCCAGCCAAGAAGTTTATTGGTTGACATCAGACTTGAGCATCGAACCAATGAAAGTGCAGGATTTGTTGGATCTGCGCGATCGCTTCGTCAACAAATTTCATCCTAACGACGGCGGCCTGCTAGAGTTGGATTTTGGCCCGTTTTATGATTACACCCCAGTCATCCGCGACCCCAAAAATATTGGTAAGGGAGTGCAATTCCTCAACCGCTATCTTTCCAGCCAACTATTCCAAGACTCCAAAGAATTGCTGGACAGCTTATTTCATTTCTTGCGCCTGCACCACTACAACGGTATTCAACTGCTGATCAGCGATCGCATTCAATCGCAGCAGCAACTTTCTCAACAAGTTAAAAAAGCGATCGATTTTTTGAATAATCGCGCCGACGATGAACTCTATGAACAATTCCGGTTCCAATTGCAAACAATGGGTTTTGAACCGGGTTGGGGTAAAAATGCAGGGCGAGTCCGGGAAACCCTCAATATTCTCGATGAATTGATTGATTCTCCCGATCCTCAAAGTCTAGAAGCTTTCATCTCTCGCGTCCCGATGATTTTTAGAATCGTCTTGGTGTCAGCTCACGGTTGGTTTGGGCAAGAGGGCGTTTTGGGGCGTCCCGATACTGGTGGTCAGGTAGTTTACGTCCTTGACCAGGCAAAAAGCCTAGAGAAGCAGCTACAAGAAGATGTCCTGCTAGCTGGTTTAGAGGGATTGAATGTCCAGCCAAAGGTAATTATTCTCACCCGTTTGATTCCCAATAGTGATGGTACTCTTTGTAATCAACGGCTAGAAAAAGTCCTTGGTAGCGAAAACGCTTGGATTTTGCGAGTACCTTTGCGAGAGTTTAATCCCAACATGACTCAAAACTGGATTTCCCGGTTTGAGTTTTGGCCTTATTTAGAAACTTTCGCTATTGACTCAGAAAGAGAACTACGGGCAGAATTTCACGGTACACCTGACTTAATAGTTGGTAACTATACTGATGGAAATTTAGTAGCATTCTTGCTGGCGCGACGGCTGAAAGTGACTCAATGTAACGTTGCCCATGCTTTAGAAAAATCTAAATATTTGTTCAGTAACCTCTACTGGCAAGATTTGGAAGATAAATATCATTTTTCCTTGCAATTCACTGCTGATTTAATTGCCATGAACGCTGCCAATTTTGTGATTAGCAGCACTTACCAAGAAATTGTCGGAACGCCGGATAGTGTAGGACAGTACGAGTCTTACAAATGCTTTACCATGCCGGAGTTATATCATGTGACTAATGGAATTGAATTATTTAGTCCTAAGTTTAATGTCGTACCACCTGGAGTCAACGAGAATTACTATTTTCCTTACTCGCAGACTCAAGACCGAGTAGAGAGCGATCGCCAACGCCTTGCAGAAACACTCTTTACTCTAGAAGACCCTGCGCAAATATTTGGTAAACTCGACGATCCTCGCAAGCGTCCTCTCTTCTCAATGGCGCGTCTCGACCACATTAAAAATCTCACAGGTTTAGCTGAATGCTTCGGTCAAAGTAAAGAATTACAAGAGCATTGCAACTTAATTTTGGTGGCCGGTAAATTACGTGTCGAAGAATCAGGCGACAACGAAGAACGCGACGAAATTATTAAACTCTATCAAATCATTGACGAATACAATCTCCACGGAAAGATTCGTTGGTTGGGTGTCCGCCTTTCCAAAACTGATTCCGGTGAAATTTACCGAGTCATTGCCGATCATCAGGGGATTTTTGTACAACCAGCTTTATTTGAAGCTTTTGGTTTGACAATTTTAGAAGCAATGGTTTCAGGATTACCGACTTTTGCCACACAATTTGGTGGCCCATTGGAGATTATTCAGAATCAGGTTAATGGTTTTTACATTAACCCGACAAACTTAGAGGAGACAGCCGCGAAAATTGTGGACTTTATCACTAAATGCGAACAAAATCCTAACTATTGGAATGAAGTTTCTCAGCGAGGAATTGACCGAGTTTACAGTACCTATACCTGGAAAATTCACACTACCAAGCTGTTATCCTTAGCACGAATTTATGGCTTCTGGAACTTTACCTCAAAGGAAAATCGGGAAGATTTATTGCGCTATATAGAGGCTTTGTTCTATTTAATTTACAAGCCAAGAGCGCAACAGCTATTAGAGCAGCATAAACACCGATAATAAATTAGAAGGGATAAGCTGTTCCATATTTAACTCAATACGCTGGGATTAAGAATTATTGATATGTAGAGACGTTGCCTTACAATGTCTCTCTAAAAGATTTCGGGCTGAACTAAACCGTATAGTAATGGTATCTCAACTACTCTGGACAAAAAGATTTATTTATTAGTGTTTCAGATCCGAAACCCGTGTTTACGACAGCTCCACCGCAAAAGAAAAACAAGTTATTGTTTCAACTCAGTCAGTTGAACTGCTAAATGAATTTAGAGCAGAAGATGTAATTGTTGTGGATCGCGATCGTGGTAAATCATCACTCCGAAGATTAGATGAGGATGATTTACACGATTGGCTTGAAGACCACAGTTTAGGAGAACTGTGGAAGAAGAACATCCTTGGCGGGAGACCTTCACGATGATCCGAATACACATTTTTGTAGAAGGACAGACAGAAGAAACTTTTGTAAAAGAAGTATAATACAAAGTTTCATAACTCCTAACTCCTAACTAAATTGTCAACGCACCCCAAGTTCGTTGACCAACTACTCCATCTACTCCTAAATTTCGCTGGTTTTGAAAGGCTTTGACAGCAGTCTCTGTGAGTGCGCCAAAAATTCCATCTATTCTAACAGCATAACCGTTAGACACTAATAGCTGTTGTAAAGCTCTGACAGCAACACCAGAACTACCAAAATAAAGAGTCGGTAGAGGTTGACTACTAAACTTCTGGAACCGTCCTGTAGCCTTTGTACGGATTTTACCTCCAGACTGAGAATACTTTTTAGACTCACTTAAGTTAGAAGAAAGTAGGAACTGATTCTTTCTACTAATTTTCTGAAGTATATTTTCTTTCTCTAGTTTTGACGCTGAGGAAGAAGCGGGGGAAATCTCATCTGTCTGCATAAATTCAGGTGGTGTGACTTGAGCAGTTATCTCTAACTGACTCTGTTTTGACTGGTTTAGGTCATTTTGCACCTGAAATAA
This sequence comes from Nostoc sp., assembly GCF_036917155.1. GTDB lineage: Bacteria > Cyanobacteriota > Cyanobacteriia > Cyanobacteriales > Nostocaceae > Nostoc. Next base: position 6,119 of record NZ_JBALDZ010000225.1, on the reverse strand, counting down.
TTGCTGCTGTGGCAAATTGGCCCCAGATGCTTGTCTGATTGTTAACATGCCTGTCATCATCAGGCCAATTTCAGTCATTGTAGTTTTTTTACCTTTTTTCATCTCGCCATAAAGCAATACCGCCTAATAAACCAGTGATATTGGGGATGAGTTTTACATTTAACGGTAGCTGGAAATTCACTCTCACAGCTTCGCCACCGCCAATGTAAAGGTAATCATAATTAAACAGATGTTGCAAAGATGCGATCGCTTTTTCTAAACGTCTATTCCATCTTTTATCGCCAATTTTTTCTAACTCTGCACGCCCCAACTGTTGCTCGAAAGTCTCTCCTTTGCGAAACGGATGATGCCCCATTTCCATATTCGGCACCAGTCTCCCATCCACAAATAAAGCCGAACCAAACCCCGTACCCAGAGTAATCACCAATTCCACACCTTTACCTGCGATCGCACCAAACCCCTGCATATCTGCATCATTAATCACCCGTACAGGCTTATTTAACTGTTTTAATAATGCTGTTTCCAAATCAAATCCGATCCAATCTGGATGTAAGTTTACCGCTGTTTCTGTAACTCCACAGCGCACCACGCCGGGAAAACCAACCGAAACGCGATGAAATTCACCTTGAGCCGCTGCTAACACAACAATTGCATTAATTACAACCTCTGGTGTCGCAGGTTGCGGTGTATCTAAACGCGCCCTTTCGGTTACAGGATTCCCCGTAATATCCAAAACCATAGCCTTAACGCCACTACCGCCAATATCAACCGATAGGGTACGAATCGATCCATTTTCGTCAACCATTGAGTCTACATCCTTATAAATACCTGCTATTTCGTTATTAATTATGCTCTGCTGCATTTGATAATATCTGGATGTTTGGAGAGTCTTTATATTGCTATGGAGTAGGGAGAAATCAATTAAAGATTAAAAATTAAAGAACTTCTGCTCCTACCTCCTCCCGCATTTCTCACAAGCTTGAGGGAAGGGGCAGAAGGGCAGAGGGGAAAGAACTTGTACAATAGTACAATACTCTCCTCTGCTCCCCTGCACAAGCACAGGCTTTGAAAGATGTGGTGATAAATCCGGGCTCCTGCCTCCTGCCCAAAGTTAAAAATCCCATACATTCGATGCAGAACAGCATCTAGATTTGTTAATGTAAGGGTAATGGAGATAGTACTGGCGTAGCTGCTTAAAATCTACCGGGCAGCAAGTTTCTATTAAAAGTAATATTAAGAGAAAGAATTATGACGGCGTTTGAACCTCAAAGCATCCGCTCATATAGCCAAGAAGATGTCCAACAAATTCTGCACTTAGCGATCGCTCGTCAAGCTAATGACAAAGATACAGAATTTTCTTATGAGCAAATATTAGAAATTGCTGCTGAGTTAGAAATCTCACCTGATTCTTTAAAATTAGCAGAACACGATTGGCTAGTACAACAGGGCCAAGTCCAACAGCGAAAAGCTTTTGACGCCTACCGCATCAGAAGATTTCAGAAGCGTCTAGGCAATTATGCAATTTTCAATGGCTTTTTTATACTGATGAATTTAATCAGTGGTGGCGGAATTACTTGGTCACTGTACATTTTGCTATTCTGCGGATTGCCTATAGGGCTTGATGTCTGGAATACTTTTCAAATCAAAGGCGAAGAGTATGAAATGGCATTCCAAAAGTGGAGTCGTAAACATCAGATAAAAAAAACCATCAGCACAGTTTTGAATAGGTGGTTTAAGGCATTACAGGTTTAGGAACGTGGATTAAATAAAATGCAAAACTCCATCCTGTCTCTAGCTTCCCTCTCCAATATATCGGAGAGGGATTGAGGGTGAGGTAAACCAGGAACATAAATTGTATATTATTAGGACTTACGCAAAAATTGCTAAAAAGCTTAATTTATCGAACCGCCTTCTCTTCGAGAGGCTGACGCCAACGCGCAGCGTCTCGTAGAGAAGAGAAGTGCCAAGCGATAGTTAAGAGCGTTGTGGCAACTGACGCTCCTCCATCGCTAACAAGGGATTTAAACCCCGACTGAAATGGGTGCTACATATAGATTGCAGGTTCTTAAACCCTTTTATTTACGATAAAACGATTAAAAAATCCTGGAAAGCTTTATGTAACAACAGTTTGATAGACTCTTCAAAATTTTAAACATCTTCTAATTGTATTGCTGGTGTGGTAGTTTTCACAAAAAAACTCAGTGGCGATCGCACTGATTTGACTTTACCTATCGCATAGAGTGAGTTTTTCAGCAGCGTTTATCGAAACATAATTCAGGAGTCAGAATTAATTCTGACTCCTGAATTATGAATCCTTCTTCAATCTTTGTAAACCAGTGTAAATATTGAACCGTTCTCCGCGCAGAAATCCAATTAAGGTAATCCCGAATTCCTTGGCGACAGACACCGCCAAACTACTAGGAGCAGAAACAGAACAGACAATGGGAATTCCAGCAGTTGTTGACTTTTGCAAAATCTCAAAACTAGAGCGTCCACTGACCAAGACAATACAATTATTTAAAGGCAATTCATCACTGAGCAAAGCTGTACCAATCAATTTATCTAAAGCATTGTGTCGCCCAACATCCTCCCGCAGGTTTAACAGTTGTCCTTGAGCATCGAAAAGAGCCGCAGCGTGTAAACCCCCTGTAGCGGTGAAGATACTTTGAGCAGCCCGGAGCTTGTCTGGTAAGCTATAGATAATTTCGGGTGTTACTGTTGGGCCAGAAGGAATCACTGGACATCCCCGCAGACGTAAAGCCTCAAGGCTAGCTTTACCACACACCCCACAGGCGCTACTAGTATAAAAATGACGCTCCAAAGACTGTAAGTCTGGAATTAACCCATCCCGCAATTCTACATTTACGATATTATGGCGCTGCTCACCATCTACCGATTTATCTACGCAGTAGCTAATACGTCGAATATCTTCCCTATGGCTAACGACTCCTTCACTGTAGAGGAAACCAGCAGCTAGTTCAAAATCTGCCCCTGGTGTCCGCATAGTTACAGCTACCGTCTTCTGGAAAGGAACAAGACGGATTTCCAAAGGTTCTTCTGTAGTGAGATGATCTAAACGAGTCCGTACTTGACCTTTTTCCATTACCCAAACAGTGGCTTTGGTTTTGCTTTTAGTTCGCATTGTCATATTTGTGAGAGTTGGTAAATTTAAATTTTGATACTAATCTGGAAACAGAGTAATGCTATTTGTATATCAGATGCCAGGTTGATGCTCACCAACTGCTTTGGACTGTTGAGCTAGATTGGCTAGGTTTCTGTTTAGGAAGTAAAATGAACCTAAGAATTTTGGCTCTCAGTAAAGTTTTATTTGCAATAGTCTTTGTAATTTCCCTTGGTTTTGCAGGATACTTAGTGGGTGATAACATTAGTCAGAGAGTAATTGGAAAATCTCTGGCTAAACAAGTCATGTCTACCTCCACCATCGGAAAAAGTTCTCGACTACAGACACTTTTAAATGAGATAGTTGCAGAACAGCGAATTCCCGGCGCAGTAATGTATATTATTACACCTAAAAGTTCTTGGCTAGGAGCATCTGGTGTGGATGACTTGTCAACTAAAACCCGGATGAAACCCACAGATGGCTTTTCTATTGCCAGCATGAGTAAAACTTTTATGGCGGTGGTTGTGCTGAAATTAGTGGAACAAGGGAAGATAGGATTAGATCAAGCGATCGCAACTTATCTACCAACAGACATCAGTCCTCATATTATCAACAGCGACAAAATTACAGTTCGTCAACTGCTCAACCATACTAGTGGTGTTGCTGAATACCTAGAAACAAAAGAATTTATTCAAGCTACTGCGAAAAGAAGTCGCTCACAGCCTTGGACAGCCAGAGAAGCGATTCAGTATATGTACCAGGAAGAACCGCAGGCAAATCCCGGAGAAAAATTTATTTATACTGATTGCAACTATATTCTTTTGGAACTGATTGTTGAAAATATCACTAAGGGAACTCTCGCCCAAGCAATCCGCAGTCAGATTTTAAAACCATTAGGATTAAAACATACCTTCACAGAACTGCGCGAACCGACAATTGGAGAAGTAGCTACAGGTTATGGCGATCGCCATAAGCATGGTAAGCTAGATAGCTTTGCCGAAGTCAATGATGGGAATGGTTTAGGAGATGGGGGATTAGTTTCAACAGCAGAGGATTTAGCCAAGTTCGCCAAAGCATTATTTGTCAAAAAAACCTTACTCTCCTCGAAGATGATGAAAGAAATGCTGAAATTTCGAGATAATGGCGAAGGTTATAGCTATGGGTTAGGTGTAGAAAGGTTTTCGTCTCCTTTGGAAACAGCAATTGGGCATAGTGGTACAGCTTATGGCTTCGTAACATTGCTTGCATATTTACCCAATCAAAATACCACCATAATAGTGCTGCTAAACAATCAGGATGTTGATATTAAATCAGTCGCTAGGACAGGTCTGGAAGTTGTTGAGAATAAATGATATTGAGGAAACTAAGGGAAGCTGGCGGATTATGGTAGAACTTTTTTCGCCGTTGGGTTTTGCAGCAGTAGATTTTTGCAGCACTGGGCGAATAGAATGAGACTGTTGGTCAATTCACGGTGGGTTTGACCCCTCACCCCTAAAACATTGGTTTGGAGTTGCTTTCCCGCCCTGAAATAAATTTCGGGCTAAGACCTACTGTCCGTTGAAACAGACCCAAATCAGAGTAATGAGGAATGATGGGTTAGACCCCCTATTAATTCGCCAACAGAGTCATAGAATTCGCGGCTACACTGGCATTGTCCGCCTTCGCGGACTAATTTCGGCGACAGCATTTGCTATTATTGAGGGCTTATCTTCTTAAACTGCGCGGGTCAAGTGCATCTCTCAGCCCATCACCGAGTAGGTTAAATGCCAACACTGTGAGGATAATCAGCACAGCCGGCGGCCAGATTAACCAAGGTTGCAGTACCAAAATTGAAGCATTGCTAGCCAGAGAAAGCATATTTCCCCAAGAGGGGTCTGGTTGTTGAATTCCCAAGCCGATGAGACTCAGTATCGCTTCTGAACCAATAAAGCTGGGAATTGCAAGAGTCGCAGAGATAACTACATAACTAGCCGTTTGCGGTAAAACGTGGCGGAGGATGATATAAATTGGGTTCGCACCCATTGCCCGTGCGGCTTGGACAAATTCTCGCTCTTTAAGTGATAGTACCTGTCCCCGAATGACCCGTGCTAAACCAGCCCAGCTAATAACTGAAGTAATCACCACAATCAGTAAAAAGCGCTGGGTACTACTTAAACCCGCTGGTAAGACTGCGCCCAATGTTACCAAAAGATAAATACTGGGGAAAGTCATTAACACTTCTGCCAAACGCATAATGACACTATCAGTCACACCGCCGAAATAGCCAGAAATTCCCCCGATGAGTAAACCGAGGGGATAGGTAATGATAATGCCAAAAATCCCGATAAACATACTGATGCGACCACCATGCAGCAAGCGACTAAATTGGTCGCGGCCTTGGTCATCAGTGCCGAAGATGTTGAATTTTGCGCCAGTTGTTGTGCCAAATAAATGCCAATTTAAGGGAATACCACCAAAGATTGTGACTTCATCCCACTTCGGGGGTAATGGCAAACTCATCTGCAACAATCGGTATTCTGGCCCGGAGACAAATAGATGTAGGGGTGAGGGCTTTGTCGAGTCTACAATGAGTTTGCGATCGCCTGTATCTAAATTCGTATCTCCCTGAGTCGTCGGATAAATATAAGGCCCGATAAACTGCCGTGATTGAGAAACCCAGTGTATCTTAGTTGGTGGCAGCAGTGAACCATTAGGCTGTGAAGCATAGGGGTCATAAGGAGCTACGAAATCAGCGGCAATTACTCCTATATAGAAAATTAACAGCAAAATTGCCCCAAATCGTGCCAAAGGATTTTTCTTCAGTCTTCGCCACCAATCCATAGTAGTTAGGAGTTAGAAGTTAGGAGTTATGAGTTATTAAGCTTTTATCTTAATTCATAACTCATGATTAATAATTTTCAACCCCTAACTCCTAACTCCTAACTCCTAACTCCTAACTCCTAACTCCTAACTCCTAACTCCTAACTCCTAACTCCTAACTCCTAACTCCTAACTCCTA
>NZ_JBALDZ010000224.1:0-18704 GCF_036917155.1 Nostoc sp. | reverse complement strand
TCTCGGCACAAAACCTAGAAGCGAAAGTGACCCAAGAACATTTATGGTGTGGTCGCAATGTAAAGGTAATAGATGGTTCAACTGTTTCCATGCCAACGAGTTCGTAAACGTCGCCCCAAAATTTACCCCTTGATGACCAAACCCCGGCATGAATTACGTAAACAATTACAAACTGCTTAATTGATAAGCGTTTCCGCTTTTCTTAGTGCCATTCGGTAAAGTAGGAAGAGAGAGAATAACTCAACTGAATAATTCCCTGAATGGAAAGTTTAAGCCGTTTGCCAAGGACGATAGAATTGCTTTGGATTTGACCTATCAGACAATTATTGACATTCAAAATAGGGATTTGGATGTTGATTTGGAATCAGTTTTAAAAGTATTTATCACTTATAAAGAATGGCATCACTGGCTGTTCAGTATGTTTGAACTGGGTAAATCTTTTGCAAAAGCAGCATAAGTATTATAGTAGATGGCATATCTACTCGGACAATATTTCTCTTGAACAGTAATTGGTTCTAGAAAAATCCTGAATCAGCCTGAATGCTCTGTTACTTCCTTTTAAACGTCAACTCTCCCTAGTCAAAATCAGATTAAATATTTTGCATAAACAAGTAAATTTGTTTCTACGCTCAAACTCAGAAGCATCAAAACCCTGGTAATAGGTGATGTCAGATAGAGAAAGAGCATTATGAAAGTGAGATTATTAGCGTTGATACTGATCGGACTGTGCGAAAAAATTTTGGAAGCGATCGCACGTTGTTTAGCGGATCTGACAAAATCGCACAGCTCCGGTGGGGAAGATACAGCAGCAACTAATGCAGCTTGTGACTTGAAGAGTCTTTCGCTACATCCCACACCCTATACCCCATAACCTGTTTGCGATCAATTCAACTACCTACCGAAAAGAGAACAGAGCTGATGTTAGACAACTGGTTGAGCAAAAAACAGATATGGTTGCTGCGTGGTGTAGCGATTATAATTTTTTTGATACAAGTCGGAGCATATTTCTGGAGCAGTTACCGAGCAACGAATATCTGCAAGTTGTCGCAGCCTCATTCCCAGTATTGCGATTTGACAGTAGTGCGGAAGTTAAGTGGAGTAGCAGAAGCGATCGCCCTTTCTTCTGATGGTCACACCTTAGTGGGCGGCGGTGGCAAAAGCTTTAGCGTCTGGCATCTGCCAAGTCAGCAGCCTCAATTAACCCTCAAAGGAGACGCGAATGATATTTATGACCTTGCGCTTTCTGCTGATGGTCAGACTTTGGTGAGTGGGAGTTTAGGCAAGACCATTAAGGTGTGGAATTTAGCGACGGGAAAACTCAAATTTACGCTCAAAGGGCATTCTGAAGTTGTAAATGCACTGGTGATCACACCCAATCAGCAAACAATTGTAAGTGCGAGTTCCGACAATACCATTAAGATATGGAATTTGGCGACTGGACAATTAACAAGCACATTGGTACAAACACCGGATGCTGTAATAACTTTGGCGCTGACTCCAGATGGCAAGACTTTGGTTAGTGGCGATTCGAGCAATCACATCACTGTATGGGATCTGGGAACTGGACGAAAGCGCACCACTTTGACTGGACATTATGGTGCAGTATCTGCTTTAGCCATTAGTCGTGACGGTCAGTTGCTCGCTAGTGGTAGTGCCAAGCAGGTAAAAGTGTGGAACCTGACAACAGAAAAATTGTTGCAGGATTTTGGGGGCTTCTATTTTCCGCAGATCACCATCGCCTTTAGTCCTGATGGGCAATCTTTAATTACTGGTGGAGGATATAAACCATATCAGGTTTGGAATCTAGTAACAGGAAATATGGAAGCAACTCTGCCCGATGTTAGCAACTGGTCGGGGGCAATGGTATTTAGTAGGGATGGCAAGACTTTGTTTAGTGCAACAGAGGACGGAATTACAGAGTGGAAAATTCCTGCACCAAACCACCCGTAAAAGAATGTTTGGAAAGTTATTAGAGTCTTGCGCTTGAGCTATTCATCTGGGTTTCAAACTTCCAACTTTGGGCAAGTGAGAGTACTGTATCTGCCAAACTAAAATCTCGTTTGTGTTCGCATACGAATTGATATAATCGTGGATTTTGTCCTTGAAAATCCATCAGTGAACTGGAGATTTTATCTACTTCAGTCCTCCGATTATGATTATTAAATGCTAGCTCGATTCTGCTGATATTTTTGAGAAATTCTAGTGGCAAGTTATTTGGGTTTCTGCAATTTTATAGTTCCCGAACCACAAGTAAGAATACCATTTTGATAAATCGGATCGCTTAAGTGGATAGTGCCTGGTAATTTGTTTTGACATATAATTGCGAAAGTTGTTAGTTTATTTTTAGAATTTTTAGTATTAGGTATAATAAAAACACCACTAACATAACCTATTACTGGTATTTTTACGAACCATCCCTTTTTTACATATTCTCGTCGGGGATTTGCATAATTGAATACAGAGTTTGAGGTTATTTTTATAGAATAGTTATAGTTTTTTGATGAGTTTGACATTTGTTCTTTAAGAGCAATGTCTATTTCAGGAATCGACTTACTAAAAATGCCATTATGCTCTAAAAAGTATCTCTGCTGACCACGAGTCATCATGCCAATTGAAGCCAGTCCTACTGATGATGTATCCCAACTTTCATTACTAAAATTTAAAGGGAATAAATTATCTAAAAATGGTGGCAATATAATCCAGACAAAAGGAATAAATACTAGCAAAAATAGAGCCTTGAATTGTGTTTTTTATCAAGTTTTAAGAAAAGATTCATGACTATTTTCTGTCTGAGATAATTTGTTTTGTTGACGAACACTCTGAAGTCTTTAACACAACCTCTTAGTTCAAGTTTTCCCATAGTACAGGCTTTTCTAACAACTTACTGACCGCAGAGAACGTGAGGACTCCCGCAATATGTTGAAAAAATAAGCCACCCTCTAAGAGTGGCTCAAAGTTTTATCCAAGAATTTCAATCACCACAGCCAGAATTTTCTTGTTGTGTCAACGCCGGAAAATAATTTTTAAGTAATAAGCTGTACCTGTTCCTTCCAGGTGTGTCGAAATCTTTTCTTGAAATTGGCGCATGAACCCAGGTAATAACGAACGCTTCTACCGTGCAATATAAAACTGCCCTAGACGAAAGCTAGAGCAGTTTTTGATAGAAGCAAATTATATAGGAGACTTTTAGTGTTGTCCCCGGTTTATCCATAGTAAATACCGTTATATAATACTATTCACCTCAAATTCCATGTTTTACGCAAAAAACGAATCATCTTGAAATTGGCATTACAAAGGTTAGAAATCAGCATGAGCCAACGTATTGTAGGCGGCATCCGCTTCTCTACTGTCTACCTCTGATTTTCCTCGATTGGGCTAGGACTTACAGATAGGGAGCGATCGCACCAAGCTCAAACGCTCTGATACAGACAGCGCCTTCATTAAATGCCAAGCTGAATAATTAGAGCAGCCAATGTAGCGAACTTTGCCACTACGTACAAGTGAATCTAAGGCGCGAAGCGTTTCTTCTAGTGGAGTTAGAGCATCGAAACCATGAACTTGATAGAGGTCGATGTAATCTGTGTTTAATCGACGTAGGCTGTCCTCACAGGCTCGAATCAGATGATAACGTGACAATCCAGTATCATTTGCTCCTTTTCCCATACGACCATAAGCCTTAGTTGCAATAATTATGTCAGTTCGACGCTTTCCTAGAGCTTTACCAAGAATCTCCTCAGAAAGTCCATTCGAGTAAACATCTGCTGTGTCAAAGATATTGACACCTGCATCAAGGCAAATATCAATCAGATGTTGCGCCTCGTCTACCTGAGTCGCCCCAATTTCTTGGAAGAAGTCGCTACCACCGAATGTCATTGTACCGAAACTGAGAACCGAAATCTTAAGACCGGACTTTCCTAAAAATCGCGTTTCCATCGCTGTTACTCCTTGAATCCGTGCCTATTTGAAGTCAAGTGAACATTTTCTCACAATGGATAGTTTCTGTGGAACAGCTTATGATATCTTCTCAAGAATCTGATTACTCATCTGAATTTGGTTTTTTCCGATATTACGTTTGAGTAAGAAAATAGCTGCATCATGCGCTTGCTGACCACCAGCACTAAAGCAAGCATCGTCGATAATTACTGGTTCAATACCGCGCTCAAAAGAGTCAATTGCTGTCTTGAGAATACAGCTATCAGTTTCAACTCCACAAAGATATATTTTGCTGATTTGATTAATCAAAATAAAACTCGAAAAATTTTCCGTAAATGCCGAGTAATAAGGTTTGTCAAAAATATTATGTATATATGGCTGAAGTTCATCAATAATGCTCGTTTCTGGTTCATATATCAAGCTTGACCAATGAATTAGCTTCACATAATTACTGTCAGCAGTATTGATAAATTTTGTGAATTCAACGAGTTTACCAGCCTCTAAAAAGCGCTCAATTAGTTTAATGACAGTAGGAATAATATGTCTGCATTTTTCAGGCATAAAACCATTTTGCATATCTACTACAAGAAGGACTTCGCTCATTTGTGCCAGAATTTATTTAGATTAAGAGTTAAGACATGAAATAAAACAATATTATAAAAGACGACATCGGCGACTTTGTGGGGTTTCAGGTTTGGGTGTAGTGAATTAAGAAGAGTAGAGCTAGTTTCAGACTCGTCCATTGAATGTCTCTTAGCACTACCCCAACCAGGGTAAGCGCATCTAATTTTGTAGCCCTTGATACAGACAAAAAGCTTTAAACTCTATCTAAATATCAATTTTTCGTTCAAAATAGGACGATTTGTCGTAAATGATTGAAAAAACATGGGTCAAATAGCTTTTTATATTTTCAGCCACATAAATACGAAAATGTCAATCCCACCCCTTGGCTCAGTGTAGTAATTTTGAACTTATTTGTGCTTTGGTTGAACCCCAAAACTACCGTGTCAATAGGGTTTGAGATGCGCTTACCCTGCTACCCCAACACCCTGCCATGAAGCAGATTTCAGCTTAACAAGCGTGCCATTCGGTACTTAAGCATTTAGATACGTGAACTCTATAGTCCATTCATTCAATCCCACTAACTAATGCTACAAGCTGCTAGTTTTATAGCTAAAGCATTGGGGTATCGCCACGGTTGAGAACCACCAATCCAAATACGTGAGGGTAAATGACCGATTGGTGCTTTGAGACTAAAATCAAATTCCGAGTTGGCAGAAGTATAACTGTATATATACCAACCAACTTGATGACAAAAAATACCATAATCTCCATTGACGTTTTTATAAATAAGTGTCTGTACACTAAAACCAAAGCGTCCCTGACTGGAATTCACCCATAAATGGTCAATAGTCTGCAAATGTGGACAAGGAATTTTTTCAACATCACTACTAAATATATAACTACCTCTAGGCTTTGCTAGTGCTTGAGACATTAGTTCCCAAGTTTCTCGATCTGCTGATTGCCATTTTCCTTTTGCTAATAAACCACGCAAATGTGTGTAATTAATAGTACTTACTGTCTGACAATTAGAAATATTTAGCAATTTCTTAGGTTGTTGCTCTAGTGTATGCAATACTTCTGTTGCAGATTGGAAGCGTTGAGAAACGGCATTTTGTAAAAGTTTATCTAAGATTTCACAGAGGTGAACGCTAACAGTATTGTTTGCTGGTAAATGTTTTTGCCATACCCAGCAATCGTTAGTAATATCGAACAAATCAAAGGGAGAAACATTGGTGAGTAAGTAAATACATGTTACACCCAAACTGTACAGATCGCTAGCTGGTAATGCCTTTCCTCGCATTTGTTCGGGAGCAATATATTCTGGACTACCTACTATTGTGCCTGTATGAAGTTGCCTCGTATTAGTGGCGAGTTTAGCAACTCCAAAATCTATTAAAACTAAGTCTCCTCGAACCGAACGACGCATAATATTTTCCGGTTTAATATCTCGGTGGATTACTTGTCTGGAATGGACAAATTGGAGTGTGAGCAATAAACTTTTTAATATTTCCCAAATTTGCGGTTCTTGAAAAACACCTTGTTGTTGTAATTCCTGGGCGAGTGTTTGTCCATCTACTAATTCTTCGACGATATAAAACTTGTTATTTTGTTCAAATTGCGCTAGTAATTTGGGTATTTGAGAGTGTTCTAATTCATTAAGACGAAGTGCTTCCTCGTGAAATAATTTGACTGCCTTGTGCCAAATTTCAGTGTTTTCCTCTTGAAAATATAGCTGTTTGATTGCACATTTGGGTTGTTCTGGAAGATGTTCATCAATAGCTAAAAACGTTCTCCCAAAGCCACCGCGTCCAATGACAGCGAGTAGGCGATATCGCTGTTTGAGTAACAATTCCTGACCACAACTATTACAAAAACGAGAGATTTCAGAATTTTGCGGACGCAGGCAATCAATATTAGTACAATAGCTCATACTATAAGAGTTCTATTTGTTGCAATTAATATATATATAAAGTATTCCCATGCAAACGCCCCTTTCACTAAAAAAGATGACCTACTGGCTATTTCTTGGCAACCCCAGGCATCCGCGACTTTGAGCTTCTTCTGACAGCAGCCAACAGACATGGTTGCTGGTGATGGGTTGCTGAGTAAGGAAATCTGGGGATGGATAAAGTGGCGACACCGGACAGCCCGTCGTAGACATCGCTCTTAAAGCAAAGCGTAGCCAATCGATTTTCTCTATTACTGCCGAAAGTTCTGCTGATGTGGGGCGTTGGTAGGAAATCTGGCGCGAAGATTCGGTTTGGGAGCTTTTGTGTTAGAAAAGCTACTGCTGAGGGAAAACTGAAAACAAGACCCTGTTTTGAATCTGACTTTTCACGGGATGTGGAAAAGGTCATTTTGATGCTTTCCCAAGCCCTGATTTCTCCGTTAGCTATTTTCATTAACTCAGAGTTATTGAGAATTAGCCTGTGGAAAAACCTACGCTTTTTGGGGGCTTGAGGACTTCCCGTGAAAAGTCAGGTTTTGAATAAACTAAAACTAAGAGGATTCATATTACAAATTATCGAGGTTTTATTCTCAGTCAGCAACCTCAATCAACATGAAAGTATTACCCGACAATAGCTTTACGATTCTGACACCTGATGAACTGCCTATAGTTCTGCAACGACTGAATGCACAAGTTGAACCGACAAAAGTATTTAGATTCTCTAAGAAACACCTCCCTTATCAAGGAACCATTTCGGAATCAGGGTTTCAAATCAGTCGCATAATTCACTATCGGAACTCGTTTTTACCAGTGATTCGAGGACGCTTTGAAGTAGAATCTCACCAAACCTTGATTCATGTACAAATGAGGATACATCCTTTTGTGATGGCATTTTTAGGATTCTGGTTTTTATCCTGGTATGGTGCAGTCATTCCGATAACGTTGACAGGGGCTATGCCTAATTATATGGCTGCGCTATTTGTAGGTATGCCGATGTTGATGCTAATTATTTTTTGGGTAGCTTTTTGGTCAGAAGCAAATCGCAGCCGCAGTGAATTGGCTCAAATTATTCAAGGACAAGTATAAGTAACCTGTTTGGGAATTAAATTATGATATTTTCTTGATTTAAATATTTTTATAGTGTCATAAGTATCATCTAATTTTCATATTTTATTCACAATTTTATCATTCAAAAATAAATAAACTTCATACTTTTACAAATAAGTTTCTTCTTCACTAAAGGTTAGTCAAGATAGCATTTTCTTCATAAGCACTTGATGATAATATCATGATTTATCCCCTTGTAATAACAGCTTGTATGAATGATATTTGAAGAGTAGTTTCCACCAAGTAGAGCTTGTCTAATCCGTGAAGAAGAAATGGGCTGTTAAACGAATTACAATAAATCTCACATCAAGCGAATCAGAAAAGCTGGAGAAATACTGCTCAATGACGGGAAGACCAGCAACTGATGTAATTAGAGAGTTAATTCGCTCTTTAGAAACTGAAGAGTAAGATAGTGATTGAACAGTCTAATCGACCAGGGCGGCTGCATCATGTCAAGAATGCTGGCAAGAAATGCCAATTTTAAAATAAATATCAGATCGGGAACTATTGTGGCTTTGAATTTAGTAGGATATTTTCTGGTTTAGTTGTCTCTAATATTTCTGGGATCTATGGGTAAGAAAGGTATTGATTTCAAATCGTTTTATAAATTACCAATTCGACAGAAACAGCTAATTGCTTTGTTCTCTTCCGAAGTAATTTCTATTTTAGGATTGGTAGGAACAGGAGCGATTTTAATTATTAGTAGTGGACGAGGTGTTTTAGTCAACCAGGCCAAGTCGGAACTAGCTGTGACGGAGATTAATTATAATATTAAAGTTAATCAGATGGGATTTGGTTTTCGAGGACAATCTGATAACTTGGCAATTATTACCGCGGCTCAAGAACATAATAAATCCCAGAAATTAAGCCCGGAGTTGCAACAGAAAATTAAGAAAATATTGAAGAATGAAATTCAAGCTAGAAAAATAGAATATGCGACATTAGTGGGGCGAGATTTCCGAATTATTGCGAATGCTAATTATGAGCGCACAGGGGAAATATTTAACCCACAAAAATTGTTGACGGAGATTTTTAAGAAACCTTCCCAAATCAAAACCAGCGAAATAGTTACCTGGGAAGAATTAGCCAAAGAAAATCCTCCTTTGCCACCAAAATTTAGAGGGCAAGAAGCCTTAATTCGCTATACAGTTACAGCAGTAAAAGATCCACAAAGTCATCAGGTTATCGCTGCTTTGTTATCTGGGGATATTGTTAATCAAAAACTACCTATTGTTACTGAAACCTTAGATGCAGAAGATGGTGGTTATAGTGCAGTTTATTTCCAATCTTCTAGAGGAGAATTGCAGTTAGCAACTGCTGCGATTGAGATGAATCATTTCCATGAAGACCAGAAAGGAGAAAAAACAAAATATTTACTAAATTTACCACTACCAACTACATCCCTATTGACAAGTGCGCTCGCCACAAAGAATCAGATTGTGACTGAGCGTATTTCTCTGCAAGGACAAACTTATACTATTGCTGCGAAAAAACTTGTTAATCATGCAGGGCAATCGGTGGCAATATTAGTAAGGGGTACACCGGAAACATATTTAAATATCCTCTTAAGAGAGAGTCTATTATTACAAACAGCCATCGCCATTTTCACGTTAATAATTAATATTGGATTAGCAAGAATTTTAGGAAGAGCGATTACTCATCCAGTCAAACATCTTATACAAGTAGCTCAAAAGTTTTCCCAAGGAGAAATGACAGAAAGAGCAGAAATTTTCTCGGAAGACGAAATTGGAGAACTGGCAACAAGTTTCAATCAGATGGCAGAACAATTATCACTGAGACAAGAGACAATTGAAAAACAGATGAAGAAATTAGAAGCTACTTTAAAAGAATTAAAAGAGACTCAATCCCAGTTAGTTCAAATAGAGAAAATGTCTAGTCTGGGTCAAATGGTGGCAGGGATTGCCCACGAAATTAATAACCCGATTAGTTTTATTTATGGAAATTTATTCCCTTTAAGTAATTATATAAATAACCTGATGCAATTATTGCAGCTATATCAGCATTCATATCCAGAAAGCAATAGGGAAATTAATCAGTTAATTGAGGAAATAGATTTCGATTATTTACAGCAGGATTTACCTAAATTAGTAGATTCTCTGAAAGTAGGTAGTAACCGCATTCAATAAATCGTCCTTTCTCTTCGTAATTTCTCCCGTCTAGATCAAGCAGAGTGTAAGTTAGCGGATATTAATGTAGGAATTGATAGTACGTTAATGATTTTAAATCATCGTCTGAAATCCCAACCGCAGCGGGGTGAGATTGTAGTCATAAAAGAATACGCATATTTACCCCTCATCGAATGTTACCCTGGACAGTTAAATCAGGTGTTTATGAACATCATCAGTAATGCAATTGATGCTCTGGAAGAATCAGTAGAAAAAAATCCTATTCCACCTCAAATTCAGATACGTACCCAACAAATTAGCCTGACTTTTCACGGGAAGTCCTCAAGCCCCCAAAAAGCGTAGGTTTTTCCACAGGCTAATTCTCAATAACTCTGAGTTAATGAAAATAGCTAACGGAGAAATCAGGGCTTGGGAAAGCATCAAAATGACCTTTTCCACATCCCGTGAAAAGTCAGACAAATTAGCCCAGAAATAATTACTATCCATATTAGAGATAATGCTTTGGGAATACTAGAAATACAACTAGCCAAAATATTTGACCCCTTTTTTACTACCAAACCGATAGGTAAGGGGACTGGGCTTGGTTTATCAATCAGTTACCAAATAATTACGGAGAAACATAATGGTAGGCTGGAGTGTTTATCTACCCCAGGCAAAGGTACAGAATTTATCATCCAAATACCCATTATTCAAAATTCTAATAGAGGTTAGTAAAAACGGAGCTTATTCACTAATAAGAACTAATAAAAGTTTCCAGAATATATAAATATTGTAACCAGCGAAAGGTATATGAGTAATACTGAATGGTTCTTTTTTGAACCTACCTGATTATAGGGACAGTGGTAGTTATTTCAGTGTTAGAGTTCAGTTTTAGCGTTGCATCCCACCCAATGTTCAATTGGTTATGGTTAGGCGACCACTTATTTAAGCGCTAGCGACGTGGCGAGTGATGAAGTCAGTATCGGGTAAAATGTTGGGAATTAAATATATTTAGGGTGAGGAGCAAGATTTAATCGCAATGAACAATCAACTTAAACGAATGTCACTAAGCATGGTATTGACGTTAGGTACAGTGCTGATGCTAAGTAGTTGTGGTCAGAAACCGGAAGAATCTACTACCACTACGCCTCAAACACCAACTGCGATTGCTCCAGCTAGTCCTGCATCTAGTCCTGCGTCTAGTCCTGCGTCTAGTCCTGCCTATAGTCCTATACCTGGTGGAAATACAACTTCTTCTAGCTCTAAGAAGCCAGTATCGGCGAATAAAGCAGCAGTTTTAGCCGCAGCACAAAATCTTGGAGTGAAACCACAAAACGAAACAACTTGCCCAAGTGATGCACAGGTAAAAGGCAAAATTACGAATAAGAGAGGCAACATTTATCACCTTCCCAAAACCTTAGATTACGAAAAAGTCAAACCGGATATTTGTTTTAAAGACCCAGCAACAGCACAACTTGCCGGTTTCCGTGCGCCTAAGTGATCTAAACAGGGCAAAGGGAGTTGATTGTTTATTGTTTTTACTGACTCAACTGTGTGTAATTAAGTCAGTTAGGTTTTTGACCGAGAAGATTGGAGATTGAATAGGGCAGATTGGAGATTGAATGTTTTTGGTACAAGCCCAGCAGTCAAGTGGGCGGAATAAATCTAAAAGACGCTACGCACAGTCGCTTTCCGCGTCGCTATCGTCAATCTCAAATCGTCAATCTCAAATCAGAGAAGCTGCATCTCTTGTAGGTGCAGTCAATCTCAAATCTACAAGACGATACGCACAGTCGCTTTCTGCGTCGCTATCGGCAATCTACAATTGTTTGACTCATTCCGAATTCCAACAGATTAGTTCATTAATTAAGAGTTCTTTTTTTTTAAAGATTTTATTTACACTTATGTCAATGTTGTGTGATAAATATGTCAAAACTGTATAAT
The DNA here is from genome assembly GCF_036917155.1 of Nostoc sp. Classification (GTDB taxonomy): domain Bacteria; phylum Cyanobacteriota; class Cyanobacteriia; order Cyanobacteriales; family Nostocaceae; genus Nostoc. The sequence continues at coordinate 7,082 of NZ_JBALDZ010000224.1, read as the reverse complement.
TTGACATATTGATGCCTTTGGGTTTGTGAGGGGGTTGGATTGGCTCAGTGCCTAATTAGTAGCCGTACATTGTTAATTTTCGCGTTTTGCTAGAAAATTACTCCTTTTCCCCCTTTACTGATAATAGTTATTAATGCTACATTTCCTTTACTTACAATCCTCAAGGTTAATTTATGAACAAAGGCGAATTAGTGGATGCTGTAGCAGCAAAGACCAACATCACAAAAAAGCAAGCTGATCAAATCATCAGTGGTTTTTTGTCAGTTGTTACTGAAGCTGTAGCTAATGGTGAAAAGGTAACGCTCATTGGTTTTAGGTCATTCGAGCGACGCGAACGTTCCGAACGTGAAGGGCGTAATCCGAAAACCAATGAGCCAATGACTATTCCAGCGACCAAAGTGCCTGCGTTTTCTGCTGGAAAACAGTTTAAAGAAAAAGTAGCGCCATAAAGCATAAATAAGCCACCCTACCCAAAAGGCTGCCCCCAGCGCTCCCAGTTCTCCTTATTAAATGGACTGCGCCACTTCAAAATAAGGTTCAACTCCAACTCTTGCCGTGCGCGTCGCTCAACCGGAGCATCCCACCAAAATGCGGCGTTGACTGCTGTTTTTAACCCATAGTGATAATGTAAATCCTGGTAGCTGGCGATGTAATCTTTGCAGGCGTGTATACCCTGCCATCGCTTGTTACTACGGCAGGTTTCCCCCACATACAAAATCAAACCAGCCGCCGAGTCAATGATGAAATAGAGACACGCATCACCTGGGCTGTTTGCTGGCATCCTATAAAACGACATTGGCACAAGCCGCAGCAAGAGTGGATCAATTTGGTCTGGGTCGCAGTGCTTAGGGGTAAGGTCAAATAATGCCGTCTGCTGTGGTGGTTTGTTTTCTCTCACATAATGCTGATATTCAAAAATCTGAGATTTCCACTTCAACAGCGCCTCAAGACTCATTACCAGTGTCTCTGCTGTGCGTGCTGGTGTGACGATCAAATCAGAAAATAAATTTAGCTGGTTGGGTTCCAAGGTGATTAATGGGAATGTACAAACCAGTAGATTATCGCCCACAACTGGATGGAGTCAAACCTGTTAGCAGCTTACTAGAGCGATCGCTTGTTGGTTCAACTGTATGGTTGTTTCGAGCGTCACAAAGAAAAAGGGAATTGTTGGGTCACTAATCAACTACAGGTAATCCTGCCAGGGCCATTGCTACTTCTTCTGTACTATATTCAGTATCAACAAGCCGTCCAGCTTGATAATCAATATAAGCTTGCATATCAAAATGTCCATGACCGCAAAGGTTGAACAGGATAGTTTTGCTTCTTCCTTCTTGTTTACAGAGTAAAGCCTCGTCAATTGTTGCTTTGACAGCATGATTAGCTTCTGGTGCTGGCAAGATTCCTTCTGCGCGGGCAAAAGTTAATCCAGCAGCAAAGCAAGCGAGTTGGTATTCAGCACGTGATTCAACTAATCCCAAATTCACAATGTGGCTAACAAGGGGAGCCATACCGTGATAGCGCAAGCCTCCAGCATGAATTCCTTCGGGAACAAAACTACTACCTAAAGTATGCATTTTGGTAAGTGGGGTTAAGTGGGCAGTATCACCAAAATCGTAAGCATATTTTCCACGAGTCAATGATGGACAAGCAGCAGGTTCGACAGCTATTACTTGTATATCTCGTTCTCCTCGCAGTTTAGCACCGAGAAATGGGAAGGCAATTCCGGCAAAGTTACTACCGCCACCAGTGCAGCCAATAACAATATCAGGATAATCTCCTGCCATTTCTAATTGAGTCAATGCTTCTTGACCAATCACAGTTTGATGTAGCAGTACATGATTGAGAACACTACCTAAAGCATACTTAGTTTGTTCATCAGCAGCAGCTACTTCTACAGCTTCACTAATAGCAATCCCCAAACTGCCATTACTATTGGGATTTTGTGCAAGAATTTTACGTCCGGCTTGGGTTTGAGTACTTGGGCTAGCAACGACCCTCGCGCCGTAGGTTTCCATTAAAGCTCGGCGGTAAGGCTTTTGCTGGTAGCTAACCAAAATTGTACATTTACGATTCTCCAAGAAAAAAGTTAACTTTTATTGTTATCAAGCTTCATCCCAGCAATAGTAAAATTATTTGGTTGCATATTGGAGTGATAATCCGCATTTATCACAAGTTTTATAAGGTGTATGGGAGAATTTTTGTACAAGTCCTTTCCCCTCTGCACAAGCGCAGGCTTAATCGAGATATGGTGACACTGGGAGGAAAGCTGCGTCTACCCGTAAAAACAATCAAATTCGTGGACGAATATTGCTACTGATATAAATTGAATACTTTCTTATTAAACTCAAAAATGAACACAAAAACTAAGCCGGATTGGGCGGGGTCAGGATTGCTTTCAAAATTTGTTAACTTACTGATTCAAACCAGACCTATTTATAAGTTAATGAAGCACCAAGCAAGGCAAGTATTAATTAAAACTGCTGAGAAGAAAGGTATTCCCTGGAGAAAAAATTACGAAGAACTAGAAGCATCGGGGATAAAACAGCAGCTATCAACAATAATCAATTCTGGTATTGTTTACCCCAATTACTATCAAGTACCATTTCATGCATACGAAGAAGGAAATCTTTGCTGGCAAGCAGCTTTTGAAGCTCCTAGTGCTACGTATTCAATGGCATTACGGGTTTGGCCTAAAGAAAACCTAACTTGGTCATCTGCTCACGAAAGACTCAGAGAAAGTTTTCACAATGTTTTGGGAACTTATGTACCTCAACCAGTGCGGGATATACTAGATATAGGGTGTTCAGTGGGTATTTCTACTCTAACGCTACATCGTTACTATCAAAAAAAACAAGAGCAGTCTGTCTGTACTGTTGGTCTTGATTTATCCCCTTATATGCTCACTGTTGCCAAAAGTTTAGATAGAAATGGTGAGATATATAAATGGATACATGCGACAGCAGAAAATACAGGATTACTTGCTAATTCTTTTGACTTGATAACTCTTCAGTTTGTCACCCATGAACTTCCGCATAATGCTAGCAAGGAAATTTTCATAGAAGCATTACGGCTGCTGCGCCCAGGTGGTTGTATTGCATTAGTAGATAACAATCCTAAATCTTCTGTAATTCAAAACCTTTCACCTATCCTCTTTACTCTAATGAAAAGTACAGAGCCTTGGAGTGACGATTACTATAGTTTTGATATTGAAACTGCATTAGAACAAGTGGGCTTTGAGAAAGCAGTTACAATTGCTAGCGATCCTCGTCATCGTACTATTATCAGCCGAAAACCAAAATTGGCGTAGACATCGCCTAAAGCATCGACACGAGAGCAAGGCTATCAAGAGCAATGCTCTAGTTTATTATTGGACTTCTTTGTATCAATTTCTCTGTTTTACACTAACTTAAGCGCATAACAGCTAAATCATACCTAGTGAAACTTTTAAAATATCCTCTTAAACTAAATTAAAATTTCCCACTATTCAGAAAGTGTAAAATATGTTGAGATGTGATTTTTGGCTGTTCAATTTGAGGGGTATGACTGCAATTTTTGAGCAATATTAGTTGAGAGTTGACAATAGATTTCTGAAATTTTTCTGCATCTTCAGATGGCAGCATATCATCAGTTTCTCCCCATAAAATGAGTGTTGGTTTGTCAACTTGGGCAATTCTATTTGCTAATTCACTATAACCACCAGATTTTACATAAGAAATCATGGCATCATTCCAACCAGGCATTTCTTGGTGTAACATGGCACATTGAATAGCCAAAAGTATTTTGGTATCTAGATTAGGTAAGATACTACATATATTTAATGCTAAGATGTGGCGTTGACGTAGATATTCCACAGCCAAGAAATCAAAAGGAGGAAACAAGTATTTGGTAAAGACGGGAGAACTAGTGTAACCTAAACTATTAATCAATATTAGTGATTTTACAACTTGAGGGTAAGTAAGAGTAAAGTCAATTGCAGTTGCACCTCCCATTGATGCGCCCACTAGTGTTATCGGTCTGTTGATTAAAGTTTTCCAAAAATCGTAAAGGTGAATTCTGATTGTAGTTGGACTGTAATTTATTTCTTTTTGCCTTTGTGTAAAGCCAAAACCTAACAAATCTACTGCCCATGTTTCATTTTGAGTAGCAAGTAATGGCAACAGAAGACGGAACTCTAGGATGGAACTGTCAAAACAGTGTAGCAGCAGAATTGGTGTTCCCCCACTACCTTTTTGAATATAGGTTGTGAGGATTTGGTTTTGGCTCAGGGAGGTTGCAAGAGCAATTCTCTCAATACTTTGGGCAAAAGCGATCGCTTTTGGGTCTGTTAATTGATTAACTTGTGATGGGAGAAAATTAGTCAACATTACTTTTCACTCCAAACTAATTTTCCACAACCCATCTAGCGCATTGGATTGTTGCAATTGACTATCACTGCTGCCAAACCAATTATTGTCATACACCAAGCCAACACTGAACGTGCTACTTACAGGATATTGCCCTATTTTTCCAAAACCTTCAATATTGTTTGAGTCAGTAATTACCTGTTGGTTCAACTGTATAGTTGTTTGGTTGCCGTCATCAAAGTAAATTGTGGCCCGCTTGTTGTGAAAGCTGACCTGAACTTTGTAAAGACCACCAGTTGCATAATAGTAAGCTCTAGCAGGCAGCTTTTGACCATCAATATTTTGCCCTTTGAACTCAACTGCCATTGCAGGCGTGCCTAGCAGCAACAAGACTGGTAGGACTAACCTTAAAACTTTCATTGGTACTAACAATCACTTTCAATGAAACTATTTTCTACTTTAAAACATAAAAATAATTTGTGAGTTAACTAGCGATCGCTTGGCTGAAATTGGGAATCCTAAAGTAAGTAAGAGTGACTTTTAGTACAAATGGTTTTTCAACTTCGCTTGATTGGTGTTGGGGCTTTGCTTTTAGCTCAAATGTCGTTACCCGTATTTGCCAACAATCTTACCGCTACAGTTGTAAGCGTAGGTGACGGTGACACCATACGGGTGAAAACTGGTAACAAAACTGTAACAGTCCGCCTTGCTTGCATTGATGCACCAGAGATGAAACAGAATCCTTGGGGACAGCAATCATCAGCAAGACTCAAACAATTACTGCCAGTGGGACAAGGAATTACCCTACGTGCTATTGAAACTGACAAATACAAGCGCTTGGTTGCAGAGGTGTTTGTCGAGAATCGCAGCGTCAACCTCAATATGGTGCAAGAGGGTCAGGCTGTGGTCTATCGTCAGTACCTCAAAGATTGCCCACAATCTAAAGATAGTTTGTTGCAGGGTGAAAACACCGCCAAACAACAGCGTTTAGCATTTTGGAGTCAGGCTAATCCTGTGATGCCTTGGGACTTCCGCCACAGAGCTACCCAAAAGACAACTTCTCAGGCGATTCAACCGCAGCAACAGAATAACTGCGATCCCTCTTACCCAGATTTTTGCATTCCAAAGAATTCACCAGACTTAAATTGCCGAGATATTAGCCAAAGAAGGTTTAGAGTATTGCAACCTGACCCTCACAGATTTGACCGAGATGGAGATGGAATTGGGTGCGAAAAATAAAAAACATTGAGTAGTGCAAGTCTAAAACTTGATAAAGAATTAGGATTTTTCAGAAATGTTCACTTTAGCTCAAGTTACTTTTGGAGTTAGATCAACTGGATTAATTGAAATCAAATTAATTGGAACTCTTTATCTAGTTTTAGCAGTTATTTATGTAACTTTAATGCTCGGCTGGTTAAGTCAAAGAAAAAATACATTAACAATTCCTATTTTAACAATTTACATTATCCAAGGAGTATTAGCACCAATTTGTCTATTTTTGTGTGGAATCATATTAATTATGCAAGGTTGGCGATTAGATCCGCTTATTCAATTTGAGCAGTTTCTCCTGTTATTATTAATTATTTATTTAAGTTTTAAGGATATAATAATTAATTGGATTCAGAGAAATTGGTAAATTAAAAATCAAGTTAATTATTATTGACGCTGATCTAGCAAGACATCAAAATGTTTAACCTTAGTTTCGGGTTCAATCAGATACTGGTTATCTTTGGGCAGAGGGTGTACTTGTTCTATGTCATTTCCAGCAAAGGCACGAATAGCATTGCGTGACTCCCAATAAGAGATGACAGTGAACTCTGTAATTGTGCCATTAGTACGACGAAATACTTGCGCTCCAAGATTACCAGGAATCGATTGAATTTTTTTGATTCCAGCTTCAGTTAAATATTTATAATATTCGTCTGCTTTATTGGTAAGTGTTTGACCATGCCAAATACGTGCAACTACTGTTTTGGATTGGGCAGTACTACCATTAATTTTAGATGGAACTGCGCTAGGCTCAGTCTGTGCAACTGCGACACAAGGTAAAGAACCAAGTAATAGTGCAGAGCCAAGAAATATACCGAAAATTTTTTCTCTTCTCATTGTAAATCTTTTGCTAAAGTTAGAAGATTTGAACGATGATATTTCTTTATAAGATTGTCAGGCTTACAAAATAGATTACAAGATATCGGTTACAGCCGCAAAGGGCTATCTTGTTGGGGGTAGGCGTTGGATGTAGTGTTAATAAAATTGAATTTTAGTGTATAAAATAGGACAACATATTCTTCCTTTCCTACGCCCCAGACGCTATACCCTATACCCTTTCATCCAGGAAGACCAGGAATTTACGCAAAACAAGTGTGCCATTTCCCTCTCCACCTTTAAGGCTAATTCCCCATCTTTACCGTTGCCAACTTCCTTTGACGGTTACAAATCAAAGTCAAGGCTGAATGTTTCAACATCAGAATCTTCTTCTTCCTCCTCTGCAAATGGAGTTGCAGTCCTTGAAGAGAGTTTTTTATCTTCAGTATTAATTGGCGTGAAAGCTACTTGTTGTGTGGGAAATGCACCCTTCCTGAAAGCAAAATAGCAATCAATGATAAAGTAGAGCGTCTCCAGGTAACTCTTGCCTAATTGCTGTTTGGACTTTGGACAAAAATAAATTGTTCGCGTTTATCTCACGCGAACAAACGAATAATTAATTTTGTTTATAGTTATCAGCAGAAAAAAAGCATA
>NZ_JBALDZ010000223.1:0-35310 GCF_036917155.1 Nostoc sp. | reverse complement strand
TTGAAACATCGTGGCTGACGCCATCTCGTTTCAAATATTTTTATCTCTTTTCATAAATAAATTTAGGGGCTTTAAACCCTGTATTCGGGGCTAAATTTTTTTCTGTTCCCTGTTAAGAGTTCCCTGTTCTCGCCCCGAAGGGGCTTGGTAAAAAGTAAAAAGAAAGAATACTTATAGTGCAAGCTTTTTACCCATCGATTCAGTAATTACGAATTACGAATTATTTAAGGTTTGATTATGAAACAGGTAGAAGCAGTTGTTGCCAATATTAACGATCTAAATAATGGTGAAATGCGACAAGTTTCTGTCGGCGAGATAGAAATTTTACTGAGTCGAATCGATGGAAAGTTTTATGCTGTCGGCGCACATTGCGCTCATTATGGCGCACCACTGGCAGATGGGGTGTTAAGTGGAGAGCGTGTTATTTGCCCTTGGCATAATGCCTGTTTTGACGTGACGACTGGCGATCAACTAGAGCCACCGGGCTTAGATTCTTTAGCTCGTTATGAGGTACGCATTGAAGGTGAAAATGTCATTGTCAGCGTCCCAGAGCAAACTACAGGATTACGTAGCTTACCGCCGCAGGCATCGCCCACAATGGCACAATTCAACCCCAACGTTGATGGGCGCACATTCGTTATTTTAGGCGCAGGTGCAGCCGGTATTCATGCCGCAGAAGCTTTGCGAGTAGCTGGATATCAAGGGCGAATCGTCATGATTACCAAAGAAGACAAGCTACCCTACGATCGCACCAAACTAAGTAAAGCTTACTTAACTGGTAAGGCATCCCCAGATGAGATGCCCCTGAAATCGCCCGATTTCTTCCAAGAAAACGCCATTGAAGTGCTGTTGAATCACCAAGTTGAACAGGTGCAAACCACAAATAAAGCGATCGCCTTTACTAATGGTGATTCGTTAACCTATGATGCCTTACTGATAGCAACAGGCGGAAAACCACGCCAGCTAGATATTCCCGGCGCAGACTTGCAAAACATTTTCACATTACGCAGTTTTGCTGATAGCGATCGCATTTTGACAGCCATCAAGCAAAAAGAAAAAGCGATCGTCATTGGCTCCAGTTTTATCGGTATGGAAACGGCAGCGAGTCTGAGTCAGCAAGGCTTACAAGTAACCGTGGTTTCGCCGGATTCTGTACCTTTTAAGAAAACCTTGGGTGAGGAAATCGGCAAAATCTTTCAGCAAGTCCATGAAGAAAACGGTGTTTCCTTTAAGTTTGAGAGAAAAGCGGTAGAATTTACGGGAAGCGACAAAGTAGAAGCCGTCATTTTAGATAATGGCGATCGCTTGCAAGCAGATGTTGTAATCGTCGGCGTTGGCGTACAACCTGCAACAGACTTTCTTGAGGGTGTCGAATTGTATCCCAAAGACGGCAGTGTTGTTGTTGATGAATACTTATGTGCAGGTGATGGCATCTACGCCGCAGGTGATATTGCCCGTTATCCCGATTGGCGTACAAGCGAATCGATTCGCGTTGAACATTGGCGAGTCGCAGCACAGCAAGGGCGAATTGCAGCTCATAACATGGCAGGTAAACCAGTTAAATTTAGAGGACTGCCCTTTTTCTGGACGATGCAATTCAAGTTTTCGTTGCGCTATATTGGACACGCCCAGAGTTGGGATGAAATGATTGTACATGGGGATTTGCAAAAGCAGCAATTCGTTGCTTTTTACATCAAAAACAATCAAGTCTTGGCAGCTGCAACCAGTCATCGGGATACAGAAGCAGCAGCTATCTCAGAATTGATGCGCTTGAATCAAATGCCAACTGTTGAGGAATTACGACGTGGTGCGGTTGATTTGATTCAGCGACAGCCTGAAGTTAGTAGCAAGCGCTAGTAGTCTATCGCATTAATTTTGATGGTTAAGAAAACGAACCGCAAAGGACGCAAAGAGGAGGCAGCGCGGTCTTGGGGGTTTCCCCCATAAGTGACTGCCGTCGCAAAGGAAGAGAAAAAAGAGAAATTGAAAACTGATTCACCTCTCAAAACTTTTGCGATAGATTGCTACTTATTTGTGCCATTAATTTTAATGGGCAACTCATTGCTAATTTTCTTTCTTCGTGTACTTTGCGTACTTTGCGGTTCGTTCCTCAAATCTCTCAGAATTAACGCGATAAACGATTAGTACACAAAATTCAAAATATGACGAACATCACAGAACACTACGACATCATCATTATCGGTACAGGAGCCGGTGGAGGTACATTAGTCCACCGCCTCGCACCCACAGGTAAAAAAATTCTCGTGCTGGAACGAGGCGACTTTTTGCCGAGAGAGAAAGCTAACTGGAATCCAGAGGAAGTTTATCAAAAACATCGCTACCATACTGATGAGCAATGGTATAACAAAGAAGGTAAAGCCTTTCAACCTCAGACAGGCTACTGGGTTGGTGGCAATACCAAACTCTACGGTGCAGCCTTAATTCGATTGCGGGAGCGAGATTTTGAAAGGGTAATTCATAAAGGAGGAATTTCTCCAGAATGGCCTTTGAAGTACTCAGATTTTGAGCCATACTACACGCAAGCAGAAAAGCTATATGACGTGCATGGTCAGCAAGGAGAAGACCCCACCGAACCACCTCGCAGCGAACCATATCCCTATCCGCCAGTCAGTCATGAGCCAGATATGCAGTCTCTTGCTGATAGCATTCGCGAACTAGGTTATTACCCATTTCACCTACCACTAGGATTAAAGCTGAATGAAAGCGATCGCCTAAATAGCCCCTGCATTCGCTGCGATACTTTTGATGGATACCCCTGTTTAGTACAAGCAAAAGCCGATGCTGATGTCAACGCCATTCGTCCGGCTCGTGAAAAGTATGCCAATGTTACTCTTTTAACTAATACTAAAGTCTTGCGGCTGCATACCAGTGAGTCGGGGCGAGAGGTTACGAGGGTAGAAACTGAAATTGGAGGAGAGCAACATTGGTTCACAAGCGATCTTATGGTTGTTGCCTGTGGTTCTGTCAACTCAGCTGCCTTGCTGTTACGCTCTGCTAATGACAAACATCCCAACGGATTAGCAAATAGTTCCGATCAAGTGGGGCGGAATTTCATGAAGCAACTGGAAACGGCCATAGTTTCCATACATCTAGAAGTGAATCACGCCAACTTTCAAAAAACCATCGCTGTCAACGATTTTTACTGGGGAGAGCCAGATTTTCCTTATCCGATGGGCATGGTGCAGAATACAGGTAATGTCCTTGCCGATATGATTCCCGGAGAAGCACCTCCACTTATGGCTCCATTTGTCAAGCTGATTCCTCATTTTGAGCGCCATTTGCTGGCCGAGCGATCAGTTGGCTGGTGGTTGCAGACAGAGGATTTACCAGATCCGAATAATCGAGTTCGGGTGGTGGGCGATAAGATTCATGTTGACTATACACTGAATAATATCGAAGCAAGCGATCGCTTAATTCACCGATGGACATCTGTACTCAAGTCAATCCCTCACTCTGCTAAACACGTCTTGCCATTTAGCCTTTATCCCCGCACTCATCTACCAGAACAAGCAGTAGCCCATCAATGTGGTAGTTGTCGATTTGGCACAGATCCCAAAACCTCAGTTCTTGACATCAATTGCCGTACTCATGATGTCGATAATCTCTATGTGGTAGATAGTAGCTTCTTTCCGTCAAATTCTGGTGCTAACCCTACACTCACGATTATGGCAAATGCGTTGCGTGTTGGCGCTCATCTAGCTGAACGTTTGAAGTAGAAAGTTTATTATTTCTAGGATGGACAAATTTATGAACGATCAACAGACTGATTTAGAAACGCAAAATCAAAACTCAAGAGAAACATCATCTTCTAATACTCATCCGATTGCGACGGGATTGGGAGTTGTAGGAGGTGGGATTGCTGGAGCCGCACTAGGTCGCTCAATTGGTGGTAAAGTTGGTGCCGCGATTGGTGGAATTGCGGGTGCGATCGCACTTGGAGTTGCAGCCAATGAACTGGTTGTTTATGCAGAAGAATTTATTGAGGAACTTCAGCCGACTATTAGTTTGGGATTAGGTGCCGATCACAAACCAATTGAATTACCTCTTCATTACAGTTGGGAAGAATTACAAGCACTATCAAAACCCCAAGGCTGTTTTTATTAGTCACGACCTCATTGAGCTATATCAGCCAATCAATACGCTTAAACTTTAAAATTTCATAGTTATTTCATTGTTTTGTGAAAGCTTAAATTGTATTTACAATACCTTTATTACGTAAATATGATGAGCGTAGACATCGCTGTTTGGGAAAACTTTCTACATGATGCTCATCTAGGTAAACAGACCAAATAAACCCTCCAGCAACTTAGTTCTTTACCTAGACAAATATCATGATGCAGCACGGGGGATGTTCGAGCGATGTTAAAGTTGTTTTTTGACTGTGTAATTTACGACGGTAACAGAGCTTGCCGAAGTGCGAATAGGCTATCTACGTCCCAGATTTTAGCACCTCACTATTTTCGCGTTGTTCTCGGTGTAAGAGAGCAACGCGAAAAAGTGAGGTCGCCTGTGGCTTTAATGAATCAGCCCTGCGTTTATTGGGGGGAAACAGGAATCTAGTAGTCTGTCCCAAAAGTTTTGAGAAGTTAGTGGTGTTCAGATCCCCGACTTCTTCAAGAAGTTGGGGATCTAGCAGCCCAACAAAATTAATGGGACAGACCACTAGACCTGTGTGTATACCGTAGCCAATCCATCGGGGAGGGTTAGGGTGGGATAAAACTGACGCGAAAAACCAGGTGAGTAAACTATTTCAGACTTGTGTGTACACGGTTGCTCCTTTTAGGAGAGAGGTCAGACTGTATTAGACATCTGGTGAAAATGAATGTAGAGACGTAGCAGTGCTACGTCTCTACAAGGATTCTGGGTAACGCATATTTAATTTCTGGAGATGTCTATTGCTTCCATTCGAGAACCGCTATAAAGCACAGTAACTGAAAATAACCAGCATCCCTCAACTTCGACAGCTTGTCTTTTGACACAAATTCAGTTTCAGCAAAAAATGTAGACATAAAAAAACGCGTACATATGACAATTAATGCCTCACCTCAAATATTTTTCAAAGCCCTTCATCTTCCTCATTTCGACATTGATAGCTACGCCCGTACTTGCTCATACCGTACAGATGTCAGGCGATGTTGGAGCTACCTTTCATATTGAACCCAATGACAATCCCCAGGCTGGAAAGCCTTCGCTTGCTTGGTTTGCTTTAACTCACAGAAGTGGGCGCATCATTCCCCTATCGCAATGTAATTGTCAGCTCGCAGTATATACGGTTCCTCATGAGAAAAATGCTCCGCCTCTGATCAGTCCAATCTTAAAACCTGTCAATGGCGATCGTTATCAAGGGATTCCCGGTGCTGAAATTACTTTCCCCACAGTCGGAGAATACGAATTAAAACTGAGTGGATACCCTAAAAAGAATACTGGATACAATGGTCGATTTATACCTTTCACGCTAACCTACAAGATTATCGTTGCCGGAAGTTAAGTAATTTTTCCAACAATATTTGAGGTGAAAGTTACTGAATCTGCCATCAACAATAAGAAGTAAGATTATGGGTCACAAGTTCAAAAATATTGCAATTATTTTCCAGCTAACCTTTGGATTACTACTGTATTTTTCACATCCTGCTTTTGCTCAAACATCAGCGTCAGTGCTACCAGCAAAACAGGATAAACCATTGGTAAACGACACTGCCGAAAATACTGACCAAGGGCAGGTGACTTCGGTATCCCAACTCTCAGATGTTAAACCTACTGATTGGGCTTTTCAGGCATTGCAATCCTTAGTAGAACGCTATGGATGTATCGCCGGATATTCTGACTCAACCTATCGTGGTAATCGTGCCCTCAGCCGTTATGAATTTGCAGCTGGTGTCAATGCTTGTTTGAGCCGGGTGAATGAATTACTAGCTTCCACGACAGATAGTCTAGTGAAAAAAGACGACTTAGCGCTGTTGCAAAAGTTACAGGAGAGTTTTGCCCCAGAACTGGCGACCCTACGCGGTCGGGTGGATGCGCTGGAAGTGCGTGCTGCCACTGTAGAAAAGCAACAATTTTCTACAACGACGAAGCTGTATGGTAACGCCCTCTTTTCCTTGACGGCTATTGGGGGTAACAAACAGGCTGATGGTAGTGGCGCACCGGTGAGTCGTAATCTGATTGCCAGTGATTTCCTGTGGCTGACTTTTGATACCAGTTTTACTGGTAAAGACCTGTTGAGAACTCGGTTACAAGCCAGCAATACGCCTAATTTGAGTGTTGCCACAGGCACAAATATGGGACGGTTGACACTAGATGATTATGACAGCCCTAATCAACTGACTTTAGCTAAATTATCGTATCAATTTAAGGTGGGAGACAAACTCTCCATCCATATTGGTGCAAATGATGAACTACATGAAATGCTGGATGACGATGTGGATGCTGTTTCCCCTCTGGGCGATCATGTTAATGGTTCCATCTCACTCTTTGGGCAGTTCAATCCCATCTTTGCTATCGGGGGGGAGGATGTTGCCGGTGGTTCCCTCACTTATGAGTTTAGCAAGGCTGTGAGACTTAGCGCCGCATACGCTGCTGGTGGCAATAGCAATAATCCAAATTCGGGACTTTTCGGCGGGACTTATGTAGGTTTGGCTGAACTTACCTTACGTCCAATCGATCATTTGACTTTTGCATTCACCTACACACATTCTTACAGTGCTGACGATGATGAGGCGAACAATGCGCTCGATACTGGTACAGGCAGTATCAATGCCAGCGACCCCTTTAATGGCAGTCCTACTTCAGCTAACTCCTATGGTATAAACATGGCTTATGATGTTAGTCGTCAATTCACCTTGGCAGCATCGGCAGGCTTTACATACGCCCATGCCGAAGGAGGTGACAATCAGGGAGCCAATGCGGACATTGTGAACTGGTCGGTAACAGCAGCGTTTCCCAATTTGGGTGGAGAAGGAAACTTAGGGGGGTTTGTGATTGGACTACCACCAAAGGTGACTAGTAATGATGTTGCAACTCGCGTAGATCCCAATAGCTCGCTGGAATTAGAGTTGTTTTACCGCTATGCTATCAATGACGCTATTGCGGTAACACCAGGACTAATTATGGTTACAAATCCAGAACAAAACAGCCATAATGACACAATCTATATTGGTACAGTCCGAACAACCTTCTCTTTCTAGGCGTTTGAGTAGCATCCATAGCTGGTGTGTTTCAATAAACTTAACAAAGCTTTCGCCGACCCTTGTTGCAAGCATTACAAGAAGCAGTTTTCGGCTCAAAATCAATACAGGCGATCGCTTCCTCAGAACAAGCTTTTTTTGGGTATACAGTACATTTGAGGCGGTAGTCGTTAGTGAAATATTCGCAACCAGAGCAAGGAATCTCATGCAGAGTTTTTAAATGAATTATTCCTTTTTTTAAGGTTAACCAGAAACTCGAAATAAATAGAATCATTACTGTCCAAGTGCAAAATGCACACAAAATCATCGCTAACATTTAGTTATCCTCATAAAAATTTCAAAAAAATGCCCGCAGTCCACAGATGTTCACCGCAGGCATAGGAGTTTATCTAGCTAGAGTTGAGCGAAACTTAATTAAGGTAATACCAATTTGAAAAAGACCATTTGTAGAGACGCGATGAATCGCGTCTTCAATTCTTCGATTCATCGCGTCTTCACTTGACGCAGCGATCGCCAAGAATGCCAAACATAACCGAAGAAGGCAACTACACCAAGGAAAAACTGAATATCTGCCAATCCTAAACGTTCAGAACCGTAAAATTCTCTGGGAAAAACTGTCATGTTATATCCCACGAACGCGGTAGAAATCCAAGCCATTAAAGCTAAACCCAGCAAGTTATAAGAAAGAATTTCTTCACCATTTTCAATTGGTAAAATTCGTCTTACCCAGGTAAAAGGTTGTACAATAATATGCCATGCACCACCAGCAATTAAGATGAAGCCAATCCAAATGTGACCACCAATGACATCTTCTAAATTATCAACACTTGCCATCCCTAAAGGAGTCCAGTTACCATCTTTCAGACCAACTAAGTAACCAAAAATTGTTCCTGGATTTAAATTGGGATTGCTAATCAGGCGGACATTTCCCAAATTAGTATCATAAATTCCGCCAAAAATTGTTGCCTTTAGCACTAGCAAAAATGCTCCCAAACCCAGGAGAATTAGGTGATGACCTAAAATTAAACCCAATTGCTTTGGATCATTCCATTCATAGTGAAATTTTGCCGTCTGTCCACCGACATTATATAGAATTGCTGGAGCGCGAAAAACATGAAAAAGTCCACCTGCACCCAATACAGCAGATGCAGCTAAATGCAAAATGCCAATTACAAAATAGGGGTAGGTATCGACTACTTCACCTCCAGCACCGACACCCCAGCCCAAAGTTGCTAAGTGGGGTAACAAAGTCAATCCCTGTTCATACATTGGTACGCTAGGAACAAAGCGCGTAACTTCAGATATTGTGATTGCTCCTACCCAAAACATAATTAAGCCTGCATGAGCAATGTGAGCGCCTAATAATTGACCAGATAAATCAATTAAACGGGCATTACCGACTAACCACGATAAATTTGTGTCTGCTGCTAAGGTTCTATCAGTTGTAACTGTCATAGTTAAATACTTTTAAAAGTAGGGAGTGGGGAGTAGGGAGGAATTCCTAACTTTTAATTCCTAACTCCTAACTTTTAATTCCTAACTCCTAACTCCTAACTCAGCACTTGTTACGATTCGCTACCAATGGCATTTAATGCCTTTTCAATTCGCCTAAAGTCAATGCCAATTGCTCGCAGAGCGTGCCACAGATGACCTTGCAAGAAGAAGAAAGAGACTCTTCCAATTCACCGCAGGCTAAGGATTGTCGTCAGATATAGCAACGGACAGGAGGCTTAGTACACGTAGCGAAAAGACCGAAATAAACTCTGCGTTACTTTGCGCTCAACTCTGCGCCCCTTTGCGTTTCAATAAACTTGTCCTAACAGCTTTGGCGACTGCTATATCACTTCTTGCCACATACTCTGCTTATTGACAGCTAATTACCAATTATTGAGATTAAAAATTTAGTTTATTGAAAAATTATTCCTATTTAGATTGAATCTTTACAAAACGTAATCATCAAAACTGGAGGAAAAATAGGCAACGCAAGCAGAGCGACAATAGTAACTATCACCGCTCGAATGCAAGCAAATATTAGTTTTTAAGAGTGGGTTATTCTGCCTTTATGAATATGTAGAAGTGCTAAAAGATAGTGGAGATGCTACCAGTAAATGGGGATGGTGATGTTGCCAAAAACTCAAAATCTGTTCGCCAACCTGTTGAGGATAGAAGTAGTGAAAAAAATGATATCCTTGTGGGCATTCCCACAGTTTATCTTCTGGCTTGAACCAATTCAACCAGTCATGTAATGCAGGTAGATTGACTACCGAATCGCTCTTGCTACCACATACCATCATTGGCATAGAAACTCCACCCTTGGGTAAATAAACCAACTTAAACAAAGAGTGTGATGATGGAGATTGTTCTAAATCTTTATCTAAGGCGGCGACTAACTTCTTAGTAGTATGAGGTGGTTGGTTTCCAAAAAGACTGCGAACGCTGCTTGCCAAAACTAGTTCACGGCTGATGTTAAAAAGTTGTCGTTGAAAGTAATAGTGAGCTTGCCAATTGTTTGCAGGTTGAGCCGCTACAGCCAGCAGAGTGAGCGATCGCACTTTTTGGGGAAATCGCCGCGCAAAGGTTAAGGCGATCGCACCACCCATACCATGACCGGCTAAATGCACGGGGCGATCGCGCCGTTCTAAAAAGTCATATAGCAACTCCACAGCTTGATCTATGGAACTAGCTTCATCTTTAGTTTGCTGGTATTCCCACTGGGCGACACTCGTATACCCAGATAAATATTCAAGTAATGGTTTATCAAAACGCTGCAAAGCAGGACTAGCACTTAACCATAAAACATCAACTGGATCGGACATATAATACCTATAAATTCTAAATTATCAATTTCAATAAAGGCGCACAGCTAGCTGTGCGCCTCTATTAGGCTACAAACCAAATTCTGTCTTCAACTGAGCAACCCAAGTTTTAATTCGCTCATCTGTTAACTCAGATTGACTACCTTGATCAAGTGCCAATCCGACAAACTTGTCATTTCTCAAAGCTCTAGAATTCTCAAAGTCATATCCCTCAGTTGGCCAGTAACCGACAGTTTTACCGCCTCGCTGGGAAATTTTTTCTTCGATAATTCCAATTGCATCCTGGAAGTTATCGCTATAGCCATATTGGTCTCCATCACCAAAATAGGCAACCAGCTTACCACTAAAATTTATTTCATCGAGCTCGGAGAAAAAGCCTTCCCAATCGCTCTGAAGTTGACCAATATCCCAAGTGGGAGAGCCAATAATCAGCAAGTCATACTCATCAAAACTGGTAGTATCTGCCTCGTAAATGGGATGTAATGTTACAACATCACCACCAAACTCATCCCGAATTTTTTCAGCATCAGATTCAGTGTTACCAGTTTGAGTACCGTAAAACAAACCAATTTTTTTCGACATATTGTCACCTGATAAATAAATAGTTGTGCCTTCAAAATGATTTATGCAACAATAGACATTCGTCCTGCACCTAAACCTGACCAAGCCCCTTCGGGGCGGGAACAGGGAAGAGGGAACAGGGAACAGTGCAAGAATTAGCCCCGAAGATTTAGGGTACAAGCCCCTAAATTTATTTATGAAAGAAATAAAAACATTTTTTAAGGGGACGCGTAGCGCAAGAAAAAATACGTCCTTGTACAAATCCCCTAATTTTAATTATGGGGATTTCCCTGTTCCCTGTTGCCCGTTCCCTGTTCCCTTTTAAATAAGTTGATGCAACTATGTCCACCGATGACATCTGTTAGATTGCCTCCCCACGAGTTGAACGGATGACTCTACCCTTTGAGAAGTCAAATCCAGCAGCGCGTAAAGCGTGCCAGAGAAGTCCCAAGAAGGCGGAGCTAATTAGGTTCAATACTCCAACGACGAAGTAGGGATAGGTATCTACTATCTGTCCACCATTTCCTACACCCCAGCCGAGGGTTGCGAGATGAGGCAATAGAATCAACCCCTGTTCGTACATTGGTTGCACTCTGTTGAAGTGGGCAAGTTCAAATAGGGTTGTTGCACCAGCCCAGAGAACAATTAACCCCGCATGAGCAACATGAGCGCCCAAAAGTCGCCCTGAGAGGTTGGTTAACCGGGCATTCCCTGCCCACCAGGGAATCGACTCTGGTGTTTGAACAGCCACCCTTGTCATGGCATTACCTCCTAAGAAAGTTTACAAATAGCTGAGATATATGATTGCCTTAATGATATCTATATCAATAAGCCTGAGGATATCCTATCAGACTTATTGAAAATTCTTTTCATTAATGCAAATCAACTTTTGTAAAGTATTTCAGGAAAAAACTGAAAGCTAGACTCAAAGCGATATGAGACTTGATTTTAGAGGAGTTTTATGGTACGGCTCATTGCCTAAATAAAGTACTATAAGTCGATAAATTTACCGTACTTTTATATTAAGAGTGAATGACGCACTCTGCAAGAGGATAATTTAAATACAAACAGAAATTGCCCCTTATAAGGGAGATGCTGAAAACCCCTGAGAAACAGCAACGTAGTTGCGTATTTCGTACTTCAAGTGCTTGGGTTGAAAGCTAGCAACACCGTTTACGGTGTTCCGATTTAATCTTTTTGGTGTGCAATATACTCTATTACATTTTTTGTAGAAATATTACCAGCAGTGGAAACAAAATAGCTAGGTGTCCATATTGTAAAGACGGCGATTCATCGCGTCTCTTGTCTTAACCGAAAAGTATTGCCTTACGATATCCTCACAAAACATTCCTGATAATTACTGGTTTCAAAAATCACTTCGGTAAACGAAGCTAGAGGAGGTAAATTTTTTGTGGATATATGAAATTAATCCAAATATTAAAGGTAGCTGTAATTCCTGTTTTGACTGTATTTAGCTTTGTGTCTACATCAAATACAGCACTAGCTGACTATTTAAATAGTCAGGGTTCAGGAGGTAATTACCGTTATGAATTATGGTCTAGCGATGATAATAGTGGTTACTACTTGAAAATTTGGTCAAATGAATCAAGTCCAACAAGTAGCCCATACACTACAAATAGAGGATTTGCTTCTAGTAGAGAAGCTCTAATTTATTTTGATTGCAATTACGCTAAGAGAAGTTTACCAGAATGTCCTCGATGAGAATTGTGAACACCTCTCAGCATAATTCGTAATTATTCGTAGTTCGTAATTAAAGAATTCAATTACGAATTACGTTAGCGTAGCGGGGCGTAGCCCGTTATAAATTACACTTCGGCGGGTTGATATTCTTGTTGTCTTTCCACAAACGACTGCACACGGGCGCGGTAGTTTCTCACAGTCTCATCTACCCATTCGCGATCGTTGCTATTTGCATACAAATGCACCAGTGGTTCGCTGGCATCTGGTAAAACTAACAGCCAACTATCATCATAAGGTTGACAAATTTTCACTCCATCGATTAACTCTAGGTTTTGGGCTGGATGAGTTTCCACTAAGTAACGCATCAAAGCACCCTTAGCCGTCCACGGACAGCGGACTGTATAAGTTTTGTGAATTACACGGGGCAATTCCGCTCGCGCAGCAGCAAGTGATCGCTCCTGTATAGTCAACATCTCAATTATCTTGGCAATGCAGAACATGGAATCAAATCCCGGATGCAGTTGCGGGAA
The DNA here is from genome assembly GCF_036917155.1 of Nostoc sp. Taxonomy (GTDB): domain Bacteria; phylum Cyanobacteriota; class Cyanobacteriia; order Cyanobacteriales; family Nostocaceae; genus Nostoc. The sequence continues at coordinate 22,497 of NZ_JBALDZ010000223.1, read as the reverse complement.
AATAAAACCAGTCTCTCCACTACCTCCTAAAACCACATTTGGGTTTTTCTGACAAGCCTCCATTAAAGCTGTCGGGTTGGCTTTAGTGCGAATCACTCTGCCATCATGGCGACGGGCGACTTGTTCAATCGCACTGGAAGCATGAACTGGTACTACTACTGTTCCTCTGGGGTTAGCCGTCAGAATCATGTCTACCATCAGTGCTGTTAAAGTTTCTCCACGAATTGGGTAGCCTGATTCATCAACTAAAATTAGTTGTTCCCCATTCGCAGATACTTGCACGCCAAAGTTAGCTTTTAATGCTTCCACAACATGACCTAACTGAGTCAGCAATCCTTCGCGGTCAGTGATTGACATCGCCGTTTTATTGACACTGGCATTCAACACCACTGCATCAGCACCAAATTTATCTAACATTTGGGGTAAAACTGCCCCCGATACGGCATAAACATAGTCAATCACCACTTTTGCCCGACTGTTGCGGAGTGTATGAACATGCAACAGTTTCTCAAAAGCTGTGCAGTAGCGCTCCATGACTTGGCTAGGATAAGATACATCGCCAATTTCATGAATTAGCGCCCGCCGCATATCCTCCTTAAAGTAAGCCCCTTCAATTTTCTTTTCCAGGGCTTTGGAGATATTAATGCCCTTGGCATCCATGAATTCAATCAAAATGTAGTCAGGGCGATCGGGGTGTACCCGCACATGGATACCACCAACTACCGACATTGTAGGTATAACTGTGCGGGCAATGGGAATAGCTGTGGCATCAAGGTTTTGAATATCAATACCTACTGACATTAAACCAGCAATGAGCGATCGCGTCACCATTCGAGAAATATTACGTTGGTCACGGGAAACCGTTACCTTAGAACCAGGTTTCAAGGTAGAACCGTAAGCAGATCCCAATTTCACAGCGAATTCTGGGGTGATGTCAATATTAGCTAATCCTTGGACACCACGTTGCCCAAATAAATTTCGTTGGGCGGTATTCCCCCAAATCAAGTTAATGTTTAAAACTGCCCCTGACTCAATTTTTTTACTGGGCCAAACACGCACACCAGGGCTAATTTGAGCTTCTTCTCCCACCGTTGAAAGGGAACCCACAACAGCAGCTTCTAATACATGGGCGCGGCGGTCTACACGAGTACCACGGGAAATCACACAGGCAGAAAGATGCGCTTCTTCGCCAATAAATGCCCCATTCCACACTATGGGACGTTTGAGATTAGCATCAGCGCCAATAGTGACATTATCCCCAATTACGGTTCCCGCCTCAATTTGGACTCTTGCCCCAATGCGGCAATTATCACCAATTACTGCCGGGGTTTCAATCACAGCAGTCTGGTCGATGTAAGTATTTTGGCCTACCCATAACTCATGAGAAACTTCTTTGTAGGCAAAATCGAGATTGACTTTCCGATCTAGAGCGTCATACTGAGCCTCGCGATAAGCATCTAAGTGACCAACATCACACCAGTAACCTTGGGCGATGTAACCATACATTGGCTCATCTTTTGCTAGTAGTAAGGGGAATAAGTCTTTGGAAAAGTCACATTCAATGTTTGCTGGCAGATATTCCAAAACTTCTGGTTCGAGAATGTAAGTACCAGTATTGACGGTATCGGAAAAAATTTCACTACTAGAGGGTTTTTCTAAAAATCGCCGAATTCGTGCTTCTTCATCGGTAATCACCACCCCAAACTCAATCGGGTTGGGAACCCTGGTTAAAATCAAAGTAGCTTTTGACTTCTTTTGTTTGTGAAATGCGATCGCAGCTGTGAGGTCGAAATCTGTTATGCTATCACCGCTAATGACTAAAAAAGTTTCATCAAGAAGTTCGGCAATGTTTTTCACACAGCCAGCTGTACCCAAAGGCTGATCTTCTTCGACTGCATAAGTCATCTGGACGCCAAAATCGCTGCCATCTTGAAAATAGTCTCGCAAGACATCAGGTAAATAATGCAATGTCGCAATAACTTCTGTAATTTGATGTCTTTTGAGTAGATTGATAATATGTTCGGCAATTGGTCGATTGAGAATCGGCACCATCGGTTTCGGCAGATCGCAAGTTAATGGGCGAAGCCGCGTTCCCGAACCCCCTGCCATCAGTACTGCACGCATAAATTCTCCTTAACTAATTACAGCCTTCGCTGCTGCAAGACTTATGAGATATTTTTATTCTTCCTTCTTTAGTCTCCTATGGATATTGATATTTGAGGAACTTCCATAAGATGCATCTGGATTGGGGTATTCCCGGATTTTTCACCAATGCTCAAAGCCTGTGCTTGTGCAGGGGAGCAGGGGAGCAGGGGAGCAGAGGAGAGTTCAATGTGCCAAGTTCAATCCCCTCCGCCCCTCTGCCCCTCTGCCCCTCTGCATTTCAAACTTGTGAGAAATGCGGGTATTGGGCATCTGACCGAAACAGAATAAGGATACAGAGCAACTAAATTTGTGTATGGAGAAGAAAAAAATATATTTCGAGACGCACTAAGCGAACAAAACTTGGGTAGTGGTCTGAATCCCCGAACAATTTTCCCAGTCCCTAATCCCCAGTCCCCAGTCCCTTTTTCAATTTGCATTTTAGGTGAAATTGAGCCTAAATTATATTGGTAAAAAGTTTCTACTGACTGGAGAATTACTATGAAACGTTCATTTCGTAAGTATCATCGGATCTTTGGCATCATCCTATCTGTGCCACTTGTTTTAACTGTATTGACTGGGATGTTAGTAACGTTTGTCCGCGAGTGGTCTATTGGTATAGGAGTTCCAGCTAGCTTCCTCTTAGGTATCCATACAGGCGAAATTTTTCATCTTGAAAAAATCTACCCAATTTTGAACGGATTAGGACTTCTGGGATTGTTGGGAACAGGATTAAGTATGTCTGGTTTATTTGGTAAAAGGACTCGGCAAAATCCTAAGAATTAAACTAAGAAGCTAAGTACCTATCAACAAAGACTTCACGAGTGACGATAATATCTCCTCCATGAGTTTTAGCAATCGTATCGGCAATAGCTAATTCCAAAATATTAATTCTGCTGACAATGATAAAGTTCATATTCGTAGCCATTGACACTTGGTAAAGATTGAGTATCAGATATAACGCATGTTTTGACGGCTTCTTTAATAGGAGCGTGAAAGTTTACCAGCCATAAGTCAAAAGGTCGTGGTAATTTATTTAAAGTACTTTCTAGAGCGATGGTGGAGGTATTCGCGTCTTGGTCTTGATGGGCAAGGAGAAATAGAGGTTTTTGGAGTGAATTGGCAAGTTTCATCTCCCTAGCTACCCCCATCATTTCCCCAGTATGTATATAAGTTTTGTGGGTAGTGGCAATCAGTACTGGCACTGGGGATATTTGTTGAATTAGTTGCACAAACAGGTCAGGGCGATAATATTTGTGATAGCCGAGATTGCAGAATACTGTAACTGCACTCAAAAATCCCATTGACCAAATTAATATCACGGCTTTTTTGCCATTTATTCCCCATCTACCGATGGTTTTGATGCCATTTTTGCCTGGTTCTCTTCCCATCAATTCCTTGGGAGGATGCCAATAAGCTGCAAGACTTGCGCCTAGTAAAATAACGATCGCAGGAAAGTAAACAAAGTTATAACGAGCGCCTCTGGTTAGATCGATTCCCAAAAAGTAGGTAAAGATAAAGAATAAAGCGATCGCACCGATGGCGACTCCGATAAACACCTGAATCATCATCCCGTTTTCTGGATGCTGTAGTTGAATCTTAATCCCACGTAGCAAAATTGGTACTGCCCAAATAAAGAAAATCAACATCACCACTCCAGAAGGAATCACAACCAATAGCTGTGAAGATTCCACTGGTAATAGGCAAATCATGGCAATCAATGTTCCTAAAGCCTGAAAAATTGGGCTTAACCAATCTAGTCCAACGTGTGAACCTCGAATCCACTCAGTCAAATTATCACGATTTTTATTCTCTAAAAAGATTGGTAGCCAAATTAAACTCGCGACAAAAGTACCTGTAGCCACAGCATAGATGCGCCGCCAAGGAAGGGAGAAGAGGAGAGAAAATTTCAGGTTAGTCTGCAATTGAAGCCAAGCAAGAAAAATTAAAACTATCGCTTCTGTGCAGAGAGTCAGGGTAAATAAGTAATGAGTAGCAACACCTAAAGCATTAATGCCTACCCACAAAAGTGCTATCCAGATGGGTAAAGGTGTGCGATTTTGAATATGACGTGTGGCAATTACTAAGCAGGTGAGGGAAGCAGTTACCCATAAGGCTGCCAAACTGTAATGACGCGCTTCTTGTGCTAAAAATACACCGTAGGGTGATACTGCCATCATGGCAGCAGCCAAGTGTCCGACTAATAATGAACGAAACGCTACTCTACCTAATAAGTAAATACATGGAATGGAGGCAGCGCCGAGGATCGCTGGTAGTAATCGCGCACCAAACAACGACACTAATCCTCCGTCGCTGGGAAATAATTTCATCCACAGGTAAGCCAGCACAAAATACAGTGGTGGATGGTTATCTTGTGTAACTAAGTTATCAACCACATCACCAATACTAGCCGCTGGGTTTAGTTGCAGTGGTTGCAATAAGGTATCAGGTGCGATCGCTTGATCTAAGGGTACTCCTAAAAAAGTATTTCCCAAGCTAAACACCAAGGTGGAAAACTCATCAGTCCAAGGAGGTTTTGCAGTCAAGTTGGCTAGACGCAAGCTGAGGCCAATGAGCAACCACATTAAGTTCAGCAAAGAGTGAACCCAGAAAGGAGGAAGTCGAGCCTGCCAATTATGCCAATGCTTGTGTTGTAAGCCATGTTTGGCAGAGACAAGTAGCAACGAGATAATTTTTCTGTAAAAATAAAATGCACCTGGAAAAAGAACTCTCATTGCTGGGCCTCACACGAATGGATTTGTAGATTTGACGCTGAAGATTGAAGTTCGTTCTAAAATCTAAAAACAAAAATCAAAATCTCAAATCCCTCGTTGTGATTATTTCACGTCGGTGACGCGCCAGCTAAGTTTCAAATTAATCCAGAAATTCCAGATAGTAGCAACTGCGATCGCAATAAAGTTGGCAATATAACGGTTATGAATAAGAAAATTGAATACCAAATTCAAGATCAGTACATTCAATACCAGTCCAGCCAGGCAAATGGCGTTGAATTTCAAAAACCGCTTCAGGCGTTGATGCCATTCTTGCTGTCTGGCGCTGACATCAGCAAATGTCCAAGCGTCATTCCAGAAGAAATTATTTAAAATCGCAATCTCACCCGCAATAATTTTGCTGCGTGTCAGTGGCCAAGCCAAGGTAGTGGGATCGCTGAGTAAGTAAAGTATTGCCATATCCACAAAAACGCCACTAAAGCCAACTAATCCAAAACGGAGAAATCGACTGACGGGGAAATTGACTTTTTTCCTCAATTGTCCTACTCGCCCTGTGGAAAGCCGCAACCGCACTAAGTGGTGGATGTAATCTATATATTGCTTCCATGTCACCTTACTCTCGCCCTCTTTGCGTTCGCGGAACACATACCCAACTTCGGCAACTTGGTTTACCTTTCCCCGGCCGATTACTTCTAGGAGAATTTTGTATCCAACTGGATTGAGTGTTGCATTAGCGATCGCACTCCGGCGTACCATAAAATAACCACTCATGGGGTCAGAAACTCTGCCCAGTACCCCCGGTAAGATTACCAAGCCTAACAACTGAGCGCCACGAGACAAGAAACGCCTCACTACACTCCAGCTACTAACACCGCCTCCTTCCACATGACGGCTGGCTACTGCCAAATCTGCTCCTTGCTCAACACTACGCAACAGTTGCATCAGCACCTCTGGCGGATGCTGCAAATCTCCATCAATCACCCCCAACACATTCCCCGTAGCTGCTTGCCACCCACGAATCACCGCTGACGACAGCCCCCGTTCCTGTTGACGTCGCATCACCCGCAACTGGGGGTATTCTGTCGTCAATGATTGTGCTATTTCCCAAGTTCGATCTGGGCTATCATCATCTACCACTATTAGTTCGTAGTTTCCTGGAATAGATTCATCCAGTAACTGACTCAAGATGCTGACTACATTCTTGATGTTGTCACGCTCTTTATAAGTAGGAATTACTAGAGAAAGGTAGATAGATTCACCACTTATACCCAAATGGTTGGGAGGCAACTCTGAAATCTTTAGTGGGCCAGTTGGTACTATTAACAGTGAGTTGGATGAGTTTGTCTTCATATTCCAAATTGCAGAACGACGATGTGTAAAGTCCGTAGAAAATAGAGCCAAACGTCTGCTGACTTTATTAACTGAACCTAGTTACTTAAAACTTGAGGAATACTTTTGCTACAGTTAACTGTTCTGAAAGTTTAGTAATTCCCGCACTTCGATATCACACTATTTTTCTAAATTTAATCTAAACTTTGCATTCTGCTACTAATTTTATGGTAATGTCTGTGCTGTTAGATATATTTTACATAAGTATACTGTACCATTAAGTAAACTAAGTCAATAAATATACAGATAATTCAGCTAATTTTTATAATCTTTTAATAAAAATATGGATAATATCAAGTGAATATAAAGTATTCGTAAATTTTGTTAATATAATTCCACACCATATTATTATTGTTAATCCCATCAAGAATAATGGTTTTTCAGTGCTTAGTGATGCTAAATCATTAGTTATACTTAAATAATACAAACAATTATATTAGTACATACTGAGTAAAATCTCTGATATAATTACTTGTTAAATGTGAGTACAAGAAAAAGATTTTTGGTGTATCGACAATCATGGTCAAACAATTTTGGATTTTAGATTTGCAATTTTGGATTGACCTGACCACAAGGGTACAGGGCTTGGTGATTTTAGATTGGCAATTTTGGATTTGTTCCGCTTGACTTCGGGCGGGGCATGAACCGAAATCATCTAAAATCTAAAATCTAAAATAGGTACGTCAAAAAAGAGGATATTAAAATTCTTACGAGCTTCTTGATTTAAAAAATGTAAAAGTTGTGTAATATTGTCTTCATATTGGAATCGGAATTATTTTACAAACCGAATCAACAAAATCATACAGTACATGTCCTCGCTGTGGTACAAAAAGCTATAGATTATACCAAGATAACGTTATGGATGCAGAAATTTTGATAATTTCCGAGTTAGATGCTTGTTAAATTGTCATTTAAATTATTAGCTAAACATACTACTATCCTGAAGAACCAATAAAATTTTACCATCGGTTATTAAGGCTTTGAGGAGATTGAAAGCTGCATGAAAAAGCAATTGTCACAGAACTGGATTATTTCTAAATCTTGGTTACGTTTTTTAATGATCATTATATTAGTAATAGGTGTATTTTTTCGCTTCGTAAATCTTGACAGGAAAATTTACTGGAATGATGAAGTTTATTCATCATTACGCATATCTGGTTATCTTGAGTCAGAGATGAATGATCGGTTACGCAATGGTCGTTTGGTCAGTCTTGAAGATTTGCAGAAATATCAATATCCTAATTCTGAAAAAAACACAATTGATACAATTAAAGGATTGATTTCAGAAGAATCGCAGGTGGTGCCACTATATTTCGTGATACTCCGGTTTTGGGTAGAGTGGTTTGGTAATTCTGTAGCAGTTATAAGAAGTCTTTCGGCATTCATTAGTCTGCTCACCTTTCCTTGTCTTTATTGGCTATGCAAAGAATTATTTGGATCTTCACTAATAGGTTGGATGTCCATTGCGTTGATAGCCGTTTCACCTATTCACGTTTTGTATGCACAAGAAGCACGAACATACAGTTTATGGATAGTAGCCATCTTAATATCGAGCATTGCACTGCTGCGAGCCATGCGCCTTAAAACAAAGGTTAGTTGGTGTATTTATGCAGCAACATTGTCATTAGGATTTTATAGTCACTTATTTTTTACTTGGATTGCTCTTGGACAGGGAGTTTACGTAGCTGTAATCGAACGCTTTAGATTGAGTAAAACATCGATTAATTACTTGTTCTCAGCGCTTGCAGGGGTTATAACTTTTCTGCCTTGGATTTGGATTATTATTACTCACCCTACTCCTGACAAACTAAGTTGGGCAAATGCTAAACAAACATTATTTGAGTCAGCTATAAGGTGGGTTGGGATTATTAGTCGTGCTTTTCTAGATGTAGGTATTGGCTCTAGCGAACCGCTGAAATTTAATATTGCCTTAATTTTTTGTATTTTCATTATTCTAGCTCTAATTATCTACTCAATTTATGTTCTTTGCCGAAGAACCTCTAAAGAAGTTTGGTTATTTATCCTAATCTTGATTGGATCTGTAGCGCTTCCTCTACTGGCAGTAGATTTATTATTTGAAAAACAATCCACTAGTACTCGATATTTACTTCCAGTCGTTTTAGGTATGCAGTTAGCTGTTGCTTACCTATTTACCATTAAATTAACGTCTATTTCTCCTAAAATTTGGCAAAAGAAGCTATGGTCACTTGTAGTTTCCATAGTACTTATCAGCGGTATCGTATCTTGTATGCTCAGTTCTCAAGCCCAGCTATGGTGGATCAAAGTCCCTCAAAGATACCAAGAATATCCCGAAATCGCTAACATTCTTAGTAAAACTAATAAACCGCTTTTAATTAGCGACGCTGACATGATTTTCATCCAAACACTTGGTCATTTACTTGACCCAAAAGTGCGATTTCAATTCGTAGCTCAAGAGCAGCTACCAGAGATTACTAATGGCTTTACTGACATATTCTTGTTCAAGCCTTCTGACTTCTTAAAGGCTGGGATTGAGAAAATTTATAACTCAAAATTACAGCAGATAGACAGGTCACTCTGGAAAATAACAAAATCCACTTAAACCAACAAGATACGATCGAAATCTAGCAGTTGGGATGCTCCCTTTGAATATGACTCGTAGGTTAAAAATTAATATCAGTTAGAAACCGCGTCTACACAAACAAAAGCTACCGATCCTGGGTTTCAAAACCTTGATTTGTCCTTAGTCCGCAGAGGCGGACAATGCCAGTGTAGCCGCGAATTCCATTCGCCAGGGCAAAAGTAGACACCAATGAGCAATGCTGTGCCCTTACGACAGATGTGGTTCAAATACATAAAAACTGCTGTAATCCCAAATTCCTAGTACTTAATCCCCAGTCCCCAATCCCCTCATTTACTCGTAATATTGGATACTATATTCTCAGTTTTATTGCTGTTGGGGTATTAATGTCTGTTTTACATAAATATACTGTTCTTGCTCCTGTTAGCCTGAGCATTGCTTTGTTCGTTACTAGTTGTAGCGAAAATAAAGTCTCACAGTGCCAGCGACTGATTCGAGTTGTAAATGCCGGAACCTCTCTGATTGATAAAAATAAAGGAACCCAAGTGACAACCAGCATACAGCTATCTAAAGATTTAGAATTTGTAACTAAATCCATTGGGGAACTGAACTTAACAGATCCGAAACTGAAAGAATTTCAAAGCGGTTTTGTCAAGATTTTTCAAAATCTCAGTCAAGCGATAGCTATTGCAGGTAGAGCGCTTGGTACAACCAAAACAGCAGAAGCATCCGCATCTGGTAGAGAAAAAATTCAAAAGGCTAGAGCCGAAATTGATTCAACACTGACAACAGCAGCTACAACTGTTGGTAAACAATCAGATACGTTAGTGAATGAAATGAATAAGTATTGTAATCAGCCTGAATAATTTATCTGGGGGATTGGGGATTGGGTATTGGGTATTGGGGACTGGGTATTGGGGACTGGGTATTGGGGAATTAGATTAAATGTTAGGGTTCAACTAGTTTTTTCCAGTCCCCAGTCCCCAGTCCCTAGTCCCCAGTCCCCAGTCCCCAGTCCCCAGTCCCTAGTCCCCAGTCCCCAGTCCCCAGTCCCCAGTCCCCAGTCCCCAGTCCCCAGTCCCCAGTCCCCAGTCCCTAGTCCCCAGTCCCCAGTCCCCAGTCCCTCAATACGGTTCGGATAAGTATTTTTCACTTTCCTTGTGGTCTGAGAAAAGGGGAAAGGATGTATTTAAAACCTTTCCCCTTTTCCCTTTAACCGAACCGTATTAGCACAGAGGCAATATTGCAATTAAAAAAGTCCATCATCAGAAGTTATTCGTGGCGTTTTTGTCGCTCAGACTTCCTTTCGGTGGTAGATTTTCCTCTGATGATTTTCTGGCTATACTAGGGCTTAAGCTGATTGATAAATTTCATCCCCCAGCATGAAACATACAAAAAACTCTAAGTTTTGGATATATATCAGTGTACATTTACTTTTAGCTGACACAAAAATCATGTCGGATGTTGGAGGAAATTAATTTTTTTCGTGTCTACAAAAACTCGATAAATCACTAAGCTTGACACTAACACTACAAAGTGAATCTACATTAATTAAACATCTTCCAAGTAAGCACCTATGAAAGAAGAATTGATAGCCAGAGTTTTGCATATCTTGCGAATTAATATGAGTTGGATGACTTGGAATTTGTTTCTGGCTTTTATACCTTTGGCTTTAAGTGTGTGGCTATTTCGCATGAAGCGCGGTGGTACTTGGCTGTGGTGGCTCGGATTCTTAGTTTTCTATGCTTTCTTACCAAATGCACCGTATTTGTTGACTGATGTAATTCACTTGATAAATGATATCCGCATGATTCAATCGGTGTGGATAATTACTTTAGTACTTATTCCTGTGTATCTCGTAGTAATTCTAGGTGGATTTGAAGCTTATGTAATATCGTTAATTAATTGGGGCCACTACTTACGTCGCATCGGCAAAAGCCAATGGATTTGGCCCTTTGAATTGATTACTCATTTCCTGTGTGCTATTGGTGTTTATTGGGGAAGATTTTTGCGCTTCAACAGTTGGGATTTTATTACTCAACCCGATGCCGTACTGACCAAAGGTGTTGAGGAAATTCTCGGTAAACAGCCATTGGTGATTATTGCTATCAGTTTTGTGATCCTTGTGGGACTGTACTGGATTATGAAACGAGTCACTTTGGGTTTTATCAGGCAACCAAAAGATGCATATCCTCTCAATACACAATCAGCCGATACTAACACCCCAAATGCTGGATGAGTAACTATGTTGAAGCAGGCTTAATAGGAAAATTGGTTTATGGTCGCACGGTTAACTGCATCTGCCTTGTCACACCCACTCTAAACGCTTTTCTGTCAACGGGTAGGACATCCCCAAGGATTGACCAGTTGGGTGCAGGGCATCAGGAAACAAAAATTATTGCCGCAGCAGAGGAAGGTAAACAAACAGCTAGGACCACAGTTGGCTGAACGAATTGGACTAGAAGTAATTCGGAGCAGGTGTCCCCACTTCAACACATGGCTATCACGCCTAGAATCATTGAATCACTCTTAACTAATGCAGTTTTCGTCGTGCTGCTGCTAAAATTAAACGTTGTTCAGCACGAGCGATCGCCTGATATGTTCGCTCTACTGCTTCCGGTTCCACGGAAATGGAAGTAATACCCCATTCCACTAACTTGTCGATAATTTCTGGGTAAAGGGCTGGTGCTTGACCGCAGATTGAACAAGGTATACCAGCACTTTCAGCCATTTGGATTAGTTGTGCGATCGCCCTCATCACAGCCGGATGACGTTCATTAAATACTTTTGCTAGCTGTCCTTGTTCTCGATCTACTCCTAGCAATAATTGGGTCAGGTCATTAGTACCAATGGAAATTCCGGCAACACCTGCTGTAACATATTCTGGCAATAAAAACAGTACACTTGGCACTTCTGCCATCATCCAGAGTTGAAACTGCGCCACCTCAGTTAAAAAAGCTTGCTCAACTTTGCGACGGCAAAAGATAAATTCTTCCACAGTCCGCACAAAGGGCAAAAGTAGGTTGACATTGCTGTAACCAGCTTGCTGTACACTCGCCAAAGCTTTCAGTTCTAGCTCAAATACTGCGGGATTTTGCAAATAGCTAAAAGTGCCGCGTTCACCTAACATCGACTGGGGCGAAGATTCTAAACTATCACTCAATGATGGCAAATCTTGCGATCGCCAATCTAAAGAACGATAAAAAACTGGTCTTGGCGCAAAGGCACGGGCAAACTGCATAATCTGGTCTGACCATAGCTCTAACAATTCTGCCTGACGCCCGCCTAAAATCCAACTATTAGGATGTTGCCCAGACAATATATTTAATACCATCAATTCTGAGCGCAACAATCCCACCCCATCCACAGGCAAGCTTTGCACTTGTTCTATGAAAGTGGATTGACTCAAGTTAACCAGCAATTGGGTAGCAATCATAGGTAGATGAGACGTAACAGCAGGATGGGATACTTTCAGGCTGGGGTGACGGGAGGAAAGAAGATTTTCTTCTCTTCCTTTGTCCATCTCCTCCTTGAAGTCTCCTTTGATGCGATAAACTTCTCCTCTGTCGCCATCAAGCAACAGTCGTTCCCCAGTTTGAATTAAAGTTGTGGCAGATGTGGCGTTTACTACTGCGGTGATACCTAATTCTCTAGCCAGAATTGCCGCGTGGCTGGTTAATCCCCCTTGTTCTGTGATAATACCAGCAACTTGTTGCAGTAATGGCAACCAATCAGGTGTAACTGTTGGTACTACTAAAATCACTCCGTTGGGTAGTCGTTCGGGTTTCTGTTGCGGATTAATAATTACCAGCGCCGTGGCTACAATACGTCCCCCTGCTGCCCCTAGTCCCCGAATGAAGTGTAAGTGAGGAATTACAGATTGGGAAGGACTAACTTGTGTGATGTAGAGCTTGCTAGATGCAGGTTGTTGAGCAATAGTCCATTTAATGGTGAAGGTTTTACCTAGTTCACTCACTAGTTGAGTTCCCAGAGCAATTATTTGTTGTAAGTATTCTTCTTGTAAAGCGTACTGTTTTTGCTGGGCTTCTTGAAGTAAATAGGTAGTCAGACAAGTGTGATTTGTTGTTAGCACTGAATTCGCCACGGGTTGCGAAAAAGCTCCAGGCGCGGCATCTTCAACACCATAAGCCAGCATTTTATTACCCAGTTGTTGCTCAAGCACAACCCTAGTTTTCGGTTGAATGTAGTAAACATCTGGCTGTACTTCACCTTGAGCGATCGCAATTCCTAATCCCCAAGTAGCTTCAATTTCCCACCCAGAGGGATCGGCTGTGAGCAAGCCACTGGCGATCGCATTTTCAACAGGTTGCACCAAAACGGCAAGATTAATCTGTTGCAGATTAATTCCTGAGTGCTGCCAATATAAAAGACTCCGGGCCCGAAATATCTGGCTCCAAGTACGCTTTAAAGCTAAAGCGATCGCTTCGGGTTCGCACTGGCAAAACACCGACTCCAGCAAACCAGATATATCCTTCATCCCTGGGGTAGCAGTTGATACTGCCAAAGTCGGCCGAAGAATCAAACAGCCAGTTTGCCATTCTCTAGCTGTTTGGAAAATATTACTTACCCACTGCTGTGGTACAGTCGCAGTCAGAATTTCTTGGCGCAAGCGACTAGCCACCTGCTGAAGTTGACGCCAATTAGTAACATCCAGGTGTAACGAAGAATGGGGTAAGTCAGCCACTAATGACTCTGAACTATTGAGATTTTCGAGAAATTGGCGCAAAATTTCTGCCGAAACGACAAAACCAGGCACCACCGGATAGCCATGCTGGATAATTTTGCTCAAGTAAAACGCTTTGTCACCTACTTTGGAGCGGTCTTGTAGTTTAATTTGGTCTAGCCAGTAGAGTTTATCCACTCAATTTGTTAGTTGTCAATTGTCTATTTGTAGCCACAGCCATTTCTTCCTGGTATGTTATCAGCCGTTAATCCACTGACTCTTGAATCAGTGCTGAGTGCTGTACGGTTTCATATTTAATTATTGAGTGTATGGGTTAAATCTAGCAATTTAAGGTAAAATTTTATAGTGTTATACCAATTCTGTATGAAGATGCACAGAATATTAAACGAACCGCCAAGTACACCATCGCGTAGCGTCTCGTTAGAGAAGAGCGCCAAGAATAGAGAGTTACTCATTTAGTGCAGCTTCACATTAAATTGGTATTAGTTATTTTAAATAGCCAAAAAACTATTTAATAAACTTAAAAGTCGTGTAGTTTGCCCAGATTATGATATTGGTGATGATTTGGTAATGCAAACCTCCATTCCATTAAAAAAAGATTAGAGTCTTTTGTACTATTTGTATAAAAGGATTACCATTTAACCTAGTATATAAGATTATCTATATCAAACTTAAGCATTGCCAAACACTTACTACGTTGCAACTAATGATTGGCTCAATATCAGCTTCCGGCTATGCGTTGCATTGCTTATTGGAGCAATAATCGGCTTAGAACGCCAAATTAGGCGCAAACCAGCCGGTTTAAGAACTCATATGCTGGTGAGTTTAGGTTCAGCCATGTTTACCTTGACAATCATGCAAACAGGAGGATTGCAAGGTAGTCCTGATGCACTTAGCCGCGTCATTCAGGGGATTGCAGCTGGTGTAGGATTTCTTGGAGCGGGAGAAATTGTCCGCCAATCATCCCAAGAATCACAGCAACTTGAAATTCACGGACTCACCTCAGCAGCAGCTATTTGGGTTTCAGCTGCATTAGGAATTGCTGCCGGCTGTGGTTTATGGCAGTTAGGATTGATTGGTGCTGTATTGACTTTTTTGGTTCTCAACGTTTTTAAAAGGTTAGAAAAACATCATTGAAAAAGGGACTGGGGATTAGGGACTGGGAAAATTGTTCAGGGATTCAGACCACTACCCAAGTTTTGTTCGCGCAGCGTCTCTCTCGTAGAGAAGAAAACTCTTAATTTTGAATTTTGTTAGCGCAGCGTAAAGCCTTCTCTTTCAGAGACGCGAACGCGAACGGCATGGCTTCGCTTAGAGCGAGTCTGCGTACTCTTTCAGAGTCTCGTAGAGAGCGTCATTTTGAATTTTGAATTGTTATTTGTCCTGCTTTCACAAAAAGAATTTGGGAGGACTTCAACCACTGGGAATCAAAAGAACCCAAGTGAGTTGTAGTAATCAGGGTTTGAAAGCGGTCTTGAATAGCATCAAGTAATTGATTTTGGCGGGATAAATCTAGTTCGGCAAGAACATCATCAAGTAATAGTAATGGTGGCTCTTTGACGACTTCTTCAATTAATTGTAATTCGGCTAACTTTAAGGCTAGAACCAGCGTTCGTTGTTGACCTTGAGAACCGTATTGACGAGCGGGTGTCTGGTTAATAGTTAATTCTATTTCGTCGCGATGGGGGCCAACCAGGGTAGTACCTTGGTGCATTTCGGCGATCGCTCGCTGCTGAATTTTGGCTAAAAAAGCTTGCTGTACTTCTTCTGGCTGATTATCCTCTAAAGGAATATTCGGTACGTACTTGATTTGCAGAACTTCTGTACTGCCGCTGATACTGGCGTGCCAAGCACTAGCAATGGGAGCTAATCTTTGGATGGCGCGATCGCGCCGTCTAATTACCCTGGTTCCTGTAGTCGCTAACTGTGCATCCCACACTGCCAGTTCTGAGTGTAAAGATGTTGCATCCAACGACTCTACATGGCTTTTTAAAAAGGCATTACGCTGGCGTAACACGTGGTTATACTGCTGCAAAATGTGAGCATAAACTGGTTCGAGTTGAATTAAAAGTGTATCTAACCAGTTGCGGCGACCTTCCGGGCCGCCGCGTACTAGTTCTAAATCCAGGCTGGAAAATTGGACGGCATTGAGAACGCCGAGAAAATCCATTTGACGGCGGATCGATTCACCATTGAGAGCAACGCTACGGCGACCATTGCGGCGCAGGGTTAAAGTCAGGTCACTAATGCCTATTTGTCGCTCAAGGGTGGCATTAATTTGGGCTATGGCTTCCCCTTCTTGAACCAAATCGCGATCGCGGGTCATGCGGTGCGATCGCAATGTTGCCATCAACTCCACCGCCTCCAACAAATTCGACTTTCCCTGAGCGTTATTACCTACCAAAATTGTTTTAGCAGCAGTAAACTCAACCTGCTGGTCTTGATAATTGCGAAATTGTCGGAGGCTTAGAGTTTTAAGATACATAGAAAACAGAAGGAAAGGAGAACGCTACGAAGGTTAGACACGGTTATAGAAGTAAAATTGTAGAAGTTCAGCACAAGAAAAATGACTGACACACCTGAATACTTCCCTAACCGAATAGACCGTATTGAACAAATAATCTTGGGGTTGGCTGAAAGACTTTCCTAGTACACAAGAACAATTAGACAATTTAACTATTAGACAAGCTAACACTCAAGCACAACTGGATGAACTAAGCAAGGATTTGAGAGAGCTTACCAGTAACGTTGACCGTGTTCTGGGTCGTAGTGCGATTTTGGACGGTGTGTTACTTGAGTTACGCGATAGCCATGAACAACATCAGCGTAATTTTGAAGAACATCAGCGCACTACAAATGCTGCATCACAAAGTCTTGAGTCTATCTTGTTGCAGTTGATTAGAAATAATTCTTGAAATGCGATCGTTAGAGTTAAACCAATTCGCAATTACGTTTTGTGACGGGAATTTAGCGCAAAGTGCGGTCTTGGGGTCTCCCCAAGAGGAGCAACTTTGCAAGACAGACCCCGACACAAAACTGCTGCCTATAGAGATAGGGAATTTAAACCGCTCCAAAAACGCTAACAATTGCTAACATTTTCTTCCTGCTTCATCCTGGCGGTGTCGGCACTCACCAGTCCACGGGCTGACACGACCAAGCTGGCCGCCTTCTTTAAATTCATGGAAGCATTCAAGTCTCTGTCACACTCAAACTGGCACCCAAAGTCTGTTAACGACCGCATCTTAAAGACTACTCTCACACAGCCTTCTTCCCCATAATCCGCAAAAATATCTTCTCCCCTTCAATCCAGACAAACATTAAGGCACTGAAGCCAATACAAATCCCCAACTCTTGCATATTCAGGTAGTGAGTACCAAAGAAATCTCGCAGGGGTGGGACATAAACTAGCATCAACTGCAAAATCGTGGTGACGACAACAGCCGCTAGTACAAAAATATTAGAGAAAGGATTCATCTCAATGGTTAGTCGGTTGTTGGAGCGAATGGCGATCGCATGTCCCATTTGGGCGATACACAAGGTAGTAAATACCATTGTCTTCCAAGCTTCGGGATCGCCCTGGTAGTCAGGGGCATGGGTATGTTGATAAGCCCACAACATCAACGTAATGGTAATAATGGCAAATATTATACCAATGCGAATCATGTAAGAACCTAATCCCCTAGCAAAAATACTTTCACGGGGACTAAAAGGCGGACGCTGCATCACATCCGGTTCTGGAGGTTCCACAGCTAATGCTAAGGCTGGTAAACCGTCTGTCACCAAGTTCATCCAGAGAATTTGTAAGGGAGTAAGGGGAACGCCTCCCAAACCAATTAGGGGCGCAGCTGCAATTGTGAGAACTTCACCAATGTTACTGCCCAGGATGTATTTAATAAAGCGGCGGATATTAGTGTAAATAACTCTGCCTTCCTTGGTGGCGCTAACAATGGTGGCGAAGTTGTCATCAAGTAACACCATGTCGCTGGCTTCTTTACTGACATCAGTGCCAGTAATGCCCATTGCAATCCCGATGTCGGCTTGTTTGAGGGCTGGAGCATCGTTGACACCATCACCCGTCATCGCCACAAATCGACCCCGGCGTTGCAGTGCTTGGACAATTCGCAGTTTGTGTTCTGGGGAAACTCTGGCATAGATGCTTACCAGATCAACGTTTTGCTCTAATTCCTGGTCAGTCATCCGTTGCAATTCTTGACCTGTGAGTAGCCTATCGCCTTCTTGGGCAATTCCCAAATCAGTGGCGATCGCTCGTGCTGTTAATTGGTGGTCGCCTGTAATCATGATTGGGCGAATGCCTGCATCCCGACACTCTTGGACTGATGCCCTTACTTCTGGGCGTGGTGCATCTAACATTCCCACCAATCCCAGCCAAACCAAATCTTGCTCAGATGTTTCGTCTGAACCTGACGGTGGAATTTCTACTAAAGGTTTGTAGGCAAAACCTAGCACCCGCAAACCTTTACTCGCCATCAGGTCATTTTCTGCCAAAATTTGCTGGCGTTGTGCTTCGGTTAAAGTACCCGTGTAATTACCCAAATGAATCTGAGTGGAACGTGCCAAGGTTAACTCTGGAGAACCTTTGGTAAACATTAAATAAGGTTCAGATTGCAGAAAACCGGCGATCGCAGGGTCAATTCCTCTCGAAGATGCTTCACCTGTGGCGACTCCCTCCACCTGAGTAATGACGCTCATCCGCTTCCGTTCTGAGGAAAAGGGGAACTCCGCAACACGAGGTAACTTACTGTTCCACTGGTCTTTTTCAATTCCGGCTTTTCCTGCCAGAGTGAGTAATGCCCCCTCTGTAGGATCTCCCAAAATTGCCCATTCACCTTGTTCTTTTTGCAACACTGAATCATTACAAATAGCACAGGCGACTGATAACACTGGGATTTCTGGAGACTCCTCTAGGGAAATTTGTTGACCATCTAACTGAAAGTCCCCTGTGGGTGCATAACCTTCGCCAGTGACGCGAAAAGTTTTGTTATTGGTGGAAACCGATTGCACCACCATTTTATTTTGAGTCAGTGTACCGGTTTTATCAGAACAGATAGTAGTTACAGAACCCAATGTTTCTACTGCTGGCAATTTGCGAATCAAGGCATTTTGGCGCACCATTCGCTGGGTTCCCAGTGCCAAGGTGACGGTAATTACAGCTGGTAAACCTTCTGGTACTACAGCAACGGCCATACTCAAGGAAACTTCCAAGAGTTCTTGGATGTTTTTAAAACCTCCGTCCTTGATGACACCACCAATCACAACGATCGCCACGAGAATTAAAGAACCCGTAACCAGGACATTACCCAGTTGAGTCATCCGCTGCTGTAAAGGCGTAGGTTCACTTTCTACCGCCTGCAACATCGCAGCAATTTTACCCAGTTCTGTAGTCATGCCGATGTTCGTCACCAGAACCTTGCCGCGTCCTTGGACTACTTCAGTGCCTTGAAACACGACATTGAGGCGATCGCCTAGTGATGTTTCCTCTGGCAATTTTAGTGATGCCTGTTTATTAACCGCTTCGGCTTCACCAGTTAAGGCCGACTCACGCACTTGTAAATTCGACTGTTCGATCAAGCGGCCATCTGCGGCTATCTGCATCCCAGCTTCCAGCAGCATTACATCCCCTGGAACTAGTTCCTTAGCTGCTATCTCCACCAATCTGGTGTCGCGGATTACCCGCACTAAGGGAGAGGTCATTTTTTTCAAGGCTGCCAAGGCTTTTTCGGCACGGCTTTCTTGGACGTAGCCGAGTATGCCGTTGAGGATGACAATTGCTAAAATAGCGATGGTATCTTTAAATGGCACTTCACCAGGCTTTAAGGTGCCCGTCCGCCAACCCCATAAATCTATCAAGCCAGAAATCAGAGCGACGCCAATCAGCATCAACAACATAATGTTCTTGAACTGATCCAGCAGAATTTCCCAAGTACTACGGCCAGCAGTTTCTTCAAGTTCGTTGGGGCCGTATTTTTGCAATCTCTGTTGAATTTCTTGGGGTGTTAAGCCGCTGTCTGCATTACTATCAAGCAGGTCTAGCGCTTTATCAACTTCTAAACTATGCCAAACGGCGGCACCTTCAGGCAGAGAATTAGCAGACATCGTGTAGGTCACAGCAAATGGTTACAAAATTCGATCATAATTTAGTGATGGCAGGAATTCCATCTCCTAAAGTTACATTAAGGCGATCGCCCAGTCGGATGAATGTATCTGTAATTCTTAACATTTGTAAATTCTTCCTATTTTGACATAGTATTATTTCTCACGAAAGAGTTTTTCGGAACACATTGTACCGATAATTGTTAGTACCCCGCCGTAAACGTGGCGTTTTAAGGGTTTGGCATCTAATCCCCAGTCCCCAGTCACTTTTACACTTACCACAAGGTTTTATGAGTTTTGCACTCCCCACTTTGACCGTTAGCCAGATGTTTGGGCAAAAAACAATTCGACCGCTTACTGCTGCTGCCCTGTGTGGCATTACTTTCATCAAAGATAGACTGATTGCCATTGACAGTATTAAAGGGCATCTACTGGAGATTGATCCCACCTCTGACAACAGTAAAATTCTCAATCCCCATCAAGTTAAAGAATTTACCGATGTCACTGGTCTAGCGGCGTGGGAAGATACTCTGTGGGTGAGCCGAGAAAATAGTGTTTACTTGTGCAAGCTCGATGCTTTGGGTCTGGAACATTTTGTGACATTGCCTTATCCGGCTGACGGTGTTGCTGTTTGGGAAACAACAGTTTATGTCAGTTGCCAAAGACTAGGTTATATTCTGGTTTTTGACCGCGAAACGCGAAAAGAGATTACCAGATTTTATGCCCCTGGAGTTGGGATAGAGAATTTGGCAGTCAACCAAGAAATGCTGTGGATTTGCGATCGCACTGAACAATCAGTTTATGCGATGGACAGGGCCACAGGAGAACTACAATTCAGTGTCCTGACACCCTTTGAATGTCCCACAGGCATCGCAATCCATAAAAATGCCGAAACAGGCAAAGAGAGTATTTACGTCGCTTACGCCTCAGAGGAGCCTTATATTCGGGATAACCCTAATGCCGATCCGAGTCATGAGCTAACATTCCGCGATCGCACTTTTATTCACCCCCTGTATTATCATTACCAGCCAGATAAGCGTTACGCCCTCTCTAATGGCTATCTCATTGAAATGTCTTATGCTGAGGAAATTGCACCCTTAGACGAGGTTTATATCCCTGATGTGGAATGGCGCATCGCCCTACCATCTGAAACTGAGCGTCAAAAGGTGAAACACGTTGAACCTATTGGTATGCCTTTTACCGAAGAAGTGATAGAAGGGCAACGGGTAGCAGTCTTTAAATTTGACTCTCTTGCTCCAGGAGAACGGCATATATTTGGCTGGAAAGCACTTTTAGAAGTTCGAGGAATTAAATATCGCATCACACCCAGAGATGTCGAAGATATACCTGAACTCTCCCCAGAATTACAAACACGTTACTTAGTAGATGACGACGATTTAGCAATGGATACTCCCATTGTTCGCCGTGCCGCCAGAGAAGCGATTGGTTCTGAAACCAATGTGCTGCGGAAAATGCACAGCATCCGTAACTACGTCTACGATCAGTTATCTTACGGTATTAAACCTTATATTGATACGCCAGATATAGTTTTAGAACGGGGCGTTGGTTCCTGTGGCGAATATGTCGGCGTTTTACTTGCCCTATCCCGTTTAAATGATATCCCCTGCCGCACCGTCGGTAGATACAAATGTCCTCCCCATAGTGACTTACTAGGAGTGCCACTACAACCCGACTTTAATCATGTTTGGCTGGAGTTCTACGTCCCAAATTTTGGCTGGTTGCCAATGGAATCAAATCCTGACGATGTAGATGAAGGTGGGCCTTATCCCACGCGCTTTTTTATGGGCTTGTGCTGGTATCACATTGAAATTGGCAAAGGTATCACCTTTGAAACCGTCACAAGTCAAGGTGCGCGGCTTACTAAAGAAGATATCCCCATTGGTGATTTGGCGATAAATCATATCCGGTTCACAATTCTTAAAGAATTACCACCCTTTTGAATTTCTTCGATTTATTTACCCAAATTATGCTTTTTAATTAGCTCCTGGTTTTCAGGCTTATTGAGCCAGTCTTCTAGAGCCTCAGTGATCGTATCGCTGAGGTTTTTATCTTTGAGAGCTACCACAGCCCGAAACAATCGGTTTAACTCTGGAGAAACTAGGTGCAAATTATTTTGTGGGATTTATGACTCAAGGCTTTTTGTCAAATTCTTCGTCCACAGGGGGGGGTTAACCAGTAGCGACTCTGGTGGGGTTTAAGTTCTGCTTCTTGTAATAATCTTCCCAGATGACGGACGGATATGCTTTCAATTATCCCTTGTTTGATAATTTCGTCTGCTAATTCTCTTGGTGTCCAATGACTTATTGGTCGTCCATAGTCGGACGGTGGTGAACATGCAAGGGCGAATAGTTCGATTACTTGCTCCATACTAAATTTTACTGGTGCGCCAATACGCTCTAAGTCTTGTAATCTCTGCAAAATAGACAACTCTTTATCGCTAGTTTCACACCATCGGTTTCGCCATAAACGAGCCATATCAAGACTTATATCTAATATCCGCGCAATTTCACCATGATTTTTCCCCTCTGACGCTAGGAGAATTATTTTTGCACGTAGTACTAGTTGTTGCGCGGCATTGTGTCGGTTTACCAACTGTTGCAGTTCTGAGCGATCGCTCTCGTTCAAATTTAATACTTTTGGAGCTAATCGTGCCACACCTGCTTCCCTTGTTTTCAGCCTAAACTGCTTTGACTCTACTTTCTTAGTTTCTCACAATAATACTTGGTTTATTTCCGCCGTGGTGTACTAGTCTTTTTCAAATTGAGGATTTCGAGATTCCAAGGTTTGTGTCAGCCTATCTAATGCCCCAGTTAATCTTTCCTGAGCTACAAGGTTAG
>NZ_JBALDZ010000222.1:0-6295 GCF_036917155.1 Nostoc sp. | reverse complement strand
ACTGGAGGAGCTGCGATGAAAGCGATGATGAAGCAAGCGGTAGCTGCTAGTAGGGTGGGGATCATGACTACGCCGAACCAACCGATGTAAATCCGGTTGTTGGTGCTGGTGATCCATTCGCAGAATCGATCCCATACGTTGGCGCTTTCGCGACGTTGTAAGGTTGTTGTCATTGTTTTATAAATGCGATTATTTGCAGATGAATTAAGTAGTTTTGGCTACCTGTTACACATCTTAAAGAATTTATTGCGTTTTGTAAAGTACTTTCAGAAAAAACTTTCTCTTGGGATTTACGCACTCACAGACAATCCCCAAACCTTTGAAAAAGGGGGGACTTTAGATTTTGGATTGTGAAAAATGGGTACTGGGTACTGGGGATTGGGGACTGGGTACTAGGCAAGAAAAGTATAATTAAAATTTATGAGTAAAATTTAGTTGGGGGTCTGAATCTCCATCTAAATCTCCCTAATCCCCAGTCCCTAATCCCCAATCCCCAATCCCTAGTTCAATTCGTTGCTGGCTGCTTGGATATGGACTCTATACCCACTTCTGGCAAAGGTGGACGCACAGATAAATAAATCAATGGGCCGAATAGCGGTATCAAGGTTATTAACCAGAAAAACTGCGGATTTTTCCAACCGCGACGCGCCATATCATCCCCTAGTAAGACAGGAAATAATAGAGAAAGTAGACAGAAGTCTATGCTCATCACATGGATAAAGCGGTTAGTTTGCCACTCTTGCACAAAACTGCCCCAATCTCCTCCTCTTAAACCGTAGGCAACTAGAATAAACGTGGCTACTATCAAAACAACCCCAGTCACACGAGAATCTAGCACCTTAATTAAGGTATTCTTTTTACCTAGAAACTGATTATTTGGTTCTCGTAGGGCTAAGTACGGCAACAAGGCAAAAGCACCAACTGCAAAAGAAGCAGTAGCAAACAGCCAACCAGGTATTTTTTGTCCTCTACCATCAATAAAGACTACTGCACTGTAAATAAGAGGCCAGATGCCCATAAGGTTGAATAGTGCTATGACTAATGGGTTAACGCCTTGCCACTGGCCAAGAGAAAGGTTTTTAATTAACTCAAATGTACCCGGTTGATCGGGAGGTGCGAGGAAAAAAGCATAGACGATGAATCCCAGCCACAGCAAGCCAAAGGCAATTTTTCTCACCATGAAAGATTTAGTTAGTGTTAATTATTGATTTTGCTATTAAAAATTAGGCTATCTGATTGCTATTATATTGATGATTGCCTAGACCTTTAGCAGTTTGTTCCAAAATATCACCTGATATCATTCAAGGATTGAAAACTGAAAGCTTCTGAGAGGTAATCAGCAGCAGATGCTACTACTGCGATCGCACTTTCATAATCTAGGCGCGTTGGCCCCAAAACTCCCACACTTCCTACGGGTATAGAACCCCGGCGATAGTTGGAAGAAATTAAGGTGCAGGTGCGTATCGGTTCTAAGGGATTTTCTGCGCCAATACGAACTGTTACCTTTGGTTTACCACCTTCCTCCGGTTCTGGTTCCTCAAATATTAATCGCCACAGTTGGTCTTGTTCTTCTTCCAACAGATGGATAATCGTTTGTACCTGCTGTAACTGGGCAAATTCTGGCTGGCGCAAAACTTCTGACACACCCCTAACCATAATTTGGGTTGCAGTGGGTGCAAGAGTCCGACGAGTCAATTCGGCAACTGAATTTTTCAAGAATTCCCCGTAGCGTTGGAACTCTTGATCTAGTTCGCTCCAATTGAGGTAGGCTAATTCCAACAGACTTCGCCCCCGCAAGTGACTATTCAAAAAGTTAGAAACAATCTGCAATTCGCGATCGATTACCTCTGAATCCCGTTGTGTCTCTTCTGGTGTTGGCGACAAATCCATCAATTTGGAATGTGTCTCGTAACCATCTGTCACCACAATTAGCATGATTTGCCCGGCTTCAATTTGCACTAATTGCAGATGTCGCAATAGGGCTGTAGTCGTTTGTGGCATAGTGATCAAGCTAATGCAACCACTCAAGGTTGCTAAAATTTGCGCGGCTCCTTGCAGTAGGGTTTCTAAACTCCGATCTTGCCATTGTAGCTGTTTTTGCAGTGCCACCTCTACTTCTCGCCCTAAGGTTTCTGTCCGCGTAGCATCTGTCTGCGACATGCTGCGCGAACGCAGAGAAGGTGTAATTAGCTGGTCAACATAAATGCGATAGCCTGAATCTGAAGGTACACGTCCAGCAGAAGCGTGTGGTTGATAGAGTAATCCAGACTTTTCTAAAACGCCCATCACATTGCGAATTGTCGCCGAGCTTACACCCAGGTCGTACTCCTCGACCAAAGCCTTTGAACCAACTGGCTCTGCCGTAGCAATGTAGTGACGTACCGTTGCCCAAAGTATATGCTGTTGTCGATTTGTTAACTGGACTTCCATTGTGGTATGTTTTGCTGAAGGCAAATTTTAATCAAACTTTGAACAGATTTGTGGATTTAATCGAAAACAGAGAATATTAATAATTGATTAAGATATTAGATTATACAACTATATTATGATAAGTATTTTTAAGGTTCATACAGATACGGCATTTTCTAAGAGTAGGGTTAAAATAGTAGCTTATTTTTTTAGTAAAATCTGCTAGTTATAATGTACCCTCATCATGCTCTTTTATAACCGTATTTTTGCACAAACTTTCAATTGTAAAAGTATTATTAGATACGTATTTTTTGGCAGAGTCTAATACTCAACTGTGATTTGACCCAGAAAATTTTTGTGCAGATGTGCTTGATGTCCAAATTCCAAGTTTTGCGGCAGGCATCTAAAGTAATGTAGTGCTGTTTTCAGGATAGCAAAAGCCAGATGGAAGAGTGAGTTCCACCTGAGCAAAAGCTAATATTGGGGAATTGAAGGATCTACTAATAGGGAATAGGCATCAATACCACCCGAAATATTTTGCACATTTGTAAAACCTTGAGCAATTAACCACTGGCACATCTGGGCAGAGCGGATGCCGTGGTGGCATAGCACAAGGGTTTCAGCTTGGGGATTGAAGAGGGTAGGTACTTGATCTCCCCATTCGGCAAATTGACTTAAAGGTAGGTTGACAAAGCCCTCAATGCTAGCGATCGCCAATTCTTGCGGTTCACGCACATCTACTAGCTGAATACTTGTATCATTAGAAGAAAGACGTTGTGCCAGTTCTTCTACACTAATTTGGTTCATGGGTTGACTAAAAGAATTCCCTATAAACAGTCCTAATCCTATTTATGGTGACAGAAAATCTTTGCCTTTGCATGAGTATCCATTCCCAAGGGGGTTGATTAATTCTGCTAGGCTTTCTGCTTAAATGGCTGTAAATCGTCTTTTTTAATAGGTTGAATGTGAATAGGCAACGTTCATTTATTGGTTTTATCGTCGTTGGGGCGATCGCACTGCTAGTAATTGCGATCGCCAGCTTTTACTGGTTTTTCGCCAAAAGTCCGGCTAACCTCATTGCTTCTACCGGACAGCCTGGTGCAGCCATATTCGTGTCGAAACTTTCCCCTGCAATGGTTTCATTACTGGCAAATCCCGATCGTTTGCAGGCGTTGGATCGTGAAGAGGAACTATCTAAACTCAAAACCAGCTTATTCGCTAAGAGTGGCATAGATTACAAGCAAGACATTCAACCCTGGTTAGGGAACGAAATTACATTAGCGATCGCCACCTTAGATATTGATCGGGACTTAGAAAACGGACAGCAGCCAGGGTATCTATTGGCACTAGCAACTAAGCAACCGGAGAAAAGCCGTGAGTTTGTCGAGTTGTTTTTTTCCAAACGGGCGTTAGCTGGTGCAAACCTAGCTGTTGAACAATACAAAGGTGTAAAACTGATTTCTGACAATTCTCAACCAGAACAAGACTCCCTTGCTGGTGCTGTTGTTGGCGAAGGCTTTGTGTTATTTGCCAACGATCCGAAAGTGTTACGAGATGCGATCAATAACGTCCAAGCGCCCGATCTGAATTTGACTAGCTCCCCCGAATACCAAAAAGCTACCAAAGAACTGCCCAAAGGGGGTTTGGCTGTAGCTTTCTTAAATCTTCCTATCGTCGCAAAATGGCAAGGGTTAGAGTTACCAGAACAACTTTATAATAGCCAAATCATATCCTTGGCGTTGAATCCCAAAGGGTTGCTGGCGGAAACCACCTTTTTGACTTCATCAGAAATTGTCCCACCATCTGCACCGCTATCTAAACCTGTGGGAGCATTGCAATATATTCCAGCGTCCGCAGGTTTGGCAATTTCCGGCTCAAATTTGAGTAATTTGGGTGACAGTGATTTAACTAAACTCTGGAGACAAGCAACAGCAACTATATATGGTTCTGGGGAAGATGTCGTTTCTCGGTTAGCAAAACCTTTGGCGGATGTTCAAAAACGCTGGAGTATAAACTTACCAGAGAATATTTTCAGTTGGGTACAAGGAGAATATGCCATAGCATTGTTACCTGAGAAACAGCAAACAACCCCACATTGGATTTTTGTGGTGGAAAAATCTGAGAGTGTGGAAAAAGGCGTTACTCATTTAGATGCGATCGCCTCATCCAACGGACTCAGTATCAGTCCGTTAACTATAGATCAACAAAAAATCTCTGCTTGGACAGAGTTAACTACGGCTACCAAAAAAAGTGATGTTAAAGAAGGAGAATCTTTTAGCATTGAAACAAAAGTGCGGGGACTGCATACAAGTTTAGGAAATTACGAAATTTTCACCTCTGACTTAGAGACGATGGATAAAATTCTCACAATCAAGAATAATTCCATAATTGACAATCCCAACTTCAAAGATAGTATTGCTGCGATTCCCCTACCAAACCAAGGCTATATATATCTTGACTGGACAAAGAGCCAAAATTTGTTAGAGCGTCAAGTACCGATTCTCAAACTAGCGGAAGTCTTAGGTAAACCATTTTTTAATAATCTGCGATCGCTCACAGTCAGTAGTTATGGAACTGACACGCGATCGCTCAAAGGTGGCGTTTTCTTCCAACTAAATAATTCGTGAGATTTTCACGAAGTTTAAAATGCAGAAGGTAAGTTGAAGAAGAATTCAGAAGTCAGAATTCAGGAGCGGAGCCGGAGACGCTCCGGCTCCGGTCAGCAATCTTGACGCTCGTTCGCTCTTAGCGTCTCCCCGAATCACATTGGGAGAGGCTAACGCCAAGGGAGAAGACAAAGGCTTAGCTGCGCTATCAATCGGGGATTCAAACCCGCGACTGATTGTTCGCATGATTGCGTCTCCCAAAGGGAGACGCGACTCGAAAATACTCGCTACCGCTGCGCTATCGAAGACTCGGCTTAGCTACGCTATCCGCCTTTTCGGTCAAAATTCATTCTGTACATGGATAGCGGGGCGTTTAGCCCATTCTGACTCCTGACTACTGAATTCTGTTCGATAATATTTTGCCTTTTGCATTTTCTTTTAACCTGATATTTACGTAGATTTTCTGTAGCATTTGCTATTTGTAATCTATAGATAACTTTCTAAATCTTGATAAGACTAGCGTCAAGAGTGACTGAATACTCAATCAGTTGCTTAACTTAAACTCTGGATGTCGGTTTCAAAAACAGCCATGCCACAAAAAACGTAGCTGCTGTGAATAGTTGCGTCAAATCCAAAGCAGATAGATAGCCATCTGCAAATGAAGCAATACTGCGATCGGTAATGCCAAATACCCAGGATGACAGGCCAAACAGCCAAATCCCATTCTTGAGATTTCCGACGAATTTCTTAGAGTCTGATGGTTGCTGATCGTTCATAATCTTCTGCTCCGTTAGTGAAGAATCTGGTGATTGATGCGAAATACCTGCCATTAGGAATTTTTTCAGACTCTTGCCACTGAATTTACCCTTCCTATTCATAATATTAATAAATATTTCAGCTACTTGACTTAAATCCCTGAAGGTACATCTCCTAATCCTGACATTCCTCTTTTACCTACTTAGTACTGAGTGCCTCGGCTTGTAGTGCTGAGTAAATTAAGAATTAAGTAAGTCGGTGAGAAAAATTCAATGTATATGAAGAAATATAAATTAGCTGTCGGGTGTGTTATGCCTTATAGCAACGCACCTGAGATTGTTGACGGTGCGGCGCTTGGCGACAACACACCCGACATTAAAATTCCTTAACATAGCTGTAAATATTAGCACCGACTTACTTACCCAGTACTTTTTTGGACTTTGGACAAAAATAAATTGTTCGCGTTTATCTTACGCGAACAAACGAATAATTAATTTTGTTTATAGTTATCAGCAGAAAAAAAG
>NZ_JBALDZ010000221.1:0-14414 GCF_036917155.1 Nostoc sp. | reverse complement strand
TTAATCACCCAATGATTTATGTATTTATACATTAAAAACATGTATTTATTATTACTAAGCTTTGTGTTACAAAATGAAGTGCGGAATGTGGGTTTGATATTAGCAAAGCAGAAGCACACGAGTTTTTATTGATGATGAGGTTGAAATTTAAGGCGATCGCTTGTCTGTTGTAAACGAGAGAGCGATCGCTTTAGGGACTTCAATCAAGGGATGGTCAATTTAGATAAGCTAATTGACAATCGCTTTTCTGTGAAGATGTGAGCGAGCCGCTTATTTCGGGGATGGGAATAGAATCCCGTGGAATATCAGCACTGTTGAAATAGCTCCTTAAAGCTTTTTGAAGCTGCTTCCGGTTTGGCAACAATTTCGACAATTTTATTACGTGCATCTGCTTCAAACAGTGCCTCAATAGCAACTTTGGCGACTTTCTGTCTGGGGATGCTACCGTCAAACAGCGTATCTGCACTCTGCATCACGATCTGGTCAGAGTTATCTTCATTCTTCAACCCACCAGGCCGCACAATTGTATAAGTAAGACCACTTTTCTGGATATACTCTTCGGCTTGTTTTTTCCACAACAAAATCAGCCAAAACAAGTTCAGTGGATGGAAAAGCTGGGAAGTACACAAAGAAGAAACTAAGACAAAATGCTCAATTCCCTTTGCTTTTGCAGCATCTACTAAATTTTTAGTCCCTTCAAAATCCACTTTATAGGGGCCAGCGGGGTCAAAGCTCGGTTTTGCTCCAGTCGCAACTAACAAAACTGTGCTATCTCCCAATGCAGCAGTTAAACTTTCTGATTGTAACACGTCACCTACTACCAATTCGGCTTCAGGAGACAGAATACCCCTAGCTTTTTCTATATCCCGCACTAGAGCTATGACGGGAATGTTCCGGGCGATCAATTCTTGTACAATCCGCCGACCTGTTTCACCTGTTGCCCCTGCTACAAATGCTTTCATGAGAAATGCTATCCTGGGAAACTATTGTGTGCTTGTTCAGTTCTTTATTTTAGTAATTCTATGGAGTTGATGGTAGATTAATGAGGTTTCGGTCAAAATGGGATCTGAATGCGAAATGATCCAGGAGTGTGGGGAATCATTAATATAGACCAACGCCAAAATATACAGTAATGCATTTATGCTTTCAAGAAAAGGCGAATATAAATCCTGGGAAATAACAGAAGCAGTTTTACCTGTAGTGTCTACCCAAGAAGAAACCAAGGACACCTTAACAGAAACAAATGTAGCGACGCTCACCAAATTTTACGGTCGTTATCAAGATTGTATGGAAATGGCTGCCCCAGTCGAGAAGGTTGCTGAGTATCTCAATGCCCATGCCTCATGGTTTTCGCGCTGCGCTGAACCTATGAAGGTACAATCACTTGGGGAAAATGGCTATGCTTTAGTGATTGGTCGTTTTGGTTCTTTTGGTTATGAAGTAGAACCGAAAATTGGTTTGGAATTGCTGCCTCCAGATGAGGGTATTTACCGCATCCGTACAATCCCTATTCCTGACTACCAACCGCCTGGTTATGACGTAGACTATCGGGCATCTCTACAGTTAGTAAAAACCGATGTTTCTACTAGTATTGGTGAGGTTACAAGAGTTGAATGGGAATTAGATTTGATAGTTTATCTTCACTTTCCCCGATTTATTCAGCGATTACCCAAGTCTATAGTTCAATCTACAGGCGATCGCTTACTTAATCAAATCGTCCGCCAAGTCTCCCGTCGTTTAACTCGCAAAGTTCAGCAAGATTTTCATAAATCTTTAGAAATACCCTTTGCTGCCAATTCCAAGCACAAGCGGTGAACGGAAGGGGGGCAGGGGGGCAGGAGTTATTTCTCCTTCATCTCCATCACTCACTACTCAGCACTCACTACTTACTCAGCACTCATCACTTTCAGGGCTTGAAACCATCTTGGCAGAGTTAATCTCAAGCAACCATTGTGACTCCTGATACATTTGTGAGAGGTTAAGGTCAGATACAATTTGTCAATAAGCAATAGTACTTAAAATATTGCTGAAATCGGGGTTAGAAACAGAATTTTTGATTGGGCGATGCCTAGGTTGGGCTTTGCCTACGCGTCATCTTGATACGCATCATTTATTCTTAACCCATAATTTCAGTACAACAGTTAACTTCATACCTCGGCTCTTTCCAAATTTTAAGCATAATTTCTAATTGACAAAAGTAATATTATCTTAACCTCTCACCGATGCTCCTGATATCATCTTCAGTAAATTACCTTTCATTCCTAAAGAACCCCAAAGAGCCAAAGCTACGCTTTAACTCCTTGGGGTTTGGTGTATTATACCAATACTACAATTGCTAACTTTATGCGATCGCCAACACTAAACCTTAATAAATTCTTATATTAATAAAAAGCTACTACCTCACTAACCAGTCTTAAACTTTTCCTTTATTCCTTGATTTATGTTTGTCAATACCTTCATCAGACGTCCAGTCCTGACGACGGTCTGCACGTTCATTATTTTGCTGCTGGGAAGCATCTGTATTCCGATCCTTCCCATTTCTCAGCTACCAGACCTCGCTCCGGTGCAAATCACCGTTAGTTCCAACAATACTGGTGCGGATGCTCAAACAACAGAAAGTACTGTCACCAACATCATTGAGCGGCAAATTAATGGTGTTAAAGATGTATCTTATATATCTTCTAATACTGGTAATGATGGTTCCAGCAATATAACTGTCTCCTTCCCGACTCATGTCAATAGCGATATTGCTCAAGTAAACGTTCAAAATAAAGAAGGGCTGGCTTCACCTCAATTGCCAAATGTTGTTCAACAAACAGGTGTCACCGTTGAAACAGCATCAAGCAGTCTCCTTCTGGTCTACGGGTTTTACTCAGAGAATAATGAGTATGACAACCTTTTTATCAGTAACTATGTCGATCTGTATATTCTCGATCAGATCAAACGGCTTCCTGGTGTAGGAAAAGCCACGATTTTTGGGGAACGCAAATATGCCATGCGTCTTTGGCTTGATCCCAACAAGCTTGCCCAACATCAACTAACTCCTCAAGATGTGACAACTGCCCTGCAAGAACAAAATATTCAGGTGGGTGCAGGGGCAATTGGTAAGGAACCAGCACCAGATAATCAAAGTTTTGAATTTGCTTTACGGGCAACCAGTCGATTTAAAGATGCGGCTGAATTTGAGGATATGGTACTGAAGGTAAGTCAAAGTGGCACTAATGGCACTACTAATAACACCACTAATAGCACTAATAGTACCAGCACTCCTAATAGCACCCTAGTTAAGGTCAGAGATGTCGGTCGAGTTGAACTGGGAGCAGAGAGCTATCTTGCTGATGCCAAATTCACCATCCCAGGAAATACTCCCAAGCCAGCCGTAGGTTTGGGGATATATCAACTTCCCGGTAGTAATGCCCTGGATGTTGCCCATGCTGTTGAAAACCAGATCAAAATACTAGAGAAGAGTTTTCCACCTGGACTAAAAGGACAGGTGGCATTTGATACCACTCCATTTGTAGAAATTTCTTTAGAAGAAGTTCTACAGACTTTGGTTGAAGCGATTATCCTGGTGGTCTTGGTAATTTTTGTCTTTTTGCAAGACTGGCGTACTACGATCATTCCCACTGTGGCAATCCCCGTTTCTCTGGTTGGGACATGTGCGGCTCTTTTGGTTTTAGGATTTCAGATTAATACACTGACCTTATTTGGTTTCGTCCTCGCGATCGGTCTGGTTGTGGATGATGCGATTATTGTGGTGGAGGCAGTTGCAGTCAAACTGGAGCAGGGCTTGAAGCCCTTGGAGGCTGCAATGGAAGCCATGAAAGAGTTGACTGGGGCAGTCATTGCTACTTCACTTGTACTCATGGCAGTATTCATTCCAGTTACATTCATTCCGGGCACAACTGGGATTGTCTACAAACAATTTGGGTTAACCGTTGCTTGCTCTATTGCCATTTCGACCTTTAATGCTTTAACTTTCTCTCCGAGTATGGCAGCCATCCTCATGCGCCCGGCTCAGACTCCACGGGGCCCTTTAGGATGGTTTTTTACCCAGTTTAATCGGGGATTTAGCTGGTTTACACGCCGCTATGTCGGGTTTGTTAGCTACCTTACCCATATTAAGCCGATTGTAATTGGGGTTTTTATCACTGGTTTAGTAGCAACGGTTTTGATGTACAAAGCAGTGCCAACTGGATTTATTCCAGAGGAAGATCAGGGTTACTTCTTTGTAGTTGTCCAGGGGCCTGATGGGGTTTCTTTGAAATACACCGAATCTGTTATGGATCGGGTTGTCAAGGAAGTAACATCGCTTCCCGAAGTTCAAGCTAGTTTTATGATCAGTGGTTTTGGTTTCGATGGCAATGCTTCTAATTTAGGCATTGCCTTTGCTAACCTGAAACCCTGGAAAGAGAGACCTAAAGAATCTGAGTCTGTCTATGGAATACTTCAGAGGATGAACAAAAAGCTCTCTACAATTACAGATGCTAGAGCGATCGCTGTGAATGCTCCGCCAGTTAGAGGCTTAAGTAGTACAGGTGGTTTCGAGTTTATCATTCAAGATAGAACCGGAAGTGCGCCGATTCAAACCCTGCTTGATACTGCTCAAAAGTTCATTGGGGCAGCAAATAAAAACCCTGCTTTACAACGAGTCTTCACTCAGTTCACCGCAGACACTCCCCAATTTGACATCCAAGTGAACCGCAACCAAGCCAAAGCTCTCAACGTTGAACTCAGCGACATCTTTGGGGCACTGCAAACTTACTTGGGGTCACAATATGTAAATGACTTTGTGCAGGGACAGCGACAGTATCGAGTATATGTCCAAGCAGATGGGGTTTTCCGCTCTAATCCAGAGGATATTGGCAAGCTCTATGTTCGCTCTGGAAGTGGGGCGATGATTCCCTTAAGCAATCTGGTGAAAGTTACTCCCTTTGTGGGGCCGAAAACAATTTCCCATTATAACTTGTACAGGTCAATCAAAGTCCAGGGCGCTCCGGCTCCCGGTGCTAGTTCTGGACAGGCGATTCAAGCGATGGAGAAACTAGCAGCAGAGGTCTTACCTCAAGGGTTTGGTTATGAGTGGACAGGGACTTATCTCCAAGAAAAGACATCTGGGGGATCTACAGGCTTGATTTTTGCCTTCGCCTTCGTGATTGTCTTTCTGGTGCTAGCAGCTCAGTATGAAAGCTACGTTGACCCGATCATTATTTTGCTGACAGTTCCCCTAGCAGTCTTGGGAGCGATGACGGCGATTTGGCTACGTTCCAATATTTTCATGGCAGGTAGCCTCTTCCCGAAAGTAGTGGATGATATCTACTGCCAGGTAGGTCTGGTAACTTTGATTGGTCTAGCCGCCAAGAACGCGATTTTAGTCGTGGAATTTGCCAATCAACTGCATGGGCAGGGCATGAGCTACACACGGGCGGCGGTGAAAGCGGGGCAAGAACGTCTACGACCCATCTTAATGACTTCCTTTGCAGCACTGTTAGGATTTTTGCCCTTGGTGATCTCTCAAGGGGCTGGAGCCAGCAGCCGTTGGTCTCTAGGAACAGCGCTCTTTGGGGGGCTGATGCTTTCGACGTTCTTGAGTTTGTTCTTAGTGCCAATTCTGTATATTTTGGTTAAGAGCTTGGCTCAGGCTATATTTTCTCGGAAGCGATCGGGAGGCTCAAACCCTCCAGATTCTCCAAATGGAGCTTCGGGATCGAGACATGAAGCTCTACCCGCTAGCTCAAGTCAACCAGAGGGACAACTTAGGTCTCAGCAAGATGGGATAACCTAACTTTTGCCCTTAAGTCTCTCTAGCAAAGTGACTAGTTTTGAAGGTTTATAGTGAGTGAGCGCAGCGTTAGCAAGGTACGAGCGTCACCCGCAGGGTAAGGACTTTAGTGCTTAGAAAATAAAGACTAAAGTCCTTACTACAAAACTACTTACCCAGCAAACTATTGACACCAATAGAAGTTTGTGCATAAAAGGCTTATATCCATAAGACCCTCTAACTCTGATACCATTTTCTGTAATTTCCTGCTTGCTAAAAAAATTAGTCGAATAGAATTAAGTACTTAGATAAGGAAGAGTGAAATGGGACTTAGCGACGGACTTTTGAATCCGACCAAAAAGGCTATGGTCATAGAGGACTGTTGCAACATGATTGAAGGACAGCTTGCATCCAAGTCTGGCATGAGCGGCATCGCTTTGAAAACTGCCTTTGCTGCTTTGAAGGGGATTAAGCCAGGGTACATCCCCTATGTAGTTGAGCAGATATTGCCGCAATGCTTCACGGCACTTGATCCCATCTGGGGTGAAGGCGTAGAAAAAGGCGACCCAATTGAATATCTGAGTGTGAATCGCTCTGATACAGCAGATGCGCTACTGGGTGTCACCGATGCGAGAGTCAAGAACGCAAAGCGCCCAATCGTTCGAGGAACCTATGAAAAACTTCGCGGTTCAGCCAAAAAGCACGTAGAAGAAGCAGTGCCAGACTTAGCCAAGGTTATCAATAATTACACTAAGTTTTGAGCCAGAGAAGTAGAGACGCGATTAATCGCGTCTTTTAGAAACGAGCTTCGTTGATGGATTGACTGCGATCGCATACCGTCTCCTCTAGATAATCACTCGATCAATTAGTTCAATTGTCTGATCTGGACAAGGTAATGTTAATCGGGCGATGCATAATTTTCTGCTTTGTCTGGCACGGCAATTTTATTGTAAATATCTAAAGTGTGTATAGCTGTGCTAGAAAGGCGATGCTTACCCTTTTAGTATTTAAAGAAATTAATATTTCTGGGATAATTTTGGTTGAGCTAGATACTGATAAACTATCCGTGAAACTTGGCGTACAAACTCCCTTCCTCGCTCATCATCATGGGGTCTGATCACAAAAATACCTGCCAAGTAGTGCTTCCCATTTGGCAAACTAATAATTCCTGCATCCCCAACCAAAAATCCAATATCTCCAGTTTTGTGAGCAATAGTTCCACCTTTACCCACACCAGCTGCCAGTAACTTATTATTATGACAATGACGCAAGATATCTATTACTTGTCCTTGGCTCCCCTCTGAAATCAACTTATGTTGGTCAACCAAGGCTGACAACCGGACTAAATCTGCTGGACTAGTGGTATTAGTGCCTTTAAAGTCTCCTAACATATTGCGAATTACTGTGTTTTTTAGTCCCCAAGCGTGGAAACGCTGATTGAGTTTTGCTTTTCCGCCTAGACGATCAATAATCATGTTACTAGCAGTATTATCACTGATCGTAATCATTTTGTTAACTGTTTCCATTACACTCAGTTTGATTCCTGCTCGTTTATACTGTAAGTCACCGGAACCACTCGCCACTAAGTCACGCCGCATCACTAGCTTTTCATCAAGTTTGATTTTCCCAGCATCTACTTCTTCAAACAAAGCAATTAAAATCGGATATTTAATAGTGCTAGCTGCCGGAAATACCTTTTCACCATCAATATTCAAATAATTACCTGTTTCTATATCTAAGAAAAACATTCCCGGTTTGAGAAAACTGTAATGAGCCATTAATGCTCTAACTTGAGACTTTAACTCTGGTATCTCTTTGCCTAATGGGATAATTCCACCAAATAAAGAAGGATCGTTTACATTCGTGAGAATCTCTGGTTGCTTGAGTTTAGGAATCAAATTTCTCTGTATAGTGACTCCACTTGGATAGTTAGCCAATAAATAATTCCAATCCATTGCTGACTCTAAATGACTCCTATTATCATCAAATATTTGAGATTTGATACTAGCCGCTAAACTGGGCGATGTTATTAACACGGTACTAATAATAGTTAGTAGAAAATCGCGTAATTTCATGGAGTTATTTTCAGGATAAACTTATTGATTCGACAGCTTTTTGGATTGATGCATAACATCTATAACCTGCTAAAAACATAGTTAGATTAGTTTGCAATGTTAGTATTAGTAAATACTCTATTCGTACTCAAATAGAATTACTATGTTCTTGATTTGCTAGATTAGTAATTGACAGCTAATCTGAATTGATGATTCAAAAATTATTACATACTTAATTGATAGAAATATTACAAGGTTATGACAAAAGTGTGTTTATTTAGATGATAGTCTAAACTCCAGTTATTAAATTGGCATTTTAATTATTAATTTAGCATAACAAGTACTGAAGAACCATAAAACTTATTGCGAATAAAGGCTCTTTTTGTTTTAACATAAATTGCCACATTCTTTAACCTGTAGGTATTTCAGGGGATTTTATGAAGAAGAATTCAGCTATTCTGGAGCCAGAATTCAGAATTGAATTCGCAAACGTTAAAGCGGATGAATATTGGTTTAAAACCTCGTCTCTCTCTACGAGACGCTAAAAGCGAACGTGGACAAACAACGCTCGAAACTTTTTCCTCATTTAAACTCCATCCCTTCATGGGTGGAGTATTCTGACTCCAGCAGGACTTTTTATATCCCCTCAAGGAAGACTTTACTGATTCACTAATTCTCAATTAGTATAAAATTATTTTGGCTGTAGCGATCGCCTGATCTACACTCTCCACAATATAAACATTTTCTGACGACAGTTTAAAAAAAAGTTTACTTTCTTTATGAATATTCAACAAAATTACTTGCTTATTTGCTTTCAAAGCTAGAGCAATTTCTGAAGTAGTTCCTGCACACTAGTTTTCAGCGACAAGTGAAAGCGG
The DNA here is from genome assembly GCF_036917155.1 of Nostoc sp. Classification (GTDB taxonomy): domain Bacteria; phylum Cyanobacteriota; class Cyanobacteriia; order Cyanobacteriales; family Nostocaceae; genus Nostoc. The sequence goes on along the minus strand of NZ_JBALDZ010000221.1, from coordinate 5,721 downwards.
TCTCCCTGAAAGGGCGATTGGCTATTGTACCAATGTACATTCAGAAAATCGTAGAAGTTTTGATCCCCTTTTCACAGAATTTTGAATTCAATATAATTATTAATTTATCATTCATAATTCCTAATTAAAAATTGATCCCCCTGCCAATAGAGGCAGTCCTATTTATGGTGGGGTTTAAATCCCCCGATGTCACATAAATAGGAATTATTAATCAGGAATTATGAATTTTTTCAAAAGGTCAAATTCTACATCCTACAGTCGAGGAAGTATAAAATCAATCGCCTTTGCCCTGTTTAGATCACTTAGGCGCACGGAAACCGGCAAGTTGTGCTGTTGCTGAGTCTTTAAAACAAATATCCGGTTTGACTTTTTCGTAATTTAAGGTTTTGGGAAGGTGATAAATATTACCTTTCTTATCCCTAATTTTGCCTTTTACCAGTGCATCACTTGGGCAAGTTGTTTCGTTTTGTGGTTTCACTCCGAGATTTTGTGCTGCTGCTAAAACTGCTGCTTTATTCGCCGATACTGGCTTCTTAGAGCTAGAAGTTGTATTTCCACCAGGGATAGGACTAGATGCAGGACTAGATGCAGGACTAGATGCAGGACTAGATGCAGGACTAGATGCAGGACTAGGTGGAGCAATCGCAGTTGGTGTTTGAGGCGTAGTGCTAGTAGATTCTTCCGGTTTTTGACCACAACTACTTAGGAGCAGCACTGTCAATAAAGTCACTACCATGCTCAATTGTCGAGGTTTTAGTTGATTGTTCATTGTCATTAATTCTTGCTCCTCATCTTCTAATATTTAATTCCTAGTATTTTACGCGATACTGACTCGATCGCTCTGTAAATCAGAAGCCCCACTCACTCCTCTGGCTGTATCCACTAATTGTGCTGATATCTTCTCTGTTGGTACTTCTCCCTTCAAAACTACGCTACTTCCCATCTGAGCAACATAGACAGAATCAATCTTATCAAATCGTGAGTCTTCGTCATCTCTTTTCCTGTTGTTAGCCACCATCCCTCCATAAATTTAGTTCGCCATAAACATTGATATCAAATGTAAATTCGATATCAATGTAGTTCTTGCGATATCCTGTGGGCAAAGGTGCAAAAGGTGCAGCTCGCTGTATCGCATTGAGTGCTACTTCATCAGTCACACGAAATCCAGAGGTTTGTACAATATTGAGATTGTTAACTTCACCTGAACGGTTAATAGTGAAGTTAAGTACCGTTCGCCGATTAGACTGGCTCATTCCTGGTAGCCACTGCTGCTGAACGCGTTGTTTTAATTTGTTTAAGTAAGAGGTGATATCTATATCTTGACTGCTGGCATCAACACCAGAACTCCCAATGCGATCGCGGTTGGAATTAGGCACAGATGCCAGTTGCTCGCCGCGATAATTCTGACTAGATACACCCACAGTACCACCCAACAAACTTGCTGCACCTGTTTTTAGAGATGACTGAGCTTGAGTTGGTGTTCGCCCACCGAATCCAACTCTCGACTGCCCTAACTTCTTCGGACTCCTGGGTACTGGTAGTGTCGTAGCTCTTTCAAGTGCTGTTTTTCCCAATTGGGCTGGCTGTGGCGTAGTAATCGGTGCTACTGCAATTTTCTTAGAATTAGGTACTTGTGCCGTGGTTGTAGGTGCTGAAGGTATTTGCTTTGGGTTGGAGGATGTTAGTGTCCTCATTGGTGATGTTTTTCCCAATTGGGCTGGCGTTGGTGCTACCGCAATTTTCTTAGAATTAGGTACTTGTGCTTTGGTTGCAGGTGCTGACGCTATTTGTTTTGGGTTGAGTACTAAAGGTGTTGTCAAAGGCGCTGTTTTCAGAAGCGGAACTGGCTGTGGTCTAGTCACTGGTGCTACTGCAATTTTCTTAGAATTAGGTACTTGCACTGTGGTTGCAGGTACTGAAGGTATTTGCTTTGGATTGGGTGATGTTTTAAGAAGTGGAACTGGCAGTGGTGTAGTCATTGGTGCTACTGCCTCGCTTGCAGATGCTGATGCTGTTTTTCGAGATTTGAATTGCGGTTGTTGACCAGATAGATTTGGTAATTCCGTTTTCTGCTGCTGCCGTCCTGCGTGGAATACCTTGAGAGGAGATGAGGCTGTTAAGTCAGAAGAACGCTCGTTATCGGCTTTATGTCCTACCAGATTCGCTGACTTCACCACAGAAATAGGTCTTTCTGGCAAAGCTTTACCGCCAGCAAGAGAATTTTTGGTAGCCCGGAGTGAGGTTTCAGGAGGTATGTCTGTTTTATTATGGGGAACTTCAACTACCTCGATTGGAATCTCTTGGCTAATTTCTTGCTTCGGCTCATGCATCAAAGCTCTGTACCAATATTTGCTCCCCACTAAAAAAATAGAGTGTAGCAGGATAGAAGTAACTACACCTTGGAGCAGATCGAGAGGGCGCACACTCCGATGGTACAGAAATTTATCAGATGAAGCCATGTGATTGTACTTTCTTTAATAGCAGCCTCAGCAGTCTATTTATAGGGTACAAGTTTCTGTTATTTTCGGTTGTCTATAATTCCTCGCAGATGGTTTAGCCGTCTGGGATCGAGGGCAAGGGACGAATGGCACTAAGTTAAGCTGAAGGGTATGCAGCGTAAGGATTGCAGAGGGACTTTGACAGATCCTAAACCTGGCATCACTGGTTGTATTCAGTATGCGCTCTCTGAACTCGGTTACAAACCACCGGATGCTGATGAATTACATTGGTGTATTGGCCCACCCCTGAAAGATAGCTTTTCGCAATTACTCAATACCTTAGATGGCACAGTAATTGAACAGGCTATTTCACTGTATCGTCATCGCTTTGCCACAATTGGATTATTTGAAAACTCCCTTTATCCCCAGATTCCAGAAACCCTAAAAGCCATTCGTTTTGCTGGTTATAAAACTTTTGTTGCGACTTCTAAACCATATATTTATGCTACGCAGATTATTGAATATTTTGGCTTATCCTTGCTTTTTGACGGTGTTTATGGTAGTGAACTTGATGAAACGTGGAGTATAAAAGGTGACTTAATTCACCATATTTTATTAACAGAAAAACTTTTACCTTCTACTGTGGTGATGGTAGGCGATCGCTCACATGACATCATTGGAGCCAAGCGCCATCAAATCGCCTCAATTGGTGTCACCTATGGCTATGGAACTGAGGAGGAATTGAAAGCTCATGGTGCTGACTTGATTGCCCATTCTCCAAGTGATATTCCTAGATTAATAATTAGTAACTCAAAATAATGCCGCCATCATTAACGTTTATCCATAGCTTGCTGTTGTTTAGTACCGCTTTTATTGCAGGCGGATTAAACGCTGTAGCTGGTGGTGGAAGCTTTATCACATTTCCAACTCTCATTTTTACAGGTGTACCCCCGATCGCAGCTAATGCCACCAATAATACAGCTATATGGGTGGCTTCCCTAGCCAGTGCTGGAGCATATCGTCAAGATTTGGGCATCGAGCGGCGAGATTTTTTACTTCTATGTGGCGTCAGTTTGTTTGGTGGCATGATTGGCTCCATCACCTTGTTGTATACATCGCCAGATGTCTTTAAAAAGCTGATTCCCTATCTATTACTGCTAGCAACAGTTGTCTTTACCTTTGGCGAACCATTCAAAAAGTGGTTGCAGCGTCGAAACCAGAATACATCACCGGAATCTGTACCCTTGTTTAATTTGGTACTGGCTCAACTAGCGATCGCCATCTATGGCGGTTTCTTCGGCGCAGGTTTAGGGATTTTAATGCTGGCAACTTTGACATTTTTAGGTATCAAAAGTATTCACAAAATGAATGCTTTCAAGACATTTTTAGGGAGTTGTATCAATGGTATTGCGATCGTTCCATTTATTTTTGCAGGTGTAATTGCTTGGCATCAAGCTATTTTGATGGCAGTTGGTGGCTCTCTTGGTGGTTATTTAAGCGCCCATTATGCTCGTAAACTTGAACCGCACTTAATTCGGAAATTTGTCATGATTGTTGCCTTCAGCATGACTGCCTACTTTTTTATTCACGGTTAAAACCATTTCTTAGTGAAGTTGCGCCAAGCCCTTTTAACTTCTTTCTTTCTTTGTGTCCTTTGCGTCCTTGGCGGTTCGTTTTTTTCTTGTACTTAAGTCCTAATACGAACTTCTATAAGGACTCATAACTCTTATGGAGTGATGTATGGAAGCATCAAAAAAATCACAAGTCATGCTGCGTGCTTTGAGTTCCAGAAATTTTCGCCTGTACTACACAGGTCAGGCAATTTCTCTGATTGGTACGTCCATGACTCAAGTGGCTACTAGTTGGTTAGTATATCGCCTCACCGATTCCCCTTGGTTACTCGGTCTAGTGGGCTTTGCCAGCCAAATTCCCACACTTATGTTGATTCCTCTAGGTGGAATCATTGCCGATCGCTGGAATCGTCATCAAATTCTGCTAGTTACCCAAATTCTAGGGATGCTTCAGTCTTCAGCTCTAACGTGGCTAGCCCTAAGTGGTACGATTAATATCCAGTACATTGCAATTCTTGGTGTACTGCAAGGGATGATCAACGCCTTCGATATTCCGACTCGGCAGGCATTTCTTCCCGAAACAGTTGGTAAGGAAAATCTTGGTAATGCCCTTGCCTTGTACTCTTCCCTGGTGAGTGTGACGAGTATGGTAGGCCCTGCGATCGCAAGTTTACTAATTGTGGCGCTAGGATCGGGGCTATGTTTCCTAATTGATAGCATCAGTTACATTGCTGTAAGATGCTTCCTGCATAATCAGCCATAACATCAAAAATTGGTAACAATAATGACTACTATAAATGACCCTACTGTTGTCGCTGAAGTAACTGATTTGTACCTCAAGTATGAAGAAGCCCTTTCTAGCAACAATTTAGAGGTGATGGATAGCTTGTTTTGGGATGCGCCCGAAGTAGTGCGGTTTGGAATTACAGAAAACCTCTATGGTGGCGATGAAGTTCGTAACTTTCGCCAGAATCGACCAAACCCAAAAATAGAGCGAGAAATCTCGAATCTCAAGGTTGTAACCTTTGGGAAAGATGCCGCAACCGTGACTTTAGAATTTCGCCGGATTATCAATGGTGTAGAGCGTTTCGGGCGACAAAGCCAGACTTGGTACAGGTTTACCGAAGGATGGAAGGTGGTTTCAGCGCACGTTTCGTTATTGCCAGTGTGATGGTACGAGAAGTTTTGATCAAGGAGTAGATGTCAGAAACCCCATGCCTAAAGGCAGGGGCTTGAAAAAGCTCTTGTAGAACATGTATCTGATTTAAAATTAGACGTTACGGAACAGATTGATGTCGTCTTGTTGCCGCTAGAACATTTAATCCAACTTATTGATAATGGTAGATTTCTGCAAACATTACATATTAGTTCCTTATTTTTTGCTCTCAAAAAACTTGATAAAATATAGCTTATCCTGAATGACTATAATTATTTAAAATCATCTTTATTTTGGCATTTGTTATAAACTTGGGTTACAGCATTTCTTGAAATTGAGTATTATATCATCAGCAACCCAATGTGATGAATCTAGAAGGTTAATGATAAGTTCTCGCTTTTATTACTATATAACCGAGTAATTAACCTCTAACGAAAGAAGTTTTTTTAAATGAATAAAAATCGTATCCGCTCAATAAATCGGGGTAGTGCAAAAAAGAAAAAGTAAATAGATGCACATAGCATCGTAGAATAAATCACATGGCGCAAAAGCAATC
>NZ_JBALDZ010000220.1:0-34235 GCF_036917155.1 Nostoc sp. | reverse complement strand
CAATTACCGCAATACAAGGTTTAGTCAATCAACATACCGAACTTCTCTCTGTGCTTGAGTCTCAAGCCCTGAAATACCAATTAGATAGCTAGGGCGGCTATCTCACTAATTCCTCGTACACGAGCAACGACGCGCAAGGATGCTAACAACGCACCGGAATCGTTGTCTTCTGCATATTCCTGAAATATCTCCGTCAAGTAATTGTCGATTTCTTCCGGGTGCTTACGGAAGTACTCTTCTTCAAATTCATCAAGTGTTCTAAATTTTCTCACGGCTTAGGTACTCCTTCCAGTAAGCTTTTGCGTCTTCAATGTCCTGAATCTGTGTGCTTTTGTCACCTCCACAGAGTACGACAACAATTATCAGAAGCGCTCTTGACCTAGCAATAACAATGCCCTCTCTAACAGGAGGGCTTTCTTGTAGTTGTTAGAGTATTACTCCAACAACTTTAGACTACTTCTCTCTATCTAGCTTCTCTTGGATAGCTTGACGACAAAATTCGGGAGGGTCGTCTTTAGCCTTCACCTCTTCCTTCATTTCCTTAGTAACCCGAAAGCTCAATTGGTCAGTTAATGGCTGATTTCCTTTTGGTTGTGCCGGTTCAAAATTCTGAGGATTACCTTTAGGATTGGGCATTATTGCGAAATATAAATAAGGCTTGATACTAACGAAACCATTAGAATACAGTTTAAAAATGGTGGTGATGCCAGTCTGGAAAACAGTTCACCACCGATACCCACTTTTACAAGAGGTAACTCTATTTTATGTTCACACGTACAGAATTAGAAGTTAAAAGCTTGAGAGCGTTACGCGATTTATGCCTCATACAGTACGGCATCCAAGCAATAGGGAACCCTGCTGATAAGGCATCTTACATTAACGCACTCTTGACCTTCCCTGTTGTCGCCTGCAAGCAAGTATCAGAGAATAAAGGATTGAAGTCTCCTATATTCTCTCAAGTAGAAGCCCTAGAAGCGACACTAGAGGCTATGGGAACACCTACACCGGAGCAGTCAGCCTTGCTTAAGGTGACGATGGAAGGAAGGAAGCTAGAGTACCCAGCACGGTACAGTCAAGAGAAGTTATTTGGACTCTATCGGGTTAAATGGCATCTGGATACAGCACTAGAGATACTGGGAATGCTCTAAACCCTAATTAACCTTGCTAGCTAGTCCCCGGCATCCTAGAAACGGGGATTTTTTGACTAAATTATCAGGCTCCCACAGTTTATCTAGATAATGACTATCCTTGAATATAAGGGAATCAGATCAACGTAAATTGCCAGCAGGTGTAAGATGCTGCAACCAGAACAGATATTACAAGATCGTTATCAAATCCAGCGCCAACTCGGCAACAATGGAATTCGCCAAACTTGGCAAGCATTGGATTTACAAGCCTCTGATGGCGAAAATTCTATCGTTGTGGTCAAACTTTTGGCCTTTGGCGGTACTGTGCAGTGGGATGACTTGAAACTTTTTGAGAGGGAAGCACAAATTCTTAAACAGCTAAATCATCCCCGCATTCCTCGATATATAGATTATTTTTGTATCGACGATCGCACTCTCTGGTTTACCTTAATCCAAGAATATATCCCTGGTGAGTCGCTCAAGGATAAACTTGCTCTTGGTAAAAGGTTTAGTGAAAAGCAAGCGAGAAAAATTGCTGTTGAGGTTTTAAATATTCTCACCTATCTACATGAGTTGAATCCAGGAGTACTGCATAGAGATATTAAACCGAGTAATTTAATCTGGGGCGAAGATAATCGGATTTATTTAGTTGATTTTGGCGCAGTTCAGGATAAAGCGGCAAGAGAGGGCGTTACTTTCACCGTTGTGGGTACTTATGGTTATGCCCCAATGGAACAATTTGGTGGTCGAGCGGTTCCGGCTTCAGACCTCTATGCACTGGGGGCAACTTTGATTCATTTGCTCACTGGAACTTCCCCTTCTGATTTACCACAGCAGGATTTGCGACTGCAATTTACAGACCGAGTTAATCTCAGTCCCAATTTTGTCAATTGGCTACAAAAGTTAATAGAACCTGCTCCCGAACAAAGATTTACTAGTGCTAACCAAGCGATAAATGCTCTTAAATCTGGTTTGACTGTCAAATCTGCAAACAAGAATCAGCTTTTGCCGCTAAAAGAAATAATCAACAATTCTGGATGCGGGATAAATAATCAGAATGAAACAGTCCCAGAGGAAATTCTCGGTTGGAATTGGGGCGCGTTTCTGATGCCTTGGTTGTGGATGTGGCCAAATCAAGTGTGGTATGGCCTATTCTGTTTTGTACCTCAAGTTGGGTATTTAATGGCGATCGCCCTTGGGGCAAAAGGCAATGAATGGGCTTGGAAAAGTAGACGGTGGCGCAGTATTGAGCAATTTAAAGCGCATCAAAGAGGCTGGGCGATCGCTGGGATTCTAATTGGAGCGCCTATTAGTATTATGTTGTGGGTCGGTGCGATCGCTTTGCTGAAATCTGCACTATAAGGCAGTCTTTTGGGTAAATCTCAAGCGAAGGTTTTTTAGGCAGATAAATATAAGGGTTCAACAAATGGTTCAAATTATTCAAGGAAAAGATATCACCCTAGCCCAACTGATTGATGAATTTGGCCTACAACTTGCAGACGACGAAAATTTTTGTTCAGAATGGCGGCATGATTTGCCTGAGTTGAGTGACTTAGAAAAGCAATCTCTCAACGAAGTCAAGGCAGAATATTTGCATCTATCGAAATATCCTATTTTAGAACCTGTAGTCAAAATGGTGGTGCTATCTCCACTATTGCGTCTAGCAGGTTTTTATCAACCGCCTTTCTACATTGCCTCAGAACAAGAGGTAAAAATCTCTTCTGAAAACGAAGGCACAATTATCAGAGGACGTATTGACATCTTGGTGTTGCATCCTCCATTTTGGGTTCTCGTTATTGAGGCAAAACGAGCAGATTATTCGTTAGTGCCAGCAATTTCACAAGCATTGGCTTATATGTTGGCAGATGCAACTTCAGCTAAACCTGTTTTTGGCTTTATCACCAATGGTAATGAATTTAGATTTATCAAACTGCTAAAAACTGAAACTCCACAATATGCTCTATCTGATTTGTTTGCTTTAGATAGTCGTGATGATATATATATTGTCCTGAAAGTGTTAAAGCGCGTAGCTCATTTAATTCGTAATTCGTAATCTTGTACTGGCGTGGCAAGCTTAAAATAGTACATTAGAAGTAGGTTGGGTTACGCAAAGCCTTCACCCAACCTTGTATCTTAGAAATAGTAGTAGACCGTCCCTCTCCGAGTCGGAGAGGGACAGACTTGAACTAAAATTTAAGGCAGGGAGAGGTTCGTCGAACTCACGTTAAGTTGACTACCCCACCAACTCCATTTCTAACTACTAACTTGGGATTCAACTACACCCACGGGACAAGAAACATTTGTCCCTCCTAAACCACAATACCCATTAGGATTTTTAGCCAAGTATTGCTGATGGTAAGCTTCGGCATAATAGAACTCAGGAGCATCTAAGATTTCCGTGGTAATCTTGCCATAACCTGCACCGTTGAGAGCTTCCTGATAAGCTTCCTGCGATGCTTCTGCTAGCTGCTTTTGACTTTCGGAATATACATAAATTCCCGAACGGTATTGAGTGCCAGTATCATTACCTTGACGCATCCCTTGGGTAGGATTGTGGCTTTCCCAAAAGACTTTGAGCAGTTCGGCATAACTAATCACTTTGGGATCAAACACAACCAACACCACTTCATTGTGACCGGTTCGCCCACTACATACCTCTTCATAAGTGGGGTTGGGTGTTAAACCAGCAGCGTAACCGACTGCGGTAGTGTAAACTCCTTGAAGTTGCCAAAATTTGCGTTCTGCACCCCAAAAACAGCCCAAGCCAAAAATTGCCTTCTCTAATCCATCGGGATAAGGAGGTTTCAGGGGATTCTTGTTGACATAATGAGCGGCGGGTACTGACATAGATTGTGCCCTTCCTGACAAAGCTTCGTCAGGTGTGGGCATAACTGCCTTTTTGCCAAATCCGAATAGTGCCATTGATTTTGACTCTGATATATATCTTTACCTTATTTACCATTGTAAAGATTCTCGCGATCGCTTGGGGTCTTCTCAGAGTCATCATTGGACTGTCTCGATAGTTACAGATGCGTCTCAGTGTTTCCTCTTTCACTGGTTAATGCTATTCATCAAAGGGGGACTTGGCATCAGCAGCTACTCATGGATAAAATACCGAAAATTGACCGTCAAAGGGAGCATCAAGCGAATGAACGTACCTTTCTGGCTTGGCTACGCACTTCTATTGCATTGATTGGCTTTGGTTTTGCCATTGCCCGATTTGGTATATTTTTGCGCCAGTTGAATATTGCGATTACTCAACAAGAACCTCCGGTAAATCCCTTATCCAACTCAGAAAATTTGGGTGTTGTTTTGGTAATTTTTGGAATTTCGACTATTGCCTTAGCTGCGTGGCGATACAATCAAGTTTTCTGGCAAATTGAACGAGGTGACTATAGACCAAATAGGTTAATGGTTTGGATAATGACCGGAGTAGTAATTATTTTGGGGTTTCTCAGTCTTCCTTTACTCTTAAAGCGTGATAAAGTCCCTTCTCGTTCTCCTGTTTCGACTCAACCACAGTCGCGTCGATTTGCTCCCAATTCAAAATTCAAAATCGTTCGACTGAACGCTCACGACAACTCCACCACCTAACCCAGTTAGTGCCCCTAAAAATCCGGCAACAAATGAGCCAAACCATACCAATAGAGAGAATTCTAGGATGTTCAAATTGCTTCCCCCGCCACAAACTTTTTTGCTTGAGACTAGAAAGCGAAACTCAACCTGATTGCTGCTTAGTTGATTTCACCCGCAAATATTCTAAAAAGTTTCTTTCATAGAAACAAATATTTTTGTTTTTTAAATTGATAATTAAAAGTGATTAATAAGCCAATACGGTTCAGTTAGCGCCAAAAACCCTTCATCTGCGTAGGTTGGGTGGAGGAACGAAACCCAACATTTTCGCGGGTTTGTTGGGTTTCACTACGTTCCACCCAACCTACGATTATCCTTAACTGAACCGTATTGATTAATAAGCCATAGGATTTTTGGGTAGAGAAATCGGCTATAGCCCTACTTAATCATTCGTGAACAACTAGATCCCCGACTTCTTGAAGAAGTCGGGGATCTGATCTTGAGCTATTCAATTAACAGTAGATTCAGAAATAACCGTTACACAGGCATTCACTAAGGGTAACAGCGGTCCTAATTGCTCTTGTCCATTTACAGCTAAATCACTGTGACACAAATAAACTCTTTCGGATACACGAGACAATAAATCTGTCAAAATCCTTCGCAGTCTTTGTTCTTCTGCCAATTTCTCATCTTCTGCTGTCCAAGGTTCGCCTAATCTGTCTCGCAGAAAAAACGGCGCACCAAATAAAGTTGCTGCACCACCTTTCGCCCATAGAGGTGAACCAGCATCTAGCCAAAAATGCCAACGGTGCGATCGCCTACTAGATCGATATTGAAATATAGTTGCTAGTGTGACAGCCTTTCTCGCTCCACCGATGGGACGCACAGGGTAAGAGTTAGCGGTAATCGTACCACGTCGCAGTAGTTGAATAAATTCAATAATAGTTGTGTAAGGCGTTGTCTCAACTGGGGCAATTTGTCCTAATCTGGTGTCAATTTCCCAGTAGTGTTGGGCGGTTTCTAATAATTCCCGCAGTGCTGCTAGTTGTTCGTAGGGAAGATTGCTACCATTCCATAAAAAACGCTGAATTGCTCTATCTAAGAGAGAAATGGGACTGGGAATTAACCGCAATTCTTGTTGTGATCGCTGCTGTTCTAACCACTGTAATATCTCATTATAGGCTGTAGTCGCTGCATAACCGATTCGATCCCAGCGCTCGAAGGCTGATACTGGTAGCAAGTTGGGGCGATCGGGATGGGGTACAAAGCAGTAATCTGCAATCAAACCAGCACGTACCGGATCAATATTTGTAGAGACGCGATTCATCGCGTCTGTTGTAGATACCCGATTCATCGCGTCTGTTGTAGATACCCGATTCATCGCGTCTGTAGAGTTTTCTGGTAGTTGTTGCTTCCTGCTCAATACAACCAGCATTTCTGCGACAGCATCCCGATCTACGAGGCGTCCCAAGCCGGAATAAACTAGTGCCAGCATGGTGAGTAAGGCGCGAATGACGGGTGAACTAATTAGGGGACGTTGGTCATTGAGCGATTCTACTTGGATATTTTGCTTAACGAGGATTTCTACTAGGGTATAACGAGCGATCGCATCTAAACCTGGTGCAATAATCGCCACTTCTTCTGCTTGCACTTGTTGAGATTGGATGGCATTAGCAATTACCTCGGCTGTTTGCCGCAATAATTGGGCACGGGAGGTGGTTTGAATTGAATGCACTGTTTTTGGTAAACTCAACAGTACCATCGGTTCTGTGACTAATTCCACCATCTGTTTAGTCAGTTGCTCACCAAGGGAATCTGGAGGTGGCCCACTCAATATTTCTACCCGACAACGCTCTGCTAACCCTTCTAGATAGTTGGGATCTGCTCCCAATCCCAATCGCACTGCACCATTGGGATTGTAGCTAAAAGCCCCAACCGCACCTTGATCTAATAGCAAATCAAACAAAAGACGCGCTACGCTAGGATAGTCATCGACATCATCCGCCAGTATCGCCTGATATCGTTTAGTTAGGTGCTGCTGGTAATTGCGATCGCTTAACAAATGCTGACTATACAGTTCAGTAATAATCCCATAAGTTAGTAACCCCCTCTCTAAACACCAATTACGCCAATCTAGCAGCAAAGATGCCAAAAATTCCGGCTCTAAAGTTGTAGTATTTTCCCCCAAACCCCTTGCCAAAATCTGGGCAATATCTTCGCAAGGTACACCACTGTAAGCCGCTAATTGCAATAAGTCTAGGATGCGACGCACCAAACGAGATTCATTCACTCCCGCAATACGTAAAATTTCTTCGTCTAATTGGGGACGCCAGAGTTTGGTGGCTAATTCTTGTTCCGTTTCTGGCCGCAACCGTACCGGAAACTGTGCCTTCAGGTTCAACAAGTTAATTAGCAACGGCCAAAATAAAATAACTTCATGCTGGAAAAAACCTAGTGGTGTCTTAGCACGAATCGGATATTTACCCAATGTAGATGTAACAATTATGTCTCCTAGCTCTCGACGATTATCATCATTGGCAGCTAAGACTAAAACTCCTGGCTCTGTTTGTTTAAGATATAAAAATTCCGGTACATGACCACTTTTTTTAGTCCCTGTTTTTTTAGTATAAAATGATTCAGTATATTGATTTTCCGATTTTACCCAATTACAAAATTGCTCTACTAAGCGAGCCGTCTTACCACTACGGCTAGTGCCAACAATCCAAACCGAATGAGAAACCACAAACTTTCTCCTTGTAGATTTGCTAGTATACCTCGTGCGTTAACTTAAGGTTAATAATCACCAAATAATGCTGGATGATTGTCTGCAATGAAAAACTCTGTTTTTAGTCAAAAAATCTATTCTTTCTTACTTGCTGCTTATCGGCGGTACTTACAAACTCCTGAACGTTCCTTGTATGAGGCTTACGATGCAGCATTAAAGATTCAGGAAATAGAAAATAAGCATTTCAATGGTAATAAAATAGACACTGACTCAGCCATGTACAGTAATAGCGTGATGGATTATTTTGAGTCAGACCTCAACAAGCTATTAAAAATTACCAGAATGCGCCTGACGGAGTTTAAAGCAAGCCGTTGGTTTCTAAATGAAGAGAATCAAAAAGCTGCTCAGAAAGCAGGTATAGAGTATCTAAGTCTTTCTTTAGTTTTGGAAAAACTAAACTTTATCGATCAAGTTATATCCAAATACACAACAACCTCCAAAGCTTTAGTAGTTAGACCTCAAAATCTATCAGCTAACTCTGTGATATCTGACGAAAAATCGCTGCTTGTCAATACTCCAACATTACCCCCAAAAATACCAAATCAAGACTCAGATAATAAAGGAAAAATAAAACGCAAAACTGATACTATAGGCGTTTTACCCCGTTCTATTTTAAGTACTATCAGTCGTCTACAAGTTGAATTAGATCCTAATTCGGAACAAGAAGTAATTCAGAGTTTCCGTCAGACTCAAAAAAGAACAATAATATCTATCAGGTTTATTTTACTATTAATTATCGTACCACTTTTGACGCATCAAATAGCAAAATCTTTTGTAGTCGGCCCAATTCTTGAGCGGTTTAGAAGCTCAGAGCAAATGCAGATATTCCTCAATTCTGAAATGGAAGAGGAAGCCCTTGTAGAATTACAAAGATTTGAAGAAAAGCTCAAGTTTGAAAATCTCATTATCAAAGCTCCTCCACTGTTACCTGAGCAGCTGGAGACTGAAATGAAAAATAAGGCGATAGAGCTTGCTGAAGAATTTCGTCATGAAAGCTCTGGTGCGATCAAAAATGTTTTTGCAGATATGTTCTCGGTGGTTGCTTTTATCTGGCTTTTGCTAGTCAGCAAGTCTTCTATTGCTGTACTCAAAGATTTCTTTGATAATATTGTCTATGGACTTAGTGATAGTGCTAAAGCATTTATTATCATTTTGTTTACTGATATCTTTGTAGGATTCCACTCTCCTCATGGTTGGGAAGTACTGCTAGAAGGTGTATCGCGCCATTGGGGATTACCAGCAAATAGAGATTTTATCTTCTTATTTATTGCCACCTTCCCGGTGATTTTAGATACCATTTTCAAATATTGGATCTTCCGATATTTGAATCGCATCTCGCCTTCCGCAGTTGCCACTTATCGTAATATGAATGAATAGGGAATGGGGCATTGGGCAAGACAGTTCCTCTTTTCCGTTAGCGGTAGCGGGGCGTTTAGCCAGTTCCCAGTCCTGAGTAAAGAAATGAGATTCCCCACTCAGCACTCTTGAGGGGCATGGGGCATTGGGAAAAATTTGGGTGTTGTGAAACAATTCAGTTATTTTTGGTTTTTGATTTTGGAATTTGAGCGAGGTGGGATAATATTAAAAATTTTGAATTTTGATGAAAAAAACACTTGCTTGGTTAGGAAAATTTAACAAAATTATCGCTATCAGCTTACCTGTGTTTTTGTCGATTTTGGTGGTGCGGATGCAATCTTTGACGCATCGAGAACTTATTTCGCCAGAATGTCAGGTGAAAAAGTGGGATATACCAGTTTCTTTAACTGCTGAAAATCAAGATGCATTTTTAAAAGAGCAAAAATCACCATTAATCCAGAGACTACCAATTACTTGTTGTCAAGGTGATGCTTCTTGTTTAGATGAAGTAATTTATGGCAAAATACCAGATAAAAAAGCACTGATAAGCGCGATCGCTCGTAGTCTCCAATACCTGGAAACGGCTAATGCTGCGGCTGCTTATCAAAACTATCCTGTGGCTGGGATTACGCGCGATCGCGTCTTAAAAAGCTTGAAAAGATTTCGCGAACTCTTATTAACAACTAATTCTGCCACAGAATTACATCAAGCCATTGAGCGGGAATTTGTTCTTTACCAGTCAGTCGGTAAAGATAACAAAGGTTCCGTTTTATTCACCGCCTATTATGAACCGCTTTATGCAGTCAGTCGCGTCCCCACAACAGAATATCGCTATCCTGTTTATCGCTTACCTCCTGATTTCAACTCCTGGCCCAAACCTCATCCGACACGCGAAGAATTGGAAGGATCAGATGGTTTGCAAAGTGCAAAAGGTAAGTTGCGAGGATTAGAGTTGTTTTGGTTTAGCGATCGCCTCGAACCATATCTAGCTCAAATTGAAGGTTCGGCGAGACTTCAGCTTCCCGATGGTACTCAAACAACAATCGGCTATGCCGGTAATACCGCTTATAGCTACAAAAGTATTGGGCGAGAATTAGTGAATGATGGCAAATTACCACTAGAAGGTATAACTCTACCAATTATTCTCGACTATTTTCAAAAGCATCCCCAAGAATTAAATATTTATATACCGCGCGATCGCAGCTTTGTTTTTTTTCAAGAAAATCACGGTGAACCAGCCCAAGGCTCTATTAATGTACCATTAACAGCAGAGCGTTCTATTGCTACAGATAAATCTCTCATGCCTCCTGGTGCTTTAGCGTTGATTCGCGCTGCCATTCCCTTCGTTAATCCTACCGGAAAAATGGAGGAGCGCATAATTAGTCGCTATGTTCTTGACCAAGATACTGGAGGCGCAATTAAAGGTGCTGGTAGAGTAGATTATTTTTTAGGTACTGGAAAAATAGCAGGCGATCGCGCTGGTCTTACAGTCAGCAATGGACAATTATTTTATCTATTACTCAAGTCCAAGAACTAAAATTCCCGACTTCTCTAAAAAGTCGGGAATCTTAGCCTTTCGGCGTAAATAAAGCACCCATCCCAAATCAATGAAACACTTGCAGTACAGAAATTAAGAATTACAAATTACGCTTCTAAATCCATATCACCATCGTCATCATCATGATCGTAAGGGATATCATCAAGGTCTATCATTTCGGAAATTTCTTCTACTTCAGTTAGATACTCAGATTCTTGATGTTCACGCTCAATTAGACGACCAGTTGACTTTAGCCATTCCAAAAGAATAAATTCATTACTTGTACGAATTACTGGCGCTCGTTGGTTACGAGGCTCTTCACGCAAAGGACTAGTAGGCATAAAAAAAACTCACTTTGAATTATAGATTACCGTACAAATACATCAAAATTGTACATTCAACAGGTTGCGGCACTCCTTTCCCTGGGTATTGGGAAAAAGTTGTTTAAAATTTGGTAGTGGGTACAAGCCTACACCATAATTTTTTAATTTGATACCCAACAAAGAGTCCCTAATCCCCAATACCCAGTCCCCAGTCCCCTTTACGCAAACACGATTTCACAAAGTATTTGGTAGCTTGGCAATAGTTTCATACATATCAGAGGGTAATGCAGACAGTCTATTCGCTACGGCTACTGCATCAGCTAAGTTACTAAATTGACATCGGACTATATCTTGTCCATTTCCTGAAGGGAATCGCTTTCTAGCTTTGTTAGAGACAGCACAAATAATCGCTAACGCTTTGGCGAACCCATCTTTTGTCAAAATTGTTTCTTGAGCGAACCCTTCAACAGGAATAAGGCAAACCTCAAACCGGTAGCCAGGTCTAGGAGAAACCGCTATGTCGATATATGGTTTATCTTCTTTTCTAATTCGGCGTAAATATTTGGCCGTCGAGTTAGTATCATGCAAATCAGTCCCAAGGGCATAAGTAAAGAAGCAATCTTCTGTCAGGGACTCAGGACGGGTAATTATATCCGTTAGCATAAGCTCAAGTAGTATCCGTATGTTATCTTGTTTTGTGACACACTAGACTTGTCCGTTCTTCTTAGCACATTTTTTTGATAGTTAGAGATTTCAGTGTCACACGGGGTATTGCAATATAGTTCGGCTAACTAAAATTTCAATTTTTGGAATGCTGAAGACTCTTATCTTTAAAGGTCTTAGCTCTGTTAACCTTGAGACTATAACTCATCCCTTGAATATCTCTTAACGCCTGAATAGCAATTACTCCTGCGGCGTCTGTTTATATTTATTTAATGGCAAATCCCTTCTTTGTACCACTTTTTTAGTTGGGAGCCACCAGAATCCTTTATCCATACTCTGAGAAGACCCGTTCTCGGTCGTCATCTTCAACCTCATTCTCATTGGATAGATTAGCAACATCAACTGACATCAAACACCTTCAGAACCAAAGGGTGTAGAGATTTAGATTCGGAGAGGCGTCTATAATAATCAGTTACATGACCGAAAATATTTCTCAACATATCTAATCATAACATAGTTAGCGGTTGAACTTTTTTAACTATTCTGACCGATAGATATTCAGTAAATAATAATTGTAAATTGTACTAAACTATGCTATTGGATAAGTATATTTACTATAACTTTGATTTTTGCTGAGAATAGTTATAACTCCAAGTTCAATATTGATTGCGATCGCATCCATCGCTTAAATAAAACCCCAGAATTGTAAATATAATCCTGGGGCATGATCTTCATATCCTTGCCAAGATATTTAATTACAGCTATTTTCAGGTAAATAGACCACGCGGTAGGGGCACAGCAATGCTGTGCCCTGACGACAGATGTGGTTCAAATACATGAAAACTGCTGTGAGACCAAAAACGCAATTATGGAGCGGCATTAAAAACATTATTCACGTAAGTATTAACAAGACCTCGAGACAGATTTTTAATGCTAGCGGGAAGAGGAGCATATCCACGAGCTATAGCTATAGCATTCGGGTCGATTGTCACATCTGTTCCTGGTGCTGGAACCGGTGGCACTCCTAAAGCCCAGTTGATGAATCCTTTAATCTGATTTGCTACGTTAACGTTTGCGTATTTGTCATAAAATAGCAGGTAAGTTGCCGTAACAATCGGATAAGCATTTGCCGCTGCTGGATCGGTGACAACGAGTTTAATCCGCCGAGCATTTGGATCTTGGTCAGTCGCACCAACAAAAGCATTTGAAATTGTAGTTGGTGAGATGGCATTGTAAGTACCTGCCTTGTTTTTTAAGACAGCAGCTTGCAAACTATTTGCTAACCGTGTCGCACTATCCACATAACCAATTGCACCAGCAGTAGTTTTGATTTTAGTGGCTACACCTCCACCTCCTGAAGCAAACTGGAAACTAGCTGGCCAAACAACTGTATCGGCTGGTAGTGGATTGGGTATACCACCAGCAGGTTGAGCAATACTTTTTTTACCAACTCCTCTGTTCCATGTAGCACCAAACGCTGCCTTGAGATGAGCGCTTAAAGCAAAAGTGGTACCACTATCGTCACTACGACGCACTACAACAATGGGCTTATTGGCTGAAATTGCTACGCCACCGTTATCTGCTTTAATTTGGGGAGCATTCCAATTTGTGATCGTGCCGTTAAGAATACCCAGGTAAGTAGGTCGTGAAAGCTTAATTCCACCTGCTGGTATAGTTAGACCAGCGGGGTTGTAAGCTAATGCGATTCCGACGCTAATCACAGGCACTTGAATGTATGGAACAGGGTTTTGGGGTGTGCCTGCGGGGGTGGGAACATCGTTAGGACTGCCAACCACTCTTTCTGTTCCTAATACGGGATCGTCAGTAGCAGCAAAAGAGACTGGACCTAAGATAGTTGCAGTATTAGGTGGTACTGGTGGCACAGTTTGATTGAAAAAAGCTGTTAGACCTGCACCACTACCAACGGAAGCATATCTAAATGTGGATAACGTAGTGATTGGGCCATAGCTTCCGTTTGGAAATCCGGCTAGGGCTGGGGGTACATTGTTATTGAGGGATGGAGGATTTCCAACACCGTAAGCGTTAAACCATGAGTCTTTCGGCGCAAGAGGATAGGAAGTTCCTGTACCTATAAGCAAGGTAGTTATAGAGCTTGCACCTGCACCATTTATGGAGGTTACTCCAGCTGGAGGAGGAGTGGTAGAGGTCTGAGCTAGAGATTTCTGAGTAGTAGATTGACCTACTACTAAACCAGTTGCTAGGGCTAGTACAGTAATTGAACTTGCCAATTTATTTAATTGGCGATCGCAATAAAAAGTCATGTCAAGCTCCTTGAAATTAATTTCTGGTTCAACACCCCATCAAAGCCAAATCAAGTGTCAAACTGACGATGAAAAATAACCTTTTATAAGCACAATAAACTTGTGCCTTAAAAGGGCCATTAATAAATCAAAAGTTTGCACAAAACTCTGAGGAATGTAGAGCAAATTAGAGGCAAATCCTTCAATTTTTAGAGGGAATTAAGCTATTGCTTATAAACCCAAAAGCATAATCATTTGCTAGCTAATAACTCTACATTTTTGATTTGATGTAAGTTTGCATAAATAAACAATAATAGCTGTTAAATTATGCCAACAAAATCAACACTATAGTCTGAAGGTAAAGCTCAAATCATGATTACATTATGGAATGATTAAAAAATAAATATATTTATTTCTGGAATTTAGAAGCACTTTAAAAATGGTTTTAATTGCGTTCTTTATTACTCTCGCCAGAGTAAAATCTGCAACTTTTATATATATTATGATTTTGCTCATTGAGATTTTTCTAGAGGTTTTAATCAGCATTTAATATAATTTACTAAATAACCCAATTTGTTTGACAAAAAGCACACTATATGGATTTTGGTAAATCCATATTTAATTGTTATTTCTGCCAAAGTAGTGGAAAATCCACAGTTTTTTGTGTTTTTCACGATATCAAAAAAAATAAATAGTGGTTTATGCTACGTCGTAACGAAATCATTAAAACAAGTCGCAAGTCGCAAGTCGCAAGTAAGTTTTGTGACGGGGATTTAGACCCCGACCCAAAACTTACCGGTTATTGAACCGGGGGACTTAAACCCACGGTACTTTGTTAATCGTGCCATTCACGTTATTGACTTAGTGCTAGTAAAGATTTTGTGATGTAGATAGAAAAAGGCTTTCTGAGTCCTTTTCAAATATTGGCTATACCAAGATTTTAGGCATCTTCTCACTAATGCCTAATTCAACGTACTAATTTTTAGTGTGTAAGTTGAGAAGTTATATCAACTTTTAGATAAGAATGCGCTCAATAAGTAAGTCGGTGCTAATATTTCCAGCTATGTTAAGGAATTTTAATGTCGGGTGTGTTGTCGCCAAGCGCCGCACCGTCAACAATCTCAGATGCGTTGCTATAAGGCATAACACACCCGACAGCTAATTTATATTTATAAAGGAAACCTTTGAGATGAGACTACGCTAGCTCACTGCTGCGCGTCTACGCTAAACCACAGGATATTTATACTACTTCGCTCAGATACCCGTGAGGTAATAAAAGTCAAGCCTTTGAAGTTGGTTTATCAAGGCTATCTGTATGAGAATATTCTCAAAGCCAAGCAGGATTCTAGGAGTTCAACCTTGAGGTTTACAATCTAGCTTCTCAATTCAGATTTAGTTTTAGATAAATCTTAATATTATGTTAACTTAACTTCATAATACTGATGTAAAATATAGGACTTTACTACAAGTTAGTAATTTGATTAACAATCATGTTAAAGCATGTTAAATTGTAGTAGCTGTAAAATTTTGAAAAAAAGAGCAATTATAGTACACCATAGGAAAATTAGCAAATGTTTAGACAAAGTTCTCACGAGAGAAACTTTTTCAAAGCTTTAACTGGTAGTGCGGCGAAAGAATCTCACAAGTTAAGACTGGCATTTAAACCCTGTCTGACTATTCTGGTTGAATCTGTACCTTTTTTGATTGCTTGTGCTGTATTCGTTAGCGTTATCAGCCTAAAAAGTCCTATTCTGCTCTTTTGCTTACTCGTTGGTAGTTTAATTGCAGTCATTACCCAGCAAATTGGGCAGCAAGTGAATTTACCAAGGCGATCGCTAATATTATTACAAATTTTAGCAGCAGCGATCGTTCTGAGTTTATATTGGTTAGACTGTTTTGCAGCCCCCGCACAAGCACAGTTTTTTGGGGAAGCTGAAAAGTTTTTCAAAAAAACCTTACAAGATGGTTCAACAACCAATGCTGGTGGCAGCGACACAGCCGTAAGTTTGATATTTAATGTATTGCGGGCAATTTACTTACTCTATATTGCAATCTCGCTAGTTGGTGTGATCAACGCAGTGCGTAAAGATGAAGATTGGCAAAGCATCGCCAGAACTCCCCTATTAGTGGTTGTTGCTGTTACCATTGCTGATGTACTCACACGCTTTGTAATTGGCGATAGCAGTAAATAATTCAGATATTTCAAATGTCTCAAGAGCGGGAACAAGAATTTCGTCCAGTCAATCAGGTTCTGGGAAGCCAGCCTTCATTAGGGCCAATTCCTGCCGATCAAATTCTTCCTTGGACAGTCATTGCCCTAGCATCCTATTTTATAATCAATGGGATTTTTGGGGGTCTTTTCCAAGAAGAGTTTCAAAAATGGTTGTGGACAGTGCTAATTGCTGGTTGGGGAATAGGAACCTGGTGGATTTTAACTGGTGGTAGGAGTTGGAGTTTTTTAAGTAAATTTATCGGCGTTCCCGCTTGGACAAGAGGCTTTGCTCGTTATCAAAGCTTACTGGAAGTTAACCATGAAGCAAAAAATCGGAAAACAAAGCGTCAGCGTCGCCGGAAATGAAAGTAGATTAACACCATTTGAAGATGCTTTGCACTTGGCGACAATGCTGCGTGTCGCAATCAATGGACGTGATATTGGCGCTTATCTTTTGACAAAAGGCACTCAAAAAGATCGGTTCTGTTTTGTTTTTGGTTTTGATTGTAAGGGAATCCATACGACCTTAAGACCTGAACAAATTGATACACTTTTTAATAACATTGAAGCTGGATTAAAAGACATTCCTAGCGGTGAAAGGATGACGCTGCACTTGGGTTCTTTTAGTTCAGACAAAGAGCGGCAAAAAGAATTAGCAACATTAATTAGAAATTCGCCAT
The DNA here is from genome assembly GCF_036917155.1 of Nostoc sp. Classification (GTDB taxonomy): domain Bacteria; phylum Cyanobacteriota; class Cyanobacteriia; order Cyanobacteriales; family Nostocaceae; genus Nostoc. Next base: position 17,718 of record NZ_JBALDZ010000220.1, on the reverse strand, counting down.
CACGAGATATCAAATATTTATTGATGGCGGAGAGAGCTAGAGTTAAAGAACTAACTATTTCTGGGATTCGTAAACCCAAATTTTTGCGGATTTATGTCACTTACACCATTGAATCTAACTCGCAACATGCAGATGATTGGATCGAAAAGCTTTTAGTCAAAGCTGAATCGTGGTGGTTGAAATTCAAAGGGGATCTCTCAGAAATAGAAAATCAACGCATTGAAACCCTAATCACGAATGCTTACAACCAGGGTTTTCTCCGCTGGGAACAGATATTATCTAACAAAATGGGATTAGATGTTAAGCCTTTGACTGCTGATGAACTCTGGGGAGACATCTGGAAAAGGTTTAATGATACGCAACCAATAGATATTCCCCAGTTAATGACTTTAGATGAACAAGGACTGCACGAACAAGTTAATTCTGATTTAGCGAGTACTAAATTACTTCTAGACAATATCCACGGCACAACTTTGCTGATGGAATCTAGTGTACCTTGTGCCGATCGCCGCTGGGTTAATGTTAACAATCGTTATATTGGCGCACTATCATTTCTCGAAAAACCCGGTGGTTGGCCCAATAAATCTGCCCAACTACGCTATTTATGGGAACTATTGGCCAGAGAAACAGTAGTAGATACAGAAATATTTTGTGAGTTGACTGCTGCAAATCCAGCATTGGTAAAAACGACTCTGCAACGAGTGCTGAAGCAGTCAAATATGACAACAATTATGGCTCAAGAAAAAAGTAAAACTATTGATGTCAATGCTCAATTAAAGTTGAAGAAATCGGTAGCAGCGCAAGAACAATTATTTGAAGGTGCAGTCCCGATTTATACGAGTATCGCCATTTTAGTACATCGTCCAACTGTAGAAAAATTAGATGAGGCGACAAGATATATTGAAAACTGTTTTCAACGTCCAGCGAGGGTAATTAGGGAAACTGAGTATGCTTGGAAAATTTGGCTGCAAACTCTACCAATAGTTTGGGAAGGTTTGTTAGCAACACCCTTCAACCGTCGCCAGCTATATTTAACCAGTGAAGTTCCCGGATTAATGCCTTTGGTTTTAACTAAAAAAGGTGACAGACAAGGTTTTGAGTTGATTGCTGAAGAAGGTGGAACACCCATACATTTAGATTTATTTAATCAACACAAAAATTTAGCTTTGTTTGCGACAACTCGTGCTGGTAAATCGGTATTGGTGTCAGGGATTTTAACTCAAGCTTTGGCACATGGGATTCCGGTTGTGGCCTTAGATTTCCCGAAACCTGATGGGACATCTACTTTCACTGACTACACAGAGTTTATGGAGGGAAATGGGGCCTATTTTGATATTTCCAAACAATCGAATAACTTATTTGAACAGCCAGATTTACGATCGCTAGAAGCAGAACAACAGCGTGATCGCTTTAACGATTATACCGCCTTCCTAGAATCAGCGTTAATGACAATGGTTTTAGGATCGTCCACTGAAAGTCAAATTTTATCGCAAACCGTGCGATCGCTACTCAACCTCGCTTTAGAAGCCTTCTTTAGAGATGAGGGCATCAAAGAGCGATATAAACAAGCGATGGCGGCGGGATTTGGCACTAATGCTTGGCAGAAAACCCCCACTTTAAAAGATTTTCTCTTTTTCTGCTCACCTGAACACTTGCAGCTAAGTTCTTTAACTGGCAGAGTAGAAGACGCCCTCAGTCAAATTCAGTTGCGCTTACGGTTTTGGCTTTCTAGTCGTGTCGGACAAGCCATTTCTGCACCATCTAGCTTTCCTACCGATGCACAACTGTTAGTTTTTGCGCTCAGAAACCTATCAGATAGTGAAGATGCAGCCGTACTATCCTTGAGTGCCTATTCAGCCGCACTACGACGCGCATTAAGTAGTCCAGCTTCCATATTCTTTATCGACGAAGCACCAATTCTCTTTGAATTTGAGCAAATTTCTGACTTAGTTGGCAGAATTTGTGCGAACGGTGCTAAAGCCGGTATCAGAGTCATTTTATCAGGACAAGATCCTGACACCATTGCCAAATCTAAAGCTGCATCTAAAATTTTGCAAAACTTGACAACAAGATTAATTGGACGTATTCAGCCAGTAGCAGTAGATAGTTTTGCAGACATCTTGAAATATCCCCGCCAAGTTATTTCTCGTAATGCTTCAGAAAGCTTTTTTCCCCGCAAAGAAGGCGTTTATAGCCAATGGCTATTAGATGATAACGGTAGTTATACATTCTGCCGTTACTATCCAGGTTACGAACAATTAGCAGCAGTTGCTAATAACCCTTATGAACAAACTGCACGTAGCCAAATGATGCAACTTCACAGCGATAAATATGAGGCAATTTCGGCGTTTGCACGTCAGTTAGTGGCGACTCTGCGTAGTAGTTAATCGGGTTCTGCAAGCACTTAACAATGTCGTCTACCTTTTTCAGGCACAGATGTATGCAAAAAACTACCATTTTTACTTTTACCTTGCTATCCCTGGCAATACTACCAGCAATAGCACAAATTCAGACGGGCGCATTAGGGCAGGTTTGGACTGATTTTCAATCATATTCCACAGATTTACAAAATTATCTCCAATACAATCTGAGCGACAATTTAAAACCTGTAGAAGTACAAAGTCAAAATGCTCTGAGTAATTCCAAAGGAGATTTAAATATACCTAACCCCGTCGCCGCAGGACAAAAGGTTCGTGATGATTTGATTCTCTACTCTTCTAGTTCTGACTCTCGTTCAGGTCGCTTTGAGAATAATTCAGCAGTGCGGGGAAATTTAGTTAGTAATGAACTAAACCGTGTAATTACCCGTGGAGTAGCGGTAGGTGTTCTCGGTCAAAATGGACAAATTCGGGCAAAAGCGAAGTTAGAAAATACAGAGAAAAGTCTACAAGATATTGCAGGATTTGCTCAGACAGCCGACCAAAAGAGCCAAAGTTTACTCAGTTTACTTCCTTCTAGCATTGATTATAGTGCAATCGCTAAAACAGACCCAGGTTCTGCGGTTTTAGCGCAATTGCTAGGCGCTAATCAAGAACAAACCCTTAAAATTCAACAGGAACAAGTAAAAATTGTAGCTGAAACATTTGCTCAAACATTACAAAATAATCAGTCTTTGCAATATTCAAACTTAAATTTGGCAAACATTTCTCAGCAGGCGGAAGAGGCAAATCGCGCTCGGAGAGTAGAAACATCTACAGAGGCAGCACGACTTTTAAGAGCAACTTCTCAACTAGATTTGTTTGGCAGAAAAGCTAACAAGTAGGATTTTAAAATAAAAAAATCTAATTTTTTAGACAACTTTTAAAATCCTTAAACTTCTGACAACCCAACAGTAAACCTAAAAAAATTAGTAAGGTTAGGTTACGTTCCTAACACACCCTGCGAAACCTCATAAAATAGCCTATAAACTAAAAATGCAACTTGCTATTCAACTAATTTTTTCCCAAGTAGGCATTGATCAGATTATCGATACTGGTACTGTAACTTCTCAAAGTGTTGCTGAAGGTTGGGATAAACAATGGCTGGATTTATTACAAAATAACACTAGCAATAACTTGTATGGTTCACTGACAAATCTGGGTATTTTTTTTGCAGTAGGAACCCTGTTATTTTTTATGATACAATTCCTCAGAGACTTAATATCCTACGAGTATAGCCGTCCCATATCAGCTTTAATTTGGCCTTTTATTGTGGTAGTACTCTTAAGTAATTCAGGTAAGGGAAGTATACTTTCTAATCTGACATTGGGAGTGCGGAATTTTTTAAATACCGTGAATCAGCAAGTATTGATAACAGCAGATGCAAATAAAACTTACCAGCAAGCACTGAATATGAGTATTGCTGAAGAAGTAGCTGGTTCTTTCCTGCGTCCTTGTCAGTCGCTGACTGGTGAACAACAAAGTCAATGCTTTGTCAAAGCTGCCGAAAAAGTCAACGTTCTCTGGCAGAAATATCGAGATATTTATGGTAATAAAAGCTGGATAATTAGACTACAAAATAAGGTAGATAATATTCGATATGGCACTGGCATTGTATCAGAAACCTCTTTTAATTCTTTGTTAGGTTCTACAGTCCAAACAAGCATCAAAAACTTTTTAGTTTCCTTACAATATGCCTTCCAGAATTTGATAGAAGCTAGCATGTTGCTAATAGCAGCTTTAGGACCAATAGCTGTAGGTGGTTCTTTGCTGCCTGTTGCTGGTAAACCAATTTTTGCATGGCTGACCGGATTTCTATCTATTGGAATCGCTAAGATTTCGTTCAATATTATTGCTGTGCTAACTGCCGCAGTTATTGTCAATGGCCCAGGTCAAAATGCTAATGTTGATCCAGATTTAATGTGGTTCATAATTTTTCTGGGAATTTTAGCACCAATTTTATCTTTACTTGTGGCTGCTGCTGGCGGTTTTGCAGTATTCAGCGCTATCAGCAATACGGCTTCTTTAGTCAAGGAGAGGATATAGGAAATTCAAAATTCAAAATGATGCTCGTGACGCTCGATAGCGCAGCGTTAGCGACGTAGGAGCGTCTGACTCGCTTGCCGCCGGCGCTATCGCTCTTAGCGTCTCCCCTTCTCTACGAGACGCTACGCGAAGGGAGAAGACTCGCTAACAAAATTCAAAATGAATAAAATTTTTGTACGTGTTGTAACTAGTCAGTGTATGGAAATCGTCATATATAATAGCTGAAGTTTTTTGTAGGAGGAGGTGAGTAAATGGTGCGTTTACTAGAAAAAAGACAAAGAACGGGAAGTGTTTTAACAAGTTTTGCGATCGCTACCTTTAGTTTACATATATTAATTTTATTTTTCTTCTTATTACAAGGGCTAAATATTCGCCAACTCAGTCTGAGAAAACCTCCCAACTTTGTGCAATTAATCGACGGTAAACCAGTAGCTAATATTGATGATTTAGCAAGAGAACCTGAAGCCATTCGCCGATTTATCAGCAAAACGATGATCTCAATGTTTAGCTGGTCTGGAACCTTACCACCACAAACTATTGAAGAAGTCGCAAACCCCAAATCAGATTTAGGAATACTTATCAACACACCTCAAGGTGGTAGCCAAAAAATTAGTACCAGCAGTTGGGTAGCTAGTTTCGCTTTCTCAGAAGACTTTCGCAAAGGTTTTTTAAGCACAGTTGCAGAAATGACACCGCCAGAAGTTTTTTCTGAAAATCCCAACCAAGCAATGACATCACAATTAGTTATTAAGCGGGTTTATCCGCCAAAAGAAATTGCACCAGGTAAGTGGCGAGTGGGGATGGTAGCCGATTTAATTCAGAAAAACCGAGTTGGTGGTGCAAAACTTATAACTCCTTTTAATAAAGATTTCCTTGTGCGCGCAACGGATTATTTCGCTAATCCCCAAACTGACAATAGCACCGACTTACAAAAAGCAATTTATAGTGTCCGCGCAGATAGACTAGAAATTTATGAAATTCGTAACTTATGTTTGCTGGATAGCTACAACAACCTGAACGAGGAGAAATCAAAACAATGCAAGAGTGGACAAACATCTGATAGTTTTATAAGATGATAGATTTCTCATTCACAGGTTCATAGTTCAATTTATATAATCAATTATTAATGCAATTACTCAAACCAGAAAATAAGAAAAATAGCCCCTTGCCACTGTTGGCAGTAGGAACCCTTGGTTTACATCTATTCACTTTGCTGTTACTAATATTTCATGGGTCTATGTTACAACAGTTAAGACGGCAACTCACACCTCAAAGTTTAGTGCAACTTGTTGATGGTCGCGCCATAACCGTAGACCCCCAACCAAATTTAGAGCGACAGCCGGAGGCTATTCGGCGGTTTGTGGGTGAAACTATGAGCTTAATGCTCACCTGGTCACAGCAACAACCACCAACACAAGTCTGGGAAATTACCTCCCAACTGGTAGCTGATAATTTTAAACAAAAATTTAAGTCAGAACTTACTAATTTAAATCCAGATAGCCAATTTGAAAATGTTAATAGAGGAGCGGAGAATGTATTAGTTATCCAAAAAATTTCTCAACCTACAGCAATAGGTAATGGAAAGTGGAAAGTAGAGATGTTTGCCAATCAACTAATTTTTAGCAGTTATGATAAGTTAGGAAAATCGGTTTCCTTTAATAAACAAATTTTAGTTAGAGCCATAGATGAACCAGCAACTTCACTACCAAATGCACCACTACCATTGCACTTCGCAACTTACCGCCTTGGTGAAGCCAGACTAGAAATTTATAATGTCTGTGAAATCCAAGATAACAATTGTTCTGGAAATCCCAACTAAGCTCTACCATGACTCGATACTCAATTCCTGCGGAAACCCCTCCCAAAAATGGATTTACTCTCAGCACCGACGATCGCCAACCAGAAGTAGAATCTTTAGATTGGGAATCACGGATGTCAAGGTTAGTCGGCTTTGAAGAAGAATCTTCTTCTACCGCTACCCAAGGTTCAGAAGACTCGGCAACGCCGCTAGAGTCGGTTTCTCAACCACAAGAAGTTCAGACTAAGCAACCCCTCTCATCAAATCCTTTTGCAAAATTAGGCTTGGTAGGAGCTGCTACCTTAGCGATCGTTTTGTTGGGTGGTGTGTTTTTGTCAAAGTTGATGAGTACCAGCAGTCAAAAGCCCAAAAATATTGTTTCTGCACCAGTGCAAGAGCAGCCTACTGAATCTAAATCTCAACAGCTAGAAGCTGAAGTAGATACTCTCAAAACGAAATTAGCCCTGACTGAACAAGCACAGATGGTAAAAGCTGCCCAGCAACAGCTAAGAATTGCCAAATCAACGCCGACAGTAGCCTTACCACAACCGTCAGTTAGACAGCAAGTGATTCCAACACCCCCACCAACAGCTTACGTACCTCCGACGGTAACTGAGCGCATCGTTCCTGTCCCTCCTTCTCAACCTTTCACATCAGCCCAACTACCAGTTGTGAGGCCAAACACTCAACCAGTAGTTAGTATAACTCCACCCAGCCCATTTGAAGAGTGGGCAAGGTTAGCAAAATTAGGTAGCTACGGTCAAGTAAATGCTAGCAATCAACCTACTAGTAATATAGCTACCTTGGAACCTGTAAATAAGCAACAGACACCAAACCCCAGCCCAGAGAAAACCCCAGAACCGCAAGCTCCTGTGGTTAGTCAAGCGCAACCGCAGGGACAGAAATCTGTAGCAGTCGGGAGTAGTGCTAAAGCTGTGTTAGCGACAGCGATATTTGGGGAAACTACTAAGTCAAGCGGTGGTGGTGACACAGACGAAAACAAAAACGTATTTGTGATCAAACTGCAAGAACCCCTAAAATCTAAGGATGGTACGATCGCTCTACCTGCAAACACCGAATTCCTCACTGAAATTCGTTCCCTTTCCGAACAAGGTCTTTTGCAGATGAACGTAGTTAAAGTTATCTCGCCAAATAATGGCAACTCTATAGAACAAAGCTTACCCAACAATGCAATTATTCTTCGCGGTACTCAAGGTAAACCTTTAATCGCAAATAAATTTCCCAGTCAAAGTTCATCCATATCATCAATGGATACAGGACTATTCGTTTTGGGAGGTATTAGTAAAGCCGCAGAGTTAATAAATGTCCCTAGTACTCAACTTGTACCACTTACTACTACCACTAGCACCCCCAACACCAACGGCAGTGGCAGCACCACCAGTACCAACACAACAGTTACTACTGTCAGTCAGCCCCAACGCAACCTTGCAGCTGGTGTTGTGGAAGGTGGTTTGAACTCTGTAGTACCCCAAATTGCCCAACGTAATCAACAGGCGATCGCCCAAATGTCACAACAAAATAATGTTTGGTTTTTGCCAGCCGGCACAAATGTTGAAGTATATGTTAATCAACCAACCCAGTTTTAGAAGGTAGGATTTATACCAATTTTAGATATTTGCAACCATGAAAAAGAATACTAAATTGCCAGGAAATACCCATTATTATTTCCTACCTATAGCTTCCCTAATTTTCTCAGTTGCTATGTTACTGTTGGTAGGTCGTGCTGTAGCTAATAACGCCGTTTTACGTTCTATATTTTCCTGCCAAGCACAAGGTTTAGGAGGATTAATACCGACAATCAACGTTTGGTATGAGCAAGGCACAAACTTAAGCTTTATTCCGGCTGGAGAAGTAATTAAAAAAGTTTGGTTAAACGATCCATCACAGGTAACTATGGATTTTGATGGGCCGGTATGTATGCAGTTTGGCCTAAAACCTAATACTAGTGCAGGAGATTGTAAAAACTCAGCCGCGAATGTAATTCAACTCAGACGAATTAAAAAACTGGACATTCCTGGTCTGCCTAACACTAGCAATACACTTTTAACAGTTATTACCGAAGCCCAAGGTAAAAACAAGTTGTACACTTTTAAAGTGATATATAAAACAGATAGCCCTGAATATCATACTTTAGCAATTTTTCCCGATCCTTCTGGTCAAGAAGGAGCTTGTGCGAAGGTTTTACAATAAATTTTACTAACTATTAGGAATTCTGATTTGATTCGGAAAACTTACTTACGTAAGAAGGGAACTCTTAACTGGAAACAGAATAGAAGCGAATAGATGTGTATTGAGTTTTTTTAAAATCAAATACGATTCCTATAGGATTTGATTTTACAGCGGATTTCAAGTTATTGAAGTACACAATTATCCGTCTCAAAAAAGCCTGTTTTACTTATGACTCCTGTTAGCACAGCGGGGCCTAGCCCAATACTGACTTCTGAATTTTGCTGTATATTTAATTATGCCTATCTACTTAATCAAGCTTTTCCAACCTACATCTTTATAAATCTTCAGATAAAAACTAACCACAAATTCCATATTCGTGTAAATATAAAGAAAAGCTTAAGAGGTTACAGGCTTCATGGTGACAGCTAAAATGATGCAACAGCTTTGGGCTGTAATCGAATCTACCCAAGTTAGCACCCTGCTCCAGTTTGATGATGCTGCTTTAATACAATTGCTCCTCCAGCAGTTAAAAGCGAAGCAAGGACTTGATGTCCAGGCAGATAGCACTCTCAACATTTACATAAAATCTAAACTGCCCCTAATTCGCGATACGGCTGAAGGTCGATTATCTTTAGGGCAAGGCGGCAATCATTAAGTACGATAAATAAAATGATTGGTCATTGCCAAGCATACGCTCAGAGTTCAAACAGTGCAATATTATGAATCACTGGCTAGTAATTGCCCTGGTAGCTTATCTAATTGGAGCAGCGATTGAAGGGGTGAGTACAGCCAGTCAGCTATCTCATTCAATGCCAGAACTAGCTAAAAGTACACAAGCTAATCCTTCAGAGTCTTCCACTGAGCCTAGTTCGAGTTGGCGAGTTGTGGTGGCCATCGCCTCAGTAAGTATTTGTGGAGCTTTTTTGTGGCCGTGCCGTCTTTTCCACCGTTTAATTAAAGGTAACGTTCGCTCGTAAGCCGAAAGCAGCAATGCAGTAATTATGGAAGAAATTCTCCCCCAATGCCATTTCAAAGAGGGAGTTTGGCTTCTATTTACCATACTCAGTACTGAGTGCTGAGTGCTGAGTAAAGAAGATTGAATACTCAGTACTTTTGCACTATGTAAAAGCCCCGGCCGAAGTCAAGCGGAATCAACAATTCGTTTGGAGGTTGATACCCCGCCTCTTGTGGCGCGGTCTTTCATCTCAGCACTCTCTTTGCCGAGGAACTCAGCACTCTTCATCTATCATGCAGTTTGTTCGGGTTCTGTCGCTACAGTTTGCCCAATTTTTGGTTCTGTTCCTGCAAGCAGTCGTTCGATATTAGTGCGATGGCGCAAAATCACATACAACCCACCAGCAATCCCAAACAGAATATAGGGTAAAGGTTGATGCAAAATTACCATGAAAATGGAAACTGCGATCGCACCTGCAATTGAACTCAAAGAGACAATCCGCGATATTGCCGCAACCACGGCAAACACACCCGCTGTTGCTAAACCTATCTGCCAACTCATTGCTAATAAAATCCCTAAGCTGATAGCAACGGATTTACCACCGGTAAAGCCTAAAAAAATTGATTTACTATGTCCCAGGATGGCAGCTAACCCAGTTAAAATTACAACCCACGGTTGCCATAGTTGTGCATCTACCGTTGGAGGGATAAAATTTTGAATTGTGTCAAAGTTGAATAACCAGTAAACTAGAGCGATCGCTAATACTCCCTTTAAGGAATCAAGTACTAAAACCAATGCTCCTGGCCCTTTTCCCAAGGTTCTTAGTACATTAGTTGCGCCAGTAGAACCTGAACCAACTTCTCGAATATCAATACCCTTTAACTGCTTCACAGCAATATAGCCAGTGGGAAAAGAACCCAGCAAGTAAGCTATGACTACAATTGCCCCGCACAGAGTTAACCAAATAGCCATAATACAATTCAAAATTCAAAATGACGCTCGAAGACCCGCTCTAAGCGAAGCCATGCCGTTCGCGTTAGCGTCTCTGAAAGAGAAGGCTTTACGCTGCGCTAACAAAATTCAAAAAAGTCAAGAGATATTACTGCTATATAAATACTAGACTTGTCTAGACATTTACTTCTTACTTCAACGGGAGTGTTTGGGAGGTTATCCCTCAGTAAGCTTTCACGATGAAGCCAACCGTGATCAATTAATTGCCGCGTTCAAATCCCTGTCCATCGAATGACCTTGGCGACTTAGGACATGCTCTTGACCAATGACTAATGACCAATGACTCTATTTAAAAATCATCATCATAGTTTCTCACTGTTTTGGGGTCAGGAGCAAAGGCTAACCACAGGGGAAACTGCAGCAGTGACAAACTGATTTGTTCTTCTGAATCATCAATGATAATTATGGGCAGTTGATTGGCTTTCGTCAATCGCTCTGCTTTCTGAGCAAGAGCATCAGATGCCTCAAATAATACCACACCCCGATCAGGGCCGAAATCTGGGCGACCGATTCCGAGACAGTCTTGCAAGCCGCGCCGCCATTCACCTAATCGCTCCGGTGTATTAGCTAAGACTAAAGTACGGACGCGATCGCCATACAGCTTGTGTAATATCGAAATTGCAGCTGAGGCAATTAGGATATTCTGCAAGCGGCTACCCATTGTCCGCAAACCACCCCGTCCCCCTTGGGTAAAAAACCAGTTAGAGATTCGTTCAGCATGGATTGGTTCAAAGGTACGGCGTAGTTGCCAGGGTGGGCCGTAATAATCTGGTTTATTGCGGTATTGGTCAATTAGGCGGCGAATTTGCTTGGTAGTATCTTGAAACTGCTGTTGGGCAAATTGAGGTATTCCAGGCTGAGATTCAACTGGTTTAGTCTCTTTTACCGCTGGTTTTTCTCGTTCTACCACACTTGGGGTCAGTTGCAACTGTTCAGCGGCAACAGCTAAATCTTGTAAACTACCCGTGAGATAGTCTTTAAAACCCTGCACCCGAATAGCCAAGTCTTGAGATGTACCAGCAAAAGTGGTTCGCATCTCGTTGCGGATACGTTCTTGACGGCGTTCTAGTTGTTCGACAGAAATTTGCAGAGTTTGCTTGCGTTGTTCTAACTGCAATAGTGACTCTTGTACAATTCGTCCCAGTGAGCTTTGAGTTTCGCTCACCTGTATTTGCAGGTTTTCATAAGAAGCTTGCAGCTTGGCTATTTCTGACTTGAGAGCCGCTTCAGCGCTTTGCAACTCTGCCACTCGCTGCTCTGCTTCTGCATATAATGAATGATTTCCCGCTCCTATTTCAGACCCCAGCGCGACATTTTCCGCTTCTAACTGCTCTACAAACTCGCCATTTGAATTTTCTGTTAGCTCTACTGTAGAATCTACCACTTCTGCATTAGAAATAAGTGGCTCAAAAGTCGTGTAGTCCTCTGATGAGCTAATGGCTTCTGTCTCTAGCACTGACTCAACAGATGAATTTACTGGATGTTCAACTGCATTGTTCTCTTCTGGTTTTTCTGTCAACTGCTCATCACTTGGTTCTGGGGTTTGAGATGCCTCTAGGTTCATAAACAATAGTGTAATTCCGATGACGCGAATAAATAGCTTTCAGAAATATTACAATTGACCTGCCATAAAAATCCTGAGCATGAGTGCTAAGTTACGAGTTTATATCAAAACGACTCAGCACAGATGGCACTCAGCACTAAAAACGCGGACAACGTTGTTCTAAGCAAGTTTTCAAGGTCTTGGGGTCAAATAAAATCGGCAAAAAGTGAATGCTTTTAATTTCTTTAAAATAAAACAGGATGGGTACTCTATTCCAGAATATCCGCCAGTTTTGCCATTCCTGGTAGGGAAAGCGCCGAATCAACTTTTCACCTCTGTAAAGATCTAAGTCGGTGACGGTAAATTGCAAGCGCAGCGTTAACGCCTGAAACATGAGAAACAAACCAAACAGTGTGAAAACGGAGCCTATCCACGGTTGTACCAAAAGTAGTGGAATCGCGGCAATTACCAACACTATAGGTATATTGTAACTAGGCTTGAGTTCCACAGTGGATGTGGAGTTAGGAGTAAATAAACTGGTCAAAGTCTTAAATCCTGCTTTATTTAGTAGGCATATCTCTTATTTTAGGAGTCAGGAGTCAGAAGTTAAGAGTTAGAAGTTAAGAGTTAGGAGTGAGAAGTTTTAACTCCTAACTCCTAACTCCTCAGTTTTAAAGGCCGATGAATGCACTGCCAGTTCCCTGAAACATCAACCAAGAAAGAAAGAAGTTGCTAACAAATATAATTAGTAAGGCAGTCACAACAGCAGTTGTAGTTGACTGTCCTACACCTTTAGCACCTCCTGTTGTCGTCAGCCCCCAACTGCAACCAATTACGGCGATTAAAATACCAAAGCAGCACGCCTTAATCATGGCGCTAAAAATATCCCAGATACCAAGAAAGTTACGGGCTGAGTCTAGAAAGACCGTATCAGATAGATTGTAGATATTTGTCGCAATTATTAATCCCCCAAACATCCCTGTCACCAAAGACAGAAGGGTTAAAATTGGCAGCATTAAACAGCAAGCAAGGACACGGGGAATAACCAGATAATCGATTGGATCTGTTTTTAACATCAACATAGCATCGATTTGTTCTGAGACTCGCATGGTACCGATTTCTGCTGCAAAGGCAGAACCGACTCGCCCCGCTAAAACCACTGCTGTCAACACCGGAGCGAGTTCTCGTGTCAACGCAACAGAAAGCACTCCGCCGATAATGTTTCCTGCGCCAAAGTTGATAAATTCTCGCGCTACCTGAATAGTAAACACAGCACCAACGAAAATAGCTGTTAGTAGGGCAATAAATAAGGAATCTGGCCCAACTGCTGCCATTTGTTCTAAGGTGTTGCGCCGATGGATTTTGCCTCTCAATAGGTGAACTAGTACTTGCCCACCCAGAAAAATCGCCGCCAGCAATCGCTGACTCCATTCCCTTAAACTGGATTTGGATGTAGTCTGGTTCAATGTTCTGTAGCTAACTCGGTAACTGCCTTAAGAATAGCGGAAGTAATGGGGAATGGGGAATGGGGATTGGGGATTGAGAAGAGACAAGGTAGACAAGGAAGAGGGGGGAGATAAGGGAGAGACTTGTCCCCCTTGTCCCCTCGTTTCCCCCACTGCCTACTCCCCTAAAAAGGCTAAACATTAACTTAGATTAAAGATGCTCTCAGAAAATGAAGCTGTTATTAAATGTGCTGCAAAGCGATAAATAAGTGATACCCTTTGCTGTAACCTTAATTTTGCAAGGGTTTTGTAGATTTAAGCCGTTTATAATGTGCCCAGCATGGGCTGTAACTGATAGCCGTTTCTTTTAATGAAAACTTAAGATTCTTGACAGATTGTCTGCTCTGGAGCGATCGCACGTATTGTAGAAAATGACAAACCGCTATCTAGCTCTTGTCATCTCTACTCACGGAGTGTGTCCTAAATGACTATTTTGACTAACTTTCTCCGCTCCCTAGTACTTACAATCATTTTTAGTTTTGTCGCTCCCATGTTCTTCGTTGGCGGCGGGTTGCTCTTTATATCCCTCATTGGCCACTTCCCTGGCTTACAAGAGTTAACTGAAGTGATCGCTACTCAGATTATGCGTTTTCTCGCCACCTTCGGCAGTGGAACCCCCCTACGCGGATTATTCGTAATTAGCTTGACCTGTAGTTTCGTTGGGGGACTGTTTGATATGTTCGTATATTATCGGTATCAAATTTTACGAATAGATTCTTGAGTAGTGAAATAGCTTCGTCAGGAGATTATTGGACTTTAGAAGACAGGAAAAAGTGATATTTCCAAGATTGAAACTACTACCGACCTTAACGCCAATAGAGATTAGTGCTGCGGAATGAATTTTTATTAATTAAATAGAGTGTCGAAGTGATTGATTAAACATTCATTATTTTTTAGTTATTAGTTATTAATTACTGACAACTAGTAAAGGTGCGCGACTATAGGCAACTAATTTTCAAACATTTCAAAAGTTAGAATACTAATACTAATTCTGTATGAAGAGGCGCCAAACTATATGAGGAACGAACCGCCAACGCGAAGCGTCTCGTAAGAGTTGGACGCCAACTCTTACCAAGCCCCTTCGGGGCGGGAACAGGGAACTCTTAACAGGGAACAGAAAAAAAATTAGCCCCGAATACAGGGTTTAAAGCCCCTAAATTTATTTATGAAAAGAGATAAAAATATTTGAAACGAGATGGCGTCAGCCACGATGTTTCAATGTGTCCTTGTACAAATCCCCTGATTTTAATTATGGGGATTTCCCTGTTGCCTGTTGCCCGTTCCCTGTTCCCTTTTAAGAGACGCTCCGCCAACGCGAAGCGTCTCGAAGAGAAGGACACCAAGAAAGAAAGAACATTTGGCGCAGCCTCACAAAGAAATGGTATAAGGGTTTAGGAATTTTTAATTTTGTCAAATAGCTGAAATAGTCTTTCTAAATTACCAAGTTAACGCTAAAATAAAGTTTGGTATTTTTTATTAGCTGCAATCTGGAAGGATTTGATTAGCATTTATTGAGAATATCAAATAAAACTCACTAAAAAATATAAAAATTTCCTTAAAATACCGATGCTCACAATGCCTGCTCATGTTTCTTAACAGAGCAAAGCAGGTCGTCTGACCGTTAGGCATCTTATATTGAATTTATTACGAGGTATGTTTACAGCTCATGGTTTGGCCGTTTAAGCCCAAGTTTAAAAAACAAATTGCGCGGATTGAAATTACTGGTGCGATCGCCGGTGCTACTCGCAAACGCGTCCTAGAAGCCCTGAAAACTGTAGAAGAAAAAAAGTTTCCGGCATTATTGCTCCGTATCGATAGTCCTGGCGGTACAGTCGGAGATTCCCAAGAAATCTACAGCGCCCTGAAGCGTTTGCGCGAAAAAATCAAAATCGTCGCTAGCTTTGGGAATATTTCGGCTTCTGGAGGAGTCTACATCGGCATGGGAGCCGAACACATCGTCGCCAACCCAGGTACGATTACGGGTAGTATTGGTGTGATTCTGCGTGGAAATAACTTAGAACGCTTGCTAGAAAAAATCGGTGTTTCCTTCCAGGTAATTAAGTCTGGGCCTTACAAAGACATTTTGGCTTTTGATCGGCAACTGACTCAACCAGAAGAAATCATCCTGCAAGAGTTGATTGACACAAGTTATCAGCAGTTTGTCCAAACGGTAGCAGATGGCCGTTCTTTAACAGTAGAAGCTGTGAAAAGTTTCGCCGATGGTCGGATTTTTACTGGACAGCAAGCCCTAGCCTTGGGTGTTGTAGATCGCTTGGGCACTGAAGAAGATGCCCGTCGCTGGACAGCAGAGCTAGTCGGTCTTGACCCAGAAAAAACTCTCTGCTATACCCTAGAAGAACGTAAACCCTTATTGAGTCGCCTTCTACCGGGGAGTCGTCAGTTTTCATCAGGAATTCGATCTGGAATTGATTGGCTCGAATTTGAAGTCTCTACCAGTGGTTTACCGTTGTGGTTATATCGACCCTAATATGAGTTGGAAGTTAGGAGTGAGGAGTTATGAGTTAAAAATCTTAATTTCTCACTCTTAACTCCTAACTCCTAACTTTTTTTCAGGAGGATTTTGGCGTGGACTGGCAAATGCGGGCTATTCGCGGAGCAACAACCGCTTCAGAAAATACTGTTGAGGTAATCCGAGAGGTAGTTACAGAACTACTAGATGAACTGGAAAACCGGAATCAATTCCAGCCAAGGGACATGATCAGTGTGACTTTCTCTGTGACACGGGATTTGGATGCGATTTTCCCGGCGGCGATCGCTAGAGCGCGTCCTGGTTGGGATAATGTGGCCATGTTGGATGTGCAGCAAATGCACGTCGAAGGTAGCTTGCAGCGCTGCATTCGGTTCTTAATTCACGCCTATCTACCAGCCTCCGCCTCAATTCATCATATCTATTTACGCAACGCCGCTAGCTTGCGTCCCGACTGGAGTTTGCCCCAGACTTTACAAACATCACAGCCAGTAGTGAAGTCAAAAGTGTAAGCTATCTAAGAGGATGTTTGAAAAGTATTAGGCGAATATAATTCGCTACTACACAAACCAAGTCCACCTCCGTGGAAAGCATGAAAAATCAAGGATTTTTAACCCACGGAGGTGGGTTTTGTCTCGTGTAGCCGCGATTTCTAATCGCCAGGGCTATTAATAAATTAGACTTTTCAAACAACCTCTAAAAAAATTCATTTAAAAGGGAACAGGGAACGGGCAACAGGCAACAGGGAAATCCCCATAATTAAAATCAGGGGATTTGTACAAGGACACATTGAAACATCGTGGCTGACGCCATCTCGTTTCAAATATTTTTATCTCTTTTCATAAATAAATTTAGGGGCTTTAAACCCTGTATTCGGGGCTAATTTTTTTTCTGTTCCCTGTTAAGAGTTCCCTGTTAAGAGTTCCCGCCCCGAAGGGGCTTGGTAAAAAAACTACAAAATTAGCTACTGATGTTGATTTGTGAAGGTAGTTTCCAATGACACAGACAACTAGAGAGCGTCTATACTCTTTTGAAGAATATCTCGCTTATAACGATGGTACTGATAGCCGTTATGAACTGGTGGATGGGAAACTAGAACGCATGAATCCACCAACTTTTAGACATTTACTACTTGCTAAATTCCTTGAACAGACATTTGACACAGAAATCAATCGCTTAAGTTTACCTTGGCTATGTTTTAGAGAGGCAGGAGTAAGAACGGGATGGCGAAAGTCAAGATTGCCTGATGTTTATGTTGTAAGGGCTGACCAGGTAATGGAATTCCTTGATGAGTCTGCTGTTTGTCAGTCTGCGCCGATATTAGTAGTGGAAGTTGTCAGTCCTGATTCAGTAAAACGCGATTATCGATATAAACGTTCTGAATATGCAGCGTTAGAGATTCCTGAATATTGGATTGTAGATCCAATAGAGTCAAAAATTACGATTTTATTGTTGTCAGAAGGATTGTACGAGGAAAAAGAGTTTAGCGGGAGTCAGCAAATTGTGTCTGCAACTTTCCCAGAAATTGCGCTTACAGTTGAACAAGTGTTGTCTGCGGGTAATGTTGGTTAAAAAATAGACCATCCCTTCTGCTAGTTATGACAAGACCGTAAAACTCTGGGCTTACTTAAATAACCTAGAGGATTTAATTGGATACAGTTGTGCTAAGTTAAGTAGGTAGGCAAAAAAAAACCAAACTATGTAAAGATAAATAAACACGGAGAATGCATCTACCGAGGTAAGTTAAAGTATGGGCGCTCGTCTA